>CAJXRZ010000088.1 GCA_913060515.1 uncultured Pseudomonadota bacterium | reverse complement strand
GAGCGAAGGGCCATCAGCGGCGGGCTTTTCGGGAAGCGAGGGTGCAGGATGGAGAGCAGGATCTGAGCCTCGCTCTCGGGCCGCTCCACCCTCTCCTCGCGCAGCAGGCGCGCCAGGCGGGTGCGCTGGGCGGCGGGTTCCAGTTCATGGAGTGCGTAGGCCCGCTCCAGGGTTGGCGCGAAGCCCTCGGAGGGGCCTCGGCCACGGGACCAGTTGGAGCGAAGCTGGGTGGCCTGGCCTCGGGCGTGGGACTCGGTGGCGAGCCAGTTGGCCAGGTGCGTGGCCCCGACCCCCACCGGGCCGCTCAGTGCGACCACCTTCATCCTCCCCGTCGTGATCACCTCTCCCAGGGCCTCCCAGAGCAGATCGCGCTCGGCACGGCGTCCCACCACAGGCCGCGCTCTAAGGGCCAGCAGGCCCAGACCGGCGGGCGGTGGCAAGCGGGCGTCGTCGCGCCAGTCGGGGGAGAAGGGGGGATGCGGCCACGGCTCCAGGGCTTGGGGAGCGGGGAGCAGCGTGGGCGTCTCACTCAGGTCCAGCTCGGCGGTGGCCATCTCTTGATCGGCAGGGCCGAGCATCGCTGGGGTGGACCGGTGGGGGACCGCTGGACCCAAGGCGCGCAAGGCATGCAGGGCGTCCGCGGCGAGCTGTGGGCGGTCTCGGGGTGCCTTTGCCATCAGGCGTCGGATCCACCCCTCCAGGCCGGCGGGCACCGGATGGGCGGGCCGCAGCTCGGGCACCGGCCAGGTCTGGTGGGCCTCTCGCAGGGTGCCGGGCGTCTTGGCGGCGGAGAAGGGCGGCACGCCGCAGACCATGTGCCAGCTCAAGCAGCCCAGGGAGTACAGGTCGGTCCAAGGCCCATGGTCGCGCCAAGCGCCCGCGAAGTGCTCGGGCGCCATGTAGCGTGGGGTGCCGATGATCCGGGTGTCGGCTTGCTCCGAGAGCACGTGGGCCAGACCAAAGTCCGCCAGCTTCCAGGCGCCGTCTACCAGCAGCAGGTTGCGGGGTTTTACGTCTCGGTGAATCAGGCCGTGTGCGTGTGCGTGGGCCAGTGCGCTGAGCAGCTGCTCTAGGACCTGCTGCATGGCGGGCCAGTCCAGCCCTCCGCAGCGCTCGTGCAGAGTTCCCTGGCCCAGTTCCATCGCCAGCCAGGGGGAGCCCTGTGGGAGGTCTTCCAGGTCGTTTGGGCCCACCTCGCCGTAGTCCAAGACGCTGGCGATGGCCGGGTGGATCAGGCGGGCTGCGGCGCGTACTTCGGAGCGAAAGGCCTGCAGGTCGGCTTTGTCTCGTGCCCGCTCCTCGGTGAGCACCTTGAGCGCCACGCCACCGGGTCGGGCGTCTGCGTAGTGGGCACGCCACACCACAGCGGTGCCGCCGCGGGCCAGGATGGTGTCGAGCTGGAAGGGGCCGAGCATCGGGCGGAGTCTACAGCGTGCTCGGCCAACGGGGCGTGGACTCGTCCTTACCTTCATCATGGGCCACTCCGGCGCCGGCCAGTCCACCCTCGCCGGGCGTCGCCTCGCCCATCCCTACTGGGATCTCACATCCCTCTCGATCGAGTGGCATCTGGGCGCCCTCCGGGCCATAGTTGCACCGCTCGGCGCACTCTTCATCCCTGTGCTCCCCAGGAGGCCACATGCCCGTTTCCCGTCTGCTCTTCCGTTCCCTCGTCGCCCTTGTGTCCATCGGCGCGGTTGGCCACACAGCGACTCGCTCTGCCCCTGCCCAGGCCGCCGAAGACGAGAGCGCATCCTCAAACGAGGCCTCGGTGTTCGCCCGCTACTCGGAGCTGGACGACGAAGCCACTGAGAGCGCGCTCAAGGAGCTCTCTGGCGAGAAGACCACCAACGAGGCCCTAAGCAGCATCAACAAGCTGCTCGCCTCGGGCGCCACAGCCAAGGAGATCGAGAAGAACGTGCTGACCCTGGTGGAGAAGGCCAAGAGCGAGGACACCGACACCGTCCTGGCCGCCGTGATGCTCGACTACTACCAGTCCTTCCTCCGAGAAGACCTGAAGTCCGGCGAGATCCAGCCCGCCGACGTCTTCAAGGAGATGGGGGCGGCCAACGACGTGCTCACAGCGGCCACCTACGGCGCCGACTGGAACAAGACCAAGTCGAAGAGATCCCGCACCCTCGCTTCCCGAAAAGCCCGCCGCTGATGGCCCTTCGCTCGGAACACATGCTCCGAGCCCGGCTCTCCATGGTGGCCCGCCTGCTCCGGGAGGGTCGCATCGAAGACTGGACCGTGCTGCGCGCCTTCTTGCGGGTGCCCCGGCAGGCCTTCGTGCCGCCGGAGCTCGCCCGAGCCGCCCACGGTCCCGGCGCCCTGGACCTGCCCTGGGGTCAGCCCATCACCTGCCCGGAGTTCGTGGCCACCATGGTCACAGCTGCTCGGGTGGGGGCGGGTTACCGAGTGCTCGAGGTGGGCACAGGCACGGGCTACCAGGCAGCCATCCTGGCCCGATGCGGCGCTGAGGTCGTGAGCATCGAGGTGCGAGAGGCGCTCCACACCCAGGCTGCCCGCATCCACGCCGAGCTGCAGACCCCGGGCCTGGAGCTGCGCCTGGGCGACGGTGCCTTGGGGGCCCCAGATCGCGCCCCCTTCAACGCCATCGTGCTGGGGTGCGCCGTGGACCCCCTGCCGCCTGCGCTGCTCGCCCAGCTCGCCCCTGGGGGACGCGTGGTCTTTCCCGAGGGCGACGCCAACGGCGACCGCCTCCAGACCCTGGTGGTGCTGGAGAATACGCCCACAGGTTTGGTCCGAGAAGCACTGCGAGCGGCCTGGTTCGTGCCCTTGGTGTCGTGACCACCGAGGCAACACAGACGAGTAAGGAGTCGCATCCAAGGCACCGACGAGACCTTGCCTCGCGTCTCCGCTGGGGCTCTGGCAGTATTGCCGCGCGGCTCCTGTTTTGTCAGTCGTCTACCCAGATGTCTTTGCCTACAAACCGCCGGGGGCACCCAAGAAGAGGTGTGCGGCGCCGGGGCCGAAGCGCTCCGGATCGGTTTTGTAATAGGGGTCGCCGACGAGGAGCTCCTTGCAGCCGTCGCCGTTCATGTCGTCCAAGAAGGCCGTGCTGTAGCCGTAGGAGTAGGGGTAGTCCCTTTCGGGTGCCGACAGAAAGCCATCGGGGTCAGACTGGATCTCTAGAGTTCCTGTTCCCAGGGGGCCGAGAGCGAGCGCCACAACGGATTGGCCAGCCTCTGGGTCTCCGTACTGTTGCACCAAGTCGGTTTCACCGTCGCAGTTGATGTCACCGAAGTGGAAGGTTCCAAGGTTGGAGGCCTTAAAACTATCGTCGAGGTTCACGACCTTTAGGTCCGGAGCTGTGAGGTCGATCTGGGTGGTGTCCGTCCAGACGCGAAGGTCACGTTGATCGTCGTCGTTGACGGTCTCCATGAACAGCTCGGGCAGTCCGTCATTGTTCAGGTCTTCGGAGAGTTCCGGTCGGTTGACGCCGTCGTTGAATCGGAGATCCTCCTGGCCTGGCTCTGTGCTGCCGATGAGCGTCAGGACATCCGATGGATAGTCGGTGTCGAGTTCGAATGGGCCCTCTCCATGCCAAAACTTCTGTGGCCATCCCTCGGTCTCGCGATCGTAGCTCCCAACGAAGATCTCGTTGACTCCGTCGCCGTTCCAGTCGTCGGTGGCGGACCAAGCTGGAATGGTGCCGTCGAGATCGATGGAGGTCTGTTGGACGGGGTTGGTTTCTGTAGGGAAATTGTAGAAAGAGATTGTCCACCCGTAGTGGATATGGGTCGGATATGTATCATCCAACAGGGTTCGATGACACGAACCGTCCGCACCTCCAGTTCTACCATCATCCAATGACAGGCTTGACGAGGCGCTGTCCAGCGGAATGAGATGGCAGCGATCTTGATCTTCTTGGATAACAAGGAACTGTTCGCCAGTTGTTGAGTATGCGAACAGGCCCGTCACTTCATCGGTTAGGTACTTCTCTCCGGCCTGATTGATAGAAAACAGCGCATCATCAAAGTCCAGGACCTCATTGTCCAGAACATCCTGCCCCGAAAAGATGTGTACAAAGCGCTCATCATAGGTGTCCCCAGCCACCGCGATGTCCGGCACCCCATCCCCGCTGATGTCTGGCAGCCCAAACACACCCTTTCCCGCGCGGCTGTTGTTCTGCCAGTCGTCCACCCAGATGCCCTCGATGCGGCGGTCTGCGACCCCGCTGGCCACGCCGCCAAAGTACTGGCAGTCCTCGTCTACAATGCCGTCGCAGTCTTCGTCCACGCCGGTGTCGCAGAGCTCGAAGAGTAGGGTGGAGCGAGCGGGATCGTTGTCGTCACAGTCTGTGTCGATGGGGTCGCCGTCTCCATCTCCATCACGATTGTCGGCGCCGTCGCAGTCTTGGTCGATGTTGTCCAGGGGCAGGTCTGTGGCGCCTGGGTAGATGCTGGGGTCGGTGTCGTCGCAGTCGCCGGGGTTGGGGACGTAACCAGGGGTGCCCTCGCAGATCTCGATAGCGGGGTCGGTGCCGTAGCTGTCGTTGTCTTGGTCAAGGTAGGCGCTGATAGAGTCGACGCACCCGGTGTCTACCGGGTCGGGGGTGTCCGAGTCGCCGCCGTTGCGGCAGGCGAGGAGGGAGAAAGCGAGGAGAGTGAGCACAGGACCAGAATAGCTCAAGGGCCTACAAGCCGCCGGGTGCGCCTAGGAAGAGGTGGGCGGCGCCGGGGCCGTAGTGCTCGGGGTCGGTCTTGTAGCTGGGATCACCGACCAAGAGCTCTTGGCAGCCATCCCTGTTGAGGTCGGGGAGGAAGGTGGCGTGTTCGGCGAACTCGTTCGTGGTCTCAAATCCCGCTTGTGCCAGCAGACCGTCGGGCTGGCTCTGAATCTCAATGGTTCCGGTGTCCAAAGGGCCCAGCGCCAGTGCAAGGCCGGAGAAGTCGTTCTGCTTGATGAAAGTCTGTACGAGATCCGGGATCCCATCGCAGTTGATGTCGCCGAAGTGGAAGGTGCCTTTGCTGGAGTGGCTGAAGTTGTCGTTGTGGTTTACGACGTGGATGTCTGGGTCGGTCAGCCCAATGGAATTCGTATTACTCCAGATTAGCAGATCGTGCTGGCTGCCGGGCGCTCGCATCTCAATCAGCAGATCTGGGTAGCCATCGCCGTCTAAATCCTCAGACAGATCTGGTCGATTGTAGGCCTTACGAAAGTCCCAGTCTTGCCCCGGTTCAGTGGTGTGTGCTTGGCTCATCACATCCGATGAATAGTCGGTGTCGAGGTCGAAAGGACCCTCGCCGTGCCAAAGAATCTGTGGCGCCGTGTATGGCTCGTCGAGGACGTAGCTGCCCACAAAGATCTCGTTGACGCCGTCGCCGTTCCAGTCGTCGGTAGCGGACCAAGCTGGAATGGTGCCGTCGAGGTCGATGGAGGTTCTTTGGACGGGGTTGGTTTCCATTGGAAAGTTGTAAAAATCTAACGTTGCACTGTAGTAAATGTGGGTAGGAAACACGTCTTGAAGAAGAGTTCGATGGCAGGAACCCTCTGCAGCTCCTTGAATGCCTAGGTCCAGACTAAAAGCCGTTTCAGTGCCGTTGAGTGGAATTAGGTAACATCGGCTTTCTTGGACGATGAGATAGTCCGTTGCATCGGTAGAGAAGCTGAACATCCCAGCGACTTCCCCCCGGATGTACTCGGTCCCTGCTTGGTCGAGAGCAAACAGGGCGTTGTCAAAGTCAACGACCGCCTCATCCAACACCTCCTGGCCCGAGAAGATGTGCACAAAGCGCTCATCGTAGGTGTCCCCTACTACGGCGATGTCCGGCACCCCATCTCCACTGATATCCGGTAGCCCGAACACGCCCTTGCCTGCGCGGCTCTTGTTCTGCCAGTCGTCCACCCAGATGCCCTCGATGCGGCGGTCTGCGACCCCGCTGGCGACCCCGCCAAAGTACTGGCAGTCCTCGTCAACGATTCCGTCGCAGTCCTCGTCCACGCCGGTGTCACAGAGCTCAAAAAGTAGAGTGGAGCGGTCCGGGTCGCTGTCGTCACAGTCTGTGTCGATGCCGTCGCCGTCGCCGTCACCATCACGGTTGTCGGCGCCGTCGCAGTCTTGGTCGATGCCGTCCAGGGGCAAGTCGGTGGCGCCGGGGAAGATGGTGGGGTCGGTGTCGTCGCAGTCGCCGGGGTTGGGGACGTAATCAGAGGTGCCCTCGCAGATCTCTATGGCGGGCTCGGTGCCGTAACTGTCGCCGTCCTGGTCGAGGTAGGCGGTGACGAACGCTGTGCAGCCTGTGTCTGTGGGGTCGGGGGTGTCCGAGTCGCCGTTGCGGCAGGCGAGCAGGGAGAGGAGAAGCAGACTCATTCGGTCACCCTGTCGAAGCGTTGATCGTCCGGGAAGGAGAAGGACTTGCGGTCCTGGGCCAACCGCAGCTCGTATTCAAAGTCTCGGCCTGCTTGGGGCAGGGTCAGGACCACGGTGTCTGAGGTGGTGCCAGGACGCAGGGCGCAGAAGCGGGGGGTGCCGTTGATCTGACACTCGGGGGGCTGGATCAGGTAGCTGTCTCCAGCCTCCGAGCGCCACAGCCCCTCCACTTCGAGAGACTGCTCGCAGGCCATCAAGAAGAGAATAAACTGCATGTCAGTGGCTCGGGAAGGTGTGTTCATTCATGCAGCCGCCTGTTGCGTCTCTGCAGACCTTGCTCGCTACGTCGCTCCAGTCTGAGGCGGCTCTGGGGACGGAGCTGACTGGGAAGTCGATGCTTGGGGTCCCTTGATACAGGGAGATGCTGTCTATGTAGGGGCACTGCTGAACATCGTCTTCGTCGGTAACACAGCCACAGTCGCTGACTGTAAGCAGCGGAGTTGCAGTATCGGGTGTTGGGAAGGGAATGCCGAACTTGAATGACCAGACATCGTCACGGTCTTTGTTGCTTCCAGTGACAGACGTGGTTTGTGTTCCGGTGACTAGGGTAGTTGTAGAAGACCCTGCGGTGGCGTAGAGCATTGATGCCGAGACATCGCAGCTGGTCAAGGGAAACTTGGAGTAGAACCGGAGCATTGTGCTGGCCCAAGTCGTTTGGTCTCCGTCGTTTTCTAGCCAGCCTGTTTCGTCTTCCAGAGGAGTAGGTGCCCCGGACCACGAGATGGTACTTGAGAAGTTTAGGCGTTGACCTTGCAGCGGCCAAGCCTGGGGGCTGTTGCCCAGTGTGCCTCCTGTGGCGCTCCAAGTGGCTGTGTCGTCTCCGCCTGGGGCGGTGGCCAGCTCGCTGAGTTCCCAGTTACGGATCAGGGCCCACTCAGGCTGCCAAGCGTACTGGGCGAAGTGCGTCATGGTCTCTTGAACAGCAGGTTGTTGGTTCTTTGCAAGCCAGATATACGCTGCTAGCCCGTCGACGTTGGTCTCACTCAGAGCCGCGCTTCGGCCAGCTGCCAAAGCGGCCCACTCCCGAGTGTTTTCGGGGTCTACTCCGGGCCCGCCAATGACTGGAAATCCGGCGTCGGTGAGATCTTGGGCGATGCCGTACAGGGACTCGTGTCCGACAATGCTTGCTCCGTTCTTGTAGGCGGCGTAGTGCCACCAACTCAGCATAGTGGTGTATTGGGAGAGTCTGTCGCGAGCGGTGTAGCTGGCTCCCTCGTAGCCGCCGTAGGGGATTTGGTAGAGTTCTCGTCCGCCGTTGTGCCAGGGTGTATACATGTCAGCGGCGACTATAAGCTCGGTGACTTGTGGGAGTTCTGGGCCCTGAGAAGCTCTGCTGTTGGAGGAGCAGTCGCACGGGCCAAATCCGCTGGTCGGCGCGAGAAACATATCTGAGCAGTCTTCGATTGCGGTTCCGCAGCTGCTGGATCCTGAGCTGGGGAGGTACTCTGAGCACATCTCATATTCCACTCGACAGACGTAGCTGCTAAGCAGGTCACTTCCCGAGGTTCCATGGAAGGCAACGCCTCGACCGATCCCGCGGGATTCACCGCCCAAGTCAGAGAGCATGACGTAGTCGGAGCCGCCGGTGTATGACGCGAGCTGACCACCAGGCGTACTGGAGTCGTTGCTCTGGTCCCAATAGTCTGCATCGTAGGGGTTTGGTGTGGTGGGGTAGAAGGCCTGCAGTTCCTCGCTGAGGGGGAACAAACCCGCGGCCGTCTTGGAGGTGTAGCTTAGATACACGGAGTCCCCAGCAGCCAAGGTGGCCGTACAGCCGCTAGCGCTTGGGGTGATCTCGATCGACGCTGAGGCAGCGTCTAGGCTGCCCGTCTGATAGTCGGAGACTGGGTGGACGCCCGAGGTGCTTAGGTCAGATGTCACGGCGTAACAATCTGTTGAATAGCTTGAAGCTGTCGTGTCGTGTAGGGTGACGGTTGTGGGGTCCAGGTTGAACATCAAGCCGTCCAGCTCTACGACTTCGAAGTTGGCGATCCAGATGCTGGGGCCGGAGCCAGTGTCTCCAGCGTGAGAGTTCGCTTGGAACTCTACCCAGGCTTCGTAGACAACAGTGCTATTGTGCTGTGGTGCGCGGATCACCAGGGTCTGGCGGATGGACCCGTCGCTGTTTTGGTTCGGGTAGCGGTTGGTGTTGTTGGTGGCGCCGATGTTGTAGTCCGCGGCCTCCAAGTCGCGGGGATAGCCGCTGCCGGCTGAGGAGTGGACCTCGTAACGCACGCCAAGGTTGATGCTTTCTGTTCCCCCAGATGAATTGGTCTTGAAGTTGGAATTGTCTTCGTAGACGTCGAAGCTGACCAGGTAGAGGCGTTCGGAGGTCTCTGGGGAGAGTGGGACTCGGAAGGCGGCGAATTGGTTCTGTTCGGAGATGGTGTGAATTGGAGCGTAGACATCGGTGCCTGCTACCGTCAAATTCTCCCAACCGTCGGTGGTGCTACCCAATGTAATGGTGATGCTTTGAAGAGAAAAATCTTGTAGGAGGTCTGTCCGGAGTTTCTTGGAGCCTATCGCGCTACCCGACTGTTGGACGATAGTGAGCGGCAGTGCGTGGGTTGGTGCCGCGGAACTAGGGTTGAGCGGCTGGCCAATAGTCGTAAGATAATCGCAGGGATCGCCGCCAAGAGTGGACCACCAGTACTCATCCGCTCCCTCTTCGGGCACCGGCGTCAGATACAAGCTCCCCCCCACATCACAGATCTCCATCTCCTTGCGAACCACCGACAAGCCCTCCATCAAGAAGGGGTTCCCGTTGGCGCCTATATCTGAGACAGCGCCCAGTTCCTCTCCCATCACCGGTTCATCCCCAGTGCGGGTCTCCAGGCCATACACCGTCGGAACCAGCTGTACCTCCCGGTCCGCCAGGTAGGACTCGAGCTTGTTGTACAGGTCTTGGACGGTTGGCGTGGTGGATGAGGTAGACCCTTGGCACTCTCTGGGCAGAGTCTGCCGGCTCATGGCAGGATTGGACTCATCCAGGGCGTGGGTGTAGTTGCCCGCCACAAGACCGTCCAAGCGCACTAGCTGGTCCCAACAGTCCCCGTCGTCGCGGTCACACGCCAAGACCACCGTGTCCATCCAGTTGTCCGCGCTGGCGCAACAGCTCCCGTTCGGGACGCCACCGGTGTAGCAGACCGCGTTGTCGCTGCGTTTAAAGAAGCCCCCGAGAAAGGTTCTTCCCGATCCGTCCACGGCGGTCGCGGCCGGGTTCCCCGTGCGAGGGCTAATCTCGGGGTGGTTGACCACAGACTGGGGGCACCACTTCACCTCGTCAACGGTGGTCCAGGCGCTGGTAAAGGTGTCAAAACAGGCCGCATCCGTGCCCCCTGCGCTGCAGCCTGCGCTTCCGTAGCTCGTGCAGGTGTCGCCGGTGACCAGCGCCTCGGCCGGCTCAAACACTCCTCCGCCGGCGAAGTGGACGCTCTCCAAGCTCTTCACAAAGTCCATCACCCCCATCTTCAAGCCCTGGCGGCTGCCACCGACGATCAGGAGCTTCTCGTCTTCTTCGGACCATGCGATGAAGTAGCCCTCGGCATCTGTTGCGCTGTTGTCGACCGTGCCCCACCAGTCGGGGTCGACGCTGTAGCGGCTCTCCAGTTGGCTCTTCCACGACAGCGCTTCATCGTAGGTCGCCAGCATGATGACATGAGGTGCGTCGTTCACGGCGATGTTGCTTGGGTCGGTGGCTATCGCGCCATTTCGAGCGACGATTCCCAAGGCTGGAAACTCGTCCTCGCAGCCCAAGAGGAAGTCTCCGTTACGGAGAAGGAGCGCCATCTCTCGGCTGTCCGAGCGTGGGAAGCTGGTCAGTCCTCCCATGTGATAAATCACCCAAGGATCAGTAACAACCTTGGATATCGGCTCACCCCCCAGTGCAGGTGGGCTGCTGGTTTGGACTCATGACCACCGTTTGATGGTTGATCAGTTCTCGGTGGTGTTGGGGCGCTGCCTGGGCGAGCGCGGCTGCCAAAATGATGTTCATGAGCCCTCCGTTCTGTCTCTCTCACCTGTTCAGGCTAGCAGAGTCCCGACGAACTCGCCAGAGCAAAGTGCCGTTGTGCCCGGATTGACCTGAGCTACTCCCTAAACGCCAAGATGACCTCGACCCCGGCCAGCGTCCCCGCCAGTGCCTTCGCAGGCGCCTTGGTCGCCCTACAGAAACTCAGGGCCAAGTGCTCCAGGTCCTTGAGCCCCTCCAAGTACACCAGCTGCCCATCATTCAAGCTGGACTTGCGCAGGGACAGACGCTTGAGCTGGGTGAGCTTGGCCAGCGCCGGTGCTTGGTCCGCCAAGGAGCAGCGGGTCAGATCCAAGTCTTCAAGTCCCTTGGCCTGAGCCAGCCCGGCCAGGTCCGCATCGATCAAATCCCCGCCGTGCAGACTGAGCTGTCGCAGCGCAGGCAGGCGACCCAATACGCCCAAGGCACCCTCGGAGAAGGTGGCGTTGTGCAGCGCCAGGGCGGAGAGCTCGGTGCATTGGAGCAAGGCTTGTGCTTGGGCCAAGTCCAGGTGTTGCTCGGAGAGGCGCAGCGCTTTCAGACTGCTCAGCGACCCAATGTCCACCAGCGAGGCCACCGGAGCGGCGCTCAAGTCCAAAGCTTGCAGCGCCTGGAGGTCCTTCACTGGGCCCAGCTCCACCACCCCAGTCTGGCCAAGTCCAAGAGTCTTCAAGCCGCTCATCCCAGCCACAAAGGACAGATCGGCCACCGGGGTGTCTGAAAGGTCCAGGCTCTTGAGGGGCAGCCCGGCCAGAGCCATCAGACCCGGCATGGGACCCACCAAGGCCCCCAGGTCCAAACCAAAGACATCGGCGCTGCTTCGCAGAACCTGCCAGCGGGCCCAGTCAGGTCGGCTCCCGGGAAGGGGTTGCTCTGCATCCGGCAAAGGAATGGCGGCCTCGTCGCTGGCCGGCCCTTCTTGGTCCACCCAGAACTCTCCGAATCCTTCCTCGAACTTGAACTCAATCACGTCCTCCCAGGCCTCGGAGAGGGCCATGCGAGCCGCCATGTCGTGGGCGGAGCGAACCTGAAGGGCAGCCCTCAGGGCGTGAAAGTCGATCAGGGGGGTTCGAGACAGGTCCAAATGTTCCAGCGGCAGCTTGGCCAAAGGTGCCAGAGCCGTGTGGGAGATCGGCGTGCCCGATAGGACCAATCGTCGCAGCTGGGTGCCGACCAAGGGCTCCAGAGTGCGCAGAGCTTGGTCCCGCAGGATCAGCTCCTCCAAAGTGCTCGGCAGGCGCAGCTGAGCCATGGCTTCCGCTGGCAGTTGGCCGTCGATGCGCAAGGCGCGGATCGCCGTGGCGTGCAGCAAAGGCAGCAGCTCGGGATCGGGATCCCGCAGGTGAATTCGGGTCAGCTCTGGGTGGGCAAGCAGCACGCCGAGCAGGCCTGGGCCAGCGGTATCGGGGCGCAGCCAAGCGTTTTCCGGAGGGTGTTCACCCGGAGAGAGCTCGCGGGCGCGCTGACCCGGAATGTGCAACATCCACTTCACGCAACTTTCCTAACGGAAGCGCGTAGCCGGTCGACAAGTGCAGGGTTACCGGCCGGTAGCCCTACCGAGCGGTATCCATACCGACCGGTAAGTATCTCACCAGCGCAGGACCCCATGGGTGCACGCGAAGAAATCCTGATCCAGGCCACCAAACTTTTTGCCCATCAGGGTTTTGCGCAGACGTCCGTGCGCGAGATTGTAGAGGGCGCAGGCGTTACCAAGCCGACCCTGTACTACTACTTCGGCTCCAAAGCTGGCTTGTTTGAGGCGCTGATCACCGAGCGTGTCTCGGCGGAGACCCAAGCCTTTGATGAGATCCTGGGTGGGGAGATTCCGCACATGGAGCGCTTGGAGGCCTTGAGCCGCCTTCGCTTCGAGAGAATCAACGAAGACCCCGACTTTGCTCGGCTGATCGGCCGCTATGCGATGGACCCCACCGGGGCCCCGCACCTGGACCTGAACGTCTTCATGGTGGCCCAGGCCAAGAGCCTGACGATGTTCTTTGTAGACGGGATTCAATGTGGCGTTTTCCGCCCGCAGGATCCTTTGGAGTTGGCGCTGGCATTCCAGGGCTTACTCAACTTCCGCTTCATGGCCGCGCTCTGCGGCGGCCCGCCCTTGACGGACCTCTCGGTCCAGACCTTGCTCAGTGTTTTTGAGAACGGAGTGACCCCGTGAAAACCAGATTCCTTTGGCTCGCTGTCCCACTGCTCGCCCTCGCAGGCTGTGGCTCTGAGTCCGCCCCCGAGGCCAGCGCCTCCGTGGGCGCAAGCGAGCTGCCCGAGGCACCCGGTACCCGGGTTGAGGTCGCGGTCCTCAAAGACAGCGCAGCAGAGCTGGCCGTGGAGCTGCCTGCGACGGTGGCTGCCCGCTCCGATGCCATGCTCGCCGTCCCTGCCGGCGGTTTCGTCGAGAGCGTCGACATCAACGTCGGTGACCGCGTCAGTCGGGGCAAGACCCTGGCCCGCATCGACAGCGCCACGCGACGCTACCAGCTGGAGATCGCCGATGCCCAGGCTGCTCAGGCTGAAGCGGAGTGGGAGCGCATCCAGAAGCTCGGAGACGCCGTCTCCAAGCAGCAGGCGCTGAACGTGGAGACCCAGGCCAAGGTGGCCCGGGCCAACGCCAGCATGGCGCGGCTGCAGCTGAGCCGCTCGGTGGTCAAGGCCCCCTTCAGCGGCCAGGTCGTCGAAGTCTTCGTCGAAGAGGGCGAGGTCGCTGGACCAGGCACCCCCGTTGTTCGGGTCGTGCAGACCGACCGGGTGACCTTGGAGCTCTCGGTCTCCGACCGCGACATCACCCAGATCGTTCCGGGCCAAGTGGTTCGCTTCCGCGGCCAGAGCGTGCCCGGCAGCTACACCGGCACCATCTCCCACATCTCGGCCGCGGCGGATCCCATGACCCGCACCTTCAAGGTCGAGGTGGACGTGCCCAACCCAGACGGCGTCTTGCTGCCGGGCATGTTGGGCCGCGTGAACTTTGAGCGCGAGCTCTCGAGCAGCGCCATCACCCTGCCTCAGGACTGGCTCATCACCCGACTGGACGGCACGGGCGTGTTCGTCGAAGAGGACGGCGTGGCCGTGTGGAAGGAGGTCGAAGTGGCCTTGTTCGCGCGCAACCAGGCTGTGATTTCCAGCGGCCTGTCTGCTGGGGACCGCGTGGTGAGTGAAGGTGGCCGAGATTTGGCCGAAGGCGACACCCTGCTTGTGGTCCGGAGCGGCGAATGCTGCACCAATGGCCGCGTCCAGTACTGAGGATAGACCAAGATGAATTGGGCCAAATGGCTGGTGGACCATGCCACCACCGTCGTGGTTGGGGTGCTCGCCATCCTGATCCTGGGTTTCTCCGCGTACACCAGCTTGCCTCGCGAGGCAGCGCCGGACATCACCATCCCTGTGGTGATCGTCACGACGGTTTATCCAGGCGTTTCACCAGAGGACATCGAGACGCTCGTCACGGTGCCGATGGAGAGAAAGCTGAAGGAAGTCAAAGACGTAGACAAAATGTCGTCTACGTCTTTCGAGGGCGCGAGCTCCATCATGTTGGAGTTCAGTCCCGACGTGGACATCGATGAGGCCCTGCCCAAGGTCCGTGAAAAGGTGGACGCGGCAGACTCCGATCTGCCCGAGGACGCCGAGGATCCCATCGTCTCGGAGATCTCCTTCTCCGACATCCCCATCCTGATCGTCACCATGACGGGTATCGAGCCCGACGGGTCGACCATGGATGAGGAGAAGCTCAAGGATCTGGCGGAGGATCTCAAAGACGAGATCGAGTCCAACGTAGAGGGTGTCCTAGAGGTCAAGGTCGCTGGCGGCCTGACCCGTGAGATCAGCGTCCAGCTCAACCCCGACCGCATGCGTCTCTACGATGTGTCCTTCGGCGAGGTCATGGGCGCGCTCTCGAGCGAGAACGTCAACATCCCCGGCGGCAACGTCGACGCCCAAGAGGCCGACTACCTGCTGCGCGTGCCCGGCGAGTTCGCCTCCGCCGACGACATCCAGAACGTGCCCGTCAAGAACGTGGGCGGCCAGACCGTCTTTGTGCGCGACATTGGCCGCGTGGTCGATGGCTATGCCGACCGGGCCACCTACAGCCGCATGAACGGCACCCCCAGCATCTCCCTCTCCGTTCAAAAGCGCGTGGGCGAGAACATCGTCGACATCGCCAAGGGCACGATGGCCACTGTGGAGGCCCAGTCCGAGACTTGGCCTGAGGGCGTGGAGTACGCCTTCATCGCGGACCAGAGTCGCGAGATCGAAGCGATGGTCTCCGAGCTGGAGAACAACATCATCTCCGGGCTCATCCTGGTCGTCTTGGTGCTCGTGTTCTTCATGGGCTTCCGAAACAGCCTGTTCGTGGGCTTGGCCATTCCCCTGTCCATGCTGGTCAGCTTCGTGGTGCTCCAGATGCTGGGCATCACCCTGAACATGGTCGTGCTCTTCGCGCTGATCTTGGCCCTCGGCATGTTGGTCGACAACGCCATCGTCATCGTCGAGAACATCTACAGGCATGTCGAAGGCGGCATGGACCTGACCAAGGCCTCGGTCAAGGGCGTGAGCGAGGTCGCTGTTCCAGTGGCCACCTCCACCCTGACCACGGTCCTGGCCTTTGCCCCCATGCTCTTCTGGGGCGGCATCATGGGTCAGTTCATGGGCTACCTGCCCAAGACCCTGATCATCGTGTTGACCAGCTCCCTCTTTGTCGCTCTGTTCATCATCCCCACGGCCACCAGCCGCTTGATGAAGGCCATGCCCCTGCCCGAGGGCTCGGTGCCCTCGGAAGAGCAGATCCCTGATTCTGGTGTCTACGGCGCCGTGATGCGCATCTACAAGCGCATCTTGGTCTGGAGCATCGACCACCGCTACCTGAGCTTCTTTGGTGTGGGCATGGGCTCCCTGGTGGCGACCTTCGTCATCTACGGGATGTTCAACCACGGCACCGAGTTCTTCCCAGCGACCGATCCAGCCCGGGCCTTCGTGCAGATCACGATGCCGGATGGAACGAAGATTGAGAAGACGGACGAGGTCGCCCGGCGCGTTGAGCAGATTCTGCTCGAAGAGCCCGATGTCGACACCTTCGTGACCGAGGTCGGTGTGAGCGGTGGCGCTGGTTTCTCCGGCGGAAGCTCCGTTCCCCACGCAGCCCGTCTGACCATTGACTTCAAGCCCACTCTGTCCAAGGCCCGCGAGGGCGAGCCCATTCGCGCGGGCCTGAGCGCCGACGCCATCAACCGCATCCGCAACGTCTCTTCCCAAGCCACCGGCGCCAAGGTGGTGGTGGACAAGGAGGAGACCGGTCCTCCGGTTGGAAAGCCCATCGAGGTGCAGATCCGCGGCGAGGACTTCCACCAGCTCGGACAGGTCTCCGCCGACTTCCAGCGCGAGCTGGCCAAGCTGAGCTCGCCACCGGACGCGGATGAGCGCAGCACCTGGACCATCGTGGACATGAACGACGACTACAAGGTGGGCCGTCCGGAGCTGCGCCTGACCGTCGATCGTGCCGCGGCCAAGAAGGTGGGCACGAACACCGTGATGGTGGCCAACACCGTGCGAACCGCAGTGGCCGGGGCCAAGGCCACCACCCTGCGCGAGGGCGATGATGAGTACGACATCATCGTGGAGATGGACGATGCCTACAAGCAGGACATCCAGTCCATCTTGGACCTGCGCGTTCCCGGCAAGGACAACGTGATGGTGCCGCTCTCGGTGCTGGCAGGGTTTGAGACCCGCGGTGGCTCCGGCTCCATCAAGCACCTGGACCGCGAGAAGCTGGTGACCATCACCGGCGAAGTCGAGGGCATGCGTGTGGACTTGGCCCAGGCCGCGGTCGCCCAGTTCGTCGCGGAGTACGAGACCCCCGACGGCGTGCGCCTGAGCTTGGGTGGATCCAACGAGGAGGAGCAAGAGGCTGCCGAGTTCCTGATGAAGGCCTTCGGCTCCGCCATCCTGATGATCTTCCTGGTCCTGGTCACCCAGTTCAACTCCATCTCCCGGCCCATCATCATCATGGTCAGCGTGCTGCTCTCCTTGATCGGTGTGCTGTGGGGTCTGCTGCTCACCGGCACCCCCTTCGGCATCATGATGACCGGCGTGGGCGTCATCTCCCTGGCTGGGGTTGTGGTGAACAACGCCATCGTGCTCTTGGACTACGTGCAGCAGTGCGTGGACGAAGGCATGGAGATCAAGGCGGCCCTGGTGCGCGCTGGTCTGGTGCGTTTCCGTCCGGTGATTCTGACCGCCATCACCACCATCCTGGGGCTGCTGCCCATGGCGACCGGTGTCTCGGCGGACTTTGCCAACCTGCGCATCATCACCGGTGGTGAGAGCGCGGAGTTCTGGGGTCCAATGGCCATCGCCGTGAGCTTCGGCTTGGCCGTCGCGACCCTTCTGACCCTGATCATGGTGCCCACGATGGTCTCTATTTCCGATGACATGTCCGGTCTCTTTGGCCGCCTCTTCAAGCGGGCTCCCAAGGAGGAGGTCGACGAGGTGCCCACCCGCGTGGTGCCCTCGCCGGCGAAGCTTGTCCCTTGGTTGATTCTGCCGCTGGCTGCCGCCGTGTGGGGCAGTCCTGCACAGGCCCAAGATCTGGTCACCCTCAACCAGGCCATCTCCGCCGCGGAAGAGAACAACCTGGACCTGAAGATCCTGGACGAGCAGGTCTTCCAAGCCGAGACCATGGTCCCGATGGCTTGGGGAACCCTGACGCCGCGCGTGATTGCCGGTGGCAACTGGACGCGGAACCAGAAGGAGATCCCCCTGGACTTCGACATGGACGGCCTGATCTTCCGGCCCTCCACCCTGGAGCCCATCTTCCTGGCCACCCACCAGGATCCAGCCGAGCAGGCCATCATCGATGCTGTCTTTGACGAAGTTGAGCTGGCGGAGGAGGAGGCCCTGGCCAACGCCGACGAAGTCGAGCCCATCCTGATCCAGCAGCTCAGCTACTTCGATGCCAACATCAGCGTGATCCAGCCCCTCTTCAACCCGGTGGCTGTGGCCGGCTTGCGCGGCTCCTACCAGAACCGCGATGCTACCCGCTCCGACGCGGACCGCGCCCGCATGCAGATCCGCGCTGCTGTGACCCAGTCCTACTACGCCTTGGTGGTCGCCCGGGAATCCCAGCGCATCGCCGCGGACTCCGTGGCCAACGCCCGGGACCACTTGGCTGTCGCCCGCCGTCAGGTAGATGCCGGCTCCGTGCCCTCCATCGTCGGCTTGCAGGCTGAGCTGGCCTTGGCCCGCGCAGAGCGCATGCTCCTGGACACCGACTCCCAGATCCTGAGCGCGGAGCAGGCCTTCGCCCGCTTGACCGGCTTGGACCCCAAGGTGCAGGTGCAGATGCCAGATGGCATGAGCGCACCCGTTCAGACCCTGGACCAGGCCATGTCCTACGTGGACAGCCGTCCCGATGTCATGGCAGCGGGCCAGCGGGTCGAGGTCGCCAACTACCAGAAGCGTGCCGACCAGCTCGGTTGGCTTCCTACCGTCGACAGCCGCTTCACCTACAGCTGGACCGAGAACGAGGGCTTTCAGGGTCAGCGCACCTTCTGGATGTTCTCCGTCAGCGCCAACTGGACCTTGTGGGACGGTGGCTACCGCCTCCAGACCAACCGCCAGTACGCCTCTCAGGTCCGCATGGCCGACTACGCCAGCCAGAAGGCACGGCTGGACGCCCAGGATGAGATTCAATTGGCTTGGCAGCGCTACGAGCGGGCCGAGGAGGCCTTTGCAGCAGTAGAGCTGGAGCTCTCGCTGGCCACCGAGAACCTTCGCCTGAGTGAGACCGGCTTCCAGGCTGGCAGCGTGACCTGGCTCGAGGTCAGCGATGCGCAGCTTCAGTTGGATCAGGCGCGGATCGGTCTGCTCAGCGAGCGCATGTCCCGTGACATGGCCGCCTTGGATCTGGCCGTAGCGACAGGGCAGTACTGAAAAAACGAGATCGTTCTTGCCCTATCGGAGGGTGATTGGCGTTTTCCTCAGCAGGGGCCCCCTTGGCCTCGCTGAAGGAGAGCCATGCCCGACGGAATCCAGCTCGCGACCCACCGACGCCAAGACAACGACGACGAGCTGGTTCAAGGGGGGGAGGACCACCTCCAGGATCCCTTGATTGGTGGTGGGCTGTCCGGCGCGGTGAGCGGCTTTGGTGGGCAACAGGATGCGCAAGGGATGGGCAACCTGTTCTCCGGCGGCCTGATGAACCTGGGGGCCATTGAGAACCAGGCCTCGGAGCAGGCCACGGCCGAGGAGGGGCAGCTCTACATGGGTGCCATTGAGCAGGCCCAGTCTTCTCTGGCGGAGGAAGCCTCGACCTCGGACAGCTACACCGAGAACGAGCGGGCGACCAAGGCCCGTCGTCACGACAACCGCAAGAACCGTGAGGCGGAGTATTCTCGTCAGTTCGGGGACAAGGCCTTGGATCGACGCGGCGGAAAGCTTGGGGTGGGCGCGGTCTATCGGGGATGGGCACGGCAGAACATGAACGAGCAGGCCAAGGAGCAGGCTTACGCGGAGAACCCGGAGCTGGCTGGGAAGGCGGGGCTCTTCGAGTTCGGTAAGAAGCGGAAGAAGAAGAAGGCCAAGCGAGATGCCTTCAACGAGATGTACGGCCAGAAGCGCGATGCCAACCAGGTGCGCAAAGACGGCAACAAGGAGCTGAAGGGCCGGCTGAAGGCCGAGTCCAAGGGCATGGGCAGCGACAAGAAGGGGCAGAAGGCCTGGGCCTACGACCAGTACGTCAAGCAGCGCACCTACATAGACGGCGACGCTGGCAAGGCCAAGGGCGTGGCCCACGCCAAGAAGAAGGGCGCCAAGCGCATGCGCAAGGCCCAAAACCAAGACCTGAAGGCGATGTACAACCAGCAGGTCTTCGAGGGCAAGCACTCCCAGCAGAAGGCCGACAAGCTCTACCTGCACAACAAGCAGGAGTCCAAGGACTCCGAGGGCGCCGTTCTGGCCGAGCGCGAGCGCAAGCGCAAGATGCGGAACGCCAAGCTCAAGAAGGAGCTGGGCGGTGATGGCGACTACTACCGGTCCCGCAAGACCCTGAGCGCCGAGGGCCAGAAGGAGAAGGACAAGAAGCAGAGCAAGGCCCTGCGCAAGCAGAACGTTGACCGCCGCAATGACCAGCTCAAAGAGGAGTTCTCCGACGGTGACGGCAACCTGGACAAGCTGGCCTACTACGCCCGCGCCGGAGCCTCCTCCGACAAGAAGCGCAAGAAGCGCAACGGCAAGCTCAAGAAGCAGCTCAAGAAGCAGGGCGGCAGCGACTGGGATGCCGAGTACCGTGGCCTGAAGATTGGGCGCGAGGACTACCAGGACAGCAAGGGCACCGTGAACACGGTTCTGGGGGTCGCCAACACCCTTGGAGGGGGGGCAGCCTCCGCCACCAAGTCCGGCATCTCCCAGGTCTTCAAGATCACCGACGAGATCAACGGCGCCAGCAGCGCGAGCACGGAGTGGGCCGCTGACTTTGGTGGGGCGGGCGAGATGGCGGCGGTCACCAAGACGGCGACCAACGCCTTGAGCACGGTCGACAGCTTCATCAAGCTGGGCAACGCGCTCAATGACCGTGGAAGCTCAGACTCCGCTGTGCGGGTCAACGCCGAGCGTCAGGTCGCCAACCACGCAATCTCCGCCTTCGGTGGACTGATGTCCACCGCCCAGCAGGGGGTCAACATCGGGGCCCAGTTCGCGGATCAGGGCGCCGGCACGCTGGCTGGGGACTTTGTGCCCGGCTTGGGCATCGTGACCTCGCTGACCCAGGTGGTTCAAGCCACCAAGCGCATCGTCGAGTCCAGCGTCCGGCTGGGCAAGGTCGGCAAGATTCGAGACACCGCAAAGAGCAGTGGAGAGCTGGATGTGAACCACGCGCTTCGCGGCCTGAAGAACGCCGACCTGCAGATGCTCACCAACGCCTCCGTCGACGCCGCTCTGGCCGGAACGGCTGCCGCCGCCAACATCTGCCGGGTCATTCCCGTCGCCAATGTGTTTGGCGAGGCGCTCGCGGGTGTGGTCACCCAGATCAAGCTGGTCAAGGGCCAGGCCAACAAGGTCATCGAGCACTTCAAGGGCATGAAGCTCAACAAGACCGCCAAGAAAGTGCGCGAGCTGCAGGGCAAGTCCAAGTCCAACACCCTGAGCGCCGAGGACAACGCCCGCATGGTCAAGCATGGCAAGGCCTTCATCGGCGAGGACCTGAACGTGGGCACACAGATCATCGTGCAGCGCGCCCGTGAGGGAAGCCCGGCCGCGCTCAAGTACCTCAAGCTCTTTGGGTTGCATGAGCAGGACCTGGAGAGCTCCAGCGACAGCGCCATCCGCAAGTTGGTGCTGGACAGCATCGAGGCCGACGCCGATCCACAGACCCTGATGTACCAGATGCGGGACATGTACCGAGGGGCCAAGAGCGGCGTGAACGGGTTGGTCAAGACCAAGCGGAAGTACTGATTCGGTCAGGGGCAGAGAAGCGCTGTCGATTTTTTCTCTCCCCCAATGTCGAGTGAGCCGGCCCTGGGTCGTCGTGGTGTTGAGGACGCAGGAATCAACCTGGCCTCGCATGCACAACGAGGCCCACCATGGCTCCCCGATTGCCCCTTCTGGCTGCCGGAGTCCTGCTCACTGCAGCAGGATCCGCCGCACTCCTCCCCTCCGAGACTGTCATTGAGCGCCAGGCCGTCGTCGACGCGCCTCCCGCCCAGGTCTACGCGCTGCTCTCCAGCAACGCAGGCTTTCAGCGCTTCAACCCCTACAAAGACGCCGACCCCGAGCTGGAGATCACGCTCTTCGGCCCCGAGCGCGGTGTGGGCTCGGGCTTTGCCTTTGACGGCAAGGACGGCACCGGCACCCAGACCATCTCCAAGGTCCAAGACGGCCAGTACGTCGCCATGGACATCGATCTGGGCAGCATGGGCCATCCCTTCCAAGAGTTCGAGCTCAGCGCTGTGGACGGCGGCACCCAGGTCACCTGGCGCGTGACCCTCGATGCAGGCAAGAACCCAGGCAAGCGCCTCTTCGGTGTCTTCGCTGAGGGTATGCTTGCGCCCACGTACGAGCGGGGCCTTGAGCTGCTCGATTCTACCTTGACTGGAGCCTGAAGCCCATGCGCTACACCCTTCTTTTGTACAGCAACGAAGCGGACTTTGCCGAGTACACCCCCGCCGACTGGGGAGAGCTCAAGGCGGCCTACGGCAAGTACATCGCCGATCTCAACCAGGCGGGCGTGTTCGTGGACACCGACTGGCTGCAGCCCACACACACCGCGACCACTCTGAGTCTGCGCGGCGGCACCAAGCGCGTTCAAGACGGCCCCTTCGCCGACACCAAAGAGAACCTGGGTGGATACGTCGTCATCGAGGTTCCCGACCTGGACGCCGCCCTGGCTTGGGCGGAGAAGTGCCCAGCGGCCAAGACGGGCAGCATCGAGATTCGCCCATCCCAGATGGGTGGAAGCTGAGTCCTTCTGCTCCGGTGGAGGAGGCCCTGGCGTCCGTGGTCCAAGCGCACCATGGGCGCCTGCTGGCTCTGCTCGCCTCCAAGTCGGGAGACCTGGTCGCAGCCGAGGACAGCTTGGCGTGCGCCACCCAACGCGCCCTGGAGCGCTGGCCGAGCCAAGGCTTGCCCCAGGATCCCGCCGGCTGGCTCTACCGCGTCGCGCGAAACCACAGCATCGATACCGCGCGCCACACCCAGCGCTGGCAGCCCGCCGAGTTGGAGGCGGTGGACGCCGAGGTGGCCAGGGACGCCCCAGAACAAGAGCTGACCCACCTGCCTGAGCGCCGCTTGGAGCTGCTCTTCGTCTGTGCCCACCCGGCCATCGACTCCCGCATCCGCACGCCCTTGATGCTCCAGACTGTCTTGGGCCTCGAAGCTGGCCCCATCGCTCGGGCCTTTCACGTGTCCACCGCCACAATGGCCCAGCGTCTGGTGCGGGCCAAAGGCAAGATCCGCGATGCCCGCATTCCCTTTCAGGTGCCTGCCGCGGCCGCCTTGCCCGAGCGCTTGGAGGCCGTTCTGGAGGCGATCTACGCCTTGCTCGCCGTAGACCCCGCCGCCTTTGCCGACCCGGAGCATCAGACCCCCAGGGTCCAACTCCAAGCCGCTGAGCTCTCCGGGCTCTTGGTGCGGCTGCTCCCCCAAGAACCCGAGGTCTTCGGTCTGTGCGCCTTGGTGCACTTCATCGGCTCCAGGGAGGGGGCGAGACTCGGCCCCACCGGCGAGTTTGTCCCCCTGGCCGAGCAGGATCCCCCGCTCTGGAACCCCAAAGCGCTCTCCATCGCCGAGGCCATGTTGGCCCGCGCCCACGCAATGGGCACCCTGGGCCGATTCCAGCTCGAGGCCGCCATTCAGTCGGTGCATGGCGCCCGCTATTTCGGGCAACCCACCAACTGGCTGGCCATCGCCCAGCTCTATGAAGCTCTGTGTCGACTGGCGCCAACCCTGGGCGCTGCGGTAGGCCGGGCCGCGGCCATTGGGCACGCCATCGGACCCCAAGCGGGGCTGAGCTCGCTGGATGGCATTCCAGGCCTGGAGGACTTTCAGGCGGCGTGGGCCACCCGGGCGGACTTGCTGAGGCGGCTGGAGGATCCCAGAGCCGCCCAGGCCTATCAGCGGGCCATTGAGCTGAGCATCGATCCGGCGGAGCAGGCCTGGCTCGCGGCCCGTGCCCAGCAGCTCAGTACGCAGTCCAAGTCAGGCCCACCTCTTCCGTTGGGGTAGAGAGGAGGGCCCGGAGTCTGGATTGAGAACTAGTTTCTGGAGTGGGAGTTGTAGACCTTGCTACGGATCTTCCACGCACCGTCTTGGCGGTACATGACGAAGAAGTCGGTAAAGCGGTGCTCACCCCAGTTCGCAAATTCGACGCGCACCGATGCCGCTGGCCCGGAGACTTGAATCGAGGCGATGTGGTACTCGACCTTGGGATTGGGGCCACCGCTTGTGACCGACCCGATGAAGGTGTCCAGATCCAAGTCGTAGAAGGCGCCGTCAATGGAGCCGACGATGTGGGCGTTCTCGAAGAATGCAGGGCGAATGGACTCTCCATCTCCGCTCTTGGCTGCCGCCAGGTAGGGCTGAAGTGCCTGTTCGATGGCTTTGAGTTCGGAGAAGCTGTGTGCTTCGTCGGCGGTGTGATCTTGGGGGGTGCGCATTGAATTTTCCGGGTTTGGTGTATGAATGCACCTACATGTAGGTAGGTGGATTGCTCGTGCTCAAAAGAAGACTTTGATCTTCCGTTTTTCTGGTCTCTATGACTGGGCGAGGTGCTGATCTCTAGGGATTCAGAATGGCCTGGACCGAAGAGTCGACGATGCTCGGGTCGTTCTCGAGTCGGGCGATGAGCAGCGATCCCTCCAGCGTGCTGAGCAGCTGAAGGGCTGCTCTGTCGGGGTTCTCCCTGCCCATTTGTGCGAGTTGGATCGACAGCCAGCCCCGAAGGTCTCGGAAATAGAGGGTCAGTTCGTCCCGGACCGCTTCATTGACCGAGGCGAACTCGGCGGCCATCATTCCGCACATGCAGATCTGCTGGTTGTCGATGTAGCCCTTGAAGTGGTTGACCATGGCGGCCACCCGAAGCTCCGGCTCCTCGTATCGATCCGTGAACGCATCGAGTGAGGCGAGGTGGGATGCCCGAATACGACGCACAAGCGCCAAGGCCAGGTCCGCCTTGGCCTTGAAGTGGTAGTGGATACTGGAGTTTTTAACGCCAATTTCCGCCGCCAGATCCAGGTAGCTGAAGCCGTTGAACCCAAGCCGTTGGGTCATGTCTTCTGCCAGATCCAGGATCTTGTTTCGGGTATCGCTCACGCTCAGGCTCCGTATCTACCTACATGTATGTAGACTAGGAGGGGACTCCCGTCCACCCCTTCTCGGAATCCATGCCAAGACGTGTCGGGAAAGCGAGGGAAATTCCTGCGATGTCGCGCGGTGCTTGGTTCTGGAACTCAGCGATCCGCACACAGCCCGAAACTCGCCTGCTCACCCGGCGCCAAGGTCTCGGTCCCCCACTTGCCTGTGAAGAGCCAGTCGCTGCCATCCTCGGCGACCTCGGCGTTCCAGAGGGAGCTGATGGTGCCGTCTTGGGCCTGCCGGAAGGTCCAGGTCCAGTCTGCGCTGCTGGTGTTCGTGACCACCGCATCCACGCAGTAGCCGGTGGTCCAGTCGGTGCTGTAGGTCCACTCAAAGGCATCGCCGCCCATGCCGATGCTGCCGTCGTCTTCGGGCAGCTCATCCAGGGGCAAGCGGCTGCCAGCCGCCAGCGTACTGCCCTCGCTTTCGGGGCCGATGCGAACCAGGAAGGCCGGGGTCTGGGTGACCTGCAGCAGGGGCGCATCCAGAGCCACCAAGCCGGCCTCTTCCCCACACGCTTGCGCACCGCTGGCCCATCGCCGAGCGGTCTGGGTGTAGCAGGTGCTCAGGCGAGAATCATCCAGCAACAACCGAGACAACTCCGAGACCCCGTCAAAGTCGATGCCGTCCAGGTCTCCGGTGGCGTCGATGGCCTTGCCGGCGTCTTGGTCTTGCCACTCCCCCAGGCCACCGTAGTGCTCAAAGCCAAAGCCGATGGGGTCGATCTTGTTGTGGCAGGAGGCACAGGCCGGGTCTGAGGCGTGCTGTGCGTAGCGCTCTCGGGTGCTCAGGTTGGGGTCGACCTCGGGGCTGTCTCTTATACACATCTCCGAGCCCACGAGACAGGCAGA
>CAJXRZ010000087.1 GCA_913060515.1 uncultured Pseudomonadota bacterium | reverse complement strand
TACGAGATTTCTGCCTGTCTCGTGGGCTCGGAGATGTGTATAAGAGACAGGGGCACAGGAAGCCTAGAATCCCTGGGTCACAAGACCATCGTTCCCGAGTCGGTCCAGGAACGCATCTTCACGCTCAAAGAGCGCGGCGCGCTGCTCCAGAAGGTTCACTTCCACAAGTTCATGCGCGGCTACGACGTGTATGTCAGCGGCAACGGCACCCTGACCACCCGCACCCTGGATCGCGCCGCCACCTTCCAAGTGCGCGCAAACCAAGTCAGCTTGGTCATCCACAAGCCCGAGGTCCGGGTAGATGGCGCGGCTGTTCCCCTCGAAAGTCCGCAGCCCGTGCGCGGCAACCTCACACTCAAGGTCGGCCCCCACTTGCTGGAGTACCGCGACCTGAGCGGAAACGTCTCGGAGCCTGGCTGGCCCTACCTGGGCGAGATCCTGCGTCCGGCGACCAGCACCCACATGGTCTTCGGCGGCACCTACGGCATCGGCCGTGATCGACGGAACAAAGTGCAGCTCCCCGATGAGCCGCACAACGACAACATCGCCTGGCTGGACAACAGCAACTCTGGTGTCATCCGGGCCCGCTCCGGTGAGATTCGCAAGAGCCAGTTCTACACAGACTCGATCATGGTGGCCTCCAAGCACGCCGAGATCGATCTGGCCAGCGACCCGGCCCTGACCAGCATCGCAAAGCACTGCTACACCTACGTTCGCCGGGACGGCCGCGTGCACTCCCTGGTCCCCACCAAGCAAGATGGTGACCGCACCATGGTGCTGCAGAGCGGCGACGAGGTCCTGGTCGGGAACTGCCTGTTCAGCGTGAGCTACGGCAATGAGGGTGGAACGATTCCACCCAAGGCCGCACCACCGCCCCCAAAGCTGACCGCAGAGAGCTTGGCCAAGGCCGCCGACGGCGACACCTGGGCCGACTCGGTGGAAGAGAACACCGCCGACAGGGAACGCCGCCGCGCCAACCGCACTGGAAAGCCGCCCGCGAGCCTCATCGACGAGATCCTGAACTCCCGCAGCGGTGGAGATACTCGCGGGCCAGACAGCCCCAGCAAGCCCTCTCCTGGCAGCGCAACGCCCTCCTTGGATGCTCTGCTGAACGCTCGCAAGCCGCCGCAGACCACAGACCTGCCTGCAGCCGCTGGCCTTGGCGAAGAAGGGCTACCTCCACGGCTGCCCGAGATCACCTCTCATGGCTACGACTCCCTGATGGGTTTGGAAGCCAGCCGTCCCGACGTGCTCGAGCTCGACGAGACCCCAGAGCCACCGGCCCACTCACAGGATCCTGTGCCCCGTGCCCCCGCGCCCATCCAAGAGAGCGGCTACATCACCGATGAGAGCGGCGCTCTCTACGGCCTTCCGGGTCCGGCTGCACCCCGTCAGGACTTTGACGTGATGGGCGATGAGGCACAGACGCCAGAGCGCTTGGTGGAGGTAGAGAACAGCGAGAGAGACGGTCCCAGCTTCGACCGCCACACCTTCGACGACAGCTACGACGACAGCTTCGAGGAGGCCTTCAGTGAGCCCGAGCTCGAAGAAGACCTGGGCGATCCAGCCACCGAGCTGCCCGGCCCATCCGTGCTCAACCCGCCTGATGTGCAGAACTTTGTCGCAGAGCTGCGCAAGGAGGAGGCCAAGGCTCCGGCTCCCAGGACAGCGCCCAAGTTGGCCTCGCCTGCGCCAAGACAGCCAGCTCAAGCCACCTTCATTCCCGAGTACATGGGTGTGGCCGTCGTGGACGAAGACGAGATCCAACACCAGCTCGCTCGCCCCGCACGCCTGCTCCACATTGGTTGGGCCCTGAGCGGCGAGGTGAAGATCGGCAACCACTACGGCTGTGATGTGGTGGTGCCAGAGAACAAGGTCGAGGAGGATCAGGTCTTCGAGGAGCAGACTTACTGCACCCTTCGAATCCGCGGCCACCGCGGCAAGATCGAGCTGCTCTCCGAGTACGAGGCCAGACTGACGCAGAACGGCGAGCCCATTACCCAAGGCAAGGGTCTGGACGACGTCCTGATCGAAGTCATCCGACGAGACGAGGACGGCGACGAGGACTTCGCTGTGCTCATGGCGCTGGACCCCACAACCGAAGTGCCGGACCCCCGCGGCCGTCTCTTGGCCGTCGACCTGAGCGACCGCATCGTCGCCAGCCTCTTCACCCAAGGTCTCCCCCTGGGTACGGACCACCGGGTGCGCATGGGACCCGTCGTGGCGACCCTGTACTTCGATGGAAAGGTCGCCCGCCTCTCGGACTACCTGGAGAGCTACCAGCGATCGCCCGGAGAGTTCGCGCCCTTCTTCCTCCGCAGGCCTGGACAGCGCTTCCGCACCGTTCCGGAAGATGGCCGCTCAATTAATTTGGAGCCCGGAGACGAATTGATGGCCGGAGTAGAGGTCTTCCGCTTTGACTTGAGATAGACGCGTGGCCGGCTGAGATTCCAAGTTTCCGGAGTCTTCAGCCCTCCACACTCCTCGACAACAGGGGGGCACATGTCTGAGCTCTCTTCTTGGGTGCAGCCCGGTAACTACCAGGCTGAGAATCACTTCTACCCGCGCGTTCCAAACGCGCAGCTGCACCCCCTGGTGCGGCACTTCCTGCTCCTTGGGCAACGCGCGCATCGCACAGCGATACTGCCACCTGCATCCCGAGGCGAGCCCCGAGGCCGTGCACGAGGTGCTCAACCAGCCCACCCGCTACCTGCGATGGGCTGGAGCTGACCTGATCCACGCCACCACCCCCGATGGTGTGCGCCGAAACGTCGTGATCGAGGTCAACTCCTCCCCTTCCGGCCAGAAGTCGATGCCTCTGCGCAACGAGGAAGACGAGCGGGGTGGCTACGCCACGCTCTTGGAGCGCAGCTTTCTGCCCCTGCTCAAGCGACGGGGCCTACCCAAAGGCGCCTTGGCCGTGCTCTGGGACAAGAACGAGATGGAGGTCACCGGCTACGCCTCCGTGCTCGCAGACCTGACCGGAGAGCGGGTCCTCTTGGCCCGTCTCCCCACCAGCGAGGGCAGGGACGCCGTGCGCTGCAGCGATGACGGCGTGCTCTCCGTCAAGGACCCCGAAGGCAACTGGACGCCCCTTCGCGCCGCCTTCCGCTACGTCACACAACGTCCTTGGGACCGGATCCCACCCTTGACCCGAACCGCGGTCCTCAACCCCGTGGTGGCCTGCCTGGCCGGTGGACGAAACAAGCTGCTGGCGGCCCACGCCTACCACCAGGCCAACCTTCGGCTGGCGGACAGCGGGCTGCGCATCCGAACCCCAGAGACCCGCTGGAATGTCACCCGCGAAGAGGTGCCCGGCATCGTGGCCGAGATGGGCGGCGTGGCCGTGGTCAAAGATCCGTACAGCAACGCGGGTCAAGGGGTCTACACCCTGACCACTCCAGCGGAGCTCCAAGCCTTCATGGACAGCCCGCTGCGCTACGGACGCTTGATCGTTCAGGCGCTGATCGGCAACGCGAGCTGGAGCTCCAAGAGCAAGGAGGGTCAGTTCTACCACCTAGGAACCGTGCCGGATCACCGAGGACGAATCTACGTTGCCGACGTGCGTTTCATGGTCGGCGCAAGCGAGCAGGGCTTCTATCCGCTGGCCCTCTACGCCCGTCGTGCCCGCGCACCACTGGCCAAGAACATCACCCCGGACATGGACAGCTGGAGCATGTTGGGCACCAACCTCTCGGTCAAGACCGGTGACGGTCAGTTCACCACCGAGCCCAACCGTCTGCTCCTGATGGACCGCAAGGACTTCAACCAGCTCGGCATCGGCCTGGATGACCTGACCGAGGGCTACATCCAGACCGTGCTGTCCATCCAAGCCATCGACCGCGTGGCCGAGGAGCTGATCACCACCAAGGGCCGCTTCCGCAAGCGCCGCTTTGTAGCGCTCAACCCCGACGCCGCGCTCGCCTCGGAGATCTGCGAATGACCCAAGCACAGCAGATGGACACCCTGGCCCTGGCGGACTTGCCACCGGCCAGCCTGACCCGGGTCCTATTGAGCATCGGCA
The DNA here is from genome assembly GCA_913060515.1 of uncultured Pseudomonadota bacterium. GTDB lineage: Bacteria > Myxococcota_A > UBA796 > UBA796 > CAJQPC01 > CAJQPC01. The sequence continues at coordinate 21,170 of CAJXRZ010000087.1, read as the reverse complement.
GCGATGCCCTAAGTCGCCCAATTGAGCTCCCCATTCTTGTGGCCAAGGGCCGTCGTCCAGGCCCCACCCTCGGTCTCACCGCCGCACTCCACGGAAACGAGATCAACGGAATCCCGGTGGTGCAGCGCGTCTTGCACGGCCTGGATCTACAGGCCCTCAAGGGCACCGTAGTCGGCGTGCTCGTCTCAAACATCCCAGGCTTCTTGGGCAACCGGCGCCTTTTCATGGGTGGCTGGGACCTGAACCACCTCTTCCCAGGCAAGGAAGGGGGCCACTCCGGGCAACTCTACGCCCATCGGCTCCTCCACCAGGTGGTCGCTCACCTGGACGTGCTCGTCGACCTTCACACAGCCAGCGCCGGGCGGGTCAACAGCCTCTACGTGCGCGCGGACATGAGCAGCCCCAAGACCCGCCACATGGCCAAGCTGCTGCGTCCTCAGCTCATCGTGCACAACCCGCCCACCGACGGCACCCTTCGAGGCGCTGCAGCCGACCTGGACGTTCCTGCCATCACCTTGGAGATCGGCAATCCCCAGCGCTACCAGAAGGACTTCATCCGCCGCTCGGTAGCAGGCATTCGCGCCATCCTCGCGGACCAGGGCATGCTGCGCAAGCGGCCCCAGACCCCAGGGCTGCCCCCCATTCTGTGTAGCAAATCCGGCTGGATGTACACCGACGCCGGTGGCCTCTTGGAGATCCTGCCCGAGCTCCTGGACCATGTGCTGGCCGGCGACGACGTGGCCGTGCTGCGCAACCCCTTTGGCGATGAGATCGCCCGCTACCAAGCCCCCCACGCTGGCGTGGTCATCGGGCACAGCGTGAACCCTGTCACCGCCACGGGCGGCCGAATCCTGCACATCGGTGTGGTGGCGCCCAGGGAGCAAGAGTGAAGCTTCATGTCCTGGTCAACGAGACCGCTGGCCTAAAGCCTGCTCAGAGCACCACCGCGCTCATCGCCTCTGCCCTAGACCGAGGTCACCAGGTCTGGGTCAGCGACATGCGCTCCCTAAGTCTGAGTCCAGAGCGGGATGTGTTTGTGCGAGCGGCCCAGGCCCACCCTGCCCACACCCTTGAAGAGCTGGTCGCGGCGCTCCACAAGGCGCAAAGCAGGCTCATGCCCCTTCTCGCCGGGGACCGGGTGCTGGTGCGCACCAACCCCGGACGCGACGACCAGGTCTGGGCCCACTCCATGGCCCTGGAGCTGCTGGCCCTTGCCCAGGATCAAGGCATCAAGGTGCTCAACGACCCCATGGCCTTGCACCGCAGCATGACCAAGCTGAACCTGTCCATGCTGCCGCCCGAGTGCAGCCCCAGCAGCTTGGTCAGCCGCGACGCGGAGCAGATCATCAGCTGGGTCTCCAAGGCCCCTGGCCGCGTGGTGCTCAAGCCACTGCGCGGCACCCAAGGCCGCGACGTCTTCTTCATCGACCCAACGGCCCCAGCCAACCTGCGGCAGATCATCGAGGTGCTCACCCGCGATGGCGCCGCCATCTGCCAGGACTTCATGCCCGACGCAGCACAAGGGGACGTTCGCCTCATCGTTCTGGCCGGAGAGCCCCTAAAGGTGGAGGGCCACTACGCCGCCGTAGGCCGGATCCCGGCCAAGGGTGAGCTGCGCTCCAACGTCGCTCTGGGCGGCCGTCCCACCGCTGTGGAGCCCTCAGAGACGCTGCTGGCATTGGGCCGCAAGGCCGGTCAGGCCCTCTACGCCCAGGGCATCCTGCTCGCTGGCTTGGACGTCATCAGCGGTAAGATCGTCGAAGCCAACGTCTTCTCGACCGGTGGCCTGACAGATGCGGGCGCCTTCGCAGGCGTGGACTTCTGCGCGGCCGTCATCTAAGCGGTGGAAGAGGCCTGAGCCTTAGACGGCCTCGATCCACTTGGGTCGGTGCTGCAGACCGCGGCTCTGGCGCCAGTCGGCCAAGGCCCGGTCCAGCAAGCGCTGACCCAGGGGATCCAACACGTGGATGCCCTCCTCGCGGATGTCCAGTTCTCGAAGGCCCTGGAGCACCATCAGGTCCTCGCCGTCCAAACCGGGGACCACGCCACCGAAGCACAGACCATGACCCTTGAGCTCCAGCAGCGCACGCGCTGTGAAGGGTGAGGTCATTGGCGAGTAGACCGCCACGTGGTGGATGTTTCCGCCCAGCATCCACTCCACCTGCTCCAGCACCCGGCGGGCCAGGTCCGGGCCAGCATCCAAGACGTGCACCCGGCCGACCTGTCGGTTGGGGTCGAAGTGAACCCGAAGCTGGGTACTCGGTCCAATGGCCGGCAGATCGCTGACCTCGCAGATCTCGCGGTCCTCACCCAGCTCGTCGTAGATGGCCGTGTACAGGTCTTGGTCGATGCGTGGCACGTAGACCTTCTGGGACTGACTGCCTCGCATCGGGACCCAGCTGACCAAGGTGCTCAATGAGCGCCCGTCCATGTCGCCGCCTGTGGCCCGGGGCACCGAGCCTAGCATCATCGCCGTGGGGACCCCACCCATGGCCCGCTCAAGGGCTTGCTCGTCCGGACTGTGGGTCGCGCATCGGTTGACCATGCCTTCGTAGCCGGCCTCGATGGCCCAGCCATAGAGCGCGCTGGTCAGCAGCGCGCGCACCTCGCCTGCTGGGTGAGAGTCGGCCACGATGCTCAGGCCGATCTCGCGGTACTTCGGCTCAACGGCTGGAGGCGCGAAGGAGTCGAACTCGAAGAAGGGCCGAATGCCGGCCAAGTGGCCCACGCAGCGGTCACCTTCCATGGCGACGAAGCTGGAAACATAGCCAGCGTGGTTGTAGGCCAGCGCCTGTTGGGGCTCATAGAGCCAACGGCGGTGGTGGGTGAGCCCACAGGTCTCATAGACACAGCGGGACAGGGCACGTGCTTGGTCAAGTCCCTCAAGGGGCTCGATTCGGAGGCTCATGGGGGTCGTCCTCTGGGCGGGGTTGCCCTACAGCCCCTCATACGGAATCCGGGACCCGGCCCATGAGCCCGCGCCTCACCCTCAGAAGGTGACCAGACGCACACGAGGTCCCAAGCGAACGACAATGCGTTGGCCGCCTTGGTGAAAGTCCCCATCGATCATGTAGGACTGCGGCCCCTCCGCGGAGATCACCAGCTCCTCTCCCAGGCCTGTGATCACGGCGGGATCCGCGACGGCTTGTCCCCGGTAGATCGTGGGCAAGGCCTTGGCAAAGCGCATCGGAGTGCAGCCGATGCCCACGGCTTGGAGGGTGCCCGGGTGCTGAAGCACCTGATGAAAAGGTCGAAAGCCCAGCCCAATGTCATCCACCGTGGACACCCCGATGGTGGTCCAGGGAAGGCTCGGCCAGAGCCGCCCATCCAAGCGCACCTCGGCCTGAATCGGCGCCGCCAGCTCTCGAATGAAGGGGCCCTGGACCACCGCTGAGCCGATCGCCTTGGCCAGCAGCCAGGCCGCCTTGGCTGGAGAGGGCTCGGAGCCCTTGTAGTAGGCCTCCAGAAAGCGGCTGATCAGCCCATTGCCAAAGATAAAGCCGGCGTTGTCGTCCACGAGGACAAGGTTGCGCTCGGTCAGCGGCATGGGCGCCCCGCTGGCGTAAAGGCTGGTCAGCTGCCCCAACAGGGCCTCGGGCGAGCCCTTGATCCCCAAGCCGTGGGCCGCGGTGTTCATGGTGCCGCCCCGCAGCATCGCGATGATGGGGAGGGGCTGCTCTCCATAGACCCGAAGCAGAGCGCTGAGCACCCGGTGGTTGGTCCCGTCGCCGCCGTTGATGGCCACAACCTCCACCTCCCGCTCCAGGAAGCGCCGTGCCACCTCGTCCAGAGCCTCCAGGTCCCGCGGCATCTGAAGCGTGCCGCGCTCCCCCAGGATGTAGGCGAGCTGCCGCGCCAGCTCCGGGTTTCGCCGGTTGCGCCTTGAGTGCGGATTGGTGATGACGCCGATGCCTGCCAAGGCTGCTCCAGTAGACTGAGGCCATGCGTATCCTGGTCAGCACAGACTTCTCTGCGGGCGGCGGCATGGGCGACTCTCCCCGAGTACGGCCCATCCGAGCAAAAGCTTTCGTGGGCATGTCCACCATCGACTGCGTGAGGGCCGCCGGCGGCATGCCCCTGCTCTTGGCCCCTGGAGAGCCGCGCCTGGAAGAACTGCTCAAGCACGTCGACGGCGTGGTCATCACCGGGGGCAACTTCGACATCCACCCCCGCCACTACGGCGAGGCGGCCATCGAAGCCCTCGGCGAGATCAAAGAGACCCGCACCGACACCGAGCTGGAGCTGGCCCGCCTCTGCTTAGAGCGCGGCATTCCGGTCTTGGGCGTCTGCGGTGGCATGCAAGCCATGGCCGTGGTCGCCGGCGCCACCCTCTACCAGGACATCGGCACCCAAGTCGAGGGCGCCTTAGAGCACGAGCAGCCCACGGATCCCGCCGAAGGATGGCACCTGTTGCACACCCACCGCGGCATCTTGGGACACCTGTTGGGGGACAGACCAGTGGTCAACTCCACCCACCACCAAGCGGTGCGAGATCCCGGCTCTCTGCGCGTGAGCGCCACAGCACCCGATGGCGTCATCGAGGCCATTGAGCTGCCAAACCACCCCTTCGCCCTGGGCGTGCAGTGGCACCCAGAGCTGCTGGACCACGGAGGCCGAATCTACGGCGCCCTGGTAGACGCAGCGCGGGCGTGCAAAGGCTGAGGGGACTCTTCTGCCATGACCCAACTTCCTCAGCCGACCCCAAGGAGGCGCTACCCCGCAGCGCTCGTCGTGGTCATCGGACTCTTGGCGATTGGGCTGGGCCTGTGGATGGGACAAGCCCCCGCAGAGCAAGGGCCCACTCTGCAGCCGAGCGAGACCAAGCGAGCGAAAGCGAAGAGGGACCGACAGAGGGAGAGCGCCTCAACCCCTCCAGCCCAGGAAGCGCCGCAGGCGGAAGAGGAGCCCCCCTCCGTGACCGTCGAGGTCTGGAAAGTGATGCAAGACCGGCTGGACCGCCGCACGTTCAGAATGCGGCAACTGCGTCCCGAGGATTGGATGCCAAGGGCTGAGGAGGTCGGCCTGAAGGACTCCCCGACCTACGCGGCCTGGGATGCATACCTGGACACCAACAGCGCGCTCCCTCCCAGCGCGCAAAAGACAGCCTTGGCCGAGGTCCTGAATCTGGCCGACGAGAGGGGCGAGACTTGGGAGCAGCTGCCGGACGAGATGGATCCCTGGCAAGGACTGCTGGCCCTCAACATGGCTTGGGTTCAGTCCAACACGGACTACAGCGCCGAGCTCAGCGCCGACAGCGATGAATTCCAAGAGCTCTTCGGCTCTCGCCCCTACGAGGGGCGACCCTACTTCGTGAACACCAATCCGGAAGCACGGGCCTGGTGGGACGCCCACGACCGGGAACGGGACTCAACCCAAGTCCTGGCCATCGTCGAGGCACTCGAGGAGCAGTACCCCGAGCACCCCGTCAACGACTTTGCCCTGCTCTTCGAGCTCGACGCCCTCTCCAAGATCGCCGGCTCGCACACCGACTACGGCGCCGCCTCCGAGCTGGCCCTGTTCATCCTGTCCGAGACGGAAGACGACCTTGTGGCGGAAGCTGCTGTAGAAACTCTGGCCCATGGCGCCCACGCAGAGCTCACGGAGTCAGACTGGAGCACCCTGGAGCAAGCCGTCCTGGAGTTCCCGGACCAGAGCAGCACCATCGCTGTCTACGCCTTGGATGCGGCCTTTGCCTTGGACGACCACGTCCGGGCAGCTTGGTGGCTAATGACCCTGGAGAGCGCACTCCCAGGAGACTGCGACTGCTACGGCGAGCACCCCGGCTGCGAGATTGAGTGCCGATGGCTGGAGGCCGGCACACGGCAGCTTCGAGCACTCGGCAGCCTGCCCGCCCAGAACTGGCGGCAGGCCCTACACGCACAGGTCACACGTTGCTCCTGGGAGACCGAACACCCGGAGCAACGGGTACTGGCAGCAGCTCAGTGGAACCAGGGCTGGCAATGGACCAGCTTTGGCGCCGAAGGAGCCTTCGCGAGCTGCGTACAGACCGCCACCGTGGACCAACCACACCCGCCAGAGGGCCAGCTCGTGGACCTGATCGTACATTCATACTGACCCAAAGCGCCCTCCTACCGGCAGCCGCGTCGGCCGAAGGCTTTGGCTCCAGCCCCCTCTCGTCCTAAGATGCCGGAATGCTCCCCTTCTTCCTTGCCTGTGCGCTCCCCGAGAGCCCGCCTAACAACACCCACGCCTCAGGCGCCTCGGCCCCCACTGCCAAGAGCGCTTGGCAGAAGGAGCTGCCTCCGGAGACGGACAGCCTCCCGGTCTGGCAGGGAACCTGGCCCCTCAGCGGCGGCCAAGTCTTGCGCCAGAACGAGACCGGCCTCTGGCTGGAGCGCGGCCCCCAGGACAGCCAACTCTTGGCGCAAGAGCCCATCGGCACTCCGGCCCTGAACGCAGAGAGCACCCGCTTGGTGTTCACCAAACGCGACCCAGCGCCCATCGTGCAAGGCCAGCTGATGGCCTGCCAAGCGCCCGAGTGGGACTGCCAGGTCGTGGCCCATGGAGACCGCGCGGCCATCTCCTCCGATGGAACACAGATCGCCTGGGTCGATGTAGAGACCGGACTGGCCTCGGTGTGGGTGGCGTCCTTCGATGGACACGACAGAGTGCAGCTCACGAATGTGGGTGTGGTCTCCGCCGGAACAGGCGCCCCTCCTCCAGGCTTTGTTCCCCCACCCCACCAGGGCCCCCTCTCCTTTGAACAGACACGGCTGACCTGGAACAGTCCCGACGGACCACAGTCCGTGGAGCTGCCATGATCTGGTTGCTCGCCACCGCAGCGATGGCCGGAGACCTGCGCGCCCCCTTCGGCGACGCCGACTACGGATACTTCTACCCCACCGCCTACAAAGACCACTCCGGTGTGGACTGGGCCTGCGGCTCCATTCGCTACTCCGGTCACGGCGGCAGCGACTATGGCGGCGGCTCCTGGGCTGGCATGGACGCTGGCCGTGACATCGTCTCCGCCCGTGAAGGGACGGTCATCGTCACCAACGATGGCGAGTTCGATGAATGCTCCACAGCAGACTGTGCGGGGGGCTACGGCTACGGCAACTACGTCAAGATCCAGCATCCCGACGGCAGTACAACCACCTACGGTCACCTCTCCAAGTGGTCCGTCGCGGTCTCTGTAGGCCAGAGCGTTGACTGTGGCACGTACTTGGGTCTGATGGGCAGCTCCGGATACTCCACCGGACCCCACCTACACTTCGAGGCGCGCTACTCCAGCGGCACCAAGCGGGACCCCTTCGACGGCTCCTGCCACAGCGCCAGCACCTGGTGGATCTCCCAGGGCTCCTACGGTGGACTGCCTGGCAAGTCCTGCCCGGTAAACGACGCAGACGGCGACGGATACAACGCCGACCAAGACTGTGACGACGGCAACCGGAACGTGCACCCTGGCGCGACGGAGATCTGTGACGACGGCATCGACAACGACTGTACTGGTGGAGATGCCAAGGCCCGCACTCTGTACCAGGACAGCGACGGCGACGGATACGGCAGCAGCTCAGTCTCTGTGTGTGGATCGGCCTCCTCCTCACAGGTCTCCACCCCCGGAGACTGTGACGACACGCAGCCCTCTGTGAACCCTGGCGCAGCCGAGGTCTGTGATGGCCTGGACAACAACTGCAACACAGAGATCGACGAGGGCAATCCGCCCATGGCCGCTGGCGCCAGCGCCCCCTTCGCCGCCGCGCTCATCGACCGTGGCGGCCCCGGCGTCCTGAGCCCGGAGGACCAGGGACAGTCTTGGTTCGTGTTCGAGAACGTCGGCACCGAGACCTGGCCACAAGGCGGCATGTGGCTGCGCAGCGGCCTGGAGAGTGAAGAGAGCGCCCTCCGGGACAGCTCCTGGCCAGCCTGGGACGTCGCGGCCGTCTCCCCCAAGGAAGTCGCGCCGGGTCAGAGCGCCTCCTTTGTAGCGACCTGGCAAGCTCCAAGCGAGAGCGGCCCGGTCTCCGAGCGCTTCTACCTCTCACAATCCAACGGGACCGCCGTGCGCTGTCCTGGTGGGGAGCTGATGGTGGACTTGGACGTCCGCGTGGGCCCCAGCTTCCTGAGTGCAGACCCGGAGTCCGAAGAGCGACTGGGGTGCGCCACAGGTCCCGGCGGCGGTCTGCTCATGGCCCTGCTCGCGCTGCTGGCCTGCAAGGGTCGAGGCGCCGAGGAAGAGGAGGAGCCCGACAACTCCCCCATCGATGAGATGCGCTTCGTAGACTTGGGAAGCTCTGTGTTCGGTGCACCGCCCGCATCGCGGCTGGCGGTACTTCATACGGACCTGGACGGTCCCACAGTCTTGGAGACCTCCACCCTGGGGATCTTCGCCCTGCGTGACGGCCAAGCACCGCAGCGTCTGAGTGATGTGCGCGATGGCAGACAGATCCACGAGCTCTCCCCAGGCGTCTTCCTGGTCCTGGCCAACACCGCCCTGTACCGCCTGGAAGTAGACGGGGAGACGGTCGACCAGCTCACCATCGCCAACGGTGCCCCCCGCGAGATGGTTGTGGGCGACCTGGACGAGGACGGCAACCCCGACATCATCTTGCGCCACGCCGGCTGGGGTGAGACACAGACCGAGGCCGGTCTGCTCGTCCTGACCTCCAACGACGAGGGGGAGCTGAACGCCCTCGAGAGCGGCTTGCCCGCAACTCTGGTGGGCATCGGAGGTTTGGGCCTGGGACAGCTCTCCGGAGACGAGGCCCTGGACCTGTTCGTGTCCGGCGACAACATCCCTGACCGACTGTATCAGGGCGATGGAGAGGGACACTTCCTCCTCGCTGCCCCGGACATGCTGCCCGACCTGGAGTCTCCTGGCAGCCGTCGCCCAGTCCTTGCCGACCTAGACGACGATGGTGACACAGACTTGTTCATCCCCACCACCGGCCAAGACCGACTGCTGCTCAAGCAGGGCGGCGTGTTCATCGAGGACGGTGCCTACGCGCTGGTCCAGCAAGAGCGCTCCGGCCGCAGAGCGGCAGTGGGCGACATCGATAGAGACGGAAACATCGACATCGTTGTCGCATATACAGACGGACTGGGCATCTACAAGGGCGATGGCCAAGGAAGGTGGTTCGACTACTCCAGCGCATACCCCGGTTCCGACCTGCTCAGCTACCACGTCGAGCTCTCCGACATCGACGACGATGAGGACCTGGACATCCTGGTCGCGCGCGGCGACCGCCAGCCTCTGGGCGTGCTGGTCAACTGGCACCCTTGGGCCTGGGACGACGAAGATCAAGACGGCGTGCCAGATGGCGAAGACATCTGCCCGGAGGACGCGGACGCCGCCCAATCCAACACAGATGCCTGGGCCTACGGATGCATCGGCAGCGCCGCCTGCCAGACCCGACACGGATGCAAGCTGCTGGACGGCGGCTCGCTGCTCGCCTGCTCCGATGCCCGGACCTGGGTGAGCGCCCGAGAGCGCTGTCAAGGTTTGGGTGGCGACCTGGTCGTGCCCGGCAGCCGCGCCGAACAGAACGTCTTGGCCGAGGGCTACGCCGGCTGGATCGGACTGAGCGACTCCGCCGCCGAGGGCAGCTGGGTCTGGGTGAGCGGCTCCGCACTGGGCAGCACATCTTGGGCCGAGGGCGAACCCAATGACTCAGGGGGCGTAGAAGACTGCGCCGAGCTGCGCACGGACGGACTGTGGAACGACAGAGACTGCGCCTCGGCGCTCTCCTACATCTGTGAGGTCACAGCCCCATCAGAGCCCGACCCCGGCGATGCCTGTGACGTGTGTCCCAGCGTCTACGACCCCGAGCAGCTCGACAGCGACGGCGACGGTGTGGGTGACGCATGTATCTGATCTGGATGCTGGCCTGCTCCGGCGAGATTCTAGAGATCGACCCGGATGAGGGCTCCGCCCGCGGCGGCCAAGAGGTTCGGATCAGCGGCAAGCGCCTGGACACAGATGTGGCCCTGTACTTCGGCGAGCGCAAAGCCTTCACCCAAGCCTCTGGAAAGGACCTGTTGGCCACGGTGCCACCGGGCTTCGCCGGCCTGGTGGACCTGACCTTGTCCAAAGGCCTGGGCCTGGAAGATGCATACATGTATCAAGCTCTGGAGCTCAGCTTCCTGCAGGCGGCTCCTCACTATCTGCCTGAGCCCCAAGACATCTTGGCCGGCGTCTCTGCGCAGCTGAATGAAGATGGCGCACAAGATACCGCTGTCCTTCTCGCAGATGGGCGCGTGCAACTCTGGCTGGCATCCGGCGAAGGGGCTCTGAGCGCCGAGGACCCCGTCGTCGGCCCGAGCGCCGCCATACATGCAACAGATCTGAACGGCGACGGCATCGACGAGGTCATCGTCGGCGCCAACACAGGCGAGTGGCCAAGGGTCGTCGCTGGCTCCGTCCTCCCTTGGGCCGGAGGACACGTCTCAGCCATCGGCAGCGCCGATCTGAACGGAGACGGTCTGCCAGAGTTGCTCTTCATCGAGAGCGGCGTGGGCCTGCGGGTGCTCTGGAATGCCAGCGAGGACGGAGAAGTCCGAATGCAGGTGGTGCGAGCTGAGGCGGAGATCCTGCCAGGCTCCTGTCCAAGCATCAGCCCTGCAGCCGAGGCCACTGTTCTGTGTGAGCTCCAAGAGCGCGGCGACGGCTTTGCCGGCAAGGTCAGCATCACTGGCAGTGGCGCGACTGTATCTGTGGCCTTGCCCCAGGTGGGTCGCCTGCCGGACCGCATACAGTGGTCCCAGCAGCGCCTGGACGGTGGCGCACAGATCACACCGAGTCTGGTCGACAGCGCCGGCACACGGGTCAGCGGCGAGCCCCTGCCTGTGGACTCCCAGGACTGGGACACGGTCTCCGTCGACGCCAGCTCCTGGGCTGGCTGGGACACGCTGGTGGAGCCCCTGACCCTGGAGCTCAGCATCTCGGCGGTGGACAGCGCCGAGCTGGGCCTGGACACCCTGCGCGTCGACTACCCCGATGGCGGTGCCAGCGGCCTGAGCCACTATGAGCAGTGGCCTCCCCTCTACGCCATCACGGCCAGTGCCGGTCAGCCCCAAGCCGGGGACATGGATGGGGATGGGGATCTGGATCTGGCCATGGCGACCTCGGGCGGGGTCTTGGTCTTGGAGACTGTGGGCGAGACCGAGTGGGTGGCGCTGGACGCTGGTCGCGTGCCGGAGAGCTGCATTCCTGCTGACCTGAGCTGGATGGGCAATGACTTGGCCCTGAGCTGCCCCGCGCAGGACCGCTTGCTGCGCAATGACGGCGCTGGATACTTTTTCGATGACACGGCCGCGTCCATGCCTGTGGACGACGCCGCGGGTGCGGGGATCGCTGCTGCAGACTTGGACAGAGACGGCAACCTGGACCTGCTCATCGCGAGCAGCACTGTAGACAGGCTGTACCTGGGGACTGGCAGCGCTTTTCTGGACGAGAGCCCACTCTTGGGCTTGGGGGCGAGCGCAACACGGGCGCTGCTGCCCTTGGATGTCGACGGGGATGGCGACCTGGACGTGCTGGCAATCGGGGCCGGTGGCGCAAGGCTCTTCGTCTCGGTGGACGAGAACTGAACCCTTCGCTTGGCACAAGACGCCTCACAGCTTCAGGGCGAGGTAGAGTGACCCCTGGAGGATGAATGCTCGCCCTGATCCTGTTGCTGGCTGCCACACCGGGACCTGGGAGCTCCGAGCTGCACCTGACGGTCACCCAAGGCAGAGGGGCAGTGCTCGTGGAGCTCGACATGCCTGTGGACGAGACTGGAGACAGCGAGCCCGTCCTGTTCCCTCTCACCTACCGCGGCGAAGCTTTCCTGCTGGAGGCACAGGCCGTCAAGGGCGAGGTGCAGGTGAGCGCTCACAGATACATTTATCCAGGGCCCACCATAGACATCTACGAGGTCCGCGCGCCAGAAGGCGCCTCGATCTCCAAGGAACAATGGAGCTCTCGCTTCGGCGGCCGCAGCGGAATCACGGTCAACGCCCAGCTTCAGTAACGGCGTTTGGCGCGAGCCCCACCCTGCGCATAGAGCATGGAAGGCCCCATGGAACTCAACACCCTCATCGCGATCTGCTTCTTGCTTGCCGTCGCGGCAATCTTTGGCGCCAAGCTCTGGATGCGCAACCGGTCCAGCGCGCTGCAGGGCAAGCAAGCTCCCAAGCTCGCAGGCCCACTGGGCGAGGCCGTGCGCGGTGATGCGCTCTTGTTCTTCCACAGTCCGGGCTGCGCTCCCTGCCGTGCGATGCACCCACAGGTGGACGAACTGGCACAGACAGACACACGGGTTCACAGCGTGGACGTCGCCCAGAACATGCAGGCCGCCCAGGCCTTCGGCCTCATGGGGACCCCGACGGTCATCGCCGTGCGCGGCGGCAGCGTGCACCGGGTACAGATCGGCGCAATGTCCAACGCAGCTCTGCGAGAGATGCTCGCTGAGCTGGACCCCAGCTGAACCTGCACCGCCTCAGCCTGCCAACAACCCCGCCAGCCTGGCATAGGCCGCTCGCCCAACCTTCAGATCCGCACGCCCAGTCCCAGGCCAGCCCACCTCACAGGCACGCAGGTACTTGGGCTCCCAGTGAAGCAGGGACTCCTTGCTGTCGACCACGCCGCCCTGCTCCCGAACCCAGCGCAGCATGTTCTTCACCGCGCGGATGTAGGTCTTCGCGGTGGCCTCGCTGCGCAAGGCCCCGCTGGCCAGCTCCGCAGACATGATCTCCCCGTAGCGCTCCTCCAAGGAGCCCAAGTCCGCCACGGACACGGGCGCGAAGCTCACCTCGGGGGTGGCGTTGAGTCCGACCTCGCCCTCGGAGCGAAGCAGACCCAAGAGCTCGTCGCTGGACAAGGCGGCCGCCTTCCCAGTGCCGGAGAGCAGCTCCCCCACGAGCGCGCGCTTGTGTTGATGCAGCGCTAGGACCTGCTCCTCGATCGTGTCCACGGCGACCATGCGCATCACAGTCACGGCCCGGCGTTGGCCAATGCGGTGGGCCCGGTCTGTGGCTTGGTCCTCTGCTGCTGGGTTCCACCACGGATCCAGATGGAACACATAGCTGGCGGCTGTCAGGTTCAAGCCGGTACCACCGGCCTTCAGAGAGATCAGGAAGACGTCCCCCTCCCCTCGCTGGAAGGCGTCCACCTGAGCCTGACGCTGCTTGAGTGGGGTCTGGCCGTCCAGGTAGCAGACGCGCAGGCCCTCGCGCTCCAGGGCTTCTCGAGCCAGACCCAACAGGGTCGTGAACTGTGAGAAGACCAATGCGGCGTGCCCCTGGTCGCGCAAGTCCATCAAGCGGCGTAGCAGAGCCTTGAGCTTGGTGGACCCAGCCTGCACCCGGTCCTCGTAGACCAGACCGGGGTGACAGGAAAGCTGCCGCAGACGGGTCATGGCCGCCAGGATCCGCATGCGCTTGGTCGTGTCGGGTCCCTCGGCGTCCCGGTCGCGCTTGCCTTTCAGGTCCCGCAAGGCCGCGACACGGAAGCGCTCGTAGAGGTTGCGCTCGTCCGCGCTCAGGGTGATGCGCAAGAACTGCTCTGTGCGAGGCGGCAGGTCCCGCGCCACCTGGGACTTGAGCCGACGCAGCACGAAGGGCCGGATGAGCTGGGAGAGCACCCGCTTGGGCAAGTTGGACTCGCCACGCTCTACCGGCCGCACGATGCGCTCTCGGAAGCGCTGGGCCGAGCCGAGCAGACCAGGCACAACGGTGCGCATCAGACTCCAGAGCTCCTCCACACGGTTCTCGACGGGGGTGCCCGTCAGGGCCAAGGTGAAGCCCCCCTTCAAGAGCGCAGAGGCCCGGGCGCGCTGAGAGGCCGGGTTCTTGATGGCTTGGGCCTCGTCCAGCACCAAGGTGCCAAAACCCACCTCGGACAGACGCTCGGCATCGCGGGTCATCAGCTCCCACGAGGTGACCAGGATCTGCCCATCCCCCAAGTCCTCCAGCAGCTTCTCTCGCTTGCTCCCACGGTAGGCCTGTACGGAGAACTGTGGCGCAAAGCGTGCGACCTCGCGCTCCCAGTTGATGCCCACGCTGGCTGGGGCCACGACCAGCACAGGTCCCTGCTGCCTGCGGTGCGCGATTAGACACAGAGCCTGCAGGGTCTTGCCCAGGCCCATGTCGTCAGCCAAGACGGCTCCGGGAGCCCAATGCGCCATGCGCGCCAGCCACACAAAGCCCTCGACCTGATACGGACGTAGGGTGGCTTGGATCTCGCGCGGCACCTGCGGGGTGAGGGCCCGGGCCTGGTCCATGCGGGCCAGGTTGATGCGCATGGTCTCCGGCAGCTCGACATCGGCGCCCTTTCGCTCCAACTCCAGTAGATCCAAGCTGGAGAGCATGGGCAGCTCCACCACACCCTCTGCCCGCTGCTTGCCCAAGAGCGCGATGCGTTCCAGCTCCCCTTGCAGCCGCTCGCTGAGCGCCACCCAGTCCTGGTCTCCAACCTGCACGTAGCGCTTGCCGCCCCGCACAGCGGCGAGCAGGTCTTTGAGGGACAGGCTGCTGTCCCCGACGGTCAATGCGCCGGTGACCCCGAACCAGGAGCGCTTGGTGCTGGCCCGCAGGCTCAGGTCACTGGTCATGGCCTGGCGGCTTACTCTGGGCTTGGGACGGGTCCACTCCACCCGCACGTCGAGTTCTTGTATCAGGGAGATCAGCTCCAGAGAGCGCTCGATCAGGTGGATGCGAAGCTCAAAGTCTTTGGCCTCGTGCATGCCCAGCTCAGCGAAGAGCCCACGCATCTGAGCTGGCTCCTTGGCCAGATCGCGCAGGGTGTACTGACGCAAGCCATCGACGACTTGATACACCTCTACCGGCCCCTCTCCGGGGGGGTAGGCCTCGGCGCCATCCAAGGGACGCACCCGGCCCTGAATCATCAGGGTGCCGTCCTGCTCTGGCGTGATGCGCAGCTTGGGTCCATGGTCCCCCTCCACTGGAACGCCGCGCAGGTCCCCTTCCAGAGTCAAGGGTGCCAGGGCCGCCATTGAGGCAAAGCGCTCCATGACTTGGGCCCGCGCCTGTGCCGGAAAGGTGGCCCGGTCTTGGGCAATGAGCGCCAGTATCTGACGCAAGGGGTCGGCCACCGAGAAGACCAAGATGCGGGCTCCCATGGCGAGGACCGCCAGACCAGCGCCCCAGTACTCCAGAAGTTTATGTATCTGTTCGGCCTGCGCCGGCCTTCCCAGGACGCGCAACTCCAGGCGCAGGCCGCCGTCCGCGAGAGGGACCCAAGCCAGCTCTGGGTCATGGGCCTCGACGGAGAGCAGCTGACCGTTTGCGTCTACGACTCTGGGATGCTCCTCCAAGGCCGCGATGGCCCGAGGCAGACCCCTCCGGTAGCTCAGCCCTGCGACCCGAGATCCCAGGCTGCGCATCACGTCCAGGGTGGCTTGGTCCTGGGGAACAGCCACATGGGTCTCGTAGCCGCTCATCTTGGCCGTGCGCAGGCCCTGCTGCCGTTTGTAGGGGGTGGTCCAGACCTGTGTGAGCTTCCAGTTGCCCAGGTCCAGCTTCCAGCCCGGCAGGCGGCCCTGAGAGTCGGTCACCAACTCTGTGCGAGAAGCCAGGGCTTGGTCCAACTGTGTCAAGGTTCGGGTCCAGTCGGGGACGTGGAAGTACTTCAGGAGCGCCGCGCGCAGAGCATGCTCCCGTAGCTCTGGGGCACAGATCAGATCCAAGAGCGAGGCCACCACGGCGGGTGTCAATCTCTGCTGGGCAATCTGTGCGGGGTTCAGTGGGACCCCACCCAAGGTGCGCAGGACCAACATGTCCTCGCTTGCGTCCAGGTGCCCTTCCAGCTCAGGCAGTGCACGCAAGCCGGAGTCCCACGGTTCCTTTGGCCGGGGAATCGCTCTGAGCACATCATACAGACCCTTGAGCGCGGGCTCAGGAGGGGCCTGGGAGCGCCACTGCTCGGCACGGCGAAGGTAGGCGAGCACCGGGCCTCTGCGGGCAGAGAGACGCTGGAGGCGCCCCAAGACCTCCGACTGGAGTTCCTTGGCCTGAACGTCGACCTTGGAGCGACCGGCCAAGGGGTCCAGCAGCAGCTCCAAGATGCGTGGGTAGCGCTGCGCCATGACCGGGACACGCGAGAACACCGCGGTAGAGCGACCGAGCTGGTCTTCCACGTGGTGCGCATCGGCCCACTCGAGCAGGGCATCTTTGCTGGGGAATGGCAGGGAGGGGTCGTCGATCACGAGGCTCTATAGCCCCGTGACCGAAGATCACGCCCTAAAGCGGGCAGCTCAGGAGCACGGTCCACGCGTTCAGAGTGCCGTCGTCCCCGCTGTAGAAGTCTGAGAGGTCAATCTGCCAGTCTCCGCCGCCATCTTCGCCAACAAAGTCGCTCAGGGACGAGATGGTGAAGCTGGAGGAGCTGGTGGTGACGTAGTCCACGCCGGCCGTGGCATCGAAGAGACCGACGATGTCGTCCGTGCTGCCGCCAGAGCCACTCCAGAGACTGACCTCTGTGCCATCTGGGCTGGTCACGTACATGCTCACGTCGCCTCGGTAGGTGTGGGTGACATCGACCTCTACTTGGACGCCAGCGATTTCAGGACAAGACCCCACGCTCAGGCTGTCGCTGATTGGGGACGAGTTGCTGAAGTCCAAGCCGGGCGCAGAGCTCACTTCGACCACAGTGCTCACGACGGCATCTACATCTGCGCCCAAGACGGTCGCGAAGATCTTCGGGGTACCTGACTCGTCCAAGTAGGCTGCGGCCAGGACGTGTTCCCCGCCAATGCCAGTGGAGTCCAGGCGGCCCAGGTCCAAGTCCGTGACGCCGTCGTTGTCCAAGTCTATGGCCAGGCCGTATTCCCCAAGGGCCACATCTTCAGCCGTCTGGGGGGTGCCCAGAGTCAGCTCGTCGAAGAGCTGGGAGGCGCTGTAGATGTCGTAGACATCCACGGGACCCACACCGTCTGCGGCGTGAACGCCGGTGAGGCGAATCTGGCCGCTTGGATCACTGGGCGCGCTCAGATCAGCGTTGACCGCACTGACAGCCAGGGCTCCGGAGTTCAAGTGTGCGTAGACAACGTAGTGGGTGCCAGGCGCATAGGTGGCCGACGGCACGCTCAGAGCGACAGCGCCCTCCTGCGAGATGTCCCAGCCATAGTCGCCCCAGGGCAATTCCAGACGAACGCGCTCCTCAAAACCGATGTTGAAGGCAGGGTCTGCGCCGCTCACTCCCACGTCAACCGCCCCGACGCCAGGGGTGAGGTGCACCACATCCAAGATGAAGGTGCCGGGCCCGAGCTCTGGCTCCCAGAGGAAGGTGTCCACGGTGCAGCCGTCGGTGGCGACCAGGACCTGACTGCTGGCCATCACGTCGAATGCGGTGGCCTCGACATCGTCGCCGTTGAAGACGTAGTCAATGCCGTAGCCAACCCAGTTGTAACTGAGCTCCTCGCTGGAGTTGGTCGCGATGCTCAAGGTGGTTGGGTAGTCCGTGTAGAGGGTGCCCTCGCCGCCCGTGATGGCTGTGATCTCTACCGCCTCGCGGCCTGCGCACGCCGCGTCTTCGCCATCGAGTCCATCCTCACCGTTGTCCCCATTAATGCCGTCGGAACCCGCTTCACCGGCGATGCCGTCTTCGCCGGCTGGACCCTCAGGGCCCTCGCAAGCGACAAGAGTGAAGAGAAGGGCTGGCAGAAGTAGCTTGTGCATGGTCGTTCCTCGTTTGATGCGTCCCCCTCAACAGACCCTCACCCCCTCTGGGTTGCTGACGTACAAATCAGACTCTTTGTCCCGAATTTGGGCCGCAACTTTGAGCCCGCTAAGGAAAGGCCACCTGGGTTAGTCTCCACCCCCCCGGAGATTTCATGACCCATCTTCTGCTGCTCGCCCTGGCCTGCGCCCCCAAGACCACCCCCAGCACAGAGGTCCTGGCGATGCCGGCTGCGCCCACCAGCATGTACCCAGCCAGCCCCGCCGGAGAGGTCGTCGACGACTACCACGGCACACAAGTGGCGGATCCCTACAGGTGGTTGGAAGACAGCGATGCTGCCCCCGTGCGGACCTGGATTGAGGCTCAGAACACCCTGACCAACGCCTACCTGGGCCAGATCCCCGAGCGCGAGGCCATCCGCACCCGCATGACCGAGCTGTGGAACTACGAGCGCTACTCCGCGCCCTCGCGCGTAACAGAAGGCGTCTACGTCTGGTCCTACAACGACGGCTTGATGAGCCAGTCGGTGATGTACATCGCTGAGAGTCCCTCCGATGCCGGCCGCGTCCTGCTGGACCCCAACACTCTGAGCGAGGACGGAACTGTCGCTCTGGGTGGCAGCTGGTTCAGTGACGACGGCACCAAGCTGGCCTACTCGGTCAGCGATGGCGGCTCGGACTGGCGCAAGATCTACGTGATGGACGTGGCCACCGGCGAGACCGAGGCCGACGTGCTGGACTGGGTCAAGTTCAGCGGCGCCACCTGGAAGAAGGACGGCAGCGGCTTCTTCTACGCCCGCTACGATGCCCCCGAGGATCCCAACGACTTCGAGGCCAAAAACGAGTTCCAGAAGCTCTACTTCCACAAGCTGGGCACCCCCCAGTCCGAAGACACCTTGATCTACGAGCGTCAGGACCAGCCCACCTGGGGATTCGGCAGCTCTATCACCGAAGATGGCCGCTACCTGCTCATCTACAACTCCGAGGGAACCGAGCGCAAGAACCGCTTGTTCTACAAGGACCTGCAGGCCAAGAACGGCCAGGTCACCCCCTTGCTGACCGACTTTGACGCCCAGTACTACGTCATCGCAAACGACGGCCCCGTGTGGACCTTCGAGACGGACAAGGATGCGCCAAACAGCCGCGTGATGCGCATGGACATCCGCAAGCCAGGAGAATGGACCGAGGTCGTGCCCGAGCAGGAGAACGTGCTGCGCAGCGTCAGCGTTCTGGCCAACAACAAGCTGGTTTTGACCTACCTCAAGGACGCCCACAGCGTGGTCCAGGTGCACGACTTTAAGAACGGCGAGATGCTCAGCGAAGTCGCGCTGCCCGGAATCGGAAGCGCCAGCGGCTTTGGCGGACGTCGCACAGACACCGAGACCTTCTACAGCTTCACTGGCTACACGGTGCCCGGCACCACCTACCGCTTTGACGTGAACAGCGGCGAGAGCGAAGTCTTCCGGGAGCCGGCCATCGCCATGCCCGAGGGCGAGTTCGTCACCGAGCAGATCTTCATCACCTCCAAGGACGGCACCAAGGTCCCGGTCTTCGTGACCCACAAGGCCGGCTTGGAGATGGACGGCACAAACCCCACCATTCTCTATGGATACGGTGGCTTCAACATCAGCTTGACCCCCTACTACAGCACCACTGCACGGGTGTGGATGGAGATGGGCGGCGTGTACGCGGTGGCCAACCTGCGCGGGGGCGGCGAGTACGGCAAGGAGTGGCATGACGCCGGACGCTTGGCCAACAAGCAGAATGTCTTTGACGACTTCATCTCCAGCGCCGAGCACCTGATCGAGGCCGGCTACACCAGCCCTGAGAAGCTGGCCATCATGGGCGGCTCCAACGGCGGCCTGCTGGTCGGTGCTTGCAGCGTTCAGCGTCCGGACTTGTTCGGCGCGGCCCTGCCGGCCGTGGGCGTGATGGACATGCTGCGCTTCAACCAGTTCACCATCGGGTGGGCCTGGGAGAGTGACTACGGCTCTCCGCAAGACCCCGATATATTTAAGGTTCTCTATGGATACAGCCCCTACCACAACGTAGAGGAGGGCGTGGAGTACCCCAGCACCATGGTGACCACCGGTGACCACGACGACCGCGTGGTGCCGGGTCACAGCTTCAAGTACGCCGCTGCCATGCAGCAGGCCCAGGGCGGCCCCGACCCCATCCTGATCCGCATCGAGACCCGCGGCGGTCACGGCGCCGGCAAGCCCACCCAGATGCGCATTGACGAGGCCACCGACAAGTGGGCTTTCCTGGTCAAGGAGCTGAACGTGAGCATGCCAGAAGGCTTCGGGGAGTAGTCTTGAGCAAGGTGGACAAAGCGTGGATCAAGGCGGCCTCCAGAGTCTTCTGGGCTGAGCCCGGTGCTCTGGAGCCGGCACGGGTGCTCTTCTCCAAGCAGCCTGCCTTGGGCATGCGGGCGCTCTTGGAGTCCTCCCAGTGGCTCGATGGTCCCGGTACACCGGACGCCGCCCGTCTGTTGGCCGAGCTCTCCTCTGCCCACCCTGCGCTGCGGGACGATCTGGACGAGGACTTTGAGGAGGCTGGAATCCCCACGGCGATGCGCTTTGCCCTGACCCGTCCAAGGGTGTTCCTGAAACGCAATGCTGCTGTACCCGCACCCAGCGACTCGTCGGTGCTCCAGCGTGTAGAGCAGGCCGTGGTGGCCTCGCCGACCCCAGATCCCCATGTGCTGCCGCCGCCGCTTCCCCCAGCGCCAGAGCCAAGCCCGCCACAGGTAGAGGCGCCCCCTCCCCTGCCTGAGCCTGCTCCAACACCCGCTCCCAAGGCCGCCACCCTCGCCCCAGAGCCCTCTGCGCCTACGCCAGAGCCTGTTTCTGCGGCTGTGCCGTCCGGAGATCTCGAGGAGAGCCCTTGGGTTGAACGGAAAGGGAGGATCGATCTGGTCCCAAAGGACTTCTCGCTCATCGATCCAGAGCCGCTGGACGCCCTGTTGGACACTTGGCTCAACGAGGCCAGCTTGGCCCTAAAGGAGCTCCTGGAGTTGGGCCGTCAGCGCGCTCTGGCACAGCAGCTGGGCACGCATCTGGCTCGCTCCGATAGAAACACCCGAGCCGGCACCAAGGCCCTCTGGACCTGGGCTGGAGATGCCCTAAAGCAAGCGCCACCCAAACCCCTCCGGCAGATCCTACAGGAGTACAAGCGGGCGTTGATGCTTGTGATTCAGGGCCACTATGACGGTGACTACGGTCGAGACGGCGGCATTGGCCACCTGGCGCTGGGAGAGTTCATCCCTTGGGTCACGGCCATCCTGGCGCTGCCTCAGGACCGGGTCAGCCACCTGTGGGACAACACGCGCGCAGCCCAGATCGAGAAGGAGTGGGAGGCTGCTCGGGACGCCTGAAAGGGCCGGCCGAGAGGCCCAAATTCGCGCTTTGTATCCGGGCGGACAAAGAGGGCTACACATCGGGACACCATAGGGAGAACAACCCGATTCGTCGGTGAGTAGGTTGAAGGCTGTCTCTTATACACATCTCCGAGCCCACGAGACAGGCAGAAATCTC
>CAJXRZ010000086.1 GCA_913060515.1 uncultured Pseudomonadota bacterium | reverse complement strand
GTCTCGGGGGTCAGGTAGCCAAGCGCGGCCAAGGCGGCCTGGGTGTCGGGATCCAAGTCCGTGGGGGGCGCTGGCCGCTCTCCCTCCCCCAAGATCGCCAGGAACTCAGCGATGCGCTCGGGCTGGTCCAGTGGGGTCTGCTGCCACGGGTCGAGCACCACGTCGAAGAGCTGTGGCTGGCCCAGGACGGAGAGCTTGTGGGAGCCCTGCACCAGGGCGCGATGGGGCTGCCAGCCGAAGCGTTGGGTGAGCTGCCAAGACTCCAGGATGAGGGGCCGGGGATTTCCAGGCTGGATCGCGCCGTCCAGTCCGCTGGGCACGGGCAGGCCCAGCAGGGAGAGCAGGGTGGGCAGCACGTCGGCCAGGCCCACGGCTTGGTCCACCTGGGCGATGGGAACGCCTGGGCCGCTCAGGATCCACGGCACCCGCATCTGCGCCTCGTCGACCAGCAAGCCGTGCTCGGGTTCCTGAGACTCGCTCAGACCCTCGCCGTGGTCCCCGACGATCACCCAGAGGGTCTCCCGGGCCCGGGCATCCATGGCGCTCTGCAGCTGCCCGACGGCCACGTCGAGCCGGCCAAGCTCGGCGTTGTACCCATCTTTGTAGGGCAGGTGGGCGTCGTAGAGGTGTACCCAGAGCAGCACGGGTTCGGGGTGCTGATCCAAGAGCTCAATGGCGCCGGCGACGACCTGTGTGGCCGGCCGCTCCCGTCGCCAGGGGTTGCCGCTGGAGAAGGGCAAGCGGGCGTCCACCATGACAAAACCCTGGGCCAAGCCCCAGCGCGGGTGGGTGACGAAGGCGGCGATGGAGGCGATGGGGGTCCAGCCTTGGGAGGCCAGGATCTCGCCCATCAGGTTCAGCTCGGGGGCCACGACCCGATCGCCGTTGGCCTGCACGCCGTGGGCGCTGGGCTCCAAGCCGCTCATCAGGGTGGTGTGCGCCGGCAAGGTCAACGGGGTCGGACTGTAGGCCCGGTCAAAGCGCGTTCCGGACTGGGCCAGCGCGCTTAGGTTCGGGGTTGGGACCGGGCCACCGTAGGCGCCCAGACGGTCGGGGCGGGTGGTGTCCAAGGTGACCAGCACGACATCGGGCTTGGCGGGCTCCGGGGTGCAGGCCATGCTTGCCACGAGCAGCAACGCGGCGCTCACAGCTGCTCCAGGCTGCGCAGGGGGGAGGTGTTCACCAGGGCCCAGCGTCTCTCCCACAGCGCCGCTTCTCCGTCCTGTAGGTGCTCGTGGAGGTACCAAGCGCTGGCGTAGAGCTCGGCGTCCACAAAGCCCGCGTCCAGGCCGGCTTGCAGGAGCTCTTGGGCGCGCTCCAGCTCCCCTTGGTCCACGGCGATGCGAATGAGCACGGGCCGCAGGCGTGGGTGATGGGGCGCCAAGAGGGGTTTGCGCTTCATCGCCATGGCGGCACCAGCGCTCCAACCTGAGCGGCGTCTGGCCTCGGCCAGGATGGCCATGGCGCGCACGTCGTCTCGGGCACCGGAGAGGGCCTCTTTGGCGTAGGCTTCGGCGGCAGCCAAGTTGCCCAGATCCATCTCCAGCTGGGCGTTGATCAGGTGAACGCCAGTGCGGTCCAAGGCCTCTTTGGACAGCATGACCAGCTCAAGATCGACGGTCTCCACCTGACCCAGGTCCATGGCGCGAGCGGCCCGCATCAGGGGCATGGCCTCGGACTCCTCAGCCACTGTCTCGGCGTCTTGGGCTTGGCCTGCACGGGAGAGGGTCAGCCAGAGCAAACCGGCCTGGCCCGCTTTGGTCTCAGGACTCCGGGCTCGACTCTCCATGAGCCACTCGGCGGCCCGATGCCATTGCTGGTGGTAGGCGTAGCAGGTGGCCAGGCGCGGGGTGAGCAGCCCTGTCTGTTTGGCTGTGAGTTGGGGGAGCTGAGCCTCTCCCTCGGTGCAGCGTCCCATGCCCACGAGCGCTTGGCTGTGCTGAAAGACCTGCAAGGGACTGGGTTCTTCGGTCGAGGCCAATGTCTCCTCGGCTTGAACGAAGCGGCCCATCTTCAACAGCATGCCCGCGCGCTTGGTCTTGCCGTTGCCGGAGTTCGCGCTGATCTTGGCCTTGCCAGGACCCGCTGGGTTGCGCGGGCCCGGGGCCGCAGCGAGGAGGAGAGCGAGCAGGAGCATTTGGGCCATGATCAGCAGCAGGGTGGGTGAGGCCGACGTCGAGGCACCGCGTGGCTTGAGCCACCGCCCAACGCGGGTGTTCAATCCACCAGGGGGTTGCCGTCAGCGTCGGTGAACTTTCCGGTCACGATCTGGATGATGTCCCAGATCTGCCAGAGCCCGCAGCCGCCCATGGTGACCAGCTGCAGCAGGCCGGTGAGGATGTGGCCGGTGTAGAGGCGGTGGATGCCCGCAATGCCAAAGGCCATCGGGGCGCCAGCCAGGATCAGGGTCATCTGCTTGGCCTTGCCCTGTCCCGAGGGAGCAGCCTTCGGGGCCGTCGTGGGGGCCTTGGGCTCGGCAGCAGCCTTTGCCAACTCTTCCTGAGCCTCCTGGATGTTGTCGTTCATCATCTCGGCGTCTTCGCCCAGCTCCTTGGCCTTCTCGTAGTGCGCGATGGCCTGCTCGAAGTTGCCCAGGAAGAACTGGCAGGCGCCGATCTGGCCTTCAGCGGTGCCTCGCTTCTCAGGGTGCTCGGCGGCGATGGCGGCATAGGCCTGCATGCAGTCTTGGTGGCGGCCCTCCAGCATCAAGCGGGCGGCGGCGTTGATCTTGTCGTCGATGGGGCTGGTGGACAAGCCGGCCAGGAGCTTGTCCTGAAGGGCGCGCGCCTCTTCCAGGGACAGGCCATCTGGGCCGATGAAGGTGCTGTGAGAATCGGACATTGGGGGCTCCTTTGGCGTGAAGGGTACACCCTGGGCTAGGCCTTGGACGGCAACACGACCGGGCAGGCCTTGTGCCGCTCGGTGCCGGCAGGGTCCTCCCCGCGCAGCAGGGCCTCCATCGCGCGCCCACACAGGCCGTCTACTCGGGTGTTCCCAGGCTCCCCGGCGTGCCCCTTGACCCAGGTCCAGACCACCTTGTGCCGGGTCAGGGCCCGGTCCAACTCGGCGACCAGATCCTGGTTCTTCACCGGCTCGCCGTCCCGCTTGCGCCAGCCGTTCTGCTTCCAAGCGTGGGCCCACTTGGTGGCCACGTTCCGCACGTAGGTGCTGTCTACCCGCAGCTCGACGTGGGTGGGCCGCTGCAGGGCGTCCAAGCCCTGGATGACCGCCATCATCTCCATGCGGTTGTTGGTGGTCTCTCGGGTGCCACCCCAGAGCTCCAAGGTCGCGCCGCTGGCTGCGTGCACAATCATCGTGCCCCAGCCGCCCACTCCTGCAGCTTGGCGGCAGCCGCCGTCGGTCCAGATCCACACCTGGGTGTCCGCCAGCTTGGGCACCTCCCCCAATGGCGCGGCCTCCTTCTCGGTGCCCGGAGGCGGAGCGGCGGCCATGGCGGCCTCTTTGACCGTCTTGTAGTCCGGCTCGCTCTTCTCAATGTCGGAGCAGACCAGGTCTAAGGTGCTGGTGTCTCGCTTTTGCTCCAGCGCCTCTATTAGACGCCGGCTGGCTTCGGACTTTTTGACCTTGTCGCCAGCCACGATGCGGTGGACGAGTGCGTGAAAGGCGTCGTTTCGAGCCAGCACCAGGGTCTGTCCAGGGGGCAGCTTGGGCACCGCCGCGATCAAGGCCTCGCACATCATCGCCCAGGAGCTGGCGCCTGCGCGGCCCCCGGATCCCTCGGCGACCACCTTGCCACCGACGTGCAGCGCGAAGGCCCAGCCCCCTTTGCCGGAGCCCGCCAACACCAGACGCTTCACTTGCGTCCCAGCGTGCCGTCTTGAGCCACCTGAACGCCCGTGGCCGGGAAGTCCTCTTTGGAGAGCTTGCGAATCAGGTCCACGGCCTTGTTGTCGGCGTCGGGCTCAGGCACCCCTTCGCCCATCTGCTTGGTGGGCAGGATCTGACCGGAGACGAACTTGCCTTGGGCGTCCAGAGTGACGTCCAGGATCAGGCCCACCCCCAAGTAGCCGCTCAGGTTGAAGCGCCCGTAGGTGGCGAAGTTGCCCAGGCTGTAGGCGATGAGGCGGTCCTTGTAGATCTCCATCGCGCGGGGGACGTGGGGGCCGTGTCCCAGGACCAGGTCAGCGCCAGCGTCGACCACGACATGGGTGAACTCCCGCAGGTGGCCGCGGTCCTCGCCGTAGAACTTCTCAGTGCCGTAGGGCACGTGCAGGGCCTTGGAGCCCTCGGCCCCGCCGTGAAAGCTCACGATGACCAGATCGTGGGTCATGTCCACAGCGCGGACCAGCTCTGCGGCCGCCTCGTGGTCGTTGACGTAGTGCCCAGACTTGCTGGTGTGAAAACCCAGCATGGCGATGCGCAAGCCATTGGACTCCACGCTGGCCACGGTGCCCGGACGGCCGCTGTAGGCGATGCCCAGACCGTCCAAGGTCTTCTCCGTCTCCACCCGGCAAAAGTCCCCAAAGTCGCTGGCATGGTTGTTGGCCGTGCTGGCCAGATCCACCCCCCACTGGGCCAGGTAGTCGCCATAGCGGGTGGGGCTGCGGAAGGCGTAGCAGTTGCTGCCCGAGCCGCACTTGGTGGTCTTGCCGCCATCACAGAGCGGCCCCTCCAGGTTGATGAAGGTCAGGTCGGCATCTTGGAGCAGCGGTCCCACTGCATCCAGCAGGTTGGCCCCATCGTTTGGAGGCAGCTTTCCGGCGGGAAAGTCCGTGCCCAGCATCACATCGCCCACTGCGCGCAGACGCACGGTCGTGCCTTCTGCCACGCCTGCTCCCAGAGTGGTAGGGGCGCCCTTGGCTGCCTTGGCCACCATGGCCTCGGTCGCGAGGTGACCCTGGGCTGTGGGCAGGTATTGATCCACCTGTTTGTGGTCTGGATCCAGGGTCTTGACCTGATTCCAAGCCTCCACTGTTCCGGCCCAATCCGCCAGCAGCCAGTTCGCCCAACCCAGCTCCCAGTGGCAGTCCACCCGGGTTGCATCGGCCGCAACACAGGCACTCAGCTCCGTCTTGGCCTTCTCCGCTTCCTTGGCCTGGAGCGCCGCCACGCCGGCCTGGTAGTGGGCCTCGGGGTCTTGGGCCTGGGTCTCTGCGGGGGCAGTCAGGCAGGCGAGGAGGGAGAGGAACATGAGCTATCCAGCAGGGTTGGCGGGCTCTTTAACACGCAGAGTGTAGAGCACCGTCCCTGCGCAGTTTCCCGCCACCGAGGCCAGGTCATCTCGCTTTGTCTTGACCCCCACGCGCATTGGTGGGAGGACTAGTTCAGGTTGAAGAATCTTAGTTTGATTGGGAGTTGTTTGAATGTCTGATATCGAAACCCTTCGTACGGCGCGTTCCGATGCCCAGAGCCATCCGCAAGCGGTTGCCGATACTCTGAGTGACCCGTTGGCAGGCCAGAGTCTGCGGGATCCATTGCAAGCTGCGGGCGGTAGCGCATTCCCTGAGCGGGCAGCGGGAATCGCGTCCCAGGCGACTGCCGGATCCGGCAGCGCTTTGCCCATGTTGGGCCAGATCCAGTCGTCGTTTGGCAAGCACGATGTCTCCGGCGTTCGGGCGCACCAGGGCGCGGGCGCAGACGCCGCAAACCGACAGATGGGCTCCCGCGCTTTCGCCACAGGCAGTGATGTGGTGCTTGGCAACTCGGGCAGTGATCTGCACACGGTGGCCCACGAAGCTGCCCACGTCGTTCAGCAACGCGGTGGTGTTCAGCTTGCCGGGGGGGTGGGACAGGCTGGGGATGCATACGAGAAACACGCCGATCAGGTCGCCGATGCGGTCGTCGCCGGACGAAGCGCCGAGGGACTGCTGGATGCGGCGCCCAGCGGTGGGAGCAGCGCCGGTGGTATCCAGATGGCCAGTGACTACAGCGGCCTGCTGCCCGACCACGACGCGCTAGGTGGGGAGTACGACTACGATGGCGGCAAGAAGAAGGACTTTACCTACCACCACATCGTGCCGGAGAACCGCCTCAAGGCTGCGGCCGCCCGCATCATTCTCATTCAGGCAGACTCCGGGGACGAGGAGCTGACCCAGGCTGCCGAGGGGCTCGAGGCAAACGCGGCCGCCAAGCGCGAGGAGACCCGCTCCATCAACTTGGCCCATGCCATCGAGAAGGGGGTCCTCGGGGCCTACCCTGAGCTCGGTGGTGCGGCGCCGTCCGCCTCCGAATTGCTTCCGTTGATTCGGGGGAACGCGGGATTGGACGGGCTCTACGATGCGGTGCGTGGCTTGATGGATCCGCGAATCAAGCGCGTCATGGGGGAGCGCAAGAGGGTGTTGATGCGTGATCTACCGAAGCTGCGGGGACTGGAGGACATCGCCGCCGATGACCTTGGGCTTGTGGCTCTGATTCAAGCCAGCAGGTTGGATCAGTACGGCACGCCCTTGATTACGGCCCAGCAGGTGGCGACCGCAGTCGCCGAGTCCAAGAACCGCAAGGGCCTTAAGAAGGGCACCTTCAATGGGAAGATCAAGGCCATCGTTGACGGCAAAGACTACGACTGGTTTCTTGCCAACAATGCCTCTTGCATCAGCGAGGCCAACGCGGGCGTAAATGGGTCCCTGAAGAACGCAGTCCGTGACAAGGGCTTGGCGAGCGAGGCGCACGGCTTCAAGCACGCCGTGCAGTGGAATCCGGGCAACATCCAGCGCGGTCCCAAGGGGGACACCCGAATCCAGGGCGCCGGGAAGACTGGTTTTGACGCCTTGTTGGACGATGGAGGTGCGGGCTTTGAGACGGCGGCCGTGAACTTGGTCGACAGCGGGCAGTTTGCCCTACTCCAGCAGCTCAACGTGGCTGTGGAGGGGGTGCTGGCCCTGGCTGTCGATGCTGGTGGTGCTGTGGATGCCGCCAAGCGGGTCATCACCTTGAGCCGCCAGATTCAGGACTTTGGCGCCAAAGGTTTTGATGCCTCGGAGTGGGAAGAGCAGACCGTCGATGAGAAGAAGGTCATGCGCATCAAGCGTGATGAAGAACGCATCGCGGCGGCCAACCTCCCCGAGTGAGCGCAGCTGGCCTGCCTTCCAACAACCATGCAGGCTTGCTGGTGTTTGGAGGCAGACCTGCCGCTGGAGCTTTGGGTCGGTGTGACTAGTCGGTCGCTCCACAGATCCAGCGCTGCAGGCTCACCCCGTGCCCGTCCATCTTCTCGCTCGAGAGCACCTGGAATCCGGCCTGCACCAGGCGCTCTTCCAGCTCTTTGGCCTTGGCCTTGCTGCCCAGTCCGCCGTCCTTCGTGATCACAAAGCGGCCGCCGCTTGCCAGGACGCGACGCACCTCCGCCAGGCCGCTGTCCACCTCCGGCCAGTGGTGGTAGCTGTCAAAGGCCAACAGCCACTGGGCGCTGCCTGTCTCTGCTGGGATTTGGCTGGCGCCACCCAGGAGCAAGGTGATGCGTTCCTGGAGCCCGGCCTGGGTCACCGCTTCCTGGGCCAGCTCGACCATGCGCGGCACAGGGTCTACGCCGATGAGCACCGTGTCCTCGTTTGCGCCCGCGATGTGACGCAATGCGCAAGCGGTGCCGCAGCCCAGGTCCACGACGCGGTCTGTGGGTTGGAAATCCAGCCCCCGCAAACCCAGCAGGTTCGTGGGGTACTCGCCGTACTTCTGCGCGTACCATTCGGCCGTCTCCTTGGTCCACTCGCCCATCTCAACTCCCAAGCTGTACGATTGCAGGCGAGGTCACCATGTCCCTGAACGCCTTCTTGAACGCCTTATCCCCAGAGCTCAGCGCTGCCTTGCGGCCCTTGGTGCGCACCACCCAAATCCCTGTTCTGGGTCCGGTTCTGGGCGGTCCCACTGACCAGCTGGCTGGGGCTCCTTGGTTGCCTGCTGGAACGGAGCATCCAGCCTGCGCCTGCTGCGGCAAGCCCCTGGCGCTCTTCCTTCAGCTGCGCACCGACCCCATCCTGGCGGCCTTTCCTGGCTTGGAAGCCGGGCTCTTGGTCCAGCTCTTCTACTGCATTGATGGGGACGGCCCCTGTGAGGTGGAGGCCGAGACCTGGGAGGCCTTCAACACGAGCACGGTGGGTCGCATCGTGCCCATCACGGAGGGGGGCGGCTCTGGCCAAGCCCGCTTGCCGGGCCAGTCCATCGTGGGGTGGCAGCCCGCCCATGAGCTGCCCGATCCTGAAGAGCTGCCCTCGCCCCTGCGGGAGGACTTGGACGGGGACACCTGGATGGCCCTGGGTGAGTTCTGCCACGATGGCGACAAGCTGGGTGGCTGGCCGGCTTGGGTGCAGGGACCGGAGCTTCCGAGCTGTAGGAAGTGTGGGAGCAAGATGCTCTTTCTCTTCCAGGTGGACTCGAACTGCGGCGTGGACCACATGTTCGGTGACGTGGGGACCGCGCACTTGAGCTACTGCGAGAAGCACCCAGAAGAGCTGGGCTTTGGGTGGGCTTGCGGATGAAGAAGCCTCGAAAAATCGTGGTGGATGGGCAGAGCTTTCTCTGGCGCTACACCCACGGGCACCTCGATGGGGTCTGCCAGGACAAGCTCTCCATTCACCCCGAGTCGGGGGCCAGTCTGCGGGTGCTCTTTCTCTCCGGAGAGGCAGGCAGCACGACAACCGGAGAGGGTTGGGGTGGTCATGTTGGCGGTCTGCTCATTGGAGGCCGCAGCTACAACCTGAACAGGCCCGTGCTGATCGCCCAGATCATCCGAGCCGCTCTGCCTTCTGGCTGGAGAGAGCAGGAGCGCGGGGACTTTGTGGTGAACGGATTTGAGCTTGTCAGCGACGCGGGTATTCAGCCGTGCGACTGAGTCAAGCGGCCCTAGAAGCGAGCTTGGAGGAGATCTTTACCCAGGCTTGTCCCGAGATTTCCTGTGTGCTGTCCGTCGCTCACCCGGAGCTGAAGGGAGAGCAGTCCCTACACATCTTTCAGGCGCCCCTCTCTGTGCCGCCCTTGGCCTTTTATGCCCGCGCCATGGCTCTCACTTGGGCGGACGCCACCGTGGATTCTTAGGGGCAACCTTGGCCTGGCCGGCACATTCTGGACCCAGAAGAGCTGCAGCTTCCAGGCTTTCTCGAGATTCAAGAAGACCTGCTCTGCGGGGAGTTTGTCGCTACCGAGTCGCAGGAGCTGCTGCCTTGGTTTGTGGACAAGGCCGCCGAGGCTGGGGCGCTTGTGGTCTTTGGGCCGGTTCAAGCGGCTTGGCAGGTGCTTGACCGCTGGAACCTGCGCCGCTGCTTGTTCCGGACGGCCGAGGCTTGGGTGCTCGTGGAGTGGGGCACCAGCGCCTAAGGTCCGTGACCTCAGGTCAGCGCGCGCTCAGTACTTCACGCTGCAGCCCCAAGGCTTGGGCTTGGTGACCTCGATCTCGGAGCCACTGAGCACGCCTGCGATGGCGGTCCCGGCGTAGGGCTTGTACTCCCCTTGGCTGGCACCCAGAGGCGCGTTGTCCAGAGCACCGTTGAAGCGCACCATGCCTTCGGTGTCGATCACCACGATCTGTGGGGTGGTCTTGGCGCCATAGACCTTGCCGACTGCGCCGCTGGCATCGAGCAGCACGGGGCCTTCGATGTCCCACTTGCGGGCGGCCCGACGGTTCTCATCTGCGCCAGCACCCTGCTTGCCGGCCGAACCGGAGTTGATGCGCAGCCAGACCGTGTCCGTGGCGTGCAGGGCGGAGAGCTCTTGCACCACGTCCTTGTCGTAGGCGGCCTTTACGAATGGGCAGCCGGGGTTGAACCACTCCAGGACCATGACCTTGCCGTTGT
The DNA here is from genome assembly GCA_913060515.1 of uncultured Pseudomonadota bacterium. Taxonomy (GTDB): domain Bacteria; phylum Myxococcota_A; class UBA796; order UBA796; family CAJQPC01; genus CAJQPC01. The sequence continues at coordinate 15,486 of CAJXRZ010000086.1, read as the reverse complement.
GCTGCTCCAAGCTGTGGATCGTGCCGTCCACATCGGGCAGGGAGAAGTTCGGCGCGGCCTCTCCCAGCTTGGCCTTGGCTTCTGCCTGAATGGGCGTGGGCAGCTCGGCGACTGCGACGGGGGTGCTCGCGGTACTGCAGGCGAGGAAGAAGAGACTCAACATGGGGTTCCTGTAGCGCAATGCCTTGGGTGCGTAGCCCCATTAGGGGAGCACACCTTCTCCCGTGCGAGGTCAAATGGACGCTGCATCTGTCGTGACCGCCACCCTGCTCCTGGCGCCCGGAGGCGTTCCCGGTGTGGAAGGCCCTGCCGCAGTGCTGGACTTTGAGCTCAAGAAGGACTGGCACATCTACTGGGAGAACTCAGGGGACACCGGCCTTCCCACCGAGTTTGAGGTGCGCACCCCAGGGGTTGAGCAGGGCGAGCCTGTGTGGTCGGTTCCCCACCGCATCCTGCGCCCGGGTGACCTGACGGACTTTGGCTACGAGAAGCACGCCACCATCGCGGTGCCCCTCTCGGCCGCACCGGAGAGCGCCACCGCCACCGTGCGCTACCTGGTCTGCCGGGCCGATTCCTGCATCCCTGGCGTAGCGGAGCTGAGCCTGAGCGCCGGCACCCCCAAGCTCTACGACCTGCCCACGCCGGTTGTCGCACAGCGGTCTGGCAAGGTGGCGACAGTGGCCTTGCCTGGCGTGACCCATGCTGAGATCTTCCCTGACTTGGTGCTCTCTGAGAGCGGGGTCAGCAGTGAGCTGGTGGACGGAGTGCTCACCGTCAAGCTGGCGCCTTCTGCCCATGGAACCTTGCTCATTCGCGGGAAGGGCAAGGGGGGCGAGGTCTTCTACGGGGTGGAGCTGTAGGCCGCCAATTCGGTGAATCCAGCCACTGCACCCTCAAAGTGCTCTGCACGAACCACCGCGTAGGCCGGATCCGCAAAGAAGCCCTCGCACGCCGCTTTGTCGCGGAAGTAGATCGCAAAGATGCGCGTGACCGGGTGCCCAAAGTCGCCCGTGACCTCGTCCGTCACCGCGTCGTAGGCAAAGCCGCCGCCGTAGCCCTTCAAGATGGGCAGCATCGCCGCCCGGTAAGCGGTGTAGGCGGAAGGATCGGTCACGTTCATGGCGACCAGGCGGGTGTAGGACATGCCTCGGTTATAGCCGCTGCCCTTCCTCGGAGCCCCCATGCTGTTGGCCCTGTTGCTCTCCTGCATCCCCAAGCCTGCTGGGCTCTCGGAGCTCACCTCCGAGCACGACGCCTTGGTGTTGGCCTGGAGCCAAGCCTTGGACGCGGGGGAGCTGGCCCAGCTTGGTCCCCACCTCCACCCGCTCTCGGCGCAGACCCTCACGGGGGGCTTTGATCAGCCTGAAACCCTGGCCTACCTGCTGCCTCGAACCCCAGAGGGTCGCGCTCTGGCTCAAGAGCACCCAATGGTCGGTGAGACGGTCATTCTGGGGGCTGTACAGCTCCACGGTGACCGAATCCTCCTGCTGCAGCGCTCCACAGGCGAGGTCATGGCGCTCGCAATGCGTCCCGACGCCAACGGCACCCCCAAGCTGAACCTGGGCCCCTTTCTGCAGCTGCCTGGAGACTCCTTGGACGGCGGCCTGCCCATCGTGCCGCTGCGGGGAGATGCTGCTGAAGCCTGGGCTGAGCTGGGCGATGTCTACGCCAATCCAACCCAGGCCGCCGCCCGTCTGGAAGGCCCCGGCGTGGCCGCCTTGGCAGAACTGCTGTGCGTGGGAGAGGCCGGCACCCTCTGTGGGGGCGCCCATCCTGCCGCTGACATCGCCCGGGTTCGTGGCGCCAGTCTGGCCTTGGTGCAGGAATTCGGCGATGAACCCCTGCTCTCAGCCCAAGACGGCGAGGACGTATGGATACTCGTGGCCCGTCCATATGCGACTGGACCTAGGCCTCAAGACCCCCTCCGCGTGGCCTACTTTGTGCGGAACTACCGCCAGCAAGGCAATCGCTGGGTGGAGTGGGTGCCGGAGTCCGGTGTGAACATGGCGCTGATTCAAGGCAGCTTGGCCATGCTGGAGCAGCCCCCGGTGCTGGACGAGCGGCCCATCGCTTGTGCCGATGCCCGGGTGCAGGTCTCTCTGGTGCAGAGCGGCGATGCCCAGCTCATCGCTTGTTTGGACAACCTGGTCGATGTGCAGCTTGGGCCCGGCCGATTGAACCTGGCCTTGGACGACGGAGCCTTGGCGGCTTGGCAGAGTCAGCTCACCTCCAGCTCTCCGCGCATTCAGGTGCAGGTGGACGGCCAGGCGTGGCCCGAGATCTTCGCCCCGCAGCCTGGGCACAGCTTGGGCGTCATGTTGCCCAAGGGCATGGAGCCAGGGGCGAAGGTGGCGATGCAGGAGCGGATCCGAGGCTGGATCGCGGAGCAGTGATCCCAGCCGCGATAGAGGGCGCTCGGAGGTACCCATGTGGCTTGCATTGACCGTGGTGGCGCTGGCCGGACCCACGCCCGTTCCCGACCCCCCTGCCGATTCTCCGCCTGCCCCAACGAGCGCTGCATCGCCTCCGGCTTGGACGGTGACGGTCGACCCCCTGACCACGGCCCTGGGCTACGTGCACCTACAGGTTGAACGCCGGCTCTCCCCGCACACCAGCCTGTATGTCGGGCCCCACATACGGCTCTTCGACGGCATCCTGACCCCTGAGCCTGAACCCTACGTGGGCTTTGGCGCCGAGGTGGGCTTTCGCTACTTCTTCAAGGACCAGGCGCCTTCGGGAAGCTGGGTGATGGCCCGCGGCGTGTTGGCCCGCATGAACACCACCTACACCGAGCTCAACCCCCTGGGTGGTGCCCCTCTGCAGTCTGTGGAGTGGGGTGGCTACGGCAGTGCGCTCGTGGGCTACACCAAGATCTTCAATGATCGCTGGGTGCTCTCCGGTGGCGCCGGGTTCAACTACTTGGCCTACGACATTGATGGAATGGGGGCCAGCGGGCCCTTTGTGGCCCTGCACACCAACCTGGGCGTGGCCTTTTAGGGGCGCTATCGCCGGGGGGGCGGTCCACCGCGGCCTGCCCAGGGTGGCGGCGAGCGGGGGTGCAGGGCGCTCCAGTAGGGGTTCAAGAGACTGAATCCCCCTTGGGCCGTATCGACCACCTGCACGGGCCTGTCGTCCGTGTGCAGCCGCACACCCTCGGTGAGCGCGCTCGAGGTCTGACTGGTCGCGACCACCTTCCGGCTGGGCAGCTGGCTGGTCTCGGCCACACCCACCAGCCCAAAGAGCCCCTTTTCCAGGAAGATCAGCCCGCCGTTGGGGAAGGCACTCCACAGACTGGCCAAGAAGCTGGCCAGCGGCTCCGCCTGGGTGATGGCGGCCGGGTTGAACTTGACGAAGACCACGCCGCCAGGGTTCAGGCGAGCTCTGGCCTGCTCGTAGAACTCGACGGTGTAGAAGGTGGCCGAGGCCGTCTTTGGCCCGTAGGCGTCCACCGAGACCACATCCCACTGCTCGGTGTTGGTGCGCACAAACCAGCGGCCGTCCCCGTCCACGATGCGCAGGCGGGGGTCCGCCAGGATGTCCTCGGTCCCAAAGTGGTGGAGCAGGGTGCGCATGTTGGGGTCCAGCTCGACCACCACGAGCTCCTCGACGCTCTCCACGCTCAAGAAGGCCTTGGCGGTGGCCCCGGTTCCCAGGCCAATGGCCAGCACCCGCTTTGGGTTGGGGTGCAAGGCGGTGGGGCCCAGGGCGCGCAGTGCGTGGTCGTTTACCGGTCCGAGCACGTTGGCTGCGCCGATGCGGTGGCCGCTGCTGGTCAGGGCACGCTCATCGCCGCGCACGCTCACCAAGGTGGAGCCTTGCAGGCCCTCGACGGTGTCCAGGACCACATCGTCTGGTGGCAGCACGCGGGCGCCGGCCACGGGCGGAGCGACCACCAACATCACGCCGCCGAGCACCAGGGCAAACACACCAAAGGCGGCCGCAGGCACCTTGGCCTTGGCGCGCACAAAGGCGCTCAGGGCAACACAGGCGCTGGCCATGCCCAGGAGTACGGCCAGGCGCTGGGCGCCCAGCAGTGGCATCAGCACAAAACCGGTGGCCAGAGAGCCCACGACTGCACCGGCGGTGTTCACCGCGTAGAGGCGCCCCAGAGAGGTGGAGATTCTCTGACCCGAGGCCGCCATCGCATTGGAGAGCAGCGGAAAACTCGCCCCCAACCACATGGCAGGCAGCAAGGGCAGCAGGGCCTCGGCGATGGGATAGCGGGCCGCACCCAGCAGCAGCTCTCGTGCCGGCTCCAGGGTGAGCCAAGTCAGCACGGCCAGGATCGCTTGGCTCCAACCCAAGGGCTTTCCCAAGCCTTCCGGTATGCGCCGGGCGATCACGCCTCCAATGCCGATGCCCAGCACCACAGCGGCCAGCACGATGGCAAAAGCCACCGCGTCCGAGCCTGAGCGCGCGGCCAACAAGGGACCGCTCAAACGGCTCCAGCAGAGCTCCAGGCCCATGCCCACCGCGCCGGTGACTGCGGCTGTGATCCAAAGGCTTGTTGGGGGGCCCTCGCTCGGTGGCGCCGCTTCTTCTGCGGCTTGGGGAGCGCTTCCAGGGGGGAGCAGGTAAGCGAATGCGGCTACGAGTAGATTTCCTGCCCCAAGCGCAGCGCTCCCCAAGCTCAGGCCCAGGCTCCACGGCAGCCACAGCCCGGCAATCAGCGCCCCGCCCGAGGCCCCGATGGCGTTGACTCCGTAGAGCAGGCCGACGCGCTCAGGCGCATCGTCGCCGTTCACCGCGGCCGCCACCGCTGGAAAGGTCACCCCCAGCATCGTGGCCATTGGGCCCACCAGGACCGCCGCCAGCAGCACCCGGGTCAGGGTGGCCAGGGCACCGTCTCCTGCGGCGCTGAGCACCCCCAGGAGCAGAGGTGCGCTGGCGCCTAGCAGCCAGGGAAGCGCCGCACCCCACAGGCCCACACCCAGCTCCATCGCCGCGTAGAGACGCAGGGGTGCCAGGCGTTTCATCAGTCGCGGGGCCAAGGCGCCGCCCAAGCCCAGTCCGCCCAGGAAGCTGGCCGTCACCGCAGCGATGGCGTAGGCGCCAGCGCCAAAGATGGGCACAAAGGCGCGCACCGCCAGCACCTGCCAAGCCAATCCCACAGCGCCGCTCAGGCCGTAGAGCAGCACAAGCAGTGCGCGGGATCGGTTCAAGTGGGCCTCGGGCGGGGGGCCAGTCTACAGGTTGTGCAGGATGGGAGGCCGCCCGTGCTTGGGGCCAGAGTGCCCGGGGCTCAGATGCACTCCTTGAGCAGCCTGCAGATGGACTGGACTTTTGGGGTGCGGTGCAGGTCCACATGGGTGAGCAGCCAGAAGGGCACGTCCCACTCGGGCTCGGGTGGATGAACCTGCACGAGATCGGGGCTCTGGGCCAAGCGCGTGGGTAGAAAACCGATGCCCAGACCGGCCCGAACGGCGGCGTCGTTGACCGCGCCGTTTGCGCTGGAGAAGACCACCGGGGCTTGGGGAAAGCGTGCCCGCATCCACTTGGCGAAGCTGGCGCGAGAGGTGGGGTTCGCGTCGCCCACGAAGACGTGGCCTCTGCAGTCTTGGTCTAGGCTGGGCAGGCCGTGCTGCTCGATGTAGCTGCGGTGTGCGTACAGGGCGGAGCGTAGGGTCAGGTAGGGTTGCACGACGTTGTCGGGGTGCTTGGGTTTGGCGCCGGCTCGCACGGCGACGTGGGCCTCGCCGTAGGCCAACTTGTAGTCCCTCTCGCTGGCCTCGTAGTGCACGATGCAGTCAGGATGAAGGGTGTGGAACTGGGCCAGAGCGGGTGCCAGGATCGGTGCCAGCAGGGCGATCGAGGTCAACACCAGCTCCCCTCGTACGCCGGCGGAGCGACCCCGGGTCCTGCCTGCCAAGGCTTGGAACTGCTCGGCGGCGGCGCTGGCCACGGCGAGCATGTCTTGGCCGGCCTCGGTGGGCCGATAGCCTTTGGCGTGGCGTTGAAAGAGCTTGCCGCCCAGGGCCTCCTCTAGGCCATCCACGTGGCGCACGACGGTGGCCCGGTGCACCCCCAGGTGGGCGGCTGTGGCGCTGATGGTGCCCAACTTTGCCAGCCACCTGGCGGTGCGCAACGCGTCCCAGTTCTCCACTTCTTCTCCTCTGTGCGAAATTCGCTCACTTGGCGCGTATTTTTAGCTCATATGCAGGTTCTGTGCAGCGAATAGCTTGGAGCCCTGGAGGTTGCTGTGAGCACCATCGCGTTTCGAGTTTCCGCTGTTCTGTGGGTGATTTGGGGGCTGGTCCATGTACTGGCTGGCGTCATGACCCTCTCTCTGCCCCCCTCCGAGGCCTTCGCGGGCATCGCGGATGCTGTGGACCCTGCACTGTTGGCCCTGGAATACCATCCGGCTGTTGGCGCGGTGCTCAAGCAGCACGGCTTCAACCTGGGTTGGATCGGTCTGACCACCTTGGTCTGCGTGCCCTACATCTGGAAAGGCCGGGCAGAGGCGGTGTTCCTGGCGGCCTTGGTCGGTGGCTTGGCCGACGTGGGCTACTTCCTCTTCATGGATCTGGGGGGCCACGTGCACTTTCTGCCCGGCGGGCTGATGACCGTGGTCTCCGGTGCCGCTGTGGTGCTCAGTTTTGGGGCCTGGTTCAAGACGCGTAAGGCGGCTTGAGGCTCAGCGTGTGACCCGTTGGGCTTGGGTTGGGTCCACCGCATCGCCGCTCAGGATCGCGTGAATCAGCTCGGCGCCGTCCACGATGCGCGGCGCTGGCCTGGAGAAGTAGCTGTTGGAATCGGCGGCCCAGTACTGGCCCGCCTTGACCGCATTCAGCTGACCCAAGACCGGATGGTCCAGCAGCTTTCGAGCGTGTACGAGGTTCTGCTCCAGGTTGAAGCCACAGGCCGAGGCGATGATCACGTCGGGCTCGGCCTTTTGGATCTCATCCCAGCTCAGGCGCCTGCTGTTGTCGCCCGGTCCACCAAAGAGCGCGGTGCCACCTGCTGCTGCGACTTGTTCAGGGACCCAGTGTCCCCCCGACCAGGGTGGGTCTGGCCACTCCAGCATTAGAACCTTGGCGCCCGATTTTGGGCGGGCGTCCAGGCTCGCCAGACGTCTCTCCAGAGATTGGATGAGGCTCTCTGCCTGTTCCTCGGTCCCGGTGGCTTGGGCGATTGCCATCAGGTCCCGGAACACCCCGCCGGTGCTCACCGCCGACAGGGACAGGACGGGCGCCTTGCAGCTCTCCTCCAGTCGCACCAACTTGAGTCCTTCGGCGATGGTCTCCGGGGTCACCGCGCAGACGGCACAGACGCCCTGTGTGAGAATCAGGTCGGGCTTTAGGCTGTCGAGGAGGGCGCCGTCTACGGCGTAGATAGGGCGGCGCTCCAGGCTTGCCTCGGCCACCGCAGCGTCGATCTGCGTTGGGGTGAGGCTGTGGTCCAAGATGCTGGAGGTGAGCTTGGGCAGGCCCTGCACATCGGCGGGGTAGTCGCACTCGTGAGAGACCCCCACCAGGTGGGCGCGCAGGCCCAGTGCGCAGGCCAACTCGGTGCCGGAGGGAAGTAGGGAGACGATGCGCATGGTGACCTTGAGCGGGAGGAGCAGTTCAGTAGCCTACGGGGTGGTTCAGTGTGCGCTGCTTAAAGTGCCTCTCGGGCCAGGGCGAAGGTGGCCTCGGCAGCGCTGAAACGCCCGTGGAGTGACGGCGCGGAAGTGCCTGCGAGAGCGGCCCAAATGGGTTACGTACGCGCGGATCTTCCCCCGTTTTCACTCTCCCAAGAGAACCGACGCCATCTATGAGCACTGAAGACTTCGCCCGGAACCTTCTGCCCATCTCCATCGAAGAGGAGATGCGCACGTCGTACCTGGATTATTCCATGTCCGTCATCATTGGGCGCGCCTTGCCCGATGTGCGTGATGGACTCAAGCCGGTTCACCGCCGGATCTTGACCGCGATGAACAACGAGGGCTTGGCCAGCAACCGCAAGTTCAGCAAGTGTGCTGGCGTGGTTGGCGAGGTGCTCAAGAAGCTGCATCCTCACGGCGACTCGGCTGTCTACGACGCCTTGGTGCGTATGGCTCAGCCTTGGAACCTGCGGTACCCGCTGATCAACGGGCAGGGAAACTTTGGCTCGCCTGATGGCGACTCGGCTGCTGCCTACCGGTACACCGAGTGCAAGATGCAGCGCACAGCGGAAGAGCTGCTGCGCGATTTGGACAAGGAGACAGTCACCTTCTCCCCCAACTTTGACGGCACCGATGTGGAGCCGGATGTTCTTCCGGCCCGCTTCCCGAACTTGCTGGTCAATGGCTCCGAAGGCATCGCGGTTGGCATGGCCACCAAGATTCCGCCACACAACATGACGGAGGTGATCAACGCCACCGTCTCGTTGATTGAGAACCCGGATGCCACGGTCGAAGACCTGATGGAGCACATCCCGGGTCCCGACTTCCCCACTGGCGCTCAGATTTACGGCCGCCAGGGAATCCTGGACGCCTACACCACGGGCCGTGGCCGTGTCGTTGTTCGCGCCACCACTCACATGGAAGAGATGGGCACTCCGGGCCGCGAGCGCACGCGCATCGTGGTCGACGAGCTGCCCTTCCAGGTGGGCGCCAACCGTGTTCTGGAGCAGATCGCCAACCTGGTGCGTGACAAGCGCATCGACGGCATCTCCGCCATCCGCGATGAGTCCGACCGTCACGGTCGCCGCGTGGTCATCGAGTGCAAGATGGACGCCTACCCCGAGGTGGTCCTCAACAAGCTCTTCAAGCACACGGATCTGCAGACCACCTTCGGCGTGATCTTGCTGGCCATCTGCGCCGGTCAGCCTCAGGTGCTCACCCTGCGCCAGATGCTCAAGCACTACATCAGCCACCGTCGCGATGTGGTCACCCGCCGCACCCGCTACCTGCTGCGAAAGGCCCGCGAGCGTGCCCACATCCTCGAGGGCTACCTCAAGGCGCTGGACCACATCGATGAGATCATCGCCATCATCCGTGGCAGCCAGACCACCGAGATCGCACGCAACGCACTGACCGAGCGCTTCAACTTCTCGGACATTCAGTCCAAGAACATCTTGGACATGCAGCTGCGCCGCTTGGTCGGAATGGAGCGCCAGAAGCTCGAAGACGAGCTGGCTGAGCTGATGGAGCGCATCGCCTACTACATGGAGATCCTCTCCGACGACGTCAAGCTGATGGCCGTGGTTCGCGAGGAGCTCATCGAGGTTCGCGACGCCTTCGGCGACATGCGCCGCACCATCATCGTGGACAGCCGCAGTGACCTGAACATCTTGGACTTGATCGCCGAAGAGGAGCAGGCCATCACCCTGTCCATGGCTGGCTACATCAAGCGCGTCTCTCTGGACAACTACCAGGATCAGCGCCGCGGCGGCTTTGGCAAGAAGGGCATGAACACCCGGAGCGAGGACATCGTTCGCGAGATCACCATCGCGAACACCCACGCCTCCTTGCTGGTCTTCACGGTCAGAGGCCAAGTCTTCCGCGTTCCCGTGCACGCCATCCCAGAGGCGGGACGCCACGCCCGTGGAAAGCCCATCGCTCACTTGGTGGAGCTGGACAAGGGTGACGAGATCGCCGCCGTCCTGACCATCCGTGAGTTCGAAGAGGACATGGACCTGGTCTTCTGCTCGCGCAAGGGCCTGATCAAGCGTACCCAGCTCTCCCTGTACAAGAACATCCGCACCAGCGGACTGCGTGCCTACGACTGTGGAGACGGCGACAGCCTGTTCACCGTGGTCTTGGCCAAGCCGGACCAAGAGCTGCTCATCGCAACTGCATGGGGCAAGTCCATTCGCTTCCCAGGCAGCGATGTGCGGCGTATGGGCCGAGTTGCCCGTGGTGTTCGCGGCATGAAGCTGGTCGAAGGCGACGAGATTCGCGGCTTGGAAGTTCTGGAGGCAGACGACAGCCTGCTGCTGCTGACCTTGACCGAGAACGGCTTTGGCAAGCGCACGGTGCTCAGCGAGTACCGTCTGCAGGGTCGTGGTGGCCAAGGCATCATCAACATCAAGACCGGCGAGCGCAATGGCGCCGTTGTCGGCTCGATGCAGGTGCAGGACGAGGACCGCATCATGTTGATCACCGACACCGGTCGCGTGATCAAGATTCCGGTCACCAACATCCGCGTCACGGGCAGAAACACCATGGGTGTGACCTTGATGCGCGTCGAAGACAACGAGCGAATCGTCTCTATCGCTCGGGTGGTCGAGGACGATGACTCCGAGGAAGGCAACTCTGAGGAGTGAGTTCGTCTGACCCTGCGCATTCTGGAAAGACTTGCGCAAGGGCTTGTTTTTACACAAGGGCGCCCAGTTCTGTTAGAACCGTCGGCGGCACATGACGAAACTCTTCTCCCAGACTCTGGGCTGGCGCGCGCTGCTTGGCGCTTCGCTGGCTCTTGCGACGCCGCTGCTCTTGGGCTCGGTGGTCTTGGGTCCCCAAGCACCGGGGGCTCTTGCGCACGCGGATTCCCTGGTCCTGGCTGGTGATCTGGACGAAGCCCTTGTCCGCTACACCGCGATCGAGGACAAGTCTTGGAGCGAGGAGCGGGCTGCGACAGCCGCACTCCACGCTGGCAGCGCGGCTGCTCTCGGAGGACTGGACCAGGTCGCCATCGTGCACCTGCGCACCTTCCTGCAGCGGTGGCCGAACGACTCCAGGGCAACCCAGGTCAGCCTCCAGCTGGCAAGCTTGCTGGCCGAGCAGGACCCCAAGGCTGCCGCCCAGGCGCTGGTGGCCGCTGCCGATGCGGACCCAGAAGCTCCCACTGCCCACGAACATGTGTTGCAGGCTGCAGGGCTGCTGGAGCAAGCCGCTGAGACCACAGCGGCGTGGTCTCTCTACCAGCGGGTAGACCGCACTTGGCCAGAGCAAGGCGGAACAGCCCGCTTGGCGATGGCCCGCATGCGGCTCCAGGTTGGAGACGCCGCAGCCGCTCAGGAGATCTACGAGGACCTCCTTGTCAGCAGCCGATCTCCAGAGATTCTGGAGATCGCCCGCTTGGGTCTGAGCATCGCCCAGGAAGACTTGGGTGACTTTGATGCCGTGCTGGCCGACCTCAACGAGCTCGACATGAGCGAGGCCCAGCGCACGCAGCGCCGGGACCGCGTCCTGGGTCGCATCACCCCCCCTTAGAGCGCCTCTTGCAGCTCGGGCAGAGTGTGGTTGAGCACGGTGGGCTCGTCGTCTCGCAGTGCGGCCCGCAGGGCTGGATGACGCAAGTGTGCTTGGGCCGCCTTGAGCTCAGGGCGCTCGGGCGCGCTCAGAGACTTGCGTACCGCAGCAGGCCCCACGCCAAGCATGGCGGCGAGGGTGGCTGTCTTCCACCCGGCGCGGTGGGCCAGCTGCGTGATGAGCACCCGGCTGTGGCGGCTGCTGGCCTGCCAAGTCACCAGGTCTACCGCGCGGAGGATTTGCTCCCATGAGGCGGGAGCCAGAGGCCCATGGCCGAATGGCAGGGTGGGCCCACCGGCGTTTCGGAAGTGGGTCTGGCCGCTGGCCTGCTCCTTGAGCCAAGAGGCCTTGAAGCAGCCAAGCTGCCGAAGTCCGGCTGCATCCCACAAGCTGGTCCAGGGGTTCCAGGGGTCCAGGCCATGCAGGTTGCGGGCGACCCGGGCTGGGTCGCTGACGGGGTGGATCTCCGGGCGGGCCCAGCGGATGCGGCGGCCCCTGCACTGGAGCAGGGTGGTGCTGTGGCTGGAGTGCACCAGGCGCAACCAGCTCTCGATGGCCTTTGGGGTGCCTTGAACCAGGAACTCCACCTCGGCGCTGCAGAGGTGGTAGGCGCAGACTTGAACGCCCCAACGTGTGCCCAGGCGCAGGCTGCGCTCCAGAAAGCCCCGTCGCTCAGCCTCCGTCCAAAAGAGCAGGCCGTTGTCGAGGCGGGAGAGTGCGATGATGCTGAACATGAGAACCTCCTGTCAGGCTCTCAGCGTTGAGAACCCGTGGGTCCTCTACTGGGACCTTGTAGGGTTCAAAAGCACATCGCGTGCCAAGCCTGGCCTTGTTTGTGGAACAAGGACAAAGCTTGGTTTTCGAAGACAGGGGTGTCGAAAAGGGTGTCAACTGTCAGCTTGAGCTGTCAACCCTTCGACACCCCCTGTCAACAGGTGAGGAGAGCCCCACCTGTCAGGGGACGCGCTCTACTTGGCCGCGCAAACATCGTTGGCCATTCCTGGGGTTCCCAGGTCGCCGCCCTCGATCTCGGTGGTCGCTGGACACCAGTTGGCCAGGTCAGCTGCGTCGGTGACGTTGAGGCTGGAGAGATTCAGGGAGATGGACGCGCCCACCTCGTCACCGCCGTAGGTCGGAGACTGGTTGATGGTCTCGGTGCTGTTCTTGAGCTTGACGAAGTCCGAGCCGTTGTTCAGCGCCACGTTGCCGTAGTAGCCGTCAGCGGAGAAGGTGGTCCAAGACCACTTGGAGCCGTCGCCCTTGGCGAAGACCATGTAGGCGCCATCAGCGAAGGTGGCGATGGGGTCGACCTGCTTGATCGTAGCGGTGTTGGTGCCCTCGTCCTCGAAAGTCAGGCCTTCGAGGGAGACGGTGCCGCCGCTGTTGTTGTAGACCTCGAAGTACTCGTTGTCGTTGTCGTCAACGTACTTGGAGTCGTACATCATCTCGGTCACGATCAGGTCGCCAGCGACCAGGTCCTGTACGCACTTGTCGGCGTAGCAGGGTGCCTCGTAGGCCACGTAGTCGGTGAAGTCAGCGTCGCCGCGAGGCTCGAGCTTGTAGGCGCCGAAGCTCCAGTACACTACGCCGGTCAGGCTGCCGAAGGTGTCGCCGTTGCTCAGCACGTTGCCGGAGTCGGTGAAGTCGAAGAGCAGATCGTCGACGTTGTACACGTCTGTGCCGTCTGTGACCTCCCACTCGCCGTAGCCCAGGTCGCTGTCGGAGATGGTGACGTTCTCCAGGGTGACCAGACCAGACTCCCAGCCCTCGCTGGTGGTGATCAGGTCAGCGATGCTGGTGACGGTTGGCATGGGGACCGCGTGGGTCTCGGTGCTGGTGGAGATGTCCTCTTCAGCCAAGATCACGATCTCAGCCTGGGAGTCAGCAGGGCTGCCGGAGCTGTACTCGACGTACTCACCGGTGACCTGAACCACGTCTCCAGCCTTCCACTCGGTGGTGACGGTGTCCTCTCCAGGGATGTAGACCTGGATGGCGTGGTACTCGGCGGCCTGGCCGTCGGAGAGGAAGAAGCCGTAGCGGCCCTTGTCGTTCATCAGGGCGCCGGTCACGGTGACCGTCTCGCCCACGTTGCCGCTCTCGGCCACGCCGTCACCCGCGGTGAACACGCCGGTGCGTACCTTGTAGAGCTCGGTCTCCGGGTCGGTGTCTGCATCGGAGTCGGCGTCGGCGTCGGCGTCGGCGTCGGAGTCCGAGTCGGCATCGGAGTCGGAGTCGGAGTCGGCGTCCGCGTCGGTGTCGGCATCAGCTTCGGTGCCGGTGTCGTCGACGATGGGCTCGTCCTTGTCGCAGGCGATCAGGGCGCTCAGGCTCAAAGCACCGAGTAGGCTCAGGGTGAAGCGGGACATGGTCTCTCCTTCAGGGGTGGGCCAGGCCAAGTGCCCGGCGAACACGATCTACTAACCGGCCCCTTCCCCTTTGGTTCGCCTGTCACAGTCCCGTTTCTGCTGCCGCGAACTGTTCGCCCTTCTCCAGCGCTGCCAACCACACCTGATAGCGGGTGTGGCTGCGGGATCCCGTGCGCAAACGCCATTCTCCGGCCGCCTCGGCCCGCAAGTGGAGGGGCAGAATTCCCCGCTGAATCATGCCCAAGAACACCTTTCGGCTGTCCCCGCCGTGATCCCCTCTCTGGCTGTGTGCACCGAGCCATTGGGCCATGGGTGTGGCCCGCGTGGACCAGTCAAAAGGGGTGCTCAGCCAGGCGCTCCCGCCCTCTTCCAAGACCCGCGCCAGCTCCAGGAGGTGCTGCAGAGGCTGGTCCACGGAGTCCACCAGATTCAGGCTGCTGGCCCCTCCAAAGCTTCCCGCTGCGAAGGGGAGCAGGCGGGCATCGGCACACCAGAGGGCGAGGTTTGGAGCCTTCTCGGGTTGGCGAGCCGGGTGCCAGTGGTGCACCACGCCTTCTTGCCGTAGGGGCAGCTCACCTGTGCCCTCCAAGATGCGCAGCCCGGCCTGAAGCAGGGAGAAGTTCATGTCCACCCCGACGACCAAGCGCTCAGGGTGGGCCAGCGCCAGGCTGTGGGTGCTGCCACCCGGGCCGCAGCCCACATCCAAGAGTGGTCCGGGTTTGGCTGGCAGCAGCTCGGTCAGGCGCTGGCTTAGGGTCCGCACAGCGCCGGGCGGACAGGCGAGGTCCTGGACGTCCAGGTATTCGCCCCAGTGGTCCCATCCGTAGGTGGACAGAGTGGCCCGCGTGTTCTCCCAGGCGGCATCCGGACCGCAGCAGTCGCCCAGCAGAGAGTCCAGGCTGTGGCTTAGATCCTGGCGTTTCACCAAGTGGAACAGCGAGCCTTGTACCCACTCACGCAGCTTGGGGAGCAGGATGGGGATCCCATCGATGATGGGGTATTCCATGCCACACACGCCGCACTGCAGCAGGCCTTGCTGAACCTGACTCTCGTCACCGAGGTCCCTACGGCTCAGGGCGATGGGATTTTGGGAGCCTTGCCCCAGGCAGACGGCACAGAGGGGCTTGATTGCCTGGAGATGGGCGAGCTGCACTAGCCGATCATCACCGTGGCGCAGCCAGGACCCATGATCTTGCCGACCGGGGCGGGAATCGGAGCGGCGCAGGCCGCATGCTTGGTCATGTCCAAGATGCGTGCCGCGAACTTGCCTTCGATCTTCACGGTGGTGCTGCCCATCGCGACCTCGCCGGGACCGCCTTTGGCCTTGGGACAACCGGGAATGTTGTCGTCTTTGGTCTTGTCACCAACGCGAATGGCTTCCTTTCCGCCGATCTTCACTTTCTTGGCGTGGGTCGCCTCCATCTTCAGGGGCGGTGCCACTGGAAGAGGAATCGGAACCTGGGCAGGGCCCACAGGGTGTGGCTGGTGGCAATGCACCGGGGGGGTCTGGAGGACCATGTCCCCTTTGATCGACGCAGGAAGTCCCATCGCAGTGCTCCTAGTTCAGCCAGATCATGTTTGCGACGGCCTTGAGCTCGTCTTCGCTGCGCAGGCGCAGCTCACCGGTGGCCTGGAGATCCAGGGCCCCTTTGGCCTGCACCTTGGCGTCGCCCTCGGAGAGGATCTCCGCGGAGCGCTTGGCGTTGACGACGAAGCGCTCGCAGTTGACCGCGACGGTGTCGGTGGCGTTGAGCTCGATGCGCTGACTGCTCAAGCGCAGCACGGGGCCCTCTCGGGTGAGACGGACTTCCATCTCCAAGACACCCTTGGCGTCTCGGACTTCCAGGCGCTCTTCGTGCTCGTTGAGCTCTTCGATGACCAAGCTGCGACCCAGGGGGGTGGTCAGGGGCGCCTGTCTCTTATACACATCTGACGCTGCCGACGAAGAGGATAGTGTAGATC
>CAJXRZ010000085.1 GCA_913060515.1 uncultured Pseudomonadota bacterium | reverse complement strand
GGGAGGCGGCGTCTGGTTCTCCACGTCCGGGGTCCAGTCGCCGAGCTCCTCTTCGGGCTCGACCTCCTGGGCCAACAGAAGCAGCCAGAGGGCAGGGCTCAGTAGTTGGTCCATTCGGTGCTCCTGGTGGCGGCTTCGGAGTCCGTGGTGCCGCCTACGATGCTGATGACCGCGCTCTCTTGTGCGGAGCCGGCCCAGACTCTGTCCTCCCACATCGAGATGCTCAAGCTGTTCCAGTTCTCCAGGTCCGGCGCGACCCCGATGGCGGCCGAGACCGAGGTCCCGTTGACTTTGCCTTTCTGGGCCCCAAAGGCGTAGAGACTGTCGTTGGCGCTGGCGCTGGCAAATCCGGCCCGGGCAGGGGTCATGCTGTCTACCTCTTGCCATTCTCCCAGCTCGCCATTGTGCTGGACCAAGCCAGCGTAGGTCTCGCCAGTGGTGCCGGTGCTGGTGGCTCCGCCGGCGAAGTAGAGCCAGCTCTCATCGACGTCGACCACGCTGTGTGCCGTCGCGTCCACGGTGTAGGCGCCGCAGCCGTAGCGTGCGGTCCCCAGTGTGTTCTCACTCACCTTCCAGGCGCCTGTGGTCTGGTCCTTGGGGCCCTCCTTGCGCACCTTGATGTACTCGATGCTGTCCAGGGGCTCGCCAGAGGCGTTCAGGCCGCCTGCCACGTAGAGGTAGTAGAACTCTGGGTCGGTCTCCGGGTCGTAGGCCAGAGCCGCGCAGTGAAAGCTGCGGGCGGTGTTGAGGGAGTTGAAGGCCCGCCACTCGCCAATGGAGCCGGGTCCCTTCGGTGTCTGGCTGGTGTCCCCGACGGCGCAGGTGTCCGACCACGAGGTCACGCTGACCTCGGCCACCAAGACCTCGGTGTCGCTCCCGGAGTCCGCAGTGGGGCTTCGGTAGATCCGCTAGGTCTGGGCGTTGGTGATGGCTGTCCAGGTCAGCGTGGGGCTCAGCAGCTTGCTTCCCAGATCTGGAAGGGTCAGGGCCATCGCCTGGCTGGGAAGTCCCTCGCCCTTTGGGTTGTTTTGGTCGCCGCCCTTGAACACCGCCGAGACCTTGTAGGTCCAAGTGCCAGCCTCCAGCCCGTTGTTCTTCCTTGAAAGGGACACATTGGTGAAGGCGGGCGCGTCGTCTGAGTCCAGCACCTCGGCGCGGTAGAGACTGTCCGTGGATCCGCTGCCGTCGTCTCCTCCGATCAGGTAGATGAAGGGCGGCAAACTGAGCACGCTAGCCCCGCTCAGGGGCGTTGGCAGCGTCTGCTGCACCATGCTCCAGGGACCAAGGTCTCCGTAGACTCCAATCTCCGCAGCCTCGATGCTGTCGATGGCGCTGCTGGTCTCGCCCTGATCTCCGCCCAGTGCCAGCAAGTAGCGATCAACGGCGTTGATGCGCGCGGCGGCCGTAGCAGGCGCGCGGCGCGCCTCCACCAGGTCGGGGCCCGGTTGCCATGGAAAGAGGTTTTGCGAGGGGTTTCGGATGGAGATCGCCGAGAAACGGGCCGAGCTGCCGTCGGTGTTCTGAACGTCGACCACACACACGGCGCCGTTGAGTCCTGTTGGGGGAACCTCGGCCTCAATCTGGGCATAGGTGCTGCTCAAAATGGTGGGCGTGAAGGTGGTGTTGACGCTGCCTTCCTGACAGCTCAGGCTCACGCTGGGCTCACGAAAGTCACGGCCTTGAATCAGGATGAGCTCGGGGCTGGACTTGTCCAGAGAACCTGGCGTGACCCCTGTGATTCGAGGCGGCGCGTCTGTGCTCACTTCCAGGGCGTCCTCGAGGTGGCCCATGCTCTCGTCGGGATTGAGCACCATCAGGCTGTAGCTGCCTGGAGGCAAGCCTTCGGGCACTGTGGCCTTGAGCTGTGTGCCGCTCCGCCAGCTGACCCCCAGCAAGGGGTAGGTGCCGCCCTCCAGCTCGGGTCCCATCAGGTAGGCCCTCGGGGTGGCCTCAAAGGGGCTGCCCTGCTCCGTGGCGCTGATCACCACGGCCGTCCTGTCGAAAGACCAAGCGTAGGCTGGATCCATCTCGTCAATCTCGATGGGACTGTAGCGCCGCACCCGGAACTCTCCCGAGGTCTGCGCCTCACAGCTGCCGCCCTGTGCAATGTGGACGGTATAGGGGCCCGTGTCCAAGTAGTTTGGGGGCTGAAAGCTCACTTGTCCGGCGTCCTCGGCCGACCAGCTCACCTCGCTCCGCACCCCATCCTGGTCCTCGATCCAGACCTCCGCGACATCGCCGCTCAGGTCGGCCACGTAGGCCGTCGCTGTGGTGGGGACCGTTGGGTGAATGACCGGGGGATCGACGAAAAAGACCAGCGGGGTGTCGCTGATCTGAAGGGCCTCCGCCATCACGGTGCTGCAGGACCCGTCGATCTGGACTTCGATGTCGTAGCTGCCCACAGCCAAGCTGGAGACGTCCAGTGTGAGCTCGCCCTCGCTGACCCAGGTCACGCCCAGCGGCTCTCCATTGGCGAGCTACTCCCTGGAGTAGCCTGCAAGACTGTCTATTGTCTGTTCCTGCGTGTATGGCGGCTCAGTCTTCCGCGGTCTGCGCCCTAAAGTCGCAGGCTCCGTCCACGCCGTCGGTCTCGCAGAGCGTCGGGTGTGCCATTGGCGTGCTGCCTTCCCAGGCGTCCTGAGCGAAGAGCAGGATCTGCTCCAGCGCCGCATCGCCTGCGATGGTGTTGCGTGCGGCAAAGCCGTGCACATCGTAGGGCCCGGTGTCGGAGACCCAGAACTGCTCCAGCGTCGCGCCGCTCTGAACCACCTGGTCGGTGGACTCCAGGCCTTCGATCTTGTCGAACATGGGCTCGAACTGCACGGCGTTCAGGCTGCGGGCCAGCAGGTTGGTGCCCAGGTTGGGCAGCACGGGGTCACCCATGGACTGCTGCAAGAGGAAGGAGCCGCCCACTTCCAAGGCCTTCTCGGCCCAGATGGCGCCGTCTACGTCGTCCCAGCTGTTCTGGCCGGCCAGGATGACCAGGTGCACATCGACCAAGGAGCCGTAGTTGTTGGTCAAGGCGTCGCCTACGCCGATGTCGTAGAGCAGCGAGTGGGGAATCATGTGACTCCAGCCCGTGCCTGGAACGTTGAGCACGGCCTTGGTCAGGCGGTCATCGGCAGAGACGATGACAGCGCCCAGGGTGCCGCCCAAGGAGCCGCCCATCCAGACCACCTCATCGGTGCGGGGACGGATGCCCGCCACGGGGTTGGGTTGGCCGTCCAGGGTCTCTGCGCTCAGCGCGTCTCCCAAGGCTCCGTCCAGAGAGGTGAGCAGAACGGTTCCTCCCGCCAAGGACTCCAGCAGGCCTGCAGTGCTGCGCTCGGAGCCTTCCAAGAAGGCGCCCAGGCTGCCCAGGGTGTAGACGAAGTCTTCGCCGGTCCAGCCATCAAAGCGTAGGTTGAGTTTGGCGATTCCCTTCTCGGCCAGCTCGGCGTCGAAAGAAGAGTCGGTGACATCCCCGCCGGTGCCGTGGCCGTAGAGCACCACCTTGTAGTCCGGCGTGTTGGCCGGAATGCTGATGCGGAACTCGATGTCCGTTGTGCCGACGATGGAGGGATCACCTGCGGCGTCCAGGTCCAGACGGCCGTCCTCGGTCAGGAAGCTGGGTGCCCCAACCAGTCGGCCGCGCACGATGGCGGCGATGTCCGGATCCGCTGGCTCGACCAGGGCGTCGATCACCACCTCCAGATCGCTGCTCGCGGTCTCCAGGGCCTCCATCATGGCCAACATGCGGCGCTGGGGGTCTTCGGCAGAGCGGGTGGTGAACTCGGAGAAGCGCACGACGCGGCTCAGCTCGATGCCCTGCTCTTCGATGAAGCTGGCTGTGGGGGCGTAGTGAGCCGCCAGCTCCTCTTCGAGCTTTCCGCGAGGCTCCTCCAGGCCCAGAGCGACGCGCACCATCTCGGGGGCTTCGGCGCCGACGCTGCCCAGGACAACCCAGACGTGGTCCGCGTTGCCTTCCATGACCTGCTCGGGTCGACCGATGAGCATGCTCTTGTCGTTGGTGATCGAGCTCACGTCGATGACCTCGGTCCAAAAGGCCTGTCGCTCACCGTAGCGCTCGGAGCCAATCTGCGCGTTGAGCACTTGCAGGGCACCGTCCGCGCTCAAGGATGGCACCACCGACTCGTCCGATGCGACGTCGGCGAGAATGCCTTCGAAGGCCACGGCGACGCCGCTCACGCGGGAGAATCCGTTGCCCAGATTCAAGAAGCTGGGGTCATCGTCCACGCCCAGTGGCTCCGGATCGAAGGCCATGCGCAGACCCGTGACCGTGCTCTCGTCGGCCACAGTGTGGGCGTTGGAGGGGTAGGGCAACAGACAGTGCACCGGATCAAGGGCGTCGCAGTCCTGCACAGGAGGCGGGGTGCGGTCGCCAGCTTCGCGGGGCTCAACGGGGCTGCAGGCCAAGAGCAGCAAGATCATCGGTGTCTCCCTAGTGCTGCGCCTTGTATCCCAGGTGACAGCGGGGTGACCACCGGCGCGCTCAGAAGAGCGTGTCGCACTTCCTTCGCAGGCGTGACTGATCCAGGGTCATGCAGAGGTTGACCACGCGATCCAGCATTGTGACGAGCTTCTCCGGGTCCGCCTCGCAGCGCAAGTCGAGCTGGTCTCCCAGAGCCCGCACCTCGAGCCCTTGGTCCAGGGCTGCTTGGAAGGCCGCTTGGGTGATGGGGTCCTCCAGTCCACATGCAGGAGGAATTCCCCGGCGGATGGCGGTGAGGTGCTCGGCCAGTGCCTTTGAGCTGGCCGGAAAGTCGCGCTCGAGGGAGCGGAATGGTGCACAAGTCACGTCGAGCTGATTTGCCCAAACCCGAACTTGAACGGTGCGACCGGCGTAGGTGCCCTTGAGCCACTCCGTCTTTCCCTTGCGGGACCAGCGCAGCCCCAGCTGTAGGGCGAGTTGAGCCCAAACCGTCGCCGGGCGGCTCACCGTTAGGGCCCAGATCGCCCCTGTCAGGCCCAAGCCCAAGCCAAGCCCAAGGACAGCCAGAGCGGGAGCGCCCGTCGCCCATGGCGCCATGCCGACCAGCGACATCCCGCCGGCCATCGCCACCAGAGTCTGCGACTCGGGGGGACCTTTGGTGGTCCAGAAGGGGCTGGGTTGGGCGGCGTTGTCCATACTGAGAGTCAGCGGAATTCAGTGGGGTGAACATAAGGGCCGGGGCCGGGATACATTGGGAGCATGATCGCCCTTGTGCCCTTCGTGGATCCGGCTCGCTCTCTTGCGGCCTTGCTCGACCAACTCCTGCCCGAGCTCTCGCCGGGGGCCTCGGTGCTCATCAAGCCCGATTGGAACGCTCGCCACAGCCCCAGGGCGGCAGAGATCACCACCCGTGGCTTCCTGCATGCGCTGTTGTCTTGGCTGCAGTCTCGGGGCATTCGCAGCGTCTGTCTGGCGCACAGCTCGCTGCTCACGCCGCCTGATGTGCCCTACACCAGCTTTATGGACTTGCTGGAGCTGGCGGACTGCATGGAGCTGCTCGAGGACTTTCCTCACCTGCGCTTGGTGGACCTGGAAGTTGAGCCCATGGAGCTGCGCGGCGACTTCTTGGTCCCACTGGCGCTCTCCGAGCAGGATCTAGTCATCAACTGTGTGCGCCTCAAGACGCACTCCGGGACCCAGATTGCTGTGGGCACCAAGGGCTTGATGGGCTTGCTGCCCGACTCCGAGGCCCTGCGCATGCACCGCGACGGACTCGGGCCGCTCCTCGGGAAGCTGGGCGCCGCTCTGGCTCCTGACCTGACTCTGGTCGAAGCGGACTTGGGAATGGAGGGGGAGGGTCCGCATCACGGTGATCCCGTCTCCTGTGGCTACTACCTGGGCGGAAGTGATCTGCTGGAGGTGGACGCGTCGGCCGCTTGGCTGATGGGCATGGAGCCCGCCCAGGTCGAGCATGTCGCTGCCTTGGCCACGGCCCTTGGGCGCGAGCTTCCCCCAGCTCCCGAGCAATGGGCCGAGCACCAGCGCAGCTTTGCGCAGCCCGTGGGCATGCTCCAGCCCACCCGGGCCGCCCGGGTCTTCTCTGGGGACAGCTGCTCCACCTGCCATGTCGCTGCGGAGTCTTTGCTCGACTTTGTGAAGGATCAACCTAGGGAAGTTCGCGCCATCGCTCGTCTGGCCAAGGCCCTGATGGTCGACGGGGTGGACCTGTACATGGGCCACCAGCCAGAAGGGCGCTCCCCTGATCCCCAGCGGCCTTGTGTCGCCCTTGGGGATTGCGCCCAGAGCTTTGCCAAGACCCACTCGCTGCCCCATGTCGGCGGCTGTCCAGTGCGGCGGGACCAAGTGCAGCCTGCGCTTGTCCAAGCCATGAGCAAGAGCCGGAGAGACCCGTGAAGATCCTGCTTACTGGCGCGGCAACCCCCTTGGGCCGACGCGTGCTGCTGGGCTTGAGAGAGTCCCACGAGCTCCTGGTCTTGGCGCGCCCGGGGGAGCTGGACGCTCTGCGCAGGGCGGAGCTGGGAGTGACCTTGATCGAGGCTGACCCGGTCACCCCGGAGCGCTACGGACCGCGCATCGCGGGAGCCCAGGTCTTGGTCCACCTTGATCAGATCGCTCAGGCGCCCGACGGTCAGCTCATCGACCACAACCTCAAGGCCACCCAGAGTCTGCTCCACGCCTTCTCCGCCTGGGGAAGTCCGGAGCGCCTGATCCATCTCTCGTCTGCTCTGTTGGATCACCCCTCGCCGGATGAACCGGATGTGGCCGCAGATCGTTTCGGGTCCGCCTGGTTGGCCACCCTCTGCGCCAGCGAGGCCAGAGTGGCCCTCTATGCCCGCCGCAGCGGCGTGGAGACCTGCATTGTGCGCGCCGGCCACCCCTTCGGTGCCCTGGGGCTCCAAGGCGCCCTGACCTCTTGGCTCGAGGCCGCCGCGGCCTCCGCCGAGGGCCGCGCTCGCCTGGATTTGCAGGGCGCCAGCATTCCCTTGCCCTTTGTACACGTCGACGAGTTGGCGCGCGCCATCGTCGCGCGGGCCGAGGGCCAGACCATGCCGGGTGAGCGCCGCTTTGTGGCCCAGCTCTCTCGGGTCAATGCGGTGGGTCTGCTCTCCAGCATGGAGCAGCTCCACAAGAGCATGTGTGAGCTCACCTTCAGAGAGCCGCCCCCGGTTCGCACCCACATCGGTGCCCGCTTGATTCGCCGCCTGCGTGGCGAGATCCAAGATGAGACTACGACACCCCGCTACCTGCGTGTGCAGCCCCTTCGGGTGCCGAACGCCGACTGGGTCGCCCACTTCGGGCCCCGTCAGCGCAGTCAAATCGTGGACGCCCTCGTTGGGGGCGCATGCTAGGCGCTCTGCTGCTCGTGCTGCTGTGTACTGTGGGCTGCGGGCTGGACCCAGAGCCTCAGGACAGCGGACCGGACACCGCGCCTCAGCCCCTCTGCCAGGTCAAGGGCTTCGCCAACCAAGCGCTGGAATGGTCGCTGCCCGAGGACCCCTTCGGCAGCCTGCGTTTGCCCGCGGATCCCAACAGCGGGGACGCCAACTGGGCACTGCTGGGCCTTGGCAGCGAGCGTCTGGACCTGGTGTACGCCTTTCCAGGGACCGAGCTGGGCTGGCGCATCCTGGACAACAGCGGCCAAGGCTTTGAGAGCGAGCGGGAGTGGGTGCTACCCGGGGTCCTTCAAGACCAGCTTCGGCAGGTCGAGAACCAAGGCCCGGAGGGCTTGGCATGGCACCTGCTGGAGCTCACGGGGGACGGGCAAGAGGATCTGGTCATCACGCGTTTGCCAGGCAGCGATGAGCTGGGGCTGAGCTACTGGCTGATCTACGCTGGCGAGGAGGGCGGCTTTGCAGACACGGCCACCCGCTTCGACTTGCCGCTGGCCATGCGTGGCACCCGCTACCAGCTGCGTGATCAGCAAGGCGATGGACGCCCGGACCTGTGGATTGAGCTCGAAGAAGGTTTCCAGGTACACCTCGCAGTAGACGGAGGCTTCTCAACGGCCTCTGTGGAGCTGCGCACACCCAGCGCGGAAGGGCAGCTCGTAGACCTGAATGGGGACGCTCTGCAGGACTGGTTCACCGGGGATGGCTTGGCCTGGGGCCTTGAGACGGGATTTGGTCCGCTTCAACCCTTGGACATGCTGCCCGCCACCGGCACCTTGTTGGACTTGCCTGGCCATGGACTGATGGAGTGGGTGGACACCCAATCGGGCCCCTATGAATGGACGCGCTACAGCCTGGAGCCCAGCACGCTGGGGATCGCTGTTGGCCAGGTCACTCTCCCCCAGGGCTACCCCCAGGAGAGCTTCATTGGGAGCCAGGGCATCACGGGACGAATCTGGTACGGGGTCAAAGACCTGGACGGCGACGGGGCGCTGGACTTGATCGTCACCCGCGTCGAGGGCAGTCCAGAGATCGGCGTACAGCTCTGGCGGGTCCATCTCGGCCTGTGTGAGACCTGAGGGTCCCTATCGGACGTGGCCGTTGTCCTTGTACCAACGCCAGCACTGCTCCAATCCATGGGCCAGCGGCTTGGGCGCATAGCCCAGCTCTCGAATCGCCTTGGCGGAGCTGTAGCGGCGGTTCTTCGCCGTGACCTCGGCCAAGGCAGGGGTCAGGGGCGGTTCTTGACCGGTGAACTGTCCCTTGAGCAGGGCAGCGCCCCCAGCGAGCTTCAGAACCCACTTTGGAATCATCCGGCTCGGTGCCGGCTTTCCGACGACTTCGGCTGCAGCTTGGAAGAGCTCTGCCCAGGAGGGTGTGTGGCCTCCCAGCACGTAGCGTTCGCCGGACACGCCGCGGTCAAGCGCAGCAAGGTGTCCCTGGACAACGTCGTCTAGGCTGGCGACCGTGGTGGCACCGGTGGGCAGGCCGAGGGGACCGCCGTTGTGCACCTGGAGCAGGATGCGGCCACCATTGTGGTTCACATCGCTGTGGCCCAAGGTGATGCCGGGGTTGACCGCCACGCCTTCCAAGCGGGTATCGCCAAGGACCAAGCGCTCTGCGGCGTACTTGGTATCGAAATAGCCCAGCTTGTATGGGCCCCAGTTCCAGGGCGTCTCCTCATCTCCGATCTCCCCCTCGGGGAGGTACCCCAGGGCAGCGATGGAGCTGGTGAGCAAGACCCGGTCAGCGTCGGCGAAGGCTGCCGCGTCCAGGACGTTGCGGGTGCCCTGGTGGTTCACGGCCTCTTGGCGTGCTTTGTTCTTGGACAAGTAGGAGACGATGCCGGCGGCGTGTACGACCTGCTTGCAGCCCTTGGCGGCGGTGCGCAGCGAGCCCAGATCGGTCACGTCTCCCAGGACCACTTCGATTCCAGTGGGATCCAAGACGCCCAGGCGGTCCTTGTCGCGCACCACGCAGCGGACTTGGCGGCCTTCATCGGCCAAGGCCCGCGCCACGGCGGAGCCCAGTTGACCTGTGCCTCCTGTCACCAAAATGCTCATTCGGGTCCCACCATCTTGGTCGCTGCCTCGCCCTCTTTGTCGACGATGAGCCAGGTGTTCTCGGGGGACTTGTTGCCACAGCCCTCGGCGTCCAGGACCACCGTCGCGTCGTCTGGGCCGGTGACGACCACGGTGAGGCAGTCATGCAGGCGCATCGCGCAGCTGTCGTAGACCTCGCCCAGCTCGCTCAGGCAGCGCTCCACCAGCTCGTCGCCCAGCACGTCCCTGGCAAAGGCGATGCCAACCTCACCACGCCAGACCTCGCCGTCGGCCAGAGGCACGCGCTGCAGCGCAGTGGATGGCCCCGCTTCGAGGGCCGGACTGGGGGTGGTCACGCAGGCGATCCAGACAAACAGCACGCTCAGTCTCCCTCGAGCACAGCGTATGTCCCTGCCGCGATGCCCGCCACGACCCAGGTGCGCTCCGGCAGGCTGATCACGATGCCTTTGTGGGGGGAGAGCAGGCGCTCCCGCTGCACCCCATCCAGGCCCACAATCTCCGCGAGCAGTTGACCCCGTCCAAAGGCCTCCCCGGGCTGGGTGTGGGTGATGAGGACCCCGGCTTGGCCCACCCGCAGGCCGGACTCGCGGCGCCAGGGACCTCCGTCCACCCGGGTGGGGTGTACCGGAGCCGGGGAGTTGGCCAAGCCCGCTGCGGTCAGGACGCCCAGGACGGATTCCACGGCCGTGTTCACCGAGGCGGGGTCCAGGAAGAGCTTCGGGCCTGCCTCGATCGTCAGGCTGGGAATGGCCAGAGTGTTGAGCACCGCGCCGCTGAGCGAACGTTCGAGCTGGTACTTGACGTAGCGCACACGGGGGTACTCCCGAACCACGGTGAGGCCGGTCGCTCTGGCCAAGGTCTCGGCCTTCTTCAGCAGGCGCTGGCTGCCCTTGAGGTGCCGGTCCACGATGCAGTAGGGGATGCTCGCTGGGCTGTCCGTGTGCAGGTCGATGACCAGGTCCGGGTCATGGCGCAAGAACTCGGTCCAGAAGGCGTGGGCCAAGCGCTCGGTCGGGCCGCCCCGAGGGTCTCCGGGCCAGGAGCGGTTCAAGTCCACATTGTCCGCGGGCACCTCTCGCGTGCGCTGAGAGAGCCCTTCGGGGTTCAAGGTCGGAAAGAGCACCACCGTGCCCGAGGTCAGCAGCTCCGGCAGGCGCTTGACCAGGGCCAACACCGCTCCGGTTCCAGTGGCCTCGTCGCCGTGAACGTTGGCGGTGATCAGCGCGGTGGGACCCGGCTTGGGCCCCTTGACGATGTGTACCGGCAGCTCACGTGCGCCTCGCCCAGTCGCCGCAGGCAAGGTCATCGTGTGCACTCTGTGGCTGCCCTTGGGACGCATCACGCTCATCCCACGCACCGCCACACGCCGAACTTCAGGTAGCGGCCCTCGGGGAACTCCACCAAGGCGGGGTGGTCGGGGGCCTGGCCGCCTTCAAAGAGCAGCTGCAGGGAGCGGCCCGCCTTCTTGGCGCCCTCGCGGACAGCGGTGTGGAAGTCACGGGGACTCACGGTGCCCACATTGAGCGCGCCGATGAACCATCCCTCGGGCTCCAGCACCCGCAAGGATGCCGAGACCATGCGGGGGTAGTCCTGCTTGGCGGAGAGTCGGCCTTCGCTCCCATGGGAGAAGCCAGGGGGATCCAGGATCACCGCGTCAAAGAGGTCCTTGGTGCGCCGGAAGCGGTCCATGGCCTTGCGGATGTCTTCGGCCAAGAAGCTGTGGGCGTCTGGGTCCAAGTTGTTGGCCACAAAGTTGGCCTTTGCGCGCTCCAGATAGGCCTCGCTCAGGTCCACGCTGACCACTTCGCTGGCGCCAGACAGGGCCGCGGCCACGCTGAACATGCCGGTGTGGGCAAAGAGGTTCAGCACCCGACGGCCGCCCCAGTAGGGCTCCAGCCATGCGCGGTTGGTGCGCATGTCGGTGTACAGGCCGATGTCCTTTCCGGCGCCGGGGCGCACCAAGCAGGCCATGCCGCGTTCCGTGACGCGCACATCACCTGGGGGCCGGTGTCCCGAGATCAGGCCAGACTCCAGCGTGCTGGTGTCCACGTTGTCTCGCGGGTCGGGACGCCACGCCAGGTGGATGCCACGGGGCTTCAGGCGCTCGGTGAGCTCTTCGACCAAGGCACCCAGCAAGGGCTTGACCGAGGGGGTGTCCAGAGTGATGACCACCTGGGGGCCGTAGATGTCCACGCGAATGCCGGGCAGCTCGTCGTTCTCCCCGTGCACCAAACGGTAGGCCGTGGTGTCCGCCTCAACCGCGACATCGCGCAGGGCTTGTGCGGCGTCCAAGCGCTTGGCGAGCAAGCTGCGATCCACAGGACCCGCATCGTCACGAAAGCGCCGAACGGCGATCCATCCGGTGTCCCACAAGCCGCGACCCAGGTCTTCGCCGCTCTCGCTGGCCAGCTTGACCACCTGCCCGGCGCGCGAGCGCTTGGGATGCGCGAGCACCTCTGCGGGGTAGACCCAGCAGAAGCCCTGCTTGAGCCACTTCTCGGAGTATCCGTTGACCACCACGGCGTCTCCGCCCTGGATGGGTGCAGGGGGAGCCTTGGGCTTTTGAGCCTTGGCTGGTTGTCGCTTGGGGTATCGTCGGGTCATGGCACCCCTCTGGCAGACCGGCCTGCAGACCGATTTCTACTTGCTCGTGGTAGCCGCCGTGTACCACGCCGATGGGCTCTGGGGCCACGCCACTTTCGACTTGTACCCCCGCTCGGGCGTTCAGGGCAGCAACTTTGTGGTCGCCGCAGGCATGCACGAGGCCGCTGAAGCCTTGCAGTCCATGTCCTTTCCAGAGAACACCATCTCTTGGATGAAAGAGCAGCCTGCTTTTGCCCGAGCGAGCGAAGGATGGTGGGAGAGCCTGCGCCACTTCCGCTTCTCAGGGGACATCGAGGCCGTCGCCGAGGGCACCGTCATCGCCCCCGGCACCCCCATGTTTCGGGTCACCGCGCCGCTGCAGCAGGCCACTCTGATCCAGACGCGCCTGCTTCAGCTCATTCCTGCCGCGTGTGGCGTGGCCACCCGAGCCGCGCAGTGCAGCTTGGCCTCTGGCGGCAAGCGCCTCTATGAGTTCGCCTCGCGGCGCTCGCCCTCCGGTGAGTCCGCCACCCTGGCGGCCCGGGCAGCCATCGTGGGCGGCTTCTACGCCACCTCGAACGCAGCCGCCGCGGCCTCGCTGGGGGTGCCGGTCATGGGCACGCTCAGCTCGGACTTTTTTGCAGCCTACGGAGGGGTGGGTCCAGCGCTGGAGTCCTTCGCCCTCCACTTCCCAGACGTGGGCTACGTCAATCTGCCGGCCGGCAAGGTGGACCAGGCCGTGGCGGAGCTGGCTCCCTACAAAGACCACCTGCGCATCATCCGCTTGGACCATCCGCAGCTGGCTCGGGCGGCACGGGTGCTGCGACCCCGCCTGGACGCAGCCGGCATGAAGCATGTGCGCATTCTTGGCAGTGGCTCCTTGAGCGCAAAGCGCATCCAAGAGCTCAAAGATGCCCCCGTGGATCTCCTGGCGGTCGGAAAGCACTTGGTCGCCGGTGGCCCGGTCCCGAGCTCCTACCGCATCGCCGAGATGTGGCGCGGTCCGGAGCCGGTGCCCTCCCTGGAAGTGGGCGCCAGCAAGTGGCCGGGCTGCAAGCAAGTCTTGCGCCGAGCGGACCATGACTTGCTCTGCCTGGAGTCTGAGCTCGGCATGTACGAGGGCGAGCCCCTGCTGCAGCCCTTGATGCTCGCAGGCGAGATTGTGAGGACCCGGCCCCAAGTCGGCGAGAGCCGCGGTCTGTGCCTGGCCGGACTGGGGGAACGGGACCGGGAACTGCGGGTGAGCGAGGGTGTGGAGAAGCTCAAAGCATGACGGGCCCCACAGAGAACACCCCGTCGCTCTGGCTGGGACACTGGCCCACACCGCATGCAGACAGCCACAAATACCAGCGAGGCCATGCTGTGCTCTTTGCAGCCCCCGAGCTGACCGGCGCCACCCGCTTGGCGGCCGCTGCGGCGCTGCGGGTAGGCCCAGGACTGGTCTCCGTCTTGGCCAAGGAACGAGGGGATGTCTACCGGGCCACCCTCTCGCCAGAGGTCATGGTCTCAGAGCGCAGCGTGAAGGGGCTCAATGGGGTCAGCGCCCTCTTGGGTGGGCCCGGGGGACTGGCGCACGAGCACCTACTGGAGCTGGAAGGTAGCGATCTGCCGAAGGTGGTGGACTCCGGAGCGCTGGCCTCGCCCTGTGGAAGGCTGCACTACAACGCCCAAACGGTCATCACCCCGCACGCCGGGGAGTTTGCCCGGGCCTTCCCAGAGATCGTTTCCTCCTCCCAGAGCAGAGAGAGGCAGGCCTTGGCGGCGGCGGCCCACAGCGGCGCGGTGCTGGTCTACAAGGGTCCGGTGACCTTCATCGTGGCGCCTGATGGACGCCTGGTACGCAACGGCCGACCCAACCCCCACCTGGCCGTGGCAGGGAGCGGTGATGTCTTGGCCGGCTTCATCGTGGGCTTGCTGGCCCAAGGCATGGACCCCTTCTGGGCGGCCTGTGCGGGGGTGTGGCTGCACTCGGAGTGCGGCGAGAGGGCTGGACGAGGCTTGATCGCGGGGGACCTGATCTTGGCCCTCCCCAAAGTGATCCGCGCCTTGTGATGGGCCTCTGGCTCTCCCTGTTCAGCACGCCTTCCTCAGCCGAGGTCTTTGTGGACGTGCCTGAGCTCTTGGCGCTTCAGAAACAGGGCGCCGCCGTGGTCGATGCCCGTGGAGGCGAGAGCTGGCACCAGGGCCGTGTTCCCGACGCTGGCAGCCTGAGCTGGTGGGCGCTGCGGGCCGGTCAGCTGCGCACGGGCCTGCTGACGGATGATCTGGAGCACCTGCTCGAGTACATCCAGAAGGCCGGGGTCTCTCAGGACAAGCCGGTGGTGGTGGTAGGCCAAGCGGATCAGGGCTGGGGGGAGGAGGGCCGCATCTTCTGGACCCTGGAGGTCTTGGGGCACAAGGACGTTCACATCTTGGACGGTGGTCTCCGCGCCTGGCAAGATGCTGGGCAGCCTCTTGAGTACTTGAGCCGTCCGGCGCGGGGTGACTTTGTGCCCCAAGCGCCAGGCGCCCAACGGGCGGACTTGGCTCGGGTGCGCCAGGCGGCAGAGACCGGCGACGCCTTGATCTGGGACACCCGCTCCGAGGCGGAGTTTCACGGCGCCACGCCAGCAGGAGAGCGCCGCGGAGGTCACATCCCGGGCGCGAAGAATCTGTTCTGGAAGGAGCTCCTGGATGAAGAGGGGCGCTTGCTGCCTGCCAAAGAGTTGGAGCGCAAGCTGACCCAAACCGGCATTGTGCGGGGGCAACCCATCATCAGCCTGTGTACCGGTGGGGTGCGCGCAGGCTTTGGCTACGCGGTCTTGCGGGAGCTGGGATATTCCGAGCTCATGGTCTACGACGGCTCCATGTGGGAGTGGAGCGCGGACGCGGACTTGCCCTTGGAGCTGTGATGCTGTTGCTTCTCGCCTTGGCTTGCACTCAGATTCCCAAGACCCCTCGCGACCCGCAGGTGGAAGGCCGGGCCCTGCTCCAAGCCAGCGTAGAGGCCCACGGCGGCCTGCAGGCCTTTGAAGAAGTGGGCGACCTGTCCATGAGGGTCGAGGATGTGTGGCATGCCCAGCGCATCGCGCCCGAGCAGCCCGGGGACCCTTTGTTGGTCTACAACCCCAGCCTTGGAAAGGGCGTCGCCACCTTCGAGGAGAGTGACGCCGTCTGGGGGCATGATTCGATGAAGCCCTGGGTGATGGAGGGGGGCGTCGAGGTGCCTGTCGAGCGGCCCCTCTTTGTGCCCACCTACGGCTACTTCCTCTCTCTGCCCTTCAAGTTCTTAGACCCCGGTGTGAACAGCGAGTCTCTGGGGCCTGTGGACTGGCAAGGGCAGAGCGTCGACCAGGTCCTAGTGTGGTTCGATGTGGGCGTAGGCAGCGCCTCAGACCGCTACTTGCTCTACCTGGATCCTGAGACCCACAGGCTCCTGGGCATGCGCTTCACCTTCATGGACATGGGCCGTATGCCACAGCTCGAGGCCCGCATGACCTTCCAAGAGGTCGGGGACCTCTGGCTGCCCTTGGAGCTGGACATCTTCCTGATGCGGCCGGTACAGACGCCGATGCACACCCTGCGCTTCGAGGAGCTGGTGCGGGTGCAGGACTTTGAGCGGGGGAAGTACGAGGCGCCGGGCTCGGACTGAGGTGGATTTGGGACTTGCCGCCTCCTTGTCGGGTGTGCAGCAAGGGGCCGTCATGAACACCAGCTTGTACCGACCCGTTGGCTTGTTCGAGCTCCAGAAGCTCGTTCGTGCGGAGCTGCGCGCGTGGCCTGCGCGCCTGCCACAGCAGCCCATCTTCTATCCGGTGCTCAACCGCGCCTATGCCGCCCAGATTGCACGGGACTGGAACCTGGATGACCCCGAGTCGGGTTTCTCAGGTTTCGTGACCTGCTTCCGGGTCCCTAGGGCTCAGATCGCTGGCTACAAGACCCGCACCGTCGGCGGCAAGGGGCACAAGGAGCTGTGGGTTCCCAGTGAGGAGCTGGCGGAGTTGAACGCGGCGATGCTTGGGCCCATCGAGGTGTTGGAAGGCTGGGCTGGACCGCGATTCGCCGAGTGTTGCCCCAGGCCGCTGCCTCCTCACGCTGAAGGACGGGTGCTTGAGAGATTCCTAGACGGGCTCGCCGACCTGGACCTCAAGGCCTGGCGACCAGCGCTGCTCAAGGACTGACCCAGGGGACGTGGTGCGGTCTCTTGAATCCCTTCTGGGCCCTTGGACTTGCATTGCAGAATGGACGTTCTTATACTCAAATCATGCCACGCCCCATCACCTTCGACCCCGACCAAGTCCTCCAGACCGCCGCCCGCGTGTTCTACGAGCAAGGTTTCGCCAACACTGGCATCGCGGACATCGTCGCCCGGGCCGGTGTCAGTCGCCACAGCATCTACACGCGCTGGGGTGACAAAGAGGGTCTGCTCGCCGCCTGCCTCCCGGTCTACCGAGCCTTTGTCTTTCAGACGGTGCTCGCCCCCTTGGAGGCGTCCCCTGGCCACCAAGGCGTCTACGACTTCCTCGATTCCTTGGCCGGTGGCTGCCAGGCCTCTGCCATGCCGGCGTGCTTGTTGGTGCAGAGCCTGATTGAGCACCCCAGCGGAAGCGGTCCCAGCGGCCTGGCCAAGCAGCACTTTGATGGCATCGCAGCGCGCGTCTCTCAGAGCGTCGCAAACAGCCAATCCCTCGGTACGCTTCAGGCTGACTTTGACGGCCAAGGCTACGGCCAGCTCGTCTCTCTGACCCTCCAAGGCCTGAACGTGTCCCGGCGCGGCGGACTGGACCTGGAACAGACCCGAGCGGCCCTCGCCATGCTCAAGAACCTCCTCTGCTCTCAGGAGCTGCCATGCGCATCGCACTGACTCTCTTGGCCTGTTTGGCCGACATCCGGCCCGATGGCCTCACCGACGACGAAGAGAAGGGCCAAGCCTTGCTGGAAGCGGCAGCCCAGGCATCGGGAGCTCAGGCCTACGCCAGTGTCCAAGGCTCAACCTCCACCATGCGCGATGTCTGGCCGGCACCCTACGGCTTCTTCGCGCCCTGGCCGGAGACGGAGCAGAGCTTTGTCATCAAGAGCGTTCACCCCAGCTTTGACACGGAAGTGCTCTTTCTGGATGGCAAGGCCCAAGGGACGGTCTGGGGCATCAGCGATTGGAAGACCTGGGAGAAGACGGAGGAAGGGGAGGCCAGCTGGAGCAAGAACAAGGATGCCCAGTTCATCTTGCCGACCATGCACTACTTCATGGAGTTTCCCTTCCGCATGCTCGAGGCCCCTGTGGTGCGCTACGCGGGCATGGAGGACATCGATGGCGTGAGCTACGAGCGCATCTTTGTCACCTGGGAGAGCGTGGAGCCCACCAGCCAATACGACCAGTATGTGATCTACATCGACCCGGAGAGCGAGCGCATCGCCAAGGCCTACTACACCGTGCGGGAGGCCGGGCGTATCATCGCCGGAACCATGCATTTCCTGGACATGCGTGAAGTGGACGGGGTCTGGTTCTCCTACGAGATGGTGGTCACGGGCAAGCCGCAGGACTCGCTGGAGGAGCCGCTGCACCGGGTCGTCGTGGAGGAGATTGTGTTGGGTGAAGTGGTGTTGCAGGCGCCTATTACGGAGCCTTGAAAGGCGGGGGCCGCTTTAGACGGCGCGGTGTAGCGAATCGATGCTCTCGCGCATTTGCCTCTTCTCCGCAAAGCGTTGTTCGTCCGCCATTGTCATCCTCGAAGCTCAGACAGAGCTGAGTCCCGATCTGTCTCGGCCAGTAGTTCTGCTCGCCACAGGTCTTTGGCGGCTCGTCCCGCCACGCGTTGTAGGTGCTCTCAAGGTCCCCTTGGTCCTGAAGCAGTCCCTGTGCGCGCTGGGTGTTGCAGGTGACCTGTTCCAGATCCCAGACCATGGAATCTCGGCCCTTGGGTAGCAGCGCCAGAGCTAGGCTGACGAGGACGAGGAGCGACAAGGCTGCCCGCAAGGGTCCTGAGACGGAACTGCGGCCAAGCACAGCGCCGAGAAGCGCCGATGTCACACCAAGACCCCAGCTTGGGCCATTGGTGTACGACCAATAGCTCTGTCCTTGCTCGCACCAGAACAGCCAGCACCCGAGCATCGCCAGTACGGCAAGGGTGGCTGCGATGGTCCAAGACTTTGGCCTGTCTTTAGGAGCGCGTATGCGCCGGCTCCCAAGGCCGACCAGCATGGAGATGAAGAAGAGAAGCGTGGACCGAATGGCCGCGGGTCGCATCTTCTCCAGGGCCACTTGAACTTGGTGAGCTCTCTCTGGGGGCTTCCACGGGCTTGGTGCCGCACCATCCCCAAAAGCCAGCATCAGCGCTTCCGCCTGCTCCCCCAGCGCGGGGGCATCACAGAGACGGAAGTGGGGCGTGCTGGCCTCGTTCTCGCAGACCACGAATGGGGTGCCTGGCGCGGGGTGAATGCCGCAGTCCCCGCCACCCCATCCTGTGTGGGTGAACACCCGCTCTGAGACCTGTCCCTTCCAGACGCGGTCCACTTGCAGCCCCACCCGCACCTCCTCGCTGAGGGCGCTGGGGCCACTGGGCCATTGGTAGCCAGCGACGCGGCCGCCGTACACGACGCTGCTGTCCTGGCAGCTCTCGATGCTCGCGCGGTGCAACGAGGCGCAAGAGCAGGCGTGGCTTGGCGCGGTCAGCAGGATCAGGAGCAGCATGGCAGGGGTAGACCCTTCTTGGTGCTGGCGGTTCCCGGCGGCCTACTCGACCAGAGCTTCCTGGTTGTACTTGCTCAGATCCCGAACACCAGAGGCATCCCGAACCCAACCGTAGGTCTGCCATGTACCTACAACACGCTTCACGTAGCCGCGGGTCTCCTCGTAGGGAATACGCTCCACGAACTCATCTGTGGGCATGTTGCCCTTCTCCCGTACCCACTGGAGGATGCGGTTCTCTCCGGCGTTGTAGCCGGCGGCAGAGAGATAGGGACTGTCATTGAAGAGTTTGTGCAGGTAATCCATGTATCGAGCACCAACGGCCAGGTTGATCTCCGGGTCCAGCAGCTCAGGCTTGCCCACCTTTAGACCCAACCAAACGCCAACGTTCTTGCCGGTGGTAGGCATGACCTGACACAGTCCGCGGGCACCCGCCCAGCTCACCGCCCCCTGGTCAAAGTTGCTCTCCACACGGACGAGGCCCTGGAAGTAGCGTGGGTCAAAGCGGTAGCCGTCCGAGGCCTCTTGTACTTCCGGCAGCCAGTAGTCGGGAAAGGCCAACGCCATCTCTCGCGCGGTCTCCGGCGTGGCTTCTGAGGGCACATGACTTCGCATCCAGGACCGAAGCTCCCGGTGGGCGTTTAGCCAGTCTCCGTTGGCGCTGCGGGACTCGCTCCACCAGAGCGCACCCTGTCTGTCCATCTCTATCGCAGCGATCTCTTTGCGTGCCGGACCGTGCAGTCCCAGCGCCAAGAGCGCCTCTGCTCGCGCCAGGCCTGGGGCTTCGCTGGTGCTGCGTTCCAGTGTCCAACTCTCTCCCGTTGCTGGCGCGGGAGGTGTGGGAAGAGCTGTGAATGCAGCAGGGTCTTCCTCGGCTATGCGGCTGCTTGCCAGGGTCGCATAGTAGCTCCACGGGAGGGCTTGAACCAGCTCGGACCACTCTGTGACAGCCGTGCCCTGGGGGTCTGGATGTGTCGCATCTTTGGCTTGGGCCTGGGTAGGCTTTGATACATCTGGGTACAGGGCCCAGCGCGCAGCCCAATAGCGGCCAGCGGGCACATGGAAGTGGTCCTGTGCCGGGTCCAAAGCACCAAGCTGAAGCGCAATCTCCCGGGCCTTCTCGCCGTCGCCTTGCTCGTAGTAGGACCAGGCCAAGCGCCAGAGGGCCTCGGGAATCATGTCCCCGTCGGGGTGGTCCTGGGCGGCTTTTGCCCAGAGGCGCTGGGCCCCAGCCATGTCTCCAGCCAAGTCCAAGGACTCCCCCGCCATGACCAAGCCATCGTCGGCGTAGCTGTGATCAGGGTAGTTCTTGGCCATGTCCTCCAAGACCCGTGCAGCGCTGCGGTTGTTGCCTCGGCGCTGCTCCGTGCGACCGTGAAGGTAGGCCAGTTTGTGGCCGACCTCGGTCCCCACACAGTCCGTCGCCCCAGAGCCAAAGGCCGCTACTGCAGCGGTGCGCTTGTTGCCCTTGTACAGACTGCGTCCCTTCACGTAGCGGTAGAGGCAAGCCTCTTCGCCCGTGTTTGTGTTGGGTGTGTGCCCCTCCAGGGCCTTGAGCGCGGTCTTGTACATGCCCTTGTTCATGTAGGCCTGGGCGCGGTGGGTGGCTTGCTGCCAGGTGGGGGAGCCCATGGCCGGCAGGGCCTTGTCTTGCTCGCTGCCAGGGTAGTGGCTCCAGATGCGCCACTGGTTCTCGGTGCCGCCCAGCTCCGCGAGCGCGTGGGCGCTGCCTTCTGCGGGGTCCGGTGCGGAGATCAGGCGTTCGTACTCGGCCTTGGCTTCGTCCCCGCGGCCCAGCTGCTCCAAGCAGGTGGCACGCCACGCCAGAATCTCCCGGTGCATGGGCTCGTTGTCCTCGTTCGGGACCAGCACCTTTAGGGCATCCTCAGGGCGGCCATCCGCTTCCAGGAGCCGGCCCTTGAGGTAGGCCAGATAGGGGTCCGGTCCTGAGACCTGCTCGACCAGACCCACCACGGCTTTGGCTTGGCCCAGCTGCAGGCGGGCCCAAGCGTGCACGAAGGCCCGCTCGCCAGAGTCGGGGTTCTCCGTCAAGAACGCGACGGTGGCCCAGTCCTTCTTGGCCAGGGCCGCGTCCAGCTCGGGGCTGCGCGCAAAGGCCGGCGTGATGGGGGCGCGCTGCACGAAGGGGTCCGGCTCGGGCACGACCTGTTGGACCTCTGGCTGAGGAGCGGGCTCGGGGGTGGTTCCGGAGCAGGCGAGGAGCAGGGCGAGGGAGAGCATTGGTGAGACCTTCGGAACTTGACGAGTCAAGGGACGGGTCAATGGTATTGCATTGGCCAAGTGGCCGCCCTTGAACAACGTGTGGCCGGGCCTCTTTGTTGCGGACAAAAGTCGGCCCAGGCAGAGCCCGTGCCCTTTTTTGTTATATGTGTGGATCCTCCCCCCTCCCCACCGCTTCCCGCCGCCGAGCTCACCATGACCCTGCTGCTTCTTTTGGCCTGCTCCAAGACCGAGGTCACCGAGCCCTCGCCGGCCGCATCGCTGCCTGCCCCCGCAGTGGCCGAGGCGGCGCCCGTGCTGCCTCCGGAGCCGGAGCTGCCCCCTGCACCGAGCTTCGAGAAGCAGCTCCTGGAAGTGGGCGTGGACGCCCGGGTGAACGCCCAGGCTATCGCGCGGGATCTGGTCGATCTGGCCGAGGGCTGGGAGTTCGAGTCACCTGCGGTGGCCCTCTCTACCAGCGGAGAGCTCTTCACGGTGCATGTGGCCTATGACCGGGGGCGGGAGCGCCTGGAGCTGCGGCGAGGCGAGAGCATCGAGGCCTTGGGTGCGCCGGTGACAGTGTCCGAGGGAGCGCGCGCTTGGGACCCGGTCATGGCAGCGGGCGCAGATGGGTCGGTTTGGTTGGCGTGGACCGGACGCAAGGCGGCCGGGGACCGAAGCACCCTGTCCCAAGATGTGTTCGTGCGCCGGGTGGACCGCTTGGGGCCCATCATGCGGGTCTCGGAGTCCGGTCAAGGGGGGCAGGACCGCAGCGGCGGGCCGGACATTGCAGTGGGCGCGGATGGACTTCTGCGTGTTGTCTGGGAGCAGGACACCAAAGATGGTGTTCAGATTGCTTTTAGAGAGGTTGCGGACACACCTTTTGGCAGCGTTGAGCTGCTCTCAACGGGCTGGTTGAACCGCCGGCCCAGTGTGGCCGTGCAGGGAGACAAGGTACACGTGGGCTGGGACGCGCTGGTGACCCAGGCGCCAGTGCGCAATGCCCAACTCGATGGGCCCCTGGACCCTGACTACGACCTGCGTCTCAAGACGCGGGAGCAAGGAGAGTGGCGGGGGACGCAGGGGTGGACCCGCAAGGGGATTCAGGCCGCGCCAGACTTGGTGGCCACCCCCGATGCGCTCTACGTGGCCTTCCACGACAGCTACTACACCCCGCTGGTGAAGTGGGTGGGGCTGCTCAAGGTGGACGAGAGCGGCATCCAGCACCTCTACGACGACATGGGTCGTGCGGAGCCCAGCGGGGAGCAGCAGGGGGCGGAGCGGCCTTCCCTGTCCGTGCTGGAGGACGGCACGCTGGCGCTGGTCTCTCGCTCCAGCCAGGGCGCCTACCTGCACGTGGTCGGAGAGAGAGGCTTTGCCTTGCCACTGGATCTGACCCGCGCCGGTTGGGGGGCCCGTGGGCAGCGTGCTCTTGTGGCCAGCACGGGCAACACGGTGTACTCGGTACGAAAGGCGCGAAAGGCCAGCATCGTCGAGCGCTTTGTCATTCCCGCCATGGGCGCGCCGACCGGCTGGAACGCAGTACAGTTCGGCCCAGCACCCGTCATGACGCCCCAAGCCAGCGGGCACGCCGTCATGGAGCTTGCCCATGGAGACGGCACACAGAAGATCTACCTGGGGGACGTGCACATGCACTCCTCCATGTCGGATGCCACCGGTCCCGCCGATGAGATCATCGCGCGGGCCTGGGCCCGTGGCTTGGACTTCTGCACTCTGACCGACCACGACTACGTGATTGGCAGCCGCATGTTGCCCAGCGAGCATGAAGAGCAGGCCTGGCTCACCGAGCGCTTCAACAGCCTGCCGGGCTTCACCACCATTCAAGCCTATGAGTGGACCACGCCCCTGCTGCCCACCGGCAGCGGCCACCGCATTCTCTACTTCAGGGACATGGCGCCAAACCCCATCCTGGGCTTTAAGGATGGCGCAGCGAATACAGTTGCCTTGAACCAAGGCTTGGCCAATGAGAAGGCCTTCAGCGTGCCCCACCACACCAGCTGGACAGGTACAGACTGGGAGAACTTCGACCCGGAGATTCAGCGCAACTTTGAGCTGGTCAGTGTGCACGGTCTCTCGGAGACCCCAGGCGAGCAGGTCATCGCCTCTCGTGGGGACATGGCCGGCATGTTCGCTGTAGATGGTCTCAAGCAAGGGCTTCAGTACGGGTTTGTGGGAGGTAGTGACGGCCACGGTCTGATCTGGCACCACGGAATCGCGCGGCGCCCAGATCCTTGGACCCAAGGATTGACGGGCGTATTGGCGGACTCGGGAGACCGTGAGAGTCTGTGGGATGCGCTCTATGCGCGCCACACCTTGGCGACCTCGGGCGCGCCGATGGGGGCCATCCTCTCGGTCAAGGGGGCCTCGAACGGGGACGTGGTGCTCCAGCAGGGACCGGTGGAGCTGAGCTGGAGTGCCCAGGGCTCCCGTACGCTCACCGAGATCCACATCCTACGAAACGGCGAGGTCGTTCATCGGGTCAGCGGTGATGGCTTGAAGAGCGCCGGCACCTTCGTAGATGAACCCGGACACGGAAGCTATAGCTATTATCTAAGGGTCGTACAGACCCAAGACGAGTGGACCCCCGATGCGGCGTGGTCCAGCCCGGTCTTTGTGAACGTTCAGGCGGCCATCCAATGATTGCTCTACTCCTCGCTTGCAGCACGGAGCCGCCTGCGCCTCCAGTGCTTCCTCCAGAGCCCATTGTAGAGGCGCCGGAGCAGCCGCCACCCCTGCCGCCTCCGCCGCCCAAGAACTGGCCGGAACCGCCTTACAACATCGTGGTCATCACAGCGGATACCTTGCGTGGGGACATGCTGCCGATGAACGGAAACGAGGAGTTGTATACACCACACTTGCAGCGCCTCGCGGACCAGGGCGTGAACTTCACACGGGCCTACACCCCCATCACCACGACCCTGCCGGCGCACGCCAGTCTGCTCAGCTCGCTCTACCCCAGCGACCACCGGGCCTTCTCCAACGTCTCCGCCATCTCCTCGCGCATCCAGACCCTGCCTGAGGAGCTCAGGCTCCACGGCTACCGCACCGCGGCGCACATCAACATGCCCTGGCTGAACCCCGAGGTATCCAATGTGCCCCAAGGCATTCAGGACATCCGTCGCGGAGACCGGGTGCGCAAGGCCGACAAGACGCTGCCTTGGGTTCTGGACTATGTCGAGGGCCGCAAGGACAAGGAAGATCCCTTCTTCTTGTGGATCCACTTCGTGGACAATCATACGCCCTACCATGCGCCCGCCGCCTATGACAGCCTCTACTTTGAAGGGGAGAAGGGCAGTCCAGGTGAGACCAGCATGGAGGAGATCTGGCATCTCTTTCCGGGGGACCACCAGCGCTCGGAGTACTTTCTGAGTTGGGTGGATGGGGTGGAGTCCGCCGACTACATCACCGGCACCTACAAGGGCTCGTTGACCTGGTTGGACCAGCATATCGGTTTGCTGATGAACGCCCTGGAGGAGAGTGGTCAGTGGGACAACACCATCTTTGTGTTCACCGCGGACCACGGTGAGTCTCTGGGGGAGCACGATCTGTGGTTTGTGCACGGGGGCCTGTACGAAGGCACAACCCGCATCCCGCTGATTGTTCGCGTTCCTGGCGGTCCGGAGGGCGTGAGCATCGATCGCATCGTCTCCTTGGTGGACGTGGCCCCGACCGTCTTGGCGCACAACGGCTTTGATGTTCCGGAGGCCATGCGAGGACAGGATTTGCTGGAGCCCGACCTGCCCACCAAGGGGGGCGCTGCGCTGCTGGAGCACACCGGACGTCAGCTCGAGGGCGTGGTCACCGAGCGCTACAAGTTGATTGTGCATCTTAAGGATACGCGTATCTATGCTGGATATCCGATGAACAAGGGCACGGTCGAGCTCTACGATCTGCAGGAGGATCCCGGAGAGCTCAAGAACATCGCCGAGCAGAATCCTGAGCTTGTGGCCCAGCTCCAAGGCATGATTCCGGCGCTGAAGGAAGGCAGCTTGGAGGAGTACGAGGCGCTCTCGGGGGAGATCAACGAGGAGATCAACGAGCAGCTCCAGGCCTTGGGCTACTTTGAGTGAGAGACGTCGTCTCTCGCCAGAGCTGCTGAGGGGGGAGACCGCACCCCAAGGGGTTCTGGAGGAGGTGCGCTCGGCCATCGAGATGGAGCGCAGGGTTCAGGTGCGCCCTGTGCAGGTCCAGGTCCTCAGCGCGGAGCTGCTCAACGAGGAGCTGGGCTTGTGGCAGGTGGAGATCGCTCAAGTGGGCGGTGCGCCCTTGAGGGACTGGGATGGGGCGACCCTCTGGGGCGAGCTGGTCCTGACGGCTGGTGAGATGCGGCCACCGTGGACCGCCGAGGTCTTGGACGCCGGCCGCAGGCGCTCCGGGACCCGCCGCTTGGTCTTGGAGTGTGACCCCGGAGAGCAGATCCACCCAGGCGCTGCCATCGCCAGGGGCGTGGACTTCCTCTCGGCTCCTTGGCGCCTGGTCTCCTCGGAGGGCTGGAAGGACCTGCGGGGGTCCTATGAGCGCCTACTCTGGGCTGCCCTGGGGCGGGCCCATGCCGGAGGTGGGGAGCGGCCCCTCTCGCATGGCTGGGCGCGGGTGTGGGGGCCGCCAGGGACCGGCAAGACCTTCACCTTGGTTCAAGAGATCAAGCGCACCCTGCGGGACCCCAGTGAGCGCGTTCTGGTGCTCTCCACCACCAACCGGGCAACGGATGAGATTGCCCTGCGTTTGGGCCGAGACGGGGTGGGGGGCTGTCTCTTATACACATCTCCGAGCCCACGAGACA
>CAJXRZ010000084.1 GCA_913060515.1 uncultured Pseudomonadota bacterium | reverse complement strand
GCCCCCGGACGAGACCCACCCCTTCGGCGACCCGCCGGACTGGAACACCTGCAAACCGGGCTTGATGGCCCGCTACTCGAACTTGGCGGCGGACCACCCCGACGTCCAGGACGCGCTTGTCCTCGACACTGGAGGGATCGACACCGCTGACACGGGCTGGCAGCCTTTGGAGCCCGAGGACGTGGACTGGTGGGACGAGATCGCCTTCTCCTCCTTCGAGCCCTCCTTGGAGTACGGCCCGGGTTGGGCGCCGGTGGACGAAGGCCTGGAAGACGACCCGCGCTTCTTTGCGGTGCGATGGGAGGGGTGGCTGCGGGTCACGCGCAATGGCGATGTGCCCTTTGTTCTTGGCGCCAGCACCGATGCTTGGGTGCGCGTCGGACCGGACACCGTCGCCCGCCTCAGCGGCAGTCCCTACGAGCCCGAGACCCAGAGCGCGAACCTGCGAACCGGGCAGTACCCCTTCGAGATCCTCTACGCCCACCGGGCTGGGGACGAGCTGGGGTTCCGCTTCAGGTTCACCAACGACGACGACGTGCAGCTCTGTCCGGGTGTGCGCTAGCAGCGCTGTCCGATCCGAGCAGGTCAGCGCAGCTTGACGCCCACCAAGAGCGAGGCACCTGCTCGCCAGCCTGGGGAGTCAAATCCCCAGGCCTCGGAGACCATGCTCTCAGCCTGGTGCTGCTCTGCCCAGCCGCGCAGCTCCACGCTCAAGGCCAGCTTGGCGTTCAAAAAGTGGTCTACCCCAACGCCCACTGTTCCGTTGGCCCCCAAGGCCTTGCGGTCGCCGAGATCCGCGCCGATCCGAGCCACCCAGAACGAGGAGGTCAGGCCGCCGCTGGCGTTGATCACCACGAAGGTGGGCGCCTCCCTAAAGCTGTACTGCACCCCCAGGTTGACCCGCATGGCCCGGGTCTCCACAAAGGCGTCCTCTGGGGCCCGCTCCGGGTCGGTCCAACCCAGGTATTGGCGCCGGGTTCCAACGCGTCCCAATACGTAGAGGCGCTCACTCATGGCCTGGGCAATCTCACCCTCGTAGCCCAAGTGAAGCTGGCTGGTTCCAGGTCCGGCGCTCTGCTCGAGTACCGTCTCGTTGAAGGCCAGCGGGAGCTCCGCACGCAGGCCGAATTCGGTGTCCCGGAAGGTCTTGCTCGCGGCCTCAGCTGTTGACATGCCAAGAAGGAAGGCTAACACCACGGGATCTCCAAGATTGCGGACTCGTGCCACCTGCAATAACAGCGGGCCTCGTGATTTTGGCACTGCTTACGATTGGTTTGGGTCCCGAGGCCCTGGCACAACCACAAGATGCAGCCCGCGTTGTCTCTGGCGAGGACATCGTGGCGTGGCGCGCTCTGCCTCAAGATGACCCCGAAGCGCTGCGTGGCTTCATCCAGGAGTACCCAAGCTCTCCCCTCTCCGAGCGCGCCTTCACACGCCTCCAAGAGCTGGACCAAGAAGAGGGCGTGCTCTCTCCCGCTGGCCAACGCAGCCTGGAGTCCAGCGCAAACACCCACCACCGCATGCTCAGCCGCCCGAGCGGCTCGGTGAGCGTGGCCACGCTGAACCTGAGCGCGGCTCCCAGCACCGCGGACAGGGGCAGCTTTGGCTCCGGCAGCTTCCAGGCACGCGCCGAAGTCGGCGCAGCAACCTGGGGCACCAACCTGGGTCTGAGCCTCGGCGCCGGACTCCAGGGTCAGTACTTTGGCACCATGCTTCGCACCCGTTGGGGAGACGAGCGCGGTGAGATGCACTTGGCCGCCCGCGCCGAGCTCCCCTTCTTCTCGGCCTGCACCCCATACGCCGAGCTGATGGGCGCCCGACGCTTCAAGGGCGCTGACCTGTCCCCTTGGGCTGCAGGCGCCGCCCTGGGTGCCTCTCTGCCGCTTGCAGACAAGCTGGGGGTACAAGCCTCCGCTGAGTACTGGAATGACTCCGGGGTGGGCCTCTACGCTGCGCTGCGCTACAGCTTCTAAGCTTCTCAGATCGGCCTGAACGGGCCTCTCCCAAGAAGCAAAGCCGGCCCCAAGAGAGGAGAGCCACGTGCAGGAAATCGTACTGAACGGCCCAGGCAAGAACGCCTTGGGGACGCCCATGATGCAGTCCATCCTGGACCAGCTCGCCGCCGCCGAAGGGCAGCCCATCCTGCTGCGCGGTGAGAACGGCGCCTTGAGCGCCGGAGTGGACCTGAAAGAGGTCGCACGCC
The DNA here is from genome assembly GCA_913060515.1 of uncultured Pseudomonadota bacterium. GTDB lineage: Bacteria > Myxococcota_A > UBA796 > UBA796 > CAJQPC01 > CAJQPC01. Next base: position 23,658 of record CAJXRZ010000084.1, on the reverse strand, counting down.
TCAATGCCGAGGAGATGGAGGCCTTCCTGCGCAAGCTGGACCAGGTCACCCGCACCCTGTTGCACTGGCCCCGCCCCACCGTGGCGGTCTTGGATGGCCATGCCATCGCTGGGGGCTGCGTCATCGCCATGGCCTGTGACCACCGGGTCGCTCAGGCCAACCCCAAGCTGCGCATCGGCCTGACCGAGGTCGCTGTCGGTGTGCTCTTTCCCCCTGGGGTTTGGGCCATGCTGCGCCACCGCCTGCCCCCCCAGAGCATCGACGAGATCGTGCTCGGTGGCTCCCTGCACAGCCCAGCGCAAGCCCTGGCCTTGGGCCTGCTGGACAAGGTCAGCGAGGACGCCTTGGCCAGCGCTCGCAAGACCCTGAGCCGACTGGCCAGCTACGACGCCTCGGTCTACGCCGAGACCAAGGCCCTGCTTCGGGAGGGCGTGATGGACATCGAGCCCCGCACGGAGCAGGCCTTCTTGGACGCAGCCGTGCCCGTATGGACCTCGCCGGCGCTCAGAGAGCGGCTGTTGGCCCACCTGGCCAAGGTCAGCGGAAAGCGCGCGTGATCGATCCACGGTTGGGAGAAATCCTCGCCTCCTTGGACTTCCCAATGGAAGGCACCTGGAGTCAGGAGGCCATGGACGGGGCACAGGGCCGCATACTGCCTATCGGCAAACTGATCTTGAAGCTGGCCTATCCGGGCCTGGATGTCTTGGAGCAGGAGGACGAGGCGCTGTCCTTGAGCCTCCCTGGACTGGAGCGCTTGGTCGCGGCGGCGGGTGCTCTGGGACACGTGGACTTGGCCAGCCCCGCAGCGCTGGCAGAGGCGCTGCGCCAAGCGGCCGGGGTGCACTTCCAGAACATCTACGTGGAGCTGAGCTGGGAGCCCACACCAGAGGGTGGCGTTTGGGCGCTGCACCAGGCCAAAGAGGTGGTGGAAGGGCAGCCGGACTCCCCCGCCTTGGCCGAGCTGAACCCAGAGACTCAAATCCCCCTCTTCGCGGCACAGGCTGCCTTCGGCTCAGAGGTCGAGGTGGGAGAGTGGCTGGGCTTTGAGCTGGACGGAGAGAGCAGCTTGGTTCTGCGCTTGTTGTGGGAGAGTGCAGGCGCAACTGCCTGAACCTCGGAGTCCCCATGCAACTCGGTGCCTTTTCTATCAGCTTGTCCGTCAAGGACTTGGCCGCATCCCAGGCCTTCTACACCAAGCTGGGCTTTGAGCAAGCGGGCGGCAACGCCGAGCAGAACTGGTTGATCTTGCGCAACGGGGAGACGGTCATCGGGCTCTTCCAGGGCATGTTCGAGGGCAACCTGCTCACCTTCAATCCCGGATGGGACCAGCAGGCCAAAGACCTGCCGGAGTTCACCGACGTGCGTGCGCTCCAAGCCACCCTGGGCGAGCAAGGCATCACCCCCGTCCAGGCCGCTGACCCGGCCACCGAAGGCCCTGCCAGAATGATTCTGGTGGACCCTGACGGCAACCAAATCTTGGTCGACCAGCACCGCTAAAGCCCCGCTCTATCGCAGGTCGGCGATGACCTCGACGATGGCGTCGATGCCGCTGGCGCCCAGCTTCATGCAGCGCTCCGGGCTCCAGCCCAGCTCGGGCTCGGGACGGTCATCGGTGTCCTTGAAGGGCATCTCCAAGGTCATGGACAAGCAGTTGAAGCGCTGCGCGGTCTGGCTGGTGCACATGCTCATGTTGGCAGCCCCAGGTGCATCCTTCGGGTAGCCCACCTTCTGTTGGAAGTCGGGGTTGGCCCGCTCCAGGGCATCACAGAAGCGCTGGGTGAGGCCATCGAGGCGTTCCGTCCAGCCCGGGATGCCCTCTGCGCCGGCGATGAAGTTGTGGGGCAGCTCCTCGTCCCCGTGCACGTCCAGGCAGAAGTCACAGCCCAAGGCGTCCATGGCGTCGCGCACCAGCTTGACCTCGGGGCTGCGCGCCATGGTGGGCTCTTCCCACTCGCGGTTCAGGTTGGCGCCCGCGGCGTTCACCCTCAGGTGGCCACGCACCGACCCGTCCGGGTTCATGTTGGGCACCACGTAGAAGGTGGCCTGGTCCAGCAGGCGCAGGGCGTGGGCGTCATCGGGGTCGAGCAGGCGCCCCAGGAAGCCCTCCATCCACCACTCGGCCATGCTCTCGCCGGGGTGCTGCCGTGCGATGACCCAGAGCTTGCGGGGACCGCTGCCGGCCACCACCATGTCCAAGTCACGACCGTCCAGGGTGCTGCCCAGAGTGTGAAGCTGAGCGCCCTGGCCCTGACAAGCCGCGAGGAGCTCAGCGTGACGCTCGGCGCTGTAGGGGGCAAAGTAGGCCACCCAGAACACGTCGGCGTCGGGCTGAACCTGGATGCTGAGCACGCCATCCTTGTAGGAGGTCGGCGCCTGAATCCAGTCCTCCCGGTCCACGGAGACGCGGGCTTGGTAGCCCGGCCACGCCTTGGGGTAGCTGACCTGGCCCGCGTTCTCGATGTCCAGAGTGACCTGCTCACCGCGGGCGCCAGAGACCCGGAAGTAGAACCACTGCAGGTGCTCATCCCCAACATCTGGACGGATGCGCAAGCTGGCGTGGTGCTCTTCGATGGAGACGACCTGGATGTTGCCGGCGTCGAAGGTGGAGGAGATGTGCATGTGGGCTCCAAGAGGCGTGTGGTGCCTATGGCCTAACCCTCTTGTTGCAGCGCGCCGAGGGCGCTCAGGGCCCTCTCCAGGGTGCGAAAGTCCTCTACCATTCCTGGCAGACACACCCGAGCAATGGGCCCCGAGATCATGCCGTGCGTGCCTGGGGGCAGCTCGCTCAGGTCCAAGGCTGCATCGGCCCGAAACTCGGGCTCTTTGCGCTCCAGAGTACGGGCCAAGACGGTGTAGTCCCCCGGCTTTAGGCCATGCATGCGCTCGCTGTCCTTGGCCCGGAAGGTGCTGTGGTACATGCTGACGCGGCCACCAGCGAAGCGGAACCTGACATGGCCATCGCCGTGATGGCCCTGGTTCTGCTTGGCAAAGGCCTTCCAAGAAGCAGGCAAGCCAATGCGGGCGACGTCCCCTCTCTCAATGAAGAAGAGAAGGCCCGCGACAACAACGGCCAGCATGACCGCCACCAGGACGAGCATGCCGCCCACAATGAGCAAGGCTGGACTACTTGGCTGCAGAGCTCGGAGCCGCGGCCCCAGCGTCCGCGCCGGTCATGCCCGTCATACGGGCCTCGAAGGTGCCCAGAGCCTTGGCGCGCTCAAGCGCTGGGTTGCGCAGCATCGCGCGCAGCTTTCCTACGCCGAGCTTCGCCATCGAGGCGAAGGGACGGGCGTAGTCGGAGGTCGCAGCCTCAGCCACCTGCTTGTTGATGAGCACCTTGAGCAAGGAGCTCGGGAAGCGCCCACTCTTGGCCAAGTAGAGCAACACGTTGGTGTAGGTGTCGTTCTTCTCGAAGTACATCTTGTCGTAGATCTCGTCCTTCTCATCGTGTACCAGCCCATCGCGCATGGCGAGGGTGTGCAGGCTGGTGCCTGGGTAGAAGATGACCGAGAAGGCCTGCAGCCGGTAGGGCTTGGGCAGCTCGGCGACCAGGCGCAGAGTGTCCAGCTTGTCGTCCAAGGTCTCGTAGGGCAGATCGTAGATGATGTCGTACTGAGGCGGCGCGGTGCGGTCCGAGTACTTGGTCAGGATCTCAGCGCTGCGGAGCACCTTGTCGTTGCCCATGGTGCTGCGCTTCATGAGCTTCTGGATGCGCTTGGAGCCGTGCTCGATGCCCATCTGGGTGCAGTGCAGCCCCGCGTCCACCAGAGCGGCGTACTTCTCCTCGGTGATGGTTCCAGGAGAACCCAAGAGGTAGAAGGGGTCGCCCACGCGCTTCTTGTACTCCGCTGCGAAGTGGAGCATGTCGGGCAGCGGACGGCCAAAGAAGCTGTCGTCGGAGAACCAGATGAAGTTGATGAAGGGGTAGGCCTCTTTGGCCAACTCCAGCTCTTGAATCACGTTCTCGACGCTGCGGTAGCGCACGTAGCGCTGACGCTTGTACAGGTCGCGGTAGAAGGAGTTGCCGCAGTAGGTGCAGGCGTGGGGGCAGCCACGACCGGTCATGGTCTGGTAGCCGATCTTCCCGAACATGCGGCTGACGGTGCCGTTGTGCAGATAGCGGCGCAGCAGGTCCGAGGTCAGGGGCAGGATCTCCCCCTCGAAGAGGATGTGGTGGTCCTCGATCGAGAAGTCTGGGAAGGGGTACTGGTCCAGGTCCTGCTCCAAGGAGCCGGAGACGTTGCGCACGACCTTGTCGCCCTTGCGCCAGACCAAACCCTTGATGTCCCCCAGGTTGTGCTCCTCGCCGTTCTGCAGGCGCTCGCAGAGCTTGAGGATCAGGTCCTCGGCGTCACCGATGGCGACGTACTCAGCGTGCTTGGCGCACTCATCTGGACGCACGGAGGGGTGAAAACCGCCCCAGACACTGGGGGTTCCGTGGGCATCCCGCGCAGCTTTGGTCAGCTGCTTGGCGGTGTCGAAGTAGTGGGTCATCAGCGTGACCCCCAGCAGATCCGTATCCTTGGTCAGCTCAACGAACTGCTCCATGATCTTGGCTGGGTAGCGCTCCTCGGACATGCGCACATGCGTGAACTCACCGTCACCAGCAAAGTCCGGCATGCAGATGAAGCGCACCTGATGCCCGGCCTGCTTGAGCACGGCTGAGAGCGTGCGCAGGCCGTAGTTGGTGATGTCCGGGTATGGGCTGACAAGCGTGACATGCATGGCAAACATTCCTAAAAGCGGTAGTGCAACCTACGTGTGGCTTGAGCGCTCGTCAACGCTCAGAGTCAAGGACAGTCCGTCAGGACCAACCGTCCTTAAGCGTGACTTCCATCACCAAGTCGTCGTCCAAGAGCACCTCTTTACGGAAAAGGGTCTGCGCCTTGTACTCGGTGGCCGAGTTCTGTTCCCAGACCAGGTGGCTGTCCACCTTGCCGTCCTCGTCCGTGTCGTGGCCCTCGAAGCGGTACACGAGCACTTCGCTGCGGGTGGCTTGGCGGCCGGTGATCTTGCGCTTGTCGAAGGGCGCTCCCCAAGCCATCAGGACCTTGTCCTTGGTCCAGCCGGGCTCGACCTTGCCCATGACGATCTCTTCACGCTCATCCGCGTCGTACTTGTAGAACTGATCCCAGAGCTCTTGTTCCTTGAGGAAGGCGTTGCGCTCCTCCTCCGTCTTGAGCTTGAGGTAGGTCTTGCGCACGTCCTCGTCCATGAAGGGACGCAGGGCGTAGTAGTGGTCAAACTCCACGTCCGAGAGGTGCTTGACCCGCTTTTCCCAACAGCCACCCAAGAGGGTCAGGCCAAGAAAGAACATGATGCTGTGCATGACTACTCCAAGGTTTTGGCGCCCTCTAACGCAAGCCGCGGGCCTCTGCTCGGGGATCCAAGACACCCAGGTGCTGCTCTGACATCCAGCCCACACGTCCATCCTTCGTACGGATCTGGAGAGCCTCCTCTCCCACCACCAAGATCTCCACGGTCTCCAGCGCGCTGAGCTCGAAGAGGGGCTGCCCACCTTCCCCCGCCTGCGAGGCCACCACGGCGCTCTCCAGCACCAGCCCCTGGCTGCCCCAAGCCGAGAGAGTTTGCTGGGTCATGGCCATCAGCGCCGCCCCAAGAAGGGCCACAGGAAGGGCCAACGCGGCCCAAGCCCGCTGGCGCTGGAGCCGCCAGGCCGCCAGGAGCAGGAAGGCCGCGGCCCAGCTCAGGACGCCCAACCAACCACTGATCTGGGGTCCCAGCAACGCGGTGTCTTCCGGCAGCGCCCGCATCAGAGCCAAGCGCTCCTGGACCTGGGCATCGTGGGGCGCGAGCAGCAGACCGCGCCGGTAGGCCAAGACCGCGTGGGCGCGCTGCTCGTGGGCTTCAAGCTCCAAGCCCAGGTTGAAGTAGTGGTCGACATTGACCTCGCCGGCGGAGAGCGCGGCCACCGGGTCTGGGGTGGTCTCAGGCTGGGCACAGGCCAAGCTCAGAGCGAGCAGAAGCTTCACGCCCCCTCCACGAGCAAGCGCAGGGCCTGCCTCACCCGCGCAACAAGCGCCTGGGCGTCTCCCCCCCCAAAGCGGGCAGCCTGGAGATCGGCCCAGAGGGTCGGGTCGCTGGGGATCGCCTCCGGCGGCTGCTTCAGGCTGGCCTGCACCCGACGCAGCAAGCGCTGGGCTTCCCCAAGGTCGTCATCGGCCAGGGCCAGGATCTCCTCCCTGAAGTTTGGTCCCGTGCGCACGCTGCGTTTGGGCCAACGCAAAACAAGGGAGGCCAGGAGGGCCAGCACTGGTAGCAGAAGCGCGAGCAGCACCCCTGGCTGGGTCCACGAGAAGAGCTGGGAGCGACGGCTCGGGTCTCGCGCTTGGAGTGCGGGGGCGCTGTCCACGATAGCGGGCTCCAGCACCGCGAAGCTCTGGCGCTTCGGCTCAAGGTCCTGACCTGCCAGGACGCGCACTTGGAAAGCCTGGGTCTGGACCAGCCGGTACTCGCCAGTCTCAGGGTCCAGAATCTGCAACACCAGAGCGGGCACCTCCAGGACGCCAGCCTGCTCGGGCAACACCGTGAAGCTGCGCTCCCCCACGCCGCGGTAGCGCTCTCCATCCAGCTCGCCGGCCAGCTTGGGGACCTCGGCGAAGACCTTCAGGCCTGGAAGTTCCACGTTTGGGGGCAACCAGCCGGCCAAGCTGCCGTTCCCTTCCACCCGCAGAGTCATGGAGAGGGTCTCTCCCAGCGCGATCTCCTGACGCTCTGGCTCCAGGCTGACTTGGAACTCCCCCACCAAGCCACTCCAGCGCGCGTCCTGGCCAGGGGGCTGCGGCAGGAGCGAGAGGCTTTGGCCCGGGGCAGTGAAGACCTGCTGGCTGCGCTCAACCCGGCCTTGGTTGCGAACAGCGACCAGGAGACTGAAAGCCGTCGATGGCGTCTCATAGGCACCTGGCGCCGCCACCCGAAGCGGCAAGGAGAAGCGGTAGCCGGCGATGCGCTGTCCCTTCAGGGAGCTGATCAAGCTCTGGGACTCGTCCGCGACCAAGGGGTCCAGCTCCAGCCCCGGCAGAGGCGGGAGTTGCCACGGCTCAGGCTGGCCGCGGAGCTGGGTGTCGAAGCTGGCTTGCCAGATGATCGTCTGTCCCACGTAGGCCTGGGTCACGTTCAAGCCGGCGCTCAGGCGCTCCAGCTCGTGGTCCCCTCCTGGAAGCACACGCACTGTCACCGCTTGGCTCGAAACGCCGCTGATCACCGCGGGTCCGAGGGTGTACTCGCCCTCCTCCAGTGCGGTGAGCGCGTAGACCCATGTCCAGGTGGACTGACGGCTGGGGTTTCGGCCATCAAAGGCGAAGGCCGTGGAGAAGCTGGGCGGCCCGACAACTTGCAGGCGCAGCCCATCCGGGGCCTGGATCTCCGGCTGAACAGGCTGCTGGGAGCTCTCGATGCTCACCCGAAGCGCGACCTGCTGCCCGACCACCAGCTCCTGGCTGTCCACGCGCAGCTCGGGCGCCGCCTGGGCCGCGGCCACAAGCTGTGTTGTCAGCGCTATAAGTCCGAAACTCACCAGTCTCGCCCTCCGCCTTTGCCGCCATAGGAGGCCCTGGGGCTGCCTTCCTCAACGGACTCGAGGACCTCGCGCGCGGCCGCCTCTGCGGGGGTGTCATCGTCACCAGGCTCTCCCTGAGCCACCGGCTGACTTAGTCCCTCCTCTCCCTCTGGCTCTCCCTCTTCCTGCTGGCTTCCTGGCTCCTCAGGCTGGGTCTCCGCCTCACCCTCACCCTCTTCGGGGCGTGCATCGAGCAGGCCATCATCCTGACTGGCTTGGCCGTCTCCGCTCTGGCCCTCTGCCTGCTCGGAGATTCCGGTGTCTTGGTCCTGATCCTCGTTCTCGCCCTGGCCCTCGGGACCCGGGTCAGGCTCCTCACCCGGCTCTGGACTCGCGCCTGGGTCTTGCTCCTCGCCTTGGCCCTGACCCTCTCCTTCTTGGGGCTGGGGCTGCTCCTCCCCTTCTCCTTCTTGAGGCTCGGCCTCGGGGGACTCCCCCTCTCCCGACTGCTCCTGCTGCTCCTCGCCCTCCTGCTCTTGCTCTTCAGGGGGTGGAGGGGCGGAGCGAGCCGCGATCTCCTGGGTCAATTGCTCTACGTTGCCCAAGGCCTGAGGCTGCTCCTGGTCCTCGAGCAGCACGGCCTGACTCTGCTCCAGGGCCTGCTCCAGCTTGCCGGCTTGGTAGTAGGCCCGGGCCGCGTTCAAGCGCGCCGTCTCGCGGGTTGCTCGGTGCCGAGCTCCCGCTCCAATCTGTCCATAGACCTGGGCCGAGGACTCGTACTGCCCCAGTCCGTACAAGGCCTCGGCCTGCACCCAGAGCAGATCCAGGTTCTGGGGATCCTCGGCCAGCTCGCCTTCGACCCGGCTCAGAGCGGCCGTGTACTGCTCCCTACCCAAGAGCTCCATGAGCTCGGGGTCCTGGGCCTTGGCCCCCAGCGGCAACAGGAGCACAAGCGCCGCAGCCAGCGGACTGAGCTTGGGCCCGCGCCCCGAGTTCAAGCGCGGCAAGCGGAAGCGCGGCAGATCGCGCATGGCAGTGGCCAGCAGGGCGAGCAGCAAGGCCATGCCAAGGGGCACCTGGAAGACCTGGCGCGGAATTCGCTCCTGCTCCACCACACCCAGCTGCCGCGTCAGCGCCTGTTCGATGTCCCGTGCCAGAGAGAGGCTGTCCCGGTCCCCTGCGACGGACTGGGTGTAGGAGCCCCCCGTCGCGCGCGCCACGGCCTCCAGAGTGTCCGGATTCAAGCGGGTGAGCACCACCTGACCATCGGGCCCACGCTTGAAGTCACCGCTGCTCAGCGGAATGGGCGCGCCCTCCGGGGTCCCCACCGCCAGCACAAAGACCGGGATCTCCCGCCGCTGAACCTGGGCGACAGCCTGCTCCAGGGCCTTGGGCCGGTGGTCCTCCCCATCGGTGATCAGGACGATGGCCTGGGCCCCAGCGCCCTCCTCTGGGAGTAGGTCCAGGCTCTGCCTGAGGGCCGCCGCGATGGAGCTTCCTTGGGCCCGAAGCGTCTCCGTGCGGGCCTGGGCCAGCATCATCGAGAGCACCTTCCTGTCCGTGGTCAGGGGGGCTTTGGGGTGGGCGCCTGCGGCAAAGATCACCAGGCCCACCCGGTCCCCCGGGAGCACATCGATCAGACCCAGGGCATCTCGCCGGGCTCGCTCCAAGCGCGAGGGCAGCACGTCCTGGGCGTTCATCGAGCGGCTCAGGTCCAAGGCCAAGACCACGTGCGCCTGCTCGCTCTCCAGTGGACGCCAGTCTGCTCCGGCTTGGGGCATGGCCAAGGCCACCACACTCAGGGCCAAGGCCATCACCCACAAGGCTGCCTGTACCGCGCGCCGCATCGCGAGCCCCTCTCCTACCGAGCGGGCGAGCAGACGCGCACCGAGCAGCTTGCCCAGATCCCGCACCCGCACGCGGTGGGCCCAGACCATGCCGGCGATGATGAAGGGCAAGAGCCAGAGCAGATGCAGCATCAGGGGGCGCTCCCAGGTCATGGAAGCCTCCTCAGCCAGGTGCTGGAGAGCAGCAGCTCCAGGGCCAAGAGCACCAAGGCGGGCACCAAGAGCCAGTGGGCCAGCTCCTTGCGGTGTACGAACTGGGTCACTTCGGCTGTCGTGGTCTCCAGCTTGTCGATCTCCGCGAAGATCTCGGTGAGGTCCTCGGCCCGCGCGGCACGGTAGAAGCGCCCGCCGCTGCTCTGAGCGACCCGCCGCAGCATGGGCTCGTCAATGCCGTCTGGGGTTCGGCCGCCCATCATGCCGATGATTCCGGGCGCCCGCTTGGAGGGTGCGCCCACGCCGATGGTGTAGATGCGCACGCCCAAGGCCGCCGCTGCATTCGCCGCGATGAGAGGCTCCGGAGGCGTGCGCACGGTGTTCTTGCCATCGGTGACCAAGACCAGGACCTTGGACTCAGCGTCCAAGTCGGCCAGATGGCGACCGGAGACCGCGATGGCGTGCCCAATGGCCGTGGCTTGTCCTCCTGCTAGTCCGATCTGCACCTGACCCAGGATCTGCAGCAGAGCTTGGTGGTCCATGGTCAGGGGCACCTGGGTAAAGGCCTCTTCGCCAAAGACCACCAGGCCGATTCGGTCGTAGGGCCGGCCCTCCACGAAGGCCATCGAGGTCTCTCGGGCCAGATCCATACGGGTGCGCTGGGTGCTCAGGTCCCGGGCCTCCATCGTCTGAGAGGTGTCGATGGCGATCAAGATGTCCAAACCATCGGACTCCACGACCGACTCTTGCCGGGTCCGCTGAGGCCGCGCCAGGGCGCCGATGAGCAGGATCAGACCTGCCGCACGGAGGGCCACCGGCAGCCAAGCCAGCATGCCCCGGGCAGACCGGCCGACCTCCACTTCCCCAAGCGAGGCCACCTGAACCCGCGCCCTGCCCTGCCGGGCCCACCACAGCGCCAAGGGCACCAGGGGCAGCGCCAACAAGAACCAGGGATGTTGCAGGGACAGCATCAGATCTGCTCCGCCTTGGGCGGGGGCTGATGGGCCTGAACCAAGCTGTTTAGCCCCTCACTCCACTGCTCCAAGAGCGCCGGCGAGGCCCGCCCACCGGCAAACTTCACCGTGTCCGCAGCCAGGAGCAGGTGCTTGAGGACCCCACACCACTCGCCCAGCTTGGGGTCGCCTTCCAGCTCCTGCAAGAGCTCGTCGGTGGTGCGCTTGAGGGCCTGGGGCGCGCCCACCTGGGTCAGGTAGCGCCGGGTGATGCGGGAGAGGGCCTGACCCTTTTCTTGGTCGCTGAGGGCCGGGTTGTCCCGCGCCTGGCTCCAGTCCCGCAGAGCGAGGGCTCCCGGCGCCAGTTGAGGCTCGACCACCGCCTGGACTCTGCGCTTGCGCTGCATCCACCAGAGGCCACCCAGGGAGCCCAAGATCACGAAGGGAAGGCCGACGAGCACGCTCTTCCAGTCCATCTCCTTCTTGAACCAGCGGCGGTCCGGTTGTCTCTGGAGCGTGCCGAGATCGGAGGAGGCCACGGGCGCTCCAATGTCCCCGTAGAGCCTGGGGCCAGCCAGCTCCAAGGCCGCCCCCTCGGGACCGCTTCCGCGCACCTGCACCGGCTGAAAGATGTAGGCGCCGGGCGCGCCTGTGTAGCTCTGCTCCAGGCAGCTCACCTCTCCCTGTACCTGGCTGGTGATCTGACCAGGCTCCAGCCCCTCGACGGTGGGGAAAGCAGGCGCCCAGGACCAGCCGGCTTCAGAGACCCGCACGCAGGCCCGCAGGGTCAGCGCCTCACCATCCTTCACCTTGGGCTGGACCAAGCTTGCGTCCAGCTCCACCGGCGAGGCCAGCTCGGTGCGCTCAACCTGATCTGAGCAGCCCAGGGCCAGAGCGAGAAGCAGCATCAGCGTCTCCTCTTGGAGAAGTGATGCAAGAGCGCCGCATAGGGGTCTTCATCTGTGGAGATGGCCGCGCCACGCACACCGAGCTTGGCCAGCTCTTTGAGGCGCTCAGCAGGGCTGTGTGCGGCCTTGAGCTTGGACAGGTCCACCAAGCGCCGGGCGCCCGTCTCGGCGTCTTGCAGCTCCACCAAGCCCAAGCCAGGCATGCTGGCCTCGATGGGGTCATGGATCACCAAGGCGTGAACCCCGTGCCGGGAAGCCAGGGCGCCCAGGGGCTTCTGCCAGGGGCCTGGATCCATAAAATCTGAGACCAAGACGACCAGCGTGCGGCGCTTCAGTCGCCTGGCCAAGCCTTCGATGGCGGTGGCCAGATCGGTGCCTTGGCTGGCGGAGTGCGAGACGAAGAGGCTGCGGATCAGCGCCCATGCGTGGGCCTTGTGGGCCCGTGGAGGCAAGAAGCCCTCTTCCTGGTCGGAGAAGCGCAGCAGGCCAACGCGGTCGCCAGACTGGGTCGCGGCATAGGCCAAGCCCCCCGCGACGCGGGCCATCTGCAGGGCCTTGTCGGTGCGCCCGTCCTGACCGCCGGAGCCGGTGTCCATCGAACCGGAGACATCCACGGCAAGGAGCAGGGTCTGCTGGCGCTCCTCGCGGAAGCGCTTGATGTGGGGGGCCTGTGCCCGGGCGGTGACCTTCCAGTCGATGTGCCGCACGTCATCGCCGCGGGTGTAGGGGCGCACCTCCTCGAAGACCAGCCCCTGCCCCTTAAAGGCCGAGCGGTAGCGGCCGCCCATCAGGCTGTCGACGTGACGGCCCGCCTGAAGGCTCAGGCGGCGCAGCTGGCGAAGTTCGTCGGGGGTGAGCATGGTCAGGCCAAAAACCCCATCAGGGCGTGGGCAGCGCTCCCAGAATGAGCGCGATCAAGTCGTCGGCGCTCTGGCCCTCCGCTTCCGCCTCGTAGGAGAGCAGGATGCGGTGGCGCAGGACATCTGGGGCGATGGCTTTGACGTCGTCGGGGGTGACGTAGGCCCGGCCGTTGAGCAGGGCGTAGGCGCGGGCACACACGGAGAGGGCCAAGGTCGCTCGAGGAGAAGCACCGACCTCGATTCGGCCAACAAGATCCTTCAGCTCGTAGTCTGCAGGGTCCCGTGTTGAGCGCACCAGGTCGACGATGTAGCCCTGGACGACCTCCTCCATCCAGATGCCGTGGACCAGAGCCTGCGCCTGCCGGAGCTGCTCAGCGCTGCAGACCGCCTGGAGCTCAGCGAGGGGTTTGCCGGCCTGGGCCAAGATGGCCAGCTCCTCGTCCCGGGTGGGGTAGCGGATGCGCAGCTTGAGCAAGAAGCGGTCCGACTGGGCCTCGGGCAAGGGGTAGGTCCCCTCTTGCTCCAGGGGGTTCTGGGTGGCCAGCACCAAGAAAGGGCCTGGCAGCGGGTAGCTCTCTCCTCCCAAGGTGACCTGGCGCTCCTGCATGGCCTCGAGCAGGGCGGCCTGCACCTTGGCGGGGGCGCGGTTGATCTCATCGGCCAACACGATGCTGGCGAAGATTGGGCCCTTGTGGGTGGAGAAGGCGTGGGTGCGGGGATCGTAGATCTGCGTGCCCAAGACGTCTGCGGGCAGCAAGTCTGGGGTGAACTGGATGCGGGAGAAGCTGAGCTCGAGGGCCTGGGCCAGGGCCTTGACCGCCGTGGTCTTGGCCAAACCCGGCACGCCTTCCAAGAGCAGATGGCCGTCGGCCAACAGGCCGATGAGCAGCCGGTCCACCATGCCCCGCTGACCGACCACGCGCAGCGCGACCTGATCTCGCAAGGCCTGGAGGATGGGCGCCAGAGCGTCCACCTTCGGCTGAGCCGCATCGATCGCGACCCGGGCTTTCCCTGGTTCAGCTTGCGTTGTCTCTGGCTGGCTCATCTCAGTTCCCGTGCAGCTTGTCCATCCAGCGCTCCCAGAGGGGCTTTTCCTTGTCCGCGACCTGTCCGTCGGAGAGCTGACCAAGCTGGCGAACCAGCTCCTCCTCCTCCTCCGTCATCTTCTTGGGGACCTGGACCACGACTTGCACGTGCTGGTCTCCCTGGCCTCGGCCGTGCACACCCTTCACACCCTTGCCCGCCAAGGTGAAGACCTTGCCGCTTGGGGTGCCCCTGGGCACGGTGACGCTCTCATCTCCATAGACCGTCGGCACCTTGATCTCGCCCCCCAGGCAGGCCTGGGCGTAGCTCATCGGTACCTGGCACATGATGTCCATGCCGTCGCGCTTGAAGAACTCGTGGCGACGCACCTGGATGGAGACGTAGAGATCGCCGCGAGGCGCCTCTTTATCGCCCAGCTCGCCCTTGCCGCGATCTCGGATCTGCATGCCGGTGTCCACCCCGGCTGGGACCTTGACGGTCCAGCGCTCGGTGGTCTGCTTCTTGCCGCGCCCGTGACAGTCACCGCAGGGGTCGGAGACCACCTTGCCTTTGCCGCCACAGTTGGGACAAGCGGTGCGGATGCGCAGGAACATCTGCTGCTGAATGACCTCGCCGCGGCCACCACAAGTGGAGCAGGTCTTGGGCTCGGATCCCGCCTTGGCGCCACTGCCTTCGCAGGTGCCGCACCAGTTGTTCATCGGGACCTCGATCTCCTTGTCGACCCCGTGAATGGCCTCCATGAAGTCCAAGACCATGCGGTACTCAAGATCCGCACCACGACGGGGCCCACCACGGCCTCCGCCTCGGCGTCCGCCGCCGCCACCGAAGATGTCGCCGAAGATGTCGCCGAAGTGGGAGAAGATGTCTCCCATGTCCTGGAAGCCCGGGTTGTAGCCCTGGCCCTTCAGTCCCTGGTGTCCGTGGCGATCGTAGACGGCCCGCTTCTGGTCGTCCGAGAGCACCTCGTAGGCCTCTCCAACTTCCTTGAACTTGGCCTCGGCCTCGGGATCGTCTGGGTTGCGGTCCGGGTGGTACTGCATCGCCAGCTTGCGGAAGGCCTTCTTCAGGACCTTGGCATCCGCGTCCTTTGGGACATCCAGCACTTCGTAGTAGTCGCGCTTGCTCACCACATCTCCGTCTCAAGGTCGGCTGGGGCTATCGCCCCCAACGCAGACGCAGCCACCAGAATCCCTTTTTAGGGGGCCCGGTGGCTGCGTTTTAAAGGCTGCGGGAAGGCTTAGGCCTCCTCGAACTCCGCGTCGATCACGTCGTCGTCGCCGCCGCTCTCGCCGCCCATGTCTGCTGGGTTGGGAGGAGGCTCACCGCCAGCGTCGCCGCCTTGGTACATGGCCTCGGCCAGCTTGTGGGACGCGCTCTGCAGCTCGTCAAAGGCGGTCTTGAGGGCATCGACATCGTCGGAGTCCAGAGCCTCGCGGCCCTTGGCCACTGCCTCTTCGACGGACTTGACGCTGTCCTCGGGCAGCTTGTCGCGGTTCTCGTTGAGCAACTTCTCGGTCTGGTAGACGAGGTTGTCCAAGTTGTTCCGTGCCTCGACGACTTCCTTCTTACGGGCGTCCTCGGCTGCGTGACCCTCGGCCTCCTTCACCATGCGCTCAACCTCGTCCTTGGAGAGACCCGAGGAGCTGGTGATGGTGATGGACTGCTCGGTGCCAGTGGCCTTGTCCTTGGCCTTGACGTTGAGCAAGCCGTTGGCGTCGATGTCGAAGGTCACCTCGACCTGAGGCATGCCGCGGGGAGCAGCAGGGATGCCGTCCAAGCGGAAGTTGCCCAGAACGGTGTTGTCCTTGGCGAACTTGCGCTCACCCTGGGAGACCTGCACATCGACAGCGGTCTGGTTGTCCTGCGCCGTGGAGAAGATCTCCGACTTGCTGGTGGGGATGGTGCTGTTCCGAGGAATGAGCACGGTCATCACACCGCCCAGGGTCTCGATGCCCAGGGAGAGTGGGGTGACGTCGAGCAGCAGCATGTCGGTCACGTCGCCGGAGAGCACGCCACCCTGAATGGCAGCGCCCAGGGCGACAACCTCGTCCGGGTTCACCGAGCGGTTGGGCTGGCGGCCGAAGAGCTTAGAGACCTTCTCCTGCACCATTGGAATGCGGGTAGAGCCACCGACCAGGATGACCTCGTCCACCTCGTTGGGGCTCAGGCCAGCGTCCTTGAGTGCCTGACGGCAGGGCGCCAAGGTGCGCTCAATGATGGGGTCAATCATGCGCTCGAAGGCGGGACGGCCCAGGTCACGGATGAGGTGCTTGGGGCCGTTTGCGTCTGCGCTGAGGAAGGGCAGGTTGATGTTGGTGCTCGGGCTGCTGGACAGCTCGATCTTGGCCTTCTCGGCGGCGTCCTTGAGGCGCTGAAGCACCATCTTGTCACCAGCAACGTCGATGCCGTGCTCGCTCTTGAACTCGGCGATCAGCCACTCGATGAGGGCCTGGTCAACGTCGTCACCACCCAGGTGGGTGTCACCTGCGGTGCTCTTGACCTCGACCACGTTCTCAGCGACTTCCAGGATGGAGACGTCGAAGGTACCGCCACCAAAGTCATAGACGGCGACGAGCTGCTCGTCGGTCTTGTCCATGCCGTAGGCCAGGGCGGCCGCGGTGGGCTCATTGATGATGCGCTTGACGTCCAGACCGGCGATCTGGCCGGCATCCTTGGTCGCTTGACGCTGGGCATCGTTGAAGTAGGCCGGAACGGTGATGACCGCCTCGGTCACGGGCTGGCCCAGGTACTTCTCAGCTTGAGCCTTCAGCTTCTGAAGGATCATGGCGCTCACCTCGGGAGCGGAGAACTCCTTGCCCTGCACCTCGATGCGGGAGTCGCCGGCGCTGCCGCGCTTGACGCCATAGGGAACGCGGTCAATCTCACGCTTGGCGTCGTCGAAACGAAGGCCCATGAAGCGCTTGACCGAGAAGACGGTGTTGAGGGGGTTGGTGATGGCCTGGCGGCGAGCGGTCACGCCGACCAAACGGTCGCCGTCCTTGGTGAAGCCAACAACGGAAGGGGTGGTACGTGCACCCTCGTCGTTCACGATGACCGTCGGGCTGTCGCCCTCCATCACTGCGACGACGGAGTTGGTGGTCCCCAGGTCGATTCCAATGATCTTGCCCATGTGATGATCCCTTTTGTCGCCAAAGCCCGTGATTTCACGCCTTTGGTCGCTCAGGTTGAAGTTCTTTCGGCTTGAGAGCCGCTGACGAGGAAGACATAGACGCGTGGGCTGCAGCGTCAAACGGATCAGTGGGATTTGCCCCTTGCACTCCCCTGACCCAGCGCAGCAAAGCGCCCCATTTCAGCGGGAATTCGCCAGGATGGATGCGGACCTTGCTCCCCCAGAGAGTTCGCTGGATGTAGGCTTGCAGCCAGCACTTGTGCGAGGATTCCTATGTTCCTGTTGTTGACCCTCCTTGCTTGCCAAGACCCCTACGGCGTGGCCAGCGTCGGCCAAGTCAGCCCCGAGGGCTTGCAGGTCTCGGTCATCCTCAACGGAGTGCGTGAAGCGCAGCTCGCCGGGCAGACCGTTCGGGACGGCGACACCATACAGGTGCCCATGAGCCAGCTCAAAGTAGGACTGAACGAATTCCCCTTCGAGGGGGCCGACTTTGACCAGTTCAGTCAACTACAGCACGACCTGGCGCCCAACGACTCCCTGCAGCCTCAGTGCGGCCCGGAGGAGACCTGGATCAGCGTACAAGGCAAGCCAGAGTACAGCTACGAGCAAAAGTTCAGCGCGATTCACTGCGGAATAGTGGGCGGCGAGATCGCTGTCCCAGTGACCCTCCATGCGCAGGCCAAGGCTGAGATCGAGGGCGGCCGCGTGCAAGACGGCGTGCTGCTTTTCCCTCTGGGCGTGATGGCATACGAGCAAGCCCTGAGCACCCAGGGCTCCTTTGGATCCGGCAACGTGTCCTACAAGAGCAAGCTGACCCTGACCTACCCCGACGGCAGCAGCTGGAGTCAGGACCTGGAGGTCAACTCCCGCGAGCCAGCACTTGGCCCCTTCTTTGACGGCCTTCCCGCAACGCTGCTTCCCCTTGAGCGCTCCGCCAGCGAGGTCAACACCCTCGCAGTCTTCGAGTCAGGAGGGCGCTTTTGGGCGACGGGCATGGCCCAGGGCAAGACCCTCTCCCAAGCGGATCTCTACGTGAAGGCCGGCAAGAAAGGAGAAGAGAAGGACTTCAAGACCTGCAACTTCCGCACGATGCAAGGCGGCAACTTCTCCGCCCAGGCCAAAGCCCGCTCCCAAGAGTTCATCGCCTTCGACGCCGCAGGGGCTGAGCTCGCACGCACCACCCTGGAGGTTGGCGGGTGCCCGGGGAACGTCTCATTGAAGGATGGGGAGACCTTGGTCTTGGTGCCCGGGCAGTCTCAGGTACAGAGCTGGGTCGAGGGGCTGCTCTAGGAGACAGGCTTGCGGCCCCTTTTTCAGGCCTCCGGGGCTCGGAGGCCCTTAGTGGGGCCATGGAGGCTCCGGTGGTTCGCAAGCTCTTCTTTGGCTCGATTGAGCAGGAATTCCCCCTCGGGACATACATCCGGGGACTGCAGCGCATCAAGCAGAGCCTGCTCTTCGCCACGGTCGACGGAGAACGGGTGCTCGTGCTGGAGCGCCGTGCTGTCCTGCTGATTCCAATCAGCGCTGGCGTCGCATACTTTCATCTCCCAATGGATGGGCTGGAGAACCTGAAGCGGGTGGCCCAGATCGTCCTGGACGGCGCCCCACCTCCGGCTCCAAGCACCGGTCAGCGCGCCGCGCGCCTGCTGCTGCGACTCACACAGATCCCAGTGGGGCTTGGGGTTCTTGGGTTCCTCTTCGGGGTGCCTGCGACGGTCCTCAGCGGCTTCGCCGACTCGCCCTTTCCGGCGCCGGAGGGCCCCGCGTCCCTGGGAGCCTTGTTTGCGCTGCTGTTCATCGGGATCGGCGGACAGCTTCTCGGTACGCTCCTCGCCTCCCGCCTCCTTGACGAGAGCGCCTCGGCCACGATGTGCCGATTTCTCTACGGCCACCCAGACCACATCTCCGAGATGGGCACTTGGCGAGGCGCTCTGGGACGCGGTGGCTTCGGCAGCAGTCTGGTGAGCGCACGCCTGCAGGTCATGCGCGTGAGCGAAGACCCCTGGCTGGTGATGGCCCGCTCCCACAAGAGCCCCCTCTCTGCCGGCGTCGCCCTGTACCCCGTCCCCAAAGAGCAGATCCCGGCTCTGCTGGAGGGCTTGGCGGCCTGGGACACGATCAGCAAAGGCTAGGTCCGAGGAACAGGGGCCGAGGGGGCACCCGTGTGAACACTGGGGGGCTGCGCGGCCTCCCAGAAACAAGAAGAGCCAGGGAAGCTTCCGCCTCCCTGGCTCTCTTTCATGAAACGAGCAACGGCCAAATCCGCTACCGCCTCAGGGAGTCACGATGGGCCCGGTCAGGGCAGGGAAAACAGACCCATCGTGTCCTCGACAGGGGTAGATGCACTGACCATGCCAAGTCCTAAGTGCCTGAAATTTCGTGAAGTCCAGATGGGCCCACCAAAAAACCACGCCATCTCTGTCTTGCCCTGGCCAAAGACACGCACCGAATGCTTGACGCCCGGATCAGGGTGCCTATCTGCGCCCTTGTCACAACTTCACGGGTCTCCTATAGACCCGGCCAATCGACAGATGGAGTACCCCATGGCTTTTCGCCCCCTCTACGACCGCGTCCTCGTCAAGCGAGCCACCGCCGAGCAGAAGACCACCAGCGGCCTGTACATCCCTGAGTCCGCCAAAGAGAAGCCACAAGAGGCTGAGGTGATCGCAGTCGGTCCCGGCCGCCGCAAGAAGGACGGCGGCTTTGCTGCAATGAGCGTGTCCGTTGGCGACAAGGTGCTCTTCGGCAAGTACAGCGGCGACGAGCTCAAGCTGGAAGGCGACGAGCACATCGTTCTGCGTGAGAAGGACATCCTCGCCATCGTCGGCTGAGTTCCTCTCGAAAAACACCCCCTCAATCCTCAATTGTCGCGGCCGCACGAACGGCCGCCAATAGGAGTGCATCATGGCCGCCAAGGAAATTCAATTCCGCACGGAAGCCCGCGCAAACATCCTCTCCGGGGTCAACGCCCTGGCCAACGCCGTCAAGGTGACTCTGGGCCCTAAGGGTCGCAACGTCGTCATCCAGAAGTCCTTCGGCGCTCCCCTCTCCACCAAGGACGGCGTGACCGTCGCCAAGGAGATCGAGCTCAAGGACAAGTTCCAGAACATGGGCGCACAGATGGTCAAGGAGGTCGCCTCCCGCACCAACGACGTCGCCGGCGACGGAACCACCACCGCGACCGTTCTGGCCCAGTCCATCTACCAGCACGGCACCAAGCTCGTGGCTGCAGGCGCCAACCCAATGGACCTGAAGCGCGGCATCGACACCGCAGTGGCTGTGATCACCGAGGAGCTGGCCAAGATCGCCGTTCCTGCCAAGGATCCCAAGTCCATCGCACAGGTCGGAACCATCTCCGCCAACTCCGATGAGGAGGTCGGCGCACTGCTGGCCCGCGCCATGGAGAAGATCGGCCTGGAAGGCGTGATCACGGTGGAAGAGGCCAAGGGCCTGGAGACGGACCTTGAGATCGTCGAAGGCATGCAGTTCGACCGCGGCTACCTCTCCCCCTACTTCGTGACCGACAACGAGCGCATGGAGGCCGTCCTCGAGGACTGCTACGTGCTCATTCACGAGAAGAAGATCTCCAACATGAAGGACCTGCTCCCCGTCCTGGAGAAGGTGCACGAGACCGGCAAGCCCCTGCTGATCGTCGCCGAGGATGTGGACGGCGAGGCGCTGGCCACCTTGGTGGTCAACAAGCTGCGCGGCATGATCAACGTCTGCGCCGTCAAGGCCCCAGGCTTTGGTGACCGTCGCAAGGCCATGATGGAAGACATCGCGATCCTGACCGGTGGTCGCGCCATCATGGACGACTTGGGCATCAAGATGGACTCCCTGACCCTGAGCGATCTCGGACAGGCCAAGCGCATCGTGGTCTCCAAGGACGAGACCGTGATGGTCGACGGAGCCGGCAGCCGCGAGGCCGTCAAGGGTCGCGTCAAGCAGATCCGCGCCCAGGCCAAGAACACCACCTCCGACTACGACCGCGAGAAGCTGCAAGAGCGCTTGGCCAAGTTGGTCGGCGGTGTGGCTGTGATCTACGTGGGCGCCCCCACCGAGGTCGAGCTCAAGGAGAAGAAGGCACGGGTGGAAGACGCATTGAACGCAACCCGCGCTGCCGTTGAAGAGGGCATCGTTCCTGGCGGCGGAGTCGCACTGATTCGCTGCTTGGATGCGGTCGAGGCCATCAAGGCCGAGGGTGACGAGGCCTTTGGCGTTCAGATCATCCACGATGCCATCCAGGCTCCAATCCGTGCCATCGCCTCCAACGCTGGCGTTGAGGGTGCACTGGTCGTGAACCAGGTCCGCACCGGTACCGGCAACTACGGCTGGAACGCTGCGACCGACACCTACGGTGACATGGTCGAGTTCGGCATCATCGACCCCGCAAAGGTGACCCGCAGCGCTCTGCAGAACGCTGCCTCGGTCTCCGGTCTCCTGCTGACCACCGAAGCGATGATCGCTGAGAAGCCACAGAAGGCAGGTCCTCCTGCTGGTGGCGGCGACATGGGCGGCGGCATGGGCGGCATGGGCGGAATGGGTGGCATGGGCGGAATGGGCTTCTAAGCTCGATTCCCCAACCCAAAGCAAGCGCCCCGGCTCCGCAAGGAGTCGGGGCCTTGTTGCTCTGGCGGGTTAACCTGCTGCCATGCTGATGCTCCTGCTCTCCACCGCCCTGGCCGCGGAACCGGACTTCACGCCCAAGGACAGCGCTGTGCTGACCTCGCAGGCGGAGACCCAGGCCAATGGGCCCAATCCAGAGCGCATGCTCCAGGATGAGCGACACCTGAGCAGCGGAACCATCAGCGCCACCATTCACGCCGGCTACTGGGTGTGGAGAAACGTGGTGTCCCCGGGTGATGGGCCTCGATGCCCAATGCGCCCTACCTGCTCGGCCTACGCGCGCGAGTCCTTCTCGACCTACGGAGTCGGCGGCTTTGTGACGACCTTCGACCGGCTGCTGCGTGACGGCAACACCGAAGGCTTTGAACGCGCCCCTGACGGCCTGCACTTCCTGGATCCCCTCGATGACCACCCTGCTCCTGGCCCTCTGCTCACTGGCACCTACTGCAAGCGCCAACGAGACGCCGGCGCCGAAGCCTGCCTCTGAGTCCAGCGCCGAGGCACCCGAGGGGAGCGCTTGGGAATCGACTGACTCAACGGCGAGCGAGCCCGAGGCACCCGACCCTCTGCCCGTCCTGCTCCACCTCTATGAAGCCCAGGACTTTGCCGGCATGCGCAGCTTGGCGCTGCAGGAGGAGTACCGCCTGGGCGTCAGCGGCGAGTCCGCACCCAAGGTCCGCTACATGGCTGCCTTGGCACGCATGGAGCTCAACGACCGTGCTGAGGCGCAGCAAGAGCTTGAGCTCTTGGCCAAGGACTTCCCCACGGACCCCGTCGGTGAGATGGCCTTTCTGGCATTGGCCGACTCGTGGCTGGAGGTGGCCCCGCGTCTGGGTGTGGTGCAGTACCAGGCCTTCATCGAGCAACACCCAGAGTCTCCATACAGCTCCTACGCCGCACAGCGCGCCGCATATGGCCTGGCCAGCGAAGGACAGTTCTCCATGGCCCTCTCCCAGCTTGAAGGGGCCGGCGTGGTGCCCAGCCCGGAGCTGACGGCGATGCTCGCCCAGCCTCCAGACTGGAAGCGTCCGATGGTCGCCACCTTCCTCAGTGGCGCGCTCCCCGGCGCAGGTCAGCTTTACGCAGGCCAGAAGAAGGAGGCGTTCTCCGCGCTCTTCGTCAACGCCCTCTTCATCGGCGGAAGCATCTACGCGGCCCGCAATGAGCAGTGGGCCACCCTTGGCGTGCTCGGCTTCTTTGGGCTGGGCTTCTACACCGGCAACATCTATGGCGCGGCCGACGGCGCCATCCGCCACAACCGCGGCATCCGCGACGACATCTTGCTGCAGATGGAGTCCGAGGGAATGGGCCCAGGTCAGCCTTTGCTGCCCGAAGTCGACGCGCTGCCCGACGTAGACGCGCCGCCCGCCACACCGGCTGCAGCACCGCCGGCCACCCCGGAGAGCCTCCCCAAGAGCGAGGCCGACTCACCTGAGGAGACGAGCCCGTGAGCGAGACCCAACTGCGCAGCCTGCCCGGGGCCAAGTTCTCCTGCCAAGGCTGCGGAAAGTGCTGCACCGGCTTTAGCTTTGGCCCCGTCGAGCCCAAGGTCATCCAGGGTCTCATCGACCAAGACATGGCCTCCAAGTGGCCCCCCGCCCAGGACGGCCCCTGGTACCACGAGCACCCCGGCCCCGACGGCACACCCGTGTTCTCCCTTGCCCACCGCGATGGCCACTGCGTCTTCCTGCGAGAGGACAAGCTCTGCGCCATCCACGCCGAGCTGGGCGAGCCCGCAAAGCCCTGGTTCTGCCGCGAGTACCCCGTACGCATCGTTCAGGATGCCAAGGGCCTGAGCGCCACCATTCGCGCCGACTGCGGAGGCTTCTCTACCTCCTACGCCACGGGCCAGGATCTGGATCAGCAGCTTCAAGCCGCACTCTCCCTACCACGGCCCGTCTCCTACCCACGCTTCGATCCAGAGCACGTCGAGGTCCTGCCGGGCATGGCGATCTCGCCGGAGAACTGGCTGCAGCTCGAGAGCCCCCTGATGGCCAAGGTGCAGGACGGCGGCGCTGGCCAAGGCATCGCGACGCTTCGGGACGTCCTCGCAAAGGTGACGGAACGATCTCTGCCCGCAGCAAGCCCCGCGGCAGCAGCAGCGGTCTTCGCCACCACCATCGAGCAACTCCGTCCCCAAGTCGAGGCCAAACTGGCGGCGTTGCTCCCAGCAAAGCCGGCTCCCAGAACGGAGCAAGACCCTGACTTCTACAGGCACGTCATGCTCTCAGACCTGTTGGCGAAGCGCTTCGCAGCCGTCGGCAGTCTGCCCGCGGGCCTGGGACTGACCCTGCTCGAGGTGCAGCTTGCCGAGGCCCTAGGCGGCCCCGCTGAGCTCGCCCAGGTCCAGCGTCTCATCCAGATCCCAGAGAACTGGCAGGCCATCAAGGCGGCAAAGCCCTACCTGACCCAGCTCTTCCTGGCATGGCCGGCCAGGTGGCCGGAGCAGGGCGCCTAAAAGCGGCCCGCTGCCAACTGCAGCGCCACACCCAGCTCGCCTTCCTGGGTGACCGCCACCGTCGGAAGCGGCACACCAAAGCCCACCTGGTCTCCGTACACGCCAACCAGAACCTGTCTCTTATACACATCTGACGCTGCCGACGAAGAGGATAGTGTAG
>CAJXRZ010000083.1 GCA_913060515.1 uncultured Pseudomonadota bacterium | reverse complement strand
TTCTGCCTGTCTCGTGGGCTCGGAGATGTGTATAAGAGACAGGACCGTTCCACAGCTCGCCCACACCCGAATGGGCAGAAGAGTTGACACACCCTCGCACCTTTTCTTTTGGGAACCATCCTCCTCAGCGGAGGAACTGACCCGGAAGCCCAGTGGACAAGAAGAAGACCGCCCCAAGCGCCGCGCGATTGATGACCCTGACGGAAGCGGCCCGCTACTTGCGGGTGCGAGACAGCGTAGCGACGCGCTGGCTGAAGAAGCAAGGGCTGCTGCTCAACATCGGAGGCCGGAAGCGGGTCCAGCGGGAAGCGCTGCTGGCGGCCCTGGGTGCCCCTCAGCCAGAGCGGCCGCGAGAAGAACCTGAGAAGCAGGTGCTTCGAGTGCCCTACCGTCAGACGACGGCTTTCTGATCCCCGGCCTTGGCGAGGTGGAGGTGCTCTTTGCGCTCGACCTGCTCAGCCAGAGCCCCGTCGATGAGCGCCAGGGCCTGCTCGACAGACAGCCCCCGCTCAACAAGCTGCCCGTAGATGTCGTTGGCCCCGGTTGTGGCGTCGACCCGAATACGGGCGGCCATGCGCTCGCGGTCGGTGACGACGGCGTAGTGCCTCAGAGCAATCTCCGGAGAGTGACCGGCCTGGTCGGCGTAGACGTTGATGGGCACGCCGGCCTGGATCTGGTCGGCGCTCCAACGGCGGCGCAGGCCGTGGAAGGTGAACTGCTGCTCCAAGGGAATGTCCTGCCGGGCTTGGGCGCCGACCAAGCCGGTGCCGCCGCGGCGGCCAAAGCTCAAGGCAAAGAGACGACGCTCGGGAGGAATGTCCGCGCCCCGGAAGGCCAGGATCTGCTCCAATATCTCAGCCCCTACTGCGACCCGCCGGGTGCCGGTCTTGCCGACCAAGCGCACAAAGCCGCCCCCAGAACCGGGCTGGATGTCCTGCCAACGCAGAGCGCCGAGCTCGCCGATGCGGGCACCGGTCCGCCAAGCGATGAGCACGGCGAGCTTCAAGGGGGTCTTGCGCAGCCGCTGGTAGAAGGCCTGGGCCTCCTCGACGGTGGGGGTGTAGCTGCGGTAGCGGCTGCGCCCTTGGCCTTTCTTGAGCTTGATGGCGTAGCGCTTGGGCTCCAGACCGCCGGGCACCTCCAGGTCATGCTCCCGACCCCAGCGCAGGACCATGCCGAGCACGGTGAGGGTGTGGTTGATGGTGCGGTGCCCGTAGCCCAAGCCCTTGGCAGAGGCGCCGGTGGAGCGCTGGCCGCGGGCCTTGGCGGCAGCCTTGTTTCGGGTGTCGAGGCGGGCCCGGAAGGCGGGGGAGCTCATGGCGTCGACCATGCCCCGGATGACGTCGTTGCTGAGGGACTTGAGGGGCCGGTCCCCGATGGCCTCGCGTATGTACAGACAGGCCCTTCGGTAGATGGCGAGGGTGTTGTCCGAGAGCCGGGTCTCGGGTGGGCGCTCCTCCAACTGCCCATACCAAGCCCTACACAAGCTCAAGACGGTGCCCAGACCGCTGTGGTCCCGCACGATAGAGGCAGGGTCTATGCCCGCCCACTCCCTCAACAAGGCGCCCTGGACTTGGTCCACAGGCAGCCTGCCCAAGCTGCGCTGGTGCCGAGAGCCGGCCACGCTCCAGACCATGCGCCAAGACCAATGCTCGGCCCGCTTGCCCGGGGGACGGTGGGGGTACGCGGTGGCCAGCCGGCGGTCGGCGATGGTCAGTTCAACGGGCGCTGGGGTGTCTACAGGCATGCCCAAAGTGTACACGCAAAGCGGCCCAAGTAGGCCATATTCCGTTCAGACTGGCGGAAAAAGTGTGTACACTTTAGAAGACCGACCCAAGACCGGCCTGATGAGACCTTCCGAGAGCGAAACCGAATAATGCAGTATACTCCTCCTCTTTTTAGGCCACCCTCCGAAGCAAACTCTCTGATTTTGCAGGCAACTTTAGGCTGCTCCTGGAACAACTGCACCTACTGCCACATGTACCGCAGCAAGCAGTTCTCCATCCGCCCCCTCGACGAGCTCCTCGACGAGCTCCAAACCGCCGCCCGCCAATACGGCCACCGCATCGAGAAGATCTTCGTCGCGGACGGAGACGCGCTCATCATGCCGGTCTCCCACTGGGTTCCCCTGCTCCGGGAGATGCGCAAGCTCTTCCCAAAGCTGCGCCAGGTCTCCTGCTACGCGATGGCCTCGAACGTAAACGAGAAGTCCCCCCTGGAGCTCGAAACCCTGCGCGCGGAAGGCTTGAACCTGCTCTATATGGGCCCAGAGTCCGGGGACGAGGTCACCTTGCGCCAGTTGGCAAAGCAACCCCGACCCAAGGGGGCCTCGCGTGAGGAGGACTACCTCTTTGATGCCCATGTGGAAGCGGCTGCCAAGACACGCGCAGCTGGGATGAAGCTCTCGGCCATTTTCCTCCTGGGCGCCGGAGGCATCGAGCGCACGGTGGAACACGCTCAAGGCTCAGCCAAGCTGGCCACTGCGATGAACCCGCACTTCCTGGCGGCCCTGACCCTGACGGTGGTGCCGGACACCCCCTTGGCCAAAACCGCCGAGAACTTGGGATGGGAGCTGCCGGACGTCTACGGCCTGCTCGAGGAACTCAAGGTCCTGGTCGGACAAGCCAAGCCCACCCGCGCACTCTTCCGTACCAACCACGCCTCAAACTACCTGCCGCTCGGCGGCACGCTCCCAAGAGATGGCGCCAAGATGGTGGAGCTGATCGACCTGGCTCTGGCCGGCGCGATTCCTCTGCGGGATGAAGACCTACGGGGTCTGTAGGGCTCTGTAATGGGCCCCAAGCCCGATTCACGGGAAAAGCTCTCGGCTACGTGCTAGGCTCTCAGCTAACTCAGCCGATAGGCCCAGACCCGCTCAAAGCACGCACAGGAGCCCCCTTGATCAAGACCATCCAACGCCAATCGACCGGGATAGCCACAGGCATGGCAATGGGGGCCGACCACCTCTCTGACCCCTTGGCCGCAGGCCTGAGCGACCCGATTCAGGCATCGGGTGACCTGGGGGGTGGCGACGTTCAGCAGACCGCGGCCCATGGAATCTCAGGGAGCAGCGGCGCGCTGCCTCACCTGGACACCATCCAATCCAGCTTTGGGGCCTTCGATGTCTCCGGGGTGCAAGCACACACCGACGCACCCGCAGCCCAGGCCAGCGCGGCGATTGGCGCGGACGCCTATGCGACAGGCTCCAGTGTGGCCTTCGGCTCCTCCCCCTCCCTGCACACGGCCGCCCATGAAGCGGCACATGTGGTGCAACAGCGCTCCGGGGTGTCCCTCTACGGCGGACTGGGCCAGGCAGGCGATGCCTATGAGCAACACGCCGATGCCGTGGCGGATGCAGTGGTGAGCGGAGAGTCAGCAGAGCCTCTCCTGGCCGAGATGGCCAGCCCAAGCGCGGCGGCCAAACAAGACGGCCCTGTGCAGCGCATCCCCAAGCGCTTCAAGCCAAAGGAGACGAACGACGAGGTGACCCAGCTTGAACAAATGGCCAGCGCGATCGACGCCGAGACCATGGCAGGCCACAAGCTCACACTGCAGGCCCTACAGGCCAAGAAGCCCGACATGGTCAAAGCCTTCGTCGGTGACGGCTACTACACGAACTGGGTCAAGAACCCCAATGCCATGACCACCGGCTACATCATCGAGGACTACATCACCAACAAGGTGGCTGGCGGCAACATCCAGTCCCAGGTGGTCGCCGGAGGGGCGCGCCCGGACTTTGTCGTGACCGACGCGGCCGGCCAGCGCGGGGTCGTCGACATCACCTCAACAAGCGAGGCGGGACACGTGCTCGACAAGAACTTCAGCCTGAACAGCTACGCGTACGTCGGGGAGAGCCTGTACCCAAGCATCAACTTTGCCGATGTAGACGCCAGCAGCTTTGAGCTGACGGCCGACGACTTGGCGTTGGTGGCGGAGTCCAACCAACGACGGGCAAAAGCCAAGTTCGGAAGCCGGATGGCCACACTGAAACGCAACCTGGACCTCATCGAAAGCCAAGGAAGCATGAATCCCGCCGCCGGGAAGGCTGCTCAGGCCAAACGCGCCATCACTACGGCCGCTCGAGACCTGAGTGACCAAGCCAGTGTGCTCCGGGCCAACAGTCTGATCGAGGACGTCAACACCATGGTCAGCACCTTTGGCGCCAATCTGGATGACATCAGCTTGATCGTCGAAGAGATCGACGCCCGCTACGATGTGAACACGGTGGCGTTGATGACCGAGGACTGAGGTCCCCTGGGTGCGCTACACTCTGAACACCTCCTGAACAGGCTCTTCAGTGCCCACCTCCAAGCTCGTGCCCATCGGCGTCCTCTCCCACCTCAGCGGGGTCCCTGCGGACACCATCCGCACCTGGGAGCGTCGCTACAAGCTGCTCGAACCGCAGCGTGACGCAAAGGGGCGGCGCGTGTACTCCGGAGAGCAGCTTGCGCGCCTCCGCCTGATTGCGAGCCTCAATGAGCACGGCGAGCGCGTCGCGAACCTGGCCAAGCTCAGCGACACCCAGCTCAGGCAGCGCGCTGACCTACACAAGCAGAACTCCGAGCAGCTGCTCCCCCAAGAGGTCCGGGTTGCGGTGATGCACCCCACCCTGGCCCAAGTCCTGCCCGGCCCCATCGCAGGCTTGAACACCCATCTCCAGATTCTGAGAATCCCCAAGGGTGGTCCAGTGCCCCCGGGTACGGGCAAAGTCGACGTGGTCATCGCCGACCTGGACAGCCTGGGACACGACCCCATCTCCCTGCTCCGGCGCATGCGCTTGGCTCTGCAGCCGACCAGCCTTCTGGTGACCTACCGCTACATGCCGCGCACCTTGCGGGAGAAGCTGCAGACCCAGCCACTGCGCCTGCTCAAGGGCCCCACCGCACCCGAGCGCATTCGGGAGTTTGTGGTCGAGCACCTGCTCGCGGACCGCTTGCGCAAAGGACAGCGCAGCCCTCCCGCGAACCGGGCGCCCAGGCGCTTTACAAGTGCCCAACTGGACAGCCTGAAGACCCAGGTCAGCCGCCTGGACTGTGAGTGCCCCAACCACGTCGCCACCCTGGTCAGCGCCCTGCTGGAGTTCGAGATCTACAGCGACAACTGCAGCTCGGAGAGCGCGGCGAACGAGGCCCTGCACCAGAAGCTGAGCATGGGGACCTCGCAGGCGCGGGCTGTGATGGAGGAGCTGCTGATGACCCTGGTCCAGGCCGAGGGACTCAAACCTTAAGAGGAGCGCTCCCTCCTCCACCCAAGGAACACGAACGCCCCGGAGTTGAACTCACGGGGCGCAGTGGGTCGGCAGGCAGCCCGCCACCAAGGGCAGACTGCGCGCAGTCAGCTCACTTGAGCTCGTTGGGGTCCAAGCGGAGGGTGGCGCCCTCGGCGAGCTGCGCAATCAGGAAGACGTCTTCGCCCTGGTTGGCGGCGTAGAGGTTGGCCTGGGTTCCGCCGGGCAGGGCTGGAATGTTCCAGGTCAGGTCGGGCACACCGTCCTCGTTGACGTCGACACCGATGACGTAGGCCTGTGAGGGCAGGTCCGGCAGGGTGGCGGAGGCGCCAAAGGGCACGTTGTCGAGCAGCTGCACGGGCTCGCCGCTGATCTCCCAGATGTCCACGGCGCCCACTGCGGGTGCAGCGTGAACGACGGTGACGCGAATGTCGGTGTCAGCCAAGCCCTCGGTGTCGTCCACCAAGGCAAAGCCCTCAAGGCTGGCGACCTCGTTGTAAGCGCCGGCGGTGAGCTTCAGACCGGTGGTCACTTCCACGTCTTCGAAGACCAAGACGGCGTCGTCGGCGCTGGAGCCGGTGGCGGAGACCCGGAAGGTGTAGGTGCCAACATCCAGGTCCAAGTAGGCGGTGGTGTTGGGGTAGCTCAGGTCGGTGACGACGGGATCGTCGATGCCGTCCACGAACACATCCACGTTGGGTGCGTCAGGAGACATGTGAATGACTCGGACCTGACCCTGGTCGGCGACTTCGGTGTCTGCGGTGTCGTCTGTGACTTCGGTGTCGGCGCTGTCGTCGGTCTCATCCTTGGTGCAGGCGGTGAGGGCGAGGGAGCTGGCGAGAAGGGCGGCCAGGGGTAGACGGGTGCTGAACATGTTGGGTCTCCGGGGCTCGAGGGACATGGTTTCGAGCGCTGCGATGAATAGACTTTGAACAGGGTTGGGGTGCGAATTTTAATTCAACAGATGTTCAATTGAAACCCAATCGGGCCTCTGGAACGACCGCGCCTGAGGGCTGGACTCTATGCGCCTTGACGGCCACGTAGCTTCCCAGAGTGCGCCTTCTGCCTTTGATCCAAAGCAGAGCAGAAGCGGCACAATTCCGTCGCTTGCTCCAAGGCGCTGGCCGGGGAATCAAGGCGCCATGCTTATTCTTCTTTTCGCCGCTTGCGGCCTGTCCTCCTTCGACTCCGAGCTCAACAGCCTGGAGCGCGAAGCCGCCCTTGGGCAAGACGAAGCAGACACGGGCTGGCAGGACACCGGCTGGGACACGGGCTCCAATGACACCGGCACCCTCGATACGGGCAGCCAGTCCGGGCCAGACTCCGCACGCCCTCCCCACGTAGGCGACCTGATCATCCACGAGCTGATGATCAACCCCAGCGCGGTCTCCGATGCCCAGGGCGAGTACACCGAGCTGCGCAACCTGAGCGGCGACTGGCTCGACCTGAGCGGCGTGGCCCTGGCGGATGAAGACGTGGACCTCTCGGAGCTGCAGCAGGTCTACAAGGACAGTCTGCTGCTGGCTCCAGGAGAGCTGCTGGTGGTCTGTGCTTCGAGCAGTGGAAACGGCGGGGTGGACTGCCAGGCGACGATCGAGCCCAAGAGCACCGGCGGCGGCTTCGTATTGGCCAACTCCGAAGACGAGGTCATCGTGCTCAGCGCGAGCGGCAAGACCTTGGACACCGTGCGCTACAGCGGCGACTTTGCCCCAACGGGCGCCGCCTTGGGCCTGCGCCCCAGCAAGCAAGATGCAGCCTCCAACGACTCGGCCAGCAACTGGTGCGCCCAAGCCAACGGCCTGAGCGGCGGCGACGCTGGAACCCCCGGTGAGAACAACAACGGCTGCTGAGCCGCTGAACGATCGGGCCAAAGCAAGGCTGCCCCAGGAGGCCTTGCCCAGGTCAGGCGCCGCACAAGGACGAAAAAAGGCCAGCCCGAAGGCCAGCCCTTTTCTCTGTACAGACCGGAATCAGCCGTCGTCGCCAATGGCTTCGACCGGGCAGTTCTCCATGGCCTCGTAGCACTGCTCCAGCTCCTCTTCATCGGAGGGCTGCTTGTAGACGATGTCATGGTCTTCGTCGTCGGACATGCGGAAGTTGTTGGGCGCTGCATCCGAGCACACCGAACAGAGGATGCACTCCTTGTCCACGTAGAAGGAGACGGTCTTGTCCTCGATCGTCACGTTCTCGACGACGTTGTCTTCCCACTTGTTGGTCGGGTCGGCCACGCAAATCTCCTGCTGAGGCGCTCGCGATAACGCGGCTGTCGCGGCCTGCAAACCCTAGCGGCTTGCCAAACGACGACCCACGGCGGAGCACGTTAGAGGTGTGCCATGGCCATTCTAAAGGTTGCGCAACTCGGTCACCCCATCCTTCGACAGGTGGCCGTCCCCATTCCCCCCGAGCAGATCGGCACCCCCGAGGTGCAGCAGCTCATCGCGGACATGTCCCACACCATGCACGAATACGACGGTGCTGGACTGGCGGCGCCACAAGTGCATGTCTCCGTCAGGCTGGTGATCCTGGACCTGCTCGATGAAGAGCGGGTTCTGATCAACCCGATCATCACGCCGCTCACCGATGAGCTGGTGCGCACGGTCGAGGGCTGCTTGTCCGTCGCCAAGATGCGGGCCGCGGTGGATCGACCCGCCAAGATTCGCCTGCAGGCCCTCGATGAGAGGGGCGAGGCGGTCGATCTGGAGCTGGAGGACTTCGATGCGGTTGTCGTACAGCACGAATGTGATCATCTAGATGGCATTCTCTATGTAGACCGCTGCGACACCACGACCTTGGCCTTTCTCGATGAGTACAGGCGCTGGGGTTCCCTTGACACTCTGGCCGAACGAATGGCCGAGGAGGAATAGATGGGACTGCTCTCTTGGCTCTTTCCCTCGGACGAAGACCGCATCGCGAAGGGGCACAAGCTGCTCGAAGAGGGCGCCTGGGCACAAGCCCGGGACGAGGTGATCGAGGTCGAAGGACCTGCCGCCGACGAAGTCCGGGCACAAGCCCTGGACGGCCTGAAGCGCCGGAACCTGGAGCTGGCCGTGGCCTGCGCCGAGGCCGGAGAGATGGAGGCCTCAGCCCAGCACATGAAGCTGGCCGCGAGCTTCGCTGAAAAGGGCGACGGAGAGATCCGAGCCGCACGGCGCGCACTGCGAGAGTTCCGCTCCAAAGCCAAGAAAGAAGAGGCCGTCGCAATGGCGCCCCAGTCTGCAGGCGGCGCCTTGGGCGCGATGGGCACCCAGACCATGGCCCAAGTGGCAGGCGGCGCGGTCGGCGGCGTAGAGGGCGATGACCCCATCTTCTCCCTGCCACCAGACCACCCTCGGGTGCGCTTCGCGCTGATGCTCGAGCGCTACGGTGACGACATCGCCCCCAAGCTCGAAGCCCTGGGCGAGGACTTCGCCAAGGCTGCCATGACACTGGAAGAGGGCGCTCCAGCAGCCGCCTTTGCCCTGCTCGCACCCTTCACCTCCCGCGAGCCTCTGGCCCGCTGGTTCCGCGCCCAAGCCGCCCTGCTCTCTGAGCAGCCCGCCGAGGCGGTGATCGAGCTGCAGGCCATGCACCGTGAGCTGGGCGGTCCCCAGGACATGGCCGGCCAGAACAGCGCTGCCACCCTGGCCGGCGCCTTGGTTCAGACCAAGCAGTCTGAGGAGGCCTTGGTGGTCTTGGACGCCGCCCTCAAGCGCGCGCCCAAGGACCTGAACCTGCAGGTCAACCGGGCCCTGGTCTTGGAGACCCTGGGCAAGGACGAGGAAGCCGACGAGCTGGCCCGCCGCATCGTGCAGCAGTCCAGCCGCGTGATGGAGATGTACAAGCTGATGGCCCGCTGCCGCGTGCGCGCTGGAAAGCGCATGCAGGCCATGCAGGCTCTGGAAGCCGGCCTGGTGACCAACTGCACCAGCGGAAAGTGCGGCTCCCTGCCCTTTGACGTGCAGGCCGGCCGCGAGCTGGCCCGCCTCTACTTGGAGGACCGCCTGGAGCCCATGCGCGCCGCCGAGCTGGTCACCCGCATCCAGCGCAACGTGCCCCAGCCTGGCTGGTTCGATGGCTACCTGGACGCTCTGACCGCACGCAACGCCGGCGCCACCGACATGGCCCAACGCGTGGCCGATCTCTCCGCCAACCTCAAGCCTGGCGACCGACGCTTGGAGCTGGTCCACAAGGCCTTCGCCAAGCAGATCAGCGCATGAGTGAAGAGACACCGGAGACCGAGCAGACTGAGACCGAGCAGACTGAGCCCGAGCAGACTGAGCCCGAGCCGGAAGAGCCCAGCTGGATGGAGCTGTGGTGGCCGATGTTGATCTTCGGCCCCCTGACCCTCATCGGCGTGGTCTACCTCTTCCAGCTCCAGAGCGACGGCCAGCACGACGTGAACATCGCCCTGTGCCGCTCAGACCTTCAGGCCGTGCACGCCCTGGAGATCAAGGACTACGAGCAGACCGGACAGTGGGCCCCAGACTTGGACACCCTGCTGAGCCGAAACAGCTTCCCGGGCACGGTCATCGCCAAAGAGGTCAGCCTGGGCCTGCTGCCGGATGAGAACTTCGTGGTGCGCGTGGAGTGCATCCTGGACGGCGAGCAGTTCCTCTTTGAGAAAGAGCGCTTCGATGCCCGGGTACGGCGACGCTGAGGCCCTGCAGACTCAGTCCAAGAGACGAGAGAGCCCGCTCTGGCTGAGATGCACCAGCTCCTCGTGGGACATCCCTGCCCGGGCCTGAACGCTCAGTCCGCTGATCAACACCAGCAAGAGCCCCGCATCCGAGGTCACCTTGTCCCGGCCCATGCGGCTCAAGCAGGCCGCAAAAAAGCCGCGCACTCCCTGAAGCTGCTGCTGCACCAAAACCTGGACCCCGGACGGAAGCTGCGCCAGCTCGGCCGCGCTGGCCAACATCAAGCAGCCTCGGGGGCTCTGCGCCGTGCGCGATAGGAAAGTCTCAAACCAGGCCTCCAGCTGAGCCCGTGGCTGCGCGGCGCCGTCCACGGCGGCGATGAGCTGAGCGGCGTAGCGCTCAATGGCCTGGGCAAAGATGGCCTCTTTGTTGCCAAAGCTGCTGTGCAGGCTGCCGGGGTTCAATCCACTGGCCGCGGCCAAGTCCTTCATCGAGCACCCTGGGTATCCCTGGGCCCAAAAGCACTGCATCAGGCGCTCCAAGGCCTGCTCCTTGGGCACCTTGCGCGGGCGACCCATCAGTTGACCTGCTCCAGAATCTCCAGGACGGCGGCGGCGAAGGCCTCCGGGGACTCCTGGTGCATGAAGTGACCGCCTTCGAGCTCAATGACTTCGTAGCCGGCCGCAAAGGCCTCCTCGGGCATCGCGTAGAAGGTGGGCACCGGCAGCAGGTCGCTGTCTCCAGCAAAGGTCCAGGTGGGGACCTGGACGGGGGCGTGCATCCACGCCAAGTCACCGCCGGCAGCGGCCCGGTAGTAGCCCAGGGCGTTGTAGACACCCTCGGGCGCGGCCATGGCGTTCTTGGAAGCCTCCATGTCCTCGGCGCTGAAGGCCCACTCCGGCGACCACCGGGACACGAACTTGTCCACGCCAGCGTAGTCGTTCCGCACGAAGCGCTGTGGCGCCCGCTTTTGGGACAAGCCCACGAAGTGACGGCCGTTCCAGAAGTCCATGCCCTTGGGCACAAAGTAGCCAGGGTGCGGGATCGAGGAAGTGATCAGGGCGTCGATGGCACCGGGGTCCTGCAAGGCCGCGCTGTAGGCGGCAGAGGCCCCCCAGTCATGGCCCAAGACCGTCACGGCTCCCTCGGGCTCCAAGTACTCCAGCCACGCCAGCACGTCCTGGCCAAGCACCTGACTCTCGTAGTCATCGGTGCTCGGCGCGGCGCTGGGGGCATAGCCGCGCAGCCAGGGCCGAACGACCCGGTAGCCGGCGTCGACCAGCACCGGAGTAAGCAAGTCCCAGGTGTGGGGGGTGTCTGGGAAGCCATGCACGAGCAGCACCAAGGGGCCCTCGCCCTCCTCGAAATAGGCCAGCTCCAAGCCATTGATCTGGGCGAAGTGGACGCCCTCTTCGGGCACATGCTCACGTGCGGCGGATTCGGTACAAGCGAGCAGAAGCAGGAACATGAAGACCTCGGGTCCTCAGTAATTAGTCAATCAACTATTAACTGTCCAACTACTCCAGGGGGGCCTCGCCTGGGGGCAGCTCATAGAGCCGGTAGCCAGACTTGATGCGTCCGTGCTCACGGTTCACAAAGCGTGTGAGGAAGCGAATTCTCTGCTCCTCCGTCAGGTGGCTGATGCCCGCAGCCCGGCGGCTCTGGGAGACCTGAGCCAGGATGATCGAGGCGGCCGCAGAGACGTTGAGGGACTGCGTCACGCCCACGGTGGGGATGAACACGGTGCCTTTCGCGCGGGCTCGGGCCGCAGCGCTCACACCCACCACTTCGGAGCCAAAGACCAGAGAGATCTTGCGGTCCGTGGGCACTTCCCAAGGCGGCACGGCGCCCTCATTAAAGTCCGCGACCCAAGTCTCGTAGCCTTGGGCCTCCAGCACATCCAGGCACTCATCGGAGGTGGCATGCAGGTTCAGATCCAGCCACCGCTCAGCGCCCCGACTGGCTCCTGGAGCGGGTCGAAAGGCGTTGGTCACCAGGTGGGCTTGGTGAAATCCAAAGGCTTCGATGGAGCGCAGGATGGCCGAGCTGTTGTGTCGACGGCGAACGGCCTCCAAGACCACCGCGACGTCTCCGATGCGGTGATTCAGCAAGTCCAGGGCCTTGCGCAGGCGCCGAGGCTCCAGGTCCAGGGCGGCTTGGTGCAGGGACGCGGGCAGCTGATCGAGGAGGTCTTGCATGGGCCCCGGCTAACCCGGATGGGCTCAATCGGCGGGCGGCATGCTCAGTACCCGGTCTACCGCGCAGGCGCTCTGTGGGGCTCCGGCGCTCAGAGCCTCCTGCAAACAGAGCTGCACCCGCGTCGGCGGCAAATCCGAGATCGCCAGGGTGCTCCCGCCAAGCGCGGCGCTCTGCCACGCCAGGACCACATCACTGCGCTCAGGCTCCATCAGCCACCACTGGTAGAGGCAGTCATGGAGTGGATCTTCCACGGCCTGCCAGCTCTGCGCGCAGCTCTGAGTCCCCGGCACAGTCCAAACGCTCAGCTGCACCGGCACCGCCGTCGAGGCCACCTCGGCGTCTTCGGCCTGGGCGCGGTTCATGTTCCCCGAGAGGATCAGGGCCGAGATGGCCCCCGCCACCAAGACCATGCGCAGTGAGGCACGACGCTCGTGCGTGCGGTCGGGCACCTTGGGGATCTGGACTGGGCGGGGAGGACGGCGCATCAGGCGGCGCTGGTCTGTGGCGCGCTCTGAGGCGGCGCGCGCGGTGGAGCGCTCTGAGCAACCTGGGGGTAGCCGAGCAAACGCAGAGTGCGTCCCGCGGCGCCATCGAACTCAGCCTGTTGCGCAGCGCTGAGCTGGGTCTTCCAGGCATCCAATCGGCTGGGGTCAAAAGAGAAACCCGCCTCATGGTGGCGCTGCACGATTCCGCCAGCAGGCATGCCCAGCCAGGCCTCGATGGTGGAGAAGGTGTTGACGGGGTCCTGCAGCACCGACTCGTAGCGCACGCGCAGCACTTGCTGGGGGTTCGCTTGCTCAAAGAGCAGCCCCTCGACCACCCGCTCGGACCACCAGGTGGCGGCTTGAGCGATGGTCTTGGGTCCCCAGGAGCGCGTCATGGCAGAGGCTGCAACGGCCCGACCGTCCCGCACACAGTGGATGAACTTCATGTCGGGAAAGAGCTTGGCGAGCTGCGGAAGACGCAGGACGTAGCTGGGGTTTTTGTTGACCCAGTAGGGCTTTCCGTCGTTCTGGGCGTGCTCGGCAAAGAGCTCCGTCATCAAGCGCTGCAGACCGCGCCAGGGATTGCCTGTGGCGATCTCGCCGACCAGCTCATCGGTGAGCTCCAGGGCCTTCTGCCGCGTGAAACGCAGGTAGTGGGGACCGTGGTGGTAGCGCTCATGGGCGCGTTTCTCAGAGGGTCGCTCATCCAAACAGGCCGTCCAACGATCCATCAGCAAGGCCACTGCCTCAGCCCGATCCGCTGCGGGAGCGGGGGCCGCGATGACCTTCATCAGACTTGGAACAAAGTCGGTCTCGTAGACCGGCGAGAGCTGGGGATGAAGCCCCAGCAAGTCGACCATCAGAGTTGTGCCAGAGCGTCCGGCGCCGCCGATGAAAATGGGGTGCATTGGGTCTCCCAGGTGGCCGGAGCGAGCATCTCGTCCAGGCGGTGCGAAAGGGTGTGATGGGCCAGGACATGGGCCTGACCGGCTAGGGCGATGCCTTGGGCCTGCTGCGGGTGAGCCAGAGCCCAGGCGACGGCATCGTGCATCTCTTGAGGGGTGTTGACGGCCAGCAGGTGCTCGCCAGGCGTGA
The DNA here is from genome assembly GCA_913060515.1 of uncultured Pseudomonadota bacterium. GTDB lineage: Bacteria > Myxococcota_A > UBA796 > UBA796 > CAJQPC01 > CAJQPC01. The sequence goes on along the minus strand of CAJXRZ010000083.1, from coordinate 12,341 downwards.
AGAGGCTGCGAAGCTGGGGGCTGTCTTGGGTGACCAGAAAACCACCACAGGCCAGCACGTCAAAGACGCGCATGGTCACGATGTCCTTCTGGTAGATGCGGCCGATGTCCACGTGCACCTGAGCGGCGTTGTAGATGCGCGTGACGGCGTGTTGATGGCCCGCCGGTCCCTGGTAGGCGGGACCCAGTCCTGCAAAGCCGGCGTCTCCCCAGACCTTCAGGCCCAAGGGCAGCAGAGCTTGGAGAAAGTCCATTCGCTGCTCGGCCGCCGCGATCTCGCCGATGAGCACCCGCAGATCCAAGTCGGGCACCTGAAGGGCCGCATCCTCGACCAGGTTCATCAGCACGAAGCGCTGGGGATGGGCGGCCTGCTGGGCCAGGTGATGCTCCAGCTCCTCGGGTGGCCGACCGGCCTTGGAGAGCAGGGCGTGGGCGATGCGGCGATAGCGCTGCGCAGTCTCCTGCATGCTGGCGCCGACAAAGGCCACCGGGCCGCCATACTGCGCCTGCTCGCCCAGGCTCAGGGCGGTAGCACGGCGGTTGCTGGGGTTTGCACAGAGGGGACGAAAAGCAACCTGAAAGCCGGCGTCTTGGTAGGCCCGCACGTGGGCTTGTCGGTAGGTGAACACACGGGTGGTGTGCACCGGGCCCGAGGCCACGCTGACCACGTCCAGGGCTGGGTCCACCTCCCAAATCAAGTGCCGTAGGCCCTGCTCGGCCAGCACCTCGGGCAGCCCAGGGATGTAGCCCACGCTGACCACCAGCTCCGCCCCGGTGCGATCGATGGTGTGCTGGCACTCCTCGGGGCTCACCGTCCTGGCCAGCATGGGCCAGGGCACGAAGCCGCGCTCCAACAGGCCTTGGGCCAGGTCGGCGACAAAGAGGCCGTCGGGCACGATCAAGACAGGCGTGCCTTGGCGAACCCGCTCGAAGGTGTAGACCTGAGAGAGCACCGGGTGCTCGATGTGGGACTGGAACTCGCTCCTGCCCCAAAGGTCCGCGCCGAGCAGCAGGCTCAAGCGACCCGACTCCAGCGCTTCCCGTAGATCGCAGCCTGCCAGGAGCAGACGCAGCATCAGAGGGTCGCGGTCCCAGGCCAGGACCGAATGACCGGCCTGCAAGGCTGCGATGACCTGCTCCCCCAGGCCGATGCCGTAGATGTGTACCTCTTCAGGCAGATCGGCGGGCAAGGCCGCGCTGACCGCGAGGGGAATGGGCTCCCGGTGCAGCTTGAGGCAGGGACCATCGGGTCCTTCGACGACGTGGTCGCCGTTGACGGGCGCAATCAGGCGCTTGGCCAGGGAAGGGTCGACAGCATTGAGAGCGCGTAGGTTGGGCAACAACATGCTCAGCCATCGGACGGGCAGAGCGCAGCTTTAGCTTCGGACTGTCCACTTCTGGACAGGGGGTGTCCAGTACCCGACAGCTCTGACACCCAGGATCCGCCCCCTGTGCGGGCCTCCGCCCTGGCACGCCCCTTGCGCAAGTGCAGGGCATGCACCAAACACACGCCACCGCCCGCTCCGGACTGCTCTTCGAGACTTGGGAGGAAGCCAACGCCCTCTGGCGAGGGATGCGACGCGCCTTTCCACACGCCCATGCCCTCTGTGTGCTCCCAGATCGCGTGCTGCTGATCGATGAAGTGAAGCAGCCTGGGCGCCTCGCTCGGATCCTGATCGCGCACACGCGCTCTCTGCGGCGCCCCCACGGCAGCACAGAGCTGGCTCACCGAGCCCTACCCCGTCCCCGCCAAGCGGCCTTGGCGCTCTATGCAGCTCCTTGTCGCCGCGGCTTGGTGCGCGACCCCTTGGCGTGGACCTGGAGCAGCTACCGGGAGGCGATGGGGGTGGTGCCCGGTGGCCGAGTGAACTCAGATCCCGAAGAGCTGCACCACGACACCTGCAGAGCAGCCGGCCTGACAAGCAGCCAGATGCCCCTCGGCCTGCGCTTTCCAAGCCTGCAACACGTACGCGATGCGGTCAGCGCCGCGAGCCGCACCCCCCTCTCCCGCATGCACCGACCTGGCCCTCACCGGGCCCTCTGGATCTGCGCTGCCCGAAAACTCACCCAGGTGCCGGAAGCGGAGCTGATGGCCGCCACTGGCGCAGGCCCCCTGGCCATGGCTCAGGCATGCGCCGAGCCCGGAGCCATCCAGCAGATCGCCGCCCTGATGGGCGACCCGCGCTTCCCAGGCCTGGCCAGCGGAAAGGGGCCCTGGCTGGCCGGACGTCGGGCGGCCTAAAAGCTGCGGTGTACACCCGCGCCACCATCCCAGATCCCCTCCGGCCCGTTCTCCACCCAGACCAGGCGCCCAGCGCTGAGGTGCAAGCCGGCTGACTCTCCCAGGGGAATGCTGACCTTGGCCTCGGCGCGGACCTCCCGGTACTGCAGGGCGGACCAGCGGTCCTCTGCGGGGTACAGGTTCCAATCCTCGTCAAAGTCGACCCCACCCAGACGGGTCAGGCCGTTCCCGCCAAGGGTCAGCCAAACTGGCCCCACGGGGAAGGCCGCATGAAGTCCTCCGCCAGTCCAGTCTGGGGGCAGCCACTCCACCAGTCCGTCCTCGCGTGTGACCGGACGCCCGATGACCAAGCCGTAGCGCCACCAAGCTGTCAGGGTGACGGGCCCCAAGACGGCGTCGCCAACCGCGCTCCCCACCAGGCTGCTCGCCCCTTGTCCGGCGTTGACCCAACGGCTGCGGGTGCCGGCGTTCCACTGGTCACTTCGAGCCCCCAGATCCACCGCCAGGCGCACGGGTCCAGTGTCCAAGACCCGCCGCCGAAGGTGCACGCCCAGCTCGCCGACGGTGGTCACCGGATCGCAGTAGTCGCTGCTGCTGGGACAGGGAGAGACCCCCTCGTGGTCGACCAGGACGCCGGTGCGCACAAAGGGCACGTCCACCGAGAGCTGCAGACCCTCTCGCAGCCCAATGGCCCCGTAGGTGTCGATGCGCGCACGGTACTGGCGGTCGCGCTCCCCACCGCTGACACCGGTGGCGAAGGTGGACAGGCCCACACCGCCGTAAACCACCTTGCCGTCGGGCTCCAAGACCCAGGCGCTCTCGGCATGCGCCGCCGCCAAGATGCACATCCACATTGTATTCTCCCGTGCAGGCCCCCGGATGCTGCGAGGCGGACGCGGTTGCAGGCTACCTTAGGCACGGAGGCACGCGATGTGGCTGCTGGCCCTGACTTTGGCGGACACAAAGCCCCGCACCTTGTGGTTCGCCGACCGCGCCTGGGAGGTAAAGCGCGGACACCACGGTCCGGGCCCCAACGACTTCGGCGACAGCGAGCAGAGCGTCTGGGTTGACGAGGCTGGCGCCCTACACCTGCGTCTGGCCTGGATCGACGGCGCATGGCGCAGCGCCGAGGTCCGCAGCGTGGCCTGCAGTCGCTACGGAACCCACAGCTTTACCCTGGCCCCTCGTCCCGAACAGGACCCACAGGTGGTCTTTGGGCTCTTCCTCTACGCCGACGATGCGCACGAGGTCGACATGGAGCTGGCCCAGTGGGGCGATCCCCAGGGTCCAAGCCTGTGGTGGACCGCCCAGCCCATGGAGGAGGGCTCCCAGCGTGCCTTGACGGCCAGCCAAGACGCGCACACCTTGGAGATGCGGTGGCGCCCCAGGGCGATGCGCTTCTCCACAGCTGCCCCCCCAACCACGTGGACCTACAAAGGCCCCAGGGTGCCGGCCAAGCGCGACGACCTGCACATTCACCTGAACCTCTGGCTCTACGAAGGGCGCGCCACAGACGAGATGATCGAACATGAAGTGATCATCCAGTCCGCCCAGCTGCCACGCCCCCGCCCCTGCTGACACCCCGCCTCTCTTTGCATCGCCTCAACGCCCAGCGCATCCTTGGCGGATACACCCTGTACTCCCCAGTCCAGCGTCCCTAGTGGAGACCCACATGGCCCGAGCACTCGCTGCCCTACTCTCCGTCTTTTTGCTGGTCGTGCCCGGCATGGCCCAGGCCGCAGGTGGAAGCACCGTGCACGCGCCCGGAATCGAGGCTCCGCCTGAGGTGGAGTGGATGGGTCTCTCCGAGAGCGCGGCGGTTCGCCCGGTCAACGAGCTCGACGGCGAGCCGAACCACGTGATGGCCCGTCTGGTCTTGGACAAGACCATGGTCAAGCCCGGAGAGACTGTGCGCCTGGGCGTTCACCTGGAGCACGACCCCGAGTGGCACACCTACTGGCGCGCCCCGGGCGAAGTCGGCAAGCCCACCTACATTGACTGGGTCCTGCCCACCGGCTTTGAGGCGACCGCTTTTGAGTACCCGGTGCCCGACTACTTCGAGCTCTCGGGCATCAAGTCCTATGGCTACGATACCGAGGCCTTCTTCTTCTCCGAAGTGACCGTTCCAACTGGCTTGAACGACGGCGATGTGGTCGATTTGGGTGCATCGGTGGAGTGGCTGGTCTGCAAGACCCAGTGCATTCCAGGCGGCGTTGAGCTGAGCACTCAAGTGGTCGTTGGAGAGGGAGAGTCCACCCCTTGGGCACCCGTCTTTGATGCTTGGGCCAGCCGCCACCCCGTGCTGGACATCGAAGTACCCGGCATCGGCGTCGAGGCCATCTTGTCCCAGGACAAGCTGCGCTTTGACGACGAGTTCCAGATCGCCATCGTGCTGACCTCCACCGACGGCAGCACCCTGGAGCTGCCCAAGGAAGGCGAGAGCACCTGGCCAGGCTTTACGCCCATCTACACCGATGGCGCCTGGATGATCATGGACGGCCCAACGGTAGAGACCCTGCCCAGCGGCCAGATCAAGCTCAGCCTGAGCGGCTTCGCCTTGGAGTCCATGGACGGCGCCCTGCATCCTCCCAGCGAGTGGGGCGGACTGGTGCAGTTCCAGAAGGACGGCCAGTGGACCCGCATGGAGATCGTGCGCGAGATCCCGTGGGCCGAGCGCGAGGCCACCATCGCGACCTCTACCAGCCCCTGGCTCACCGGCGAAGGCATGGAGCTGCTCGGCGAGGCCGACGCCCCAGCGGAGGCCCCCGAAGACGAGCGCAGCTTCCTGGGCATGCTCGGCCTGGCCTTTCTGGGCGGCATCATCCTCAACATCATGCCTTGCGTGCTGCCCGTCATCACGCTCAAGCTCTACGGCTTGGTCGAGCAGGTTGAGATCACCAACAAGGAACGCCAGAAGGCCGGCACCTTCTACACCCTGGGCATCGTCGCCAGCTTCGTCGCCCTGGGCGCCGCCGTCATCTTGATGCGCAGCGTGATTGGCTACGACGTGGGCTGGGGTTTCCAGTTCCAGTACCCGCCCTACGTCATCGCCCTGGGCACCATCGTCTTCGTCTTTGGCCTGAGCCTTTTCGGAGTCTTTGAGATCCCGGCCTTCGGCGAGACCCAGATGTCCAACGCCTCCGACAAGGAAGGGGCCATGGGCTACTTCCTGACCGGCGCATTTGCGACCTTGCTGGCCACTCCTTGCAGTGCGCCCTTCTTGGGCACCGGCATGGGCTTTGCCTTCTCCCTGCCCAGCTGGGGCATCCTGCTCTTCTTCGCGGTCGCAGGCCTGGGCTTGGCATTCCCCTTCGCCATCGTCGCGTTTGTTCCGGCGCTCTACCGCTTCCTGCCCCAGCCGGGTGCCTGGATGGAGACCGCCAAGCAGTTCTTGGGCTTCACCCTGATCGGCACCACCGTGTGGCTGGTCAGCGTGGTCGCCGGACAGACCGGCATCGACGGCGCCATCGGCTTCATCGCCTTCCTCACCGTGGTGGGCATGGCCGCTTGGATCCAAGGGCGATGGGGCGGCCTGGCCGACCCGCGCAAGAACCAGATGATGGCCTTTGTCGTCGCCATGGCGGTCTCCGCTGTGGGTGGTTGGTACTTCCTGAAGATCGACCCACCCCCAACGGCCGACTGTGCGACGGAGACGGCAGCCTTCGACACCTTGGACTTCGAGGAGGAGATTCCCTGGCAGGAGTTCTCCGAGCCCGCCGTGGCCAGCCTCTCCGGCCAGGTCATCTTCGTGGACTTCACCGCCGATTGGTGCCTGACCTGCAAGGTCAACGAGAAGACCGTGCTGAACACGGAGGCGGTTCGTGGCCACATGGCTGAGAACGGCGTGATGCCCCTCAAGGCCGACTGGACCAACCGCAACGAGGTCATCACCAAGTGGCTCAAGCGCTACGGCAAGGCCGGCGTGCCCTTCTACCTGGTCATCCCGGCAGACCCCAGCGCTGAGCCCATCCCCCTGCCCGAGGTCATCACCCCCAACTCGGTCATCGAGGCCTTGGAGAAGGCCAAGGGCTGAGCGGCGCGATAGACCCTCCGCCTCATGTCGCTGAAGATCTATCAAGGCTCCGAGAGCTTCCCCGCCGACGCCCGCCCAGTGCTCACCATCGGCAACTTCGATGGGGTGCACCTGGGGCACCAGCAGCTCCTGGGCGCGCTCGTAAAGCGTGCCAAGGAAATGGACCGTCTCGCGGCGGTCTACACCTTTGAGCCTGCCCCCCGACGGGTGCTGCAGCCAGAGTCCTGTCCCCCTCGCATCCTGAGCATCGCGCGCAAGCTGGAGCTCTTGGAGCGGATCGGGGTCCAGCAAGTGATTCTGGAAGAGTTCACCTTGGACCTCGGCAGCCATTCGGCAGCCTGGTTCGCAGACGAGGTCATCGGCCGCCGCCTGCACCCCGCCGAGATGGTGGTCGGCTACGACTTCCGCTACGGCAACAAGCGCAGCGGCGACGTGAACACCCTGCGCGCTCACTTCCCCGAGCTTCCGGTCAACGCCGTCACGGCCCTGACTGGCGCCGAGGAGCGCATCGTCTCCAGCTCCGCCATCCGCATCGCCGTGGCGGAGGGACGGGTGGCCCAGGCCGCTGAGTTCCTCGGTCGCCCCTACCGCCTCAGCGGCACTGTGATCGACGGAGACAAGCGCGGCCGGTCTTTGGGCTTCGCGACGGCCAACCTGGAGCCCGACCAGGAGCTGCGTCCAGCCATCGGCGTCTACGCTGTACGCGCCGGCGTGCAAGGTCAGCCCAAGGCGCCCGCGGTCGCAAACCTGGGGGTACGTCCGACCTTCAACCGCAAGGGTGTGGTTCTGGAAGTACACCTGCTCGAAGGCAAGCCCGAGCTCTACGGCGCGACACTTGAGGTGGACCTGGTCGCCCACATTCGGGACGAGCAACGCTTTGAGAGCCCAGAGGCCCTCCAGGCCCAGATCGCCCTGGACATCGCCGCGGCCCACAAGGCCCTGGCGCGCCCCCCAATGGGCACCCACACCGCGTGATCTCCGGGCACACCCGCGTCTTTGGCTTGCTGGGACACCCGGTACGCCACTCTCTGTCCCCCGAGATGCACAGCACCCTGCTGCGCGAGCTGGGCATTGACGGCGTGTACGTCGCCTTTGACGTGGACCCCACCCGGGCCCACTTGGTAGGCGAGGCCATCCGCACTCTGGACCTGGTCGGGGTGAACCTGACGGTCCCCTTCAAGACCGCCATCCTGCCTCAGCTGGACCACCTGACCCGGGCCGCCGAGGAGGCGGGGGCGGTGAACGTCGTCACCCAGCTCGAGGGCACCTTGAGCGGCACAAACACCGACGGCATAGGCCTGTACCGAGCGCTTCAAGAGGAGCATGGCTTTCAGGCCCAAGGCAGCACCTGCGTGATCTTGGGCGCCGGCGGCGCCGCCCGGGCCATCGCAGCGCACCTGGCCTCGGAGGGGGCAGAGCGCATTGAGCTGCACAACCGAAGCGCAGCCCGAGCGCAGGACTCTTGTGCCCACCTGGCCCAGTTCTACCCCCACACCGCCTTCCAGCCTTGCCCCTTGGGGACCCTGCCGCCCTGCGAGCTGGTGGTGAACGCCTTGGGTGGCGGCGCCGAGGCCACGGTGGCCGCGATGGATCTGGCGCCCCTGCCCCGCCACGCCATTTGGTGCGACATCAACTACTGGATGAAGTCGCCTCCTCAGCTCGCCGCCTGCGCCGAGCGGGGACTGCGCACCAGCACAGGACTGGGCATGCTCATCCACCAAGGCGCCCTGAGCTTCGAGCTCTTTACCGGACATCCGGTGGACCCCGCTCGCATCCGCGCCTTCCTGACGCGGTAGACTGACGCCGTGCCCATCTCCATTCTGAGCATTGTGTTTCTGCTCGCGAGCGCCCTGGCGGTGTTTTTCGCGGTCTACTCGCTCATTCCATCCGAGGAAGGTGCGCTCTCGGGCGCCGGCGACCTGGGGCTGGAAGGGGTGGAGGCCGAGCAGATCTCTCCGGTGGTCAGCGCCCTGCGCCCGGTGTTCACGCTGCTCACCCCCGCCGTGCGCTGGATCAAGGCCGACCGCTACCGCACCTGGATCGAGCGCAAGTTCGTCACCGCGGGCATGGCCGGCTCCCTGACCACCGATGAGTTCTTTGGCTACAAGATCATCATGTCGGTGGCCTTTTGGGGACTCTTCGTCGGGCTCTTCGCCCGGGTGGTCGTGGGCTGGGACCCCTCCATCGGCGCCACCATCGTGGTCCTGATCATCGGCAGCTTCTTCCCCGACGCCTGGCTGACTGGCCAAGTGCAGGAGCGCCAAGACAAGATCCTCAAGGCCCTGCCCTACGTCCTGGACCTGCTCACCCTCTCGGTCGAAGCTGGTCTGGACTTTGTCTCCGGCATCCACAAGGTCTGCGAGAAGTCCGTTCGCGGCCCTCTGGTCGACGAGCTCTCCTTCTTTCTGGGCGAGCTTCAGGTCGGCGCTACCCGCCAGCAAGCGCTGCGAAACCTGGCCCTGCGCGTGGACATGAAGGAGATGCGCAGCTTCGCCGCCATGCTCATTCAGGCCGACGTACTCGGCGCCAGCGTCGGTCCAGTGCTCCGGGCTCAGTCCGACCTGATGCGCACCGCACGCTTCCAACGCGCCGAACGCGAGGGCGCCTACGCAGCCCAGAAGATCCTCTTCCCCCTGATCTTCTGCATCATGCCGGCGGTCTTCATCGTCATCTTCGGCCCAATCGCCCTGAACTTCTTCTACGGCGACCAGACCATCGGGATCTGATGGAGCTGCTCCGCGTGTGCAATGTGGACACCGGCGCGGTGCTGGCCGAGCGCGCCTGGCACGCCACCGGACCCCTTGAGCGCATGCGAGGTCTGCTCGGACGCACCATGGAAGCGGACCAAGGCATGGTCATTGAGCCCTGCAACTCGGTGCACACCTTTTTTATGGGCGTGCCCCTGGACCTGCTCTTCGTCGACGCGGAACACAGGGTCCTTCGCACGGTTTCGGCCCTTGTCCCTTGGCGCTTGTCCCCCATCGTGCCAGGCGCGCGCTACGTGGTCGAGCTAGCAGCCGGGTCAGCAGAGGGTACCCTTGCCGGCCACTGCTTGGCACTGGAGCCTGCATGAGTCACCGCCTGCGCATTTTGGAAGGCCCCCGCGCGGGCGAGGTCTTGACTCTGCAGGAAGGCGAGTCCATCGCAGGCCGCGAACCCGACTGCGATCTCTACTTGCCCTCGCGCCGGGTCAGTCGCAAACACTGCAGCTTCACCCTGATGGATGGTCGCTGCATCGCCCGCGACTTGGGCAGCGCCAACGGCATGCTCATCAACGGCCACACCATGGAGGCCTGCGAGCTGGTCGCTGGGACCCACGTCCAGATGGGCGATGCCTTGATGGTCTACGAAGAGGGACCCGTCGAGACCACGCGCCCCCTGCCCGATGATCCCAGCGATCCCACGATGGAGTCCATGGCGCCCCCGCCTGGATTTGCGGTCATGGGCTCCGGCCCGACCCACATGGACTCCGGCGCCCCGCCTCTGGGCGGCTTTGGAAGCGGGCCTCCACCAGCCCCCTACCAAGAGCCTCCCGCCACGGAGCCCTACCGCGAGCCCTACCCGGAGAGCAACGCGCCAGCCCCGGTTCCAGGTGGCTTTCCGGCGGTCACCGCGGCACCTCCCGCTGCAGACCCCCTGCCATTTGGCGGGCCACCTGCCGGTGGCTTTGGCGCGCCACCGCCAGACCAAGCCTTTGGCGCCCCGCCGGCCCCCATCGCTGAAGGGCCCAGCCCAGCGCCAGCCCAGCCGGCACCCTCCGGTGGCTTCTTCTCCACCAAGGTGCCCTTCATGGGCCGCATTGTGGCCCTCTTCGCCTTCCTGGGCTTGGTGCTGCTCTGCGGACCCGGGGGCGGCTTCCTGTCCCTGGGAATGGCTGGCGCCGATGGCCTGGAGGCGATGAGCGTCGAGCGCGGCGTGGCCCTGGCTGAGAGCCTCGGCAACCGGAACGCTGAGTCCCTGCGCCAGCGCGGCCTGGACTACGAGCTGGGCATGGCCGAGCGCCTGCCTGAAGTGGGCTTGGCCTACATCCTGGACGGCGAAGGCTCGGTGGTCGCCCCCATCAACCTGGCCGCCAAGTCCCTGAGCGATGACCCCCTCTACCTCAGCGCCAAGAAGGAGCGCCGCGAGGCGGTTCAGCCTGGCGAGGACGGCATGACGCGCATCCTGGTGCCCATCCGCGGTGCCGCGACGGCAGGCGCGCCCAGCAGCAGCGTGCTCGGCTACGCCTACCTGGAGTACAACGCCAAGCTGGCCGCCGACACCGTGGCCCAGCCCATGTTGCGGGTGGGAATCAGCGTGGTCTTTCTGCTCTTCGCTTTCGCCGCCGGTGTTGGCGGGGTGTGGGCGCTGGCCAACCGGCCGGTCGCGAAGCTTCGAGACGAGGCCGAGTTGGCCATCAAGGGCCACAACAGCAACCTGACCTCGCCGGTGAAGTGGGGCGCCTTGGAGGCCCTGGCGCACACGATGAACCGGGCTCTGGCCAGAGCGGCTGGCATGCCGGATCCCTCCCCTTCGCCGGAACCTGTGGTGGAGCGGGTTGTCGAAAAGGTCGTGGAGACCGTCGTAGAAACCGTCGTGGAGCCTGATGGGCGCCTGCCAACGATGTTCAGCGCATGCACCTTTCCAGTGGTGCTCCTGGACGGACAGTGCTGCGTGACGGACGCCAACGATTGGGGACAGCACCTCCTGGGCCAGTCCCTCGAGGGCTTGCGCGGGCAGCCACTGATGGGCCTTGTCAGCCCTGCGGCCCGGGATAGGCTGGAGATCCTGTGGCAAGGAATCGCTGCTGGACAGGAACCCGTATTGGCCGACAACATCGACTTTGGCGAAGGCCCACGTCCCTGCACCTTGGCCGCAGGCCCGGGACTGACCCATGCCGTCTTGGTGATTCAATGATCCTGCCGGTGCTGACATGAAGAGCACGCCCACCCTGGTCTGCACCGCCGGCCCCTTGCAAGGCCACCGCGCCGAGGTCACCAGCGCCGGGCTGCGCATCGGCCGGGACGCGGCCTGCGAGATCCACGTACAAGACCCCGACGTGAGCCGCTCCCACGCCCGCATCATCCTGCACAAGGGCTCGGTCTGGGTACAAGACGCCGGCTCTCGAAACGGGGTCTTCGTCAACGACAAGCGCGTGGACGACAACAAGTCCATCGGTCCCGGGGACGTGGTCAACATCGGCCCGCACCGCTTCACCTTGGAGATGGTCGACTTCGACAACGACCCCAGCGTCTCCGTGCGGCTGGAGTCCCTGCAAGAGCCCAAGAAGGGCTGGAAGATCTGGCCATTCATCGCGGTGGCGCTCATTCTGGGCGGCGGGATCGCTGTGGTCTCCATGGGCGGCGGCTCTGGCACCGCCCCACAGGGAACGGCCGACCCCGGAAAGTACAGCCTGACTGCAGCGCTTCAGCCTGAAGAGGTGGAGACCGCCCCCAACGGCGATCCCTTGACCGAGGCGCTCACAGCCAGCGCCAAGGATCCCAGAGCCGAGTGGCCGGATCCACCAGAAGGGGCCTCGCTGACGGAGCTCGTAGAGCAGGGTCACGCCCACTACCAAGCCGGACGCCAGCGCGACGCCTTGGCTCAGTACCAGATGGCTCTGAAGCTGGACAGCACCTGCGAGATCTGCGAGGTGCGCATCAAGCGCCTGGATGGCGAGATCGCCGAGGCCGTCAAAGAGAACTTTGATGCAGGACTTCGCTACTACAACAGCCTGAAGTACCCCCAGGCCATCAACGCCTGGGAGACGGTGCTGATGCTGGAGCCCAACACGGAAGCGCCCATCCACAAGCAGACCCTGGAGTACTTGGCCCAGGCCAAGGAAAAGCGGGACAAGCAGTTCTGATTGGGACAGCGAGCAACCCGTCCTCAAGCATGCTGTTAAGCTGAGGGTATGAGTGTGGCGCTGGAGCTGCTGGTAAAGCAGAAGGGACACCCCGACCGCCGGGTGGCCCTAACCCCGGGTGTGACGGTGCTCGGACGATCCGAGGATGTCGATCTCTGCCTGGCCGATATCGGCCTGTCTCTTATACACATCTCCGAGCCCACGAGACAGGCAGAAATCTCG
>CAJXRZ010000082.1 GCA_913060515.1 uncultured Pseudomonadota bacterium | reverse complement strand
AAAGTCGCCTCGTTGGGTCAGCGAGGGCTCCGCCACCGTCGTGGAGGGTCGCCTGACCGGCAGCGGACGACCCAATGGGGATGGTCGAGCCACCCTGCTGCGTGCGATGGCCATGGACGGCCAGATGCCCGCCTACGAGGAGCTCGACGGTGCAGACCGCTTCATGGGGGGCTCGATGGCCTACCTGGTGGGCTCGCACTACCTGGAGTGGCTCGAGGCGGGACGTCACCCGGGGGCACTCCAAGAGCTGTGGCGCGCCATGTCCGCGGTGGAGTTCCGAAGCTTTGATGAGGCGTTTACGATGGTGTTCGGGGACGACCCAGCCACGCTCTACGCCCGATACCTCACCGAGCTCTCTCATCAGGCCCTCACCATCGAGGCCAGCAGGACCACCCAAGACACCCTATGGCAAGACATCCCGGGCTACACCGGGGCTCCAGCCGTGTCCCCCGATGGCAGCCACATCGCTGTTGTTCTGGAGGACGAGGACAACCCACGCTTGGTGATCTGGTCTACCGCGGAGAACACCGAGGCCGAGGAGAGCTACCAGGAGGCGATGGCCGAGCGTCTGGAGAAAGACCCCCTGGATGTGACCCCGCTGCGCACCAAGCCTCTGAGCCGGGAGCCGGCCCATGAGCGCATCAACTTGGGCCGATCTGCCGAGAGTCCGCGTTGGCTTCCAGACGGAAGTGGCGTGGTCTTTACCTCCTGGCAGACGGACACCGACGGTCGCCAACGCCCAGACCTCTTCCTTTGGACTCTGGACGGAGACGAGCGCAGCATCACCCACGGCGCTGCCGTACGGGACGCCGACGTAGGACCGACCGGGGACTACGCCATCGCTGTTCGCGAGCGCTGGGCCGTCTCCGAGATCGTTCGCGTGGACCTGGCCACCGGTCAGACGATCACGCTCCGTCCCGGTACAGCCATGACCGTCTTCGACAGCCCCCGCCTGTCCCCAGATGGCACCCAGCTCGCCTACCTTCGGCACCAAGGCGCCGGCTGGGAGTTGATGCTCTACGACATGCAGACCCGTCAGGAGCGCAGCCTGCCGCTGCCCGAAGGCGCCCAGATCTCCAGCCCGGAGTGGTCGGACTCCGAGACCTTGGTTGCGAGCATGGGCCTGCATGGGTTCGTGGAGGCCTGGGCCATCCCAGTCTCCGGTACGCCCCGCCGCCTCACCCAAACCCGCGGCGGCGCTCTGCATCCCTCCCCTGCCCCCAACGGTGACCTGTACTTCCTCAGCTTGAGTGCCCAAGGTCTCTCGCTGCACCTGGCGGAGGATGCAGTCCCGCTGACCATCTGGGGTTTGCCCAAGATGGGGCCGGAGCAACCCATCGACAACGCAGCTTTGCTGCAGAGACCTCCGGCGCCACCGGCTCCACCAGCGCCTGAGAAGCAGCCAGTCACCCCAAACCCCTACTATTTGGGCCCACACGACATTCGTCCCTTGCTGGGGGCCGGTGCCAACTCCGGGGAAATGGACTTTGCGGAGATTGGCCTCCGCGCCGGCGACCCAGCGGGCCGCAGCACCGTACAGGCCTTGGTGGGCCTTCAATATGCATCTGGCGCTTCAGCCTCCTGGACTGTGCGCGTTCTACCCGTGGACCTGGGCCTGTGGGCCTGGACACTGGATAAGAGCCGGGGCCTCGCTCTGGTCGCAGAAGACCGGGTCTACTGGGCATCAGGGGCCGCCGAAGGTGGTGCCAGCCTCCGGGCGGACACCGCCGGAAACGCGGCCGCCGCTTGGGGTCAGGTCAGCCACCGCCAGTGGCTGAGCCAAGCCTGGGTGCAAGGCGAAGCCAGCGCTCGAGGGCAGGTCCAAGGGGAGAGCGGCGGACAGGCCCAAGGCCTGCTCAGCGCTGGCTGGGCTGGAACGGGCCTGCGCGCCGGTGTGGGCACCGCAGCGGGCCCCGAGATCTTGGTAGGCGGCATGGCCAGCTCGCTCTACACCCCAGGCTGGGACAGCTGGCGCCTCTACGACCCCGCATTCTCTCCAGGAATCACCGCGGACCAGGTCAACTCCTGGGAGGCGGGAATCGGCGGAGGCGGCCTTTGGCTGAACACCCGCTGGCACGAGCTGCAAGGCGAACAGGACGACACCCTGGGCAGCTTGGCCCTGAGCGTGGATGTCGAGAGCCCTGCCCAGCCCTTCTTCCGCCTCAGCCAGAGCCACATTCAGCTGGGCGTCGCCTGCATCTTGGACCCCGCAGGCGGGGAAGCGAAGGAGGAGTTGTGCCGAACCAAGGACGACTACTCTGCGTGGGCGAGCATCACCTGGTCTCCCTGAGCGCCCTTCCAACCTCGAAGAAAAGGGAGCCACATGGCTGGCGCCTTGCTGACCCTCGCGACCGTCATCACCTTGGACTCCGGAGCGGAATGCCGTGCCAGCCTGCGCCTGCCGGAGAACGCAGGCCCAGAGAGCACTCAGATTCTGCTGAACCTGGGCGGCAGTGGGCTCTACTCGAGCGTGGACATGGAGCCGCCGCCGCTGTTTGAGGCCGAGATGGCCTCGGGCCGGATGGCGTTTCTCGCCGTGGACAAGCCAGGCGTGCTGGGACTAAACGGGGACACCGTTGAGTGGGACCTGGAGGCTTTCTCCGCATACCAACCGGAGGACCTGGTCGGCTGCACCCAGGGCGCGCTCACCTGGGCGCAACAGCAAGCCGCTACCCGACAAGACGGCATGGTCCTGCTCGGCCACAGCGAAGGAAGCATGGTGCTCTTGAACCTGGTCTCGGGCTGGGAGAAGGAGCAGGCCGCCCAAGTGGATCTGCTGGTGCTCTCTGGGACCCCCTTGCAGGGCATGGAGGCCGTGCTCGCCCACCAATGGGACACCCGCCGCATCGCCCGACGCATGGCCATGGAACAGAAACGGGAAGCCGAAGACCGGCGGCGCTACGTCGAAGACGGCCCCGGCATCAGCACCGCTGGTCTTCAGGCTTGGATGGCCAGCCCCGACCCCGAGGCGCTGCTCGTGGCCACCCTGGAGCGGCAGATCCCCACTTTGGTGCAGCACGGCCTACAAGACGACGCGGTGCCGCCCGAGGCTCTGATGGCGTGGGCGGCCGAGGTTCAGGCGCCCTGGCTCTGTGTCCAGTTCTACAACTCAGGTCACAACGGGGATCTCTCCATGGTTGTGGCGAGAATGGCGTGGGTCGATGCTGCCCTGGGGCTCTCTCCAAGGGAGGCGTTTATGTCCCCGTGGTTGGCCCCAGAAGCGCCGGAATAGCCCAGGGCCGCAAGTCCAGCACAGACCCTTCCTACCCCTTCCCCAAGCGAGGACACCATGCCCATCTCCGTCGGCGACACTGCCCCAGACTTCACCGCCCCCACCGACCAGGGCCCCGTCACCCTCTCCGCCCTGCGCGGCCAGAAGGTGGTCCTGTACTTCTACCCCCGGGACAACACCCCAGGCTGCACCACGCAGGCCTGCGCGTTTCGGGACCTCAAGGCCGAGTTCGAGGACGCCGGCGCCGTGATCTACGGGGTCTCCAGCGACTCCATCAAGAAGCACGAGAACTTCGTGGCCAAGAAGGAGCTGAACTTCCCCCTCATCTCCGATCCCGAGCACGCAGTACACGACCTGTACGGCACCTGGATTGAGAAGAAGAACTACGGCAAGGTCTACATGGGCACCCAGCGCTCCACCTTCATCATCGACGAGGAAGGCGTCGTGGTGAAGACCTGGCCCAAGGTCAAGGTCAAGGGCCACGTGAATGAAGTCTTGGAGACCGTCAAGGGGCTCTAAGAGCCCGGTTGCCGGCTCCTAAGACGCCCTAAAACTTTCCCGTCACATCTTCGATGTGCAGTTGGCGCCAGTCGCTGCCCTTCGAGGGCAAGCCGGTGTAGGCCAACATGGTGCGGCCGGCCGCGTTCTTTACGAGGTTCGGCTCGCCCACTGCGACGTGAGGGGTATCGATGCTCACAGTCTTGGAGCCATCCACACGGCTCAGGTAGATCTGGCCACTCTTGTCCGGCTCGGAGCTGCCGTAGGCCACCCACTGGCCGTCAGGCGAGAGCGCAGGCGCGGAGCGCGCGGGAAGGCGCACGTCACGGGCGACGACCTTTCGGCCGCTGCCGTCGGCAACTGCGATGTCCCAGTGGCCATCTCCGCGCTCAGAGCTGAAGTACACCACTTGATCCCCCGTCCAGATGGGCCGGGTCTGATCGCCGTTTCCGCCGACCAGAGGCTTGAGCTTGGCGCCGCCTTCCCAAGTGAAGAGGTCCTCGGTGCCGTTGTTCTTCCGGGAGAAGACCAACTTGCTGGCATCGGCGTTCCACCTTGGATTGTGCTCCGAGAAGTCACTGGCGAAGGTGTTGTGCATGTCGGAGCTGGCCAGCTCCCACACGTAGACATCACCGGCGCCCGTGGCGTCGGTCACAAAGGCGAAGCGCTCGCCGTTGTCGCTCATGCTGGGAGCCGCCAAGTTGCCAGCGATCTGCGTGCTGTTGATCAGCTCGTTGGGCGCGCCAGCACCGGGGGTGGCGTAGTACAGGCGCATGGTGCCGCCAGGGCTGCTGCCCTCGAAGATCACCATCAGATTGGGCTTGCTGGCCCAAGTGGGGCTGGCTGCCAAGTAGCCGCCGGTGCCGAAGCTGGAGCTGGAACCCGGGATGCGCAGCGCCTGCGGGCTGCCAGCAGCGGTGCCGTTGACCTCGGCGAGGAAGAGCTCCACGCTGTTGGACATGTTGTTGACCTCGAAGGCCAACCAGCTGCCATCGGGTGCCCAGACGGGGTTCTGCACGTGACCGGTGTCAGGCGCAGCGACCTCGGCGGCGCCAGCAACACCGACGCTGGCACCAAGGCCAAGCAAGAGGGCAGCAGCAAGGATGCGTCGCTTCATGTCAGTTCCTCGAAGAGGCGGGGCCGACCGTAAAGGAAAGCTGGCCCCAGGGGTAAGTTCGTGAGCTATCGGAGAGCAGTCCACCACTCAGACCAATGCCGCCCTGAAGGCCTTCGCCTAGGTCAAACAAGGCGTAGCCCAAGCCCGCTTGAAAGCCGGCTGTGGTCAGGGAGGTGGTCCATGGGAAGTACTCGCGGTTTTCTTCTTCCACGCCGGAAACCCAGGCACACACTTCTTCTTCCCCACCGTAAGGACACTGCGAGCTGACAGCGTCAGCATTCGCCACGCCGCTGGCGTTGGCCACACCGAAGGCCAGGACACCACCGGCATGCAGCCAGAGGTCTCCAAAACGTAGGCTGGGCCCCACCATTCCGTAGCCAAGGTGCAGGGAGTCTGCCTTGTTCGGCACGCCCACCACATCAGGCCGGTCACTGGGAGAGAAGAGGTTGTGGTAGCCGACCTGTGCGATCAGCCCAAAGCCGCGCTTGAGTCCAAGCTCCACGCCGACGCCTACGCGGGCGCCGCCGCCGGCGAAGCGTGGAGGGCCTTGAACGACGCCGTCAATGTTGGGGGTGTTTCCGACCGTGTAGGCGGCCCCCACATCCAGACGTGGTCCGACATAGGCCAGAGCCCCAGTGCTTCCGTCGGAGCCTGGGGTGATCTTGACCTGCATGGCTTCACCGGGCCCTGCGGCCACGGTGAACTCTTGAGAGACGCTGCCGGAGCTCAGGGTGTAGGAGCCTGCGGGTAGAAGGCCGCGAAACGCTCGGCCGCCGGCCAACTTGGACTGGGCGTACTCAATGGCCATGCGCTGGTCTGGCACAAAGGGCATCGCCTTTGCCGTGAGCACGGCATCGGAGTCCTTGTCCAAGGAGCGTAGGTTGACCGGTCCATAGCTGGCGTCGATTGCAGCCAGCCACGAGGTGGCCTCGTCCTTGGGGTCTTGGGCGATCGCGCCTTCCAGGCGCTTGCGACAGGCGGCCATCTTGCCAAGGTTCTGGGCAGCCTGTGCGCCGAGGAACCACTCCTCGTAAGTCAGCACCTCCCCCTTCTTCTCCAGCTCCATGAGCTCGATGAATCGGGAGTCGACCCCCTGCCACGCTCCGCGGGAAGCCAGGCGGTTCATCTCCTCGGAGAGACGGCGGTGCTCGGCGACCTCTACATCGCCCGCCTGAGCCACACTCGGTGCCACGCTTAGGCCTCCCAAGGTCAGGGCCAAGCAAGCCGTCAAGGTCTTTAGTGCGCGCTTCATGGGGGTCCCTTCAAGCATTCCAAGGGTCAAAGAGCTGCCGCGCATATGGATGCGTCGGCGTGTCTGTAGGCAGGTTCAGCTCTTCGACAACGCGGCCTTCCAGCATGACCAGGGCTCGATGAGCCCAACGCCGTGCGGCCGCAAGATCGTGAGTGACAAGGATACACGCCGCGGTGGGCGGAAGGTTGCCGATTAGGTCCGAGAGCACCGACTCCCGGCGATCCGGCTCCAGCCCAGAGGTGGGCTCGTCGGCGACCACCAGCCGAGGTGTCAGCGCCAAGACCCGCGCCAGGGTGACCCGACGCTGCTCGCCGCCGGACATCTGACGGGGCAGTGCGTGAAAGCGCTGCCCCAGCCCAAGGCGCTCGAGCATCGCCCGCGCTTCATCTTGGGCTTGGTCGCGATCTCGCTCACCGAGCACGCGCAGGGTCTCCACAACGTGCTCCAAAGCGGTCTGCTGCGGGTCCAGCGCCGCCATCGGGTCCTGGGGCACGTACTGAAAGCGGATGCGGTGAGGCAGGCGCTCAGACTCGCTCATGCTCGACCAGGGCAGGCCATCCAGCTTGATCTCTCCGGAGGAGGGCGTGTCTAGGCCCAGCACGATTCGAGAGACGGTCGTCTTGCCGGAGCCGGACTGACCGACCAGCGCGAGGACCTCCCCTTCTCGGACCGTGGTGCTCACATCGATGACCGCATCGACGCTGCGCTTCTCACTCCATGGCCAAGGCCCCGGCAGCTCGAAGGTCTTGTTTAGACCGTGGATCTCCACGACGGCCTTCTCCGTGATGGGGCGCTCTTGGCTCATGCGTGCCCCCGACCAGGAAGGTGTACGACGCGATCGGCGACGCGATCCACCGTGTCTTGGTGGTGAGAGATGAGCAGCATGCCGCAGCCCTTGTCCTTTGCCACCGAGATCATCAGCTCGATGATCTGCCTGGTCAGCACCGGGTCCAATCCCGTCTCGGGCTCGTCGGCGATCAACACTTTGGGAAGAGGGGCGACCGCGATGGCCAGCGCGGCACGCTGGTTCATGCCGCCGCTGAGCTCCCTTGGGAGGCCGCCGGAGGCGCTTAGAGGCAAGCCCACGTCTTCCAGACAGGCGCGCACAGCAGCGGCCACATCGCTGCACCCACCTTCGCGGCGCGCGACCGCCAGGGCCAGCTGTTGCCCAATGGTGCGTCCAGGGTTCAGGGCGGAGCTGGCCGCCTGGGGAGAGTAAGTCACATAGGCCCCACGCATCACGCGGGTCTCCTTGAGCAGCTTGCGCTGGGCGCGGCCGCCTCGAACACCCTTGAACCAGTCCCGATCGGAGTGCGCGGGGAAGCGCAATGAGCCGGCGCTCAGCCCCGGCTCAACGTCCAAGACCCCCATGCATGCTCGCGCCGTCAGGCTCTTGCCTGCGCCAGAGGGCCCCATCACCGCCGTGATCTCCCCTTGAAACACGTCTACATCGACCTTCTCCACCAAGACGCGGTCGGGGGTGCGGATGCACAGATCTCGCAGCTCAAGCAGGTGACTCATCGTGCCCTCGCCGCGCGGTTCACCAGCACACCGAAGAGCGCCACGATGCCCACCAAGCCCAGGCCCAAGACCAGGGCGTGGCCACTGGGGACCTCCAGAAAGTAGCCGTAGCCCATGTAGAGCAGGTCAGCCCAGGAGCGCGTAGAGTCCCCGTGGGTGAAGCTGGGCTCGCTGTCTTGGACCGCAAGATAGGAAAGTCCAATCTCCAAGAACACAACTTGAACCAAGGTATCAACGCCCTGCCGCACAAGCACTGGCCGCAGATTCATGCCCACAACGTGTACCAAGTAGATGCGAAAACCCGAGAAACCGTGGGCGCGAAGGGCCTCCACAAAGCGCGTGCCTCCCAGACGACCCGCGACCGCTGCAGCCTCGTCCATGGCGCCGGGAGCGGAGAGCAGCGCCCAGGTCAGGGCGATGGGGGTCAGAGAGCGCGCGTCCTTGGGGAGCAGCAAGGCCACCACCAGGATGACCACCATGCGCGGCAGAGCGCCGATGAGCTCGCCGAAACCTTGAACAGCCGCCTCCAAGCGAGGCCACCCTGCGCAGGCCAGCAGGCCGCCCATGACCCCGAAGGCCATCACCACCAGCCCGGCGATCAAGCTCGGGCCGGCCACCACTGCCGCGCCCTGCATGGCATAGCGGTGCAGCGGATGACCAGAGCGGTCGGTGCCCAAGGGCGCACCTTCACTGCCAAAGCCCAACCAAGGCTCGAAACTGGCCCCATCCGCCAGATGCTCCGGGGCGAAGAGCCCCGGCACAAAGAGCAGCGCGAAGGCCAAGACAGCTAAAATGCCCAGCACCTTGCGGCTCAGGAGCTTGTCCATCACGCCATCACCTGAGGGCTCTTTCGCACGTGCAAGGCCACGCCGACCTCGACTGCGGCCTGAAGCACCAACATCAAGCTGGAGAGCAGCGCAAAACCGAAGGCGGCGGCCAACACGACGGCGAAGTCCTGGGTCAGTGTCCCCTGCCAGATCAGGTCCCCCAACCCATCAATGCGGATGATGACTTCGACGATGACGGCGCCGCTGAGCAGGCCCAGGAGCCTAGCGCGCATCTGGCCCGCCAATGCGGGCAGGATGTTCGGGAGCGCGTTGGAGAGCTCCCCTTCCCCACGCAAGATGGCCATCTGAACGTAGCGCTGGGTGCGCTCGGACTCGGTGATGCCACGCACGCCAACCACCGCGCCGGAGAGCGCAGCGTCAGCGAGGCCCAGCACCAAGGCGCCCAAGAGCAACTTCACCCGCATGGCCTCGGGATCGTAGGCCATCGCACCGTAGGTCAGTGTGACCCAGGCTGCAGCCAGCAGAGAGAGCACCACGGCGGGAATCAACCCCACCGCCGACAACACCCCATCGACCTGCTTGGGGATGATTCGGGTCGCGGAGCCGATGGCCCCCAGGAGGAGCGGCACAAAAGCCAAGGCGACCAATGCAGCCGTTCGCGGCACGCTGTCCGCGAGCAAATCGGCCACCGGGAAGCCCGTCTGCATGCGCCAGGAGTTCCCAAAGTCGCCTTGAAGTGCCCCCACAACCCACTGGCTGTAGAAGTGCCAGGGCCCCTGATCCAAGTGCCACTTGGCAGCCAATTCAGCTGTACCGCCGCAGATCTCGGGCGGACAGATGATGCTCGCTGGGTCCCCAGGCAACGCCCAAATGAACAACGTGATCACCGCCGGCACCGCCAGTGGCAGAGCAAGGGCGGCAAAGAGCCGTACCAAGGGGCGAATCCACCAGCGCTTCAAATCGGCAGCCTAGGAAAAGAAGGATGGGTGGGTCCTCGGGCAAGGCCACCCGTGCAACTCAGCCGCCGTACTTCCAGCTGTCGAAGGCGGTCCAGTAGTAGTAGGGCGAGATGGTGTTGGAACGCACCTCGGTCCGCCACGCACTCTTGGTGTCCAGCTTCCAGAGGAACATGTAGGGCAGCTCGTCATCCAGCTTCTTGTGCAGCGAGTGGTACGCGTCACGGGCCTGGGTCTGGGTCTTGGAGGCGTCGTACTGCGCCAACAAAGAGTCCACCTGGGCGTTGCTGTAGCCGAAGATGTTGTAGGCGCCGCGACCGTCGGTGCGGGTGTGGAAGAGGGGGTTGACGTCCTCTACCAAGCCAAAGGACCACTTGCCGACAATCAGGTCGTAGTCGGTGGCCTTGCCCGTGAGCACCTCGCGGTTCCACTCATCGGTGCTGATCTTGAACTCTTGGCGGTCAAAGCCAGCCTCACCGAGCTGGTTTCCGATCTGCGAGAGCAGGTCCGGCGCCTCGTTGTCCAGGGGCGCCTTGATGCCGATGCGCAGAGAGACGGGCTCGCCGTTGTAGTGCCAGCGCTCGCCAACCGTGCTCATGCCGGAGTCGGCGAGCAGCTGCTTGGCCTTGTCCAGGTCCGAGCGGGGGCGGGTCTCCACCGAACGGTTGTAGTAGGGGCTGGTCTGAACGAAGGGGCCCGAGATGAACTCACAGGGTGAGTTGCGCTCCTCGGGGCCGACGCCGATGGCCTTCTCGCGCAGCTGGGTACGGTCTAGGACCAAGTTCAGCCCTTGGCGTGCGCGCTTGTCCTTGAGGTAGGGCTTGTCCTGGTTCACCGCCACAAACCACCAAGAGCGCAAATCGTAGCCCTTCAAGGTCAGCTCGTCGGAGGCCGAGACGTCGGCGCGAGAGCCTGGGGGGACCGCCACGATTCCCTGGACGCCGTTGTTGACCAGCGTACGAACCTGCAAGAGCGGGTCGCTGCCCTCCTGCAGAGTCATGCCGTCCACTTTGGCGTCGTGGTGGCCGTTCTTGAACTTCTGGAAGGTCACACCGCGGCGTCCCTTGGAGCCCTTGAGCGCACCGGTGCCCGTGGGCTGGTTCGCGAAGGGGTTCTCAGGCGTGATGGCGGTGCTCTGGAAGACGTGCTTGGGCAGCACGGCAAAACCCAGACGCATCTGCGGGTTGTGGAAGATCTTGGTGAACTTGACCACGGCGACGTCCTTGGACTCCACCTCGCAGCCAGAGAACACAGCCCGTTGCTTCTCAGCAATGGGACTGGGCGTTCCCGGGTCCAGCATGACGTTGATCGTGAAGCACACGTCTTCAGCCGTCATGGGTTGCCCATCGTGCCACTTGATGCCCTTGGCCAGGTTCAGCTTCACAGCCTTGCCCCCGTCGGCCAGCTCATAGCTGTCCACCAAGCGCGAGGTCAGCTCGTTGGTGACCGGGTCGTGGAAATAGAGGCGGTCAAATACCAGCTCATGAACCCGATTGTCGACCATTGAACTGGCGAAGAGCGGGTTCATGGTCGAGGGCAGGGACTCTTCGTAGAAGGTCATCGACGCGCCCGTAGACATGGCCAATGTGGCCAGTCCAAGAGTCACGCCAAGGAGTCTGCGCTTGTCCGTCATCTCAAGGCTCCGATCAGTGCATGGGCATTGCAGGGCCGGCGTCCCGGCTCACCCGCAAGTGCAAGACATCCAAGCTCACCCGCACCGACGCCATGCCGGGCAGGACCTGAGCCTGTGTGTGAAGCAACTCCTGGGCACGCAGAGCATTCCGCGTACCCGCGTCCCAGGCAGCCTGGGACATCAAAAAAGCAGGGTCCGCCGCAGCGTCCCCACTATGGTCCAGGGCGTTGATGCGCAGCAGCGCAGCACCCCGGGTATCGCCGAGGGCCAAAGCCACCCGGGAGCCGCCACGGAGCACCGAAGCACGGCCCCCCTTGGCGTACATGCGGTGGTCCACCGAGGCGGGGCCCATCGCGCTCATCGCCTGCAGCAGGGGCGCAGGAACTCCGGCGGCAGCGTCAATGACGCACTGCGGGTCCATCGCACTTCCGGAGAGGCAGGGGGCCAGAGCAGCGGCCACCATCGAGCGCTCGCTGAAACGCTTTACAAGCGCCGGCACGTCCGCACCCTCTGCACCAATCGAGGCCAAGAAGGCCAGATCTGCGGCGCTACCAACCGTGCCCAAAAACAGCACCTCAAGGGGCAAGTCTGCAGGCTCGACCGCCAGATGGCTCTCGAAGGGGAGTCGCCAGGGCGCGATCAAGGCATCTGCGATCGCATCGCCATTCTCGGAAGCACTCCTCGCTGCCGCTTCGTGCCATGCGGCCAACTGCAGCGTAGCGGTGGGGTCGGCCAGCGCCATCTTGGAGTCGCCCACCAGCTCTTTGAGCTCGACGACGGCCGACTCTGGGAGCTCGGGAACCTGGCCCGGGGCCACCGCTGGGAGGGTGAAGACAGCAGGGAGGCTGGACATGCTCAGCTCCCCTTCCCGCTCAGCCCAAACCTTGGAGGCGGCGACCAGACTCTCAGGACCTTCGCTCAGGGCGCCGACCGTCTCACCCTTCCCCAAGATGACTTGGGAGAGCTCGTAGTAGTAGCTGACCTGCGCCGGGTCCGAATCTCGCCCCTGTTCAGGCGAGAAGGACTCCGCGATGGACTGGGCCTGAAGCAAGGCGGCCTGCCGGTAAATCACGGCTGCCTCGGCATGTAGACGGGCCTGCAAATCGCCGCTTGAAGCGGGAATCGCCTGGGCATAGTCCCGGTCAAAGATGGCCTTCCAAGGGCCCTTGGACATGAGCTGGTCTTGGGCCCCTTCCGCAGCGATCTGCACCATCCAGGTGCTCTCCAGGGCGGACTGCGGCAGAGCCGCAGCGACTGGGCCAGGGCCCTCGCTTGGAGTCTCGGGCTCAGGCCCACCGGTGCAAGCGGCGAGCGTGAGGAGGAGCGCAAAAATCGGCAGTTTCAACTGGGTCAAGGCGGTCTTTAGTCCTGGCAGAACTTCTTGCTGCCCGCGGCGGAGACGCAGAGGGACATAGGCTTCTTGGTGTCTTGGCTGGAGGCGCGCGCGTAGTCCAACCACTCACGAGAGTAGTCCTTGGCCATGCCGCGGTACTTCTCTTCCTTCCCGGCCCACTCCTCGCGGTCCGCTCCGGCGTCCACCAACTTCTTGTTGGCATCCTCCCAGAGCTTCATCGCGGCTTCGGCTTTGAGTTGGTAGAGCGCGTAGACACGGGTCTTGTAGGTCGTGCCCGACCACTGGCTCTTGTTCTCCAAGGCGTAGTCGGACCACTTGATGACGCCCCAGGCGCGGCCAACGCCGCCGCGAGAGAGGTGCTGGGCGTACTTGAAGCAGAGGTTGGGATCCGAGCGATCGATGTCCTCCAGGTGGCGCTTCGCCAAGCGCTCCCACTCCTTTTTGGAGCCAGAGGCCTCGGCGTTGATCAGCAGTACACGGCTGATCTTGTCCTTCTGGGTAATGGTACCCGTGTTGCGAATCCGCTCTTCCAAGCAAGAGCGCTGGCCCTCGTTGAGCTTGCCCATCAGTGCGGCGGGCTCCAGGGTGACCAGGTTGTCGCAGCCCAAGTCCATCTTCGGAGGCTCCGGGGCGATCTCCGTGACGATGGGCTCTGGCTCTGGCTCCGGGTCCGGCTCGATCGAGCGACCCGCGTTCGGGTCATCAGGCGGCTCGTCCTTGGGTTCAGGGTCCGATGCGGATGCCCTGCTGCCCTGCACTGCGGGCTCTGGATCCGGCTCTGGCTCCGGATCTGCGGAGGCCCTGCTGCCATTGAGGCTGCTGCCAGTAGAGCTGCTGCCTCGGCTTGGCTCCGGATCCGGGTCGAAGCGGCTTGGCTCTGGATCGGAGCGCACCGGCTCAACGTAGGGCTCAGGGTCCGGCTCGTAGGGATCCGGGTCCACTTCTGGCTCAGGGTCGAGCTCAGCGACGACCGGTTCCGGGTCGGGTGCAGCAGTGTCTTGGTCCTGTCCAGCGGGCTCCGCGACAGGGTCAACCTCCGGGTCCGCCTCCACAGGGTCAGCGGCCACCACCGCGTCTGTGCTGGCCGCGTTGGCGGGCAGCTCACCGCTGTATTCGGACAAGGGCTGGAAGGGCGAGAAGGCCGGTCCGGCCGCCAAGTCGAACCAGGAGACACGAAGGGAAGCCGGCATGGGCCGCCCTGCGCTGTCTGTGACCGGCTCGTGGGACAGCTCTTCGCCGCCCACCATGCAGCCTGCCCAGCCATCCTGGCAGGGGCTGGGCTCGTCGGCGTTGATCAGGCCCGAGGCACCAGAACCTGCAGCAGCCCATGCTAGGCCGCCAGAGGCGAGTGCGAGAACCAAGGATCCAAGTGCGATGCGCTTCATGCAGGGGCTCCTAGTTCGCTGGGCCGGCTTCGCCGCCCTCGTCCCGAGGCACGTCGCGGCCAAAGGACATCATGGGCTCATCGATATCGCCAGAATCATAGGCCAGCTCGGCCAGGGTCACCTTGACGTCGTTTCCACGGCGCCTGACCTGATAGCTGATGACGGTCGTCTCGTATCCGGGAGCGCTGATCTCAAAGACCAGGACCTCGCCGGGCAAAAAGAGCAAAGGACTGCCGTCTGGCAGGTAGAGGACCTCGTCCTCCCAAGTGCCATCCACGGAGTTGACCCTGTGGCGGTCAGCCTCTTCCGGATGGCGAATCACGGCGGTCTGAACCGGCGCGCCTTCGTTGTCCAAGACCTGAATGCGAACCCGCGTGCCCTCGCCGGACTTGGAGCCCGCCAAAGCCAGCGGAGAGACCGCAAACAAGGCAGCCATAGCCGTTGCCATCATCCAAGAAAAGATGCGCTTCATGCCTACCTCTTAGCCAAAAAATCGGAGACCATTCCGGCGGGTGCCAGAGTCTGAGCCGCGGCGCTTTCCCCAGCCTGATGGGCGACCATCGCCCCTGGGACCGACTTGTGAGGACCCAAGATTTCCACTGCGACCGCGCTGTCCTCGATCAGAGAAGCGGCGGTGGCCCGCGCGTGGATCAGGCCGTCCGCAGGCGCCAGTCCGTCGAGCTCTGCGAAGCCCTCTCGGCAGGCTGCGTACTCATCTTCTGCGCCCTCTGCGCAGTCCAAAATGGCACGGGTTGCCCGCACACGCCATGCCTGTCCGGGGGGCGGAAAGGTCACCGCCTCCAACAGGTTCGAGGCGACCAGAATCTCCCGCTCAGAGGCCGCACGGCCCGCCCACAGCAAGAGCTCCTCGGCCTTTCGGTCCCCTTCATCCGGCATGGAGAGCACCACGTCCTCGACGCTGGCCACCGCGACGCCCCGCTCACCGATCGCCCAGAGAGCGTAGTTCTCGGCCAGGCCTTGAACCGATGGGTCCTCGTCCTTGAGCAACTCCAGGTAGCCCGAGGCGGCCGCGCCGACCCCGCCGCCGGCTGAGCTTGCGCTCTCCAGCAGGGGCATGGCCTCTTCCCGCTCGCCATCTGCGAGCAGGTACTCAGCGGCCATCACTGCACCGGCGGGCTGGCCACTGCTCTGGGCGAGCTCCAGGCCTTCGTCCACAGAACCCGAAGCAATCAAGGCCATGGAACGGCGGAGCTGAAGCTCCCCTACCCGCTCCGGGGCGAAGGGCTCCGCGCCGGCAAGGACACTGTCCACGCGGGCGTAGTCTCCCTCCAGCCATGCGCCGTAGGCCACGCCGATTGCAGCGTCGACGTTCTCCGGGTTCTCCGCGAGCGCCGCCCCATACGCGTCGATGGAGCCTTGGATGTCTCCGTCGACGAGGAGCTGGTCTGCCTGGGCCACAGCTTCGATGCCGCCATCGCCCAGGAAGCCCTGAATGACCGAACAACCGGTCAATAGGGTCAGCGAGAGGACTGTCAGGGTCACAAAAACCTCCGGTACACGGCTGACCACTCTACCCCAAACGGGCCACGGACAGTGGAGTGACCCCTATCCGGAACCTGTCGTTCCATCTTTCCTTGACCTGTCCGAGCGCGCAAAGAGCCCCAACCTCGGCCTATGCTCCACCTCTGGAGTCTCCCCATGCCCCTGCTGCTGCTTCTCGCATCCCCTTCCCTGGCCGCAACCCTGACCGTGGGAAGCAGCGGGACGTACTCGACAATCCAGTCGGCCGTAAACAACGCGAGCAGCGGTGACACCATCACCATCGCCGCAGGCACCTACAACGAGGACGTCGACACCAAAGGCAAGAACCTCAAGCTGGTCGGCGCAGGCTCCAACAAGGTGACCATCAACGCCAGCGGGAACGACTCCGCCGTGACCGTCGACCAAGGCGAGACGGTCACCCTTTCGGGCGTGACCCTCACCGGCTCCGACCAAGGCATCAACGTCGTCGGATCCACCCTGACGGCCAGCGACTTGGACATCTACGGCATGACCGGAGACTCCGCGGGCGGCGGCTTCCTGCTCTCGGACGGGGCGAACGTGACCGTCAGCTCTTCTTTGGTGCGCGGGATCAAGGTGGGCAACAGCGCATACGGCGGCGCGGTGTTCGCCTCAGACTCCAGCGCATCTTTCACAGACTGCGTCTTCAAGAACAACGAGAGCTACCAAGGCGGCGCTTTTTACTTGGTCGGCTCCACCCTTGAGCTCACCGACTCCAGCGTCTGGGGCAACGACTCGACCCTCAAGGGCGGCGGTCTTCAGCTGCGCCAAGGTTCCGATGCGACCTTGTTGCGCGTAGAGATCTACGAGAACAGCTCCGATGACCAGGGCGGGGGCATCAACATTGAGGACTCCGACTTGAGCTGCCAGAACTGCAGCATCACGGACAACCAGGCGGGCGACAGCGGCGGCGGCGTCGCCGTGGATGGCGCCCTGAGCTCCGGCGTGTCCTTCACGGGCAAGAACGGGGTGATCTCGGGAAACAGCGCCGTTGGAGCGGGCGGCGGCCTCTATGTCTGGGACGCCAAGCTCACGATGGGCGGAGAGCTGAGCGACAACACGGTCAGCGGCAGCTCGGCACGGGGCGCGGGCCTGTACTACGGCAAAAACAAGCTGACGATGACCGACCTGAACATCAGCGGCCATGAAGCGGTGGACGGTGCCGGGGTCTTTGTCAGCTCGACGGCGACCAAGGTCGTTGTGAGTGGAGGGACCTGGTCCGAGAACGTGGCCAGCTCCGATGGCGGCGCCCTTTACTGCGGCACCACGCTCACCTTGAGCGACACCATCGTCGAGGACAACGAAGCCACGGGCGCCGGCGCAGGCATCTACGTGGACAGCAGCACGACCACCATCGCCGACGCGACCTTCAGCCGGAACAGCGCTGGCAAGGATGGCGGCGGCCTCAAGGTTTACAAGGCGACGGCCACAGTCACCGGCTCCACCTTCAGCAGCAACAGCGCACCGGTCGGCGCCGGCTACTACCACCACGCCAACAACGTCTCGGACACCAAGGCCACCATCACCACCAGCCGCTTTGACAGCAACAGCGGCAGCACCCGTGGCGGCGGGGTCAGCATCGAAGGGGCCTCGGCCTCGAAGATCACCTTCACAACCCTGGTGAGCAACAGCCCCGACGGCGTGGACATCACCGGTGGCAACAACCCCGTGCTCCTGGACCTCACGCTGCGCAACAACGTCGGCGATGGACTGGTGATGAGCAGCACAACGGGCGGCCGCGCCGAGCGCCTGAAGGTCCAGCAGAATCAAGGCAACGGCGCCGTCCTCAGCAGCGTCAGCAACTTCGTGATTTACGCCTCCGTCTTTGACGGCAACAAGGACGTGGGCCTGCAGCTCTTGGCGCCGGGCAAGAACCTGGAGGTTCAGAACTGCGACGCCGTCGACAATGCAACCGGTGTTGAGGTGCTCTCGGGCGAGGACATCAGCATCCTGAACACCATCTCCGCCTTCAACGTCGGGGACGGCTTCTCGGGGTCCAACAACACCGGGACCATCGCCTACAGCGATGCCTACGGCAACGGCGGAAAGGACTTTGGCAACGGCTGGGAGGGCGAGGGCCAGATCACCAAGGATCCCCAGTACACCGGCTACTCCGACGATGGCAGCGCGACCAACAACCTGCTCTTCTTGGCCAGCGCCTCCAAGTGCCGGGACAGCGGTGATCCCGCCATCAAGGACACCGACGGCAGCCGCTCCGACATGGGCAGCTTCGGCGGCCCGGAGGCCCTGGACAAAGACAGCGACAAGGACGGCTTCAAGCCCAGCGACGGCGACTGCGATGAGAGCGACGCCAGCGTCTACCCAGGGGCAGACGAGACCTGGTACGACGGCATCGACTCGGACTGCGATGGCGCAGACGACTTTGACCGGGATGGCGATGGCTACCGGCACGAGTCCTCGGGTGTGGCCGCAAACAAGGTGGACTGCAACGACCGCGACAAGAACATCTACCCGGGCGCTCCCGAGACCGAAGACGACGGCGTAGACAGCGACTGCGACGGCGGAGACGGAAGCGGCGGAGACACGGGAGACACCGGGGATACCGGAGAGCCGACCGATGACACCGGGGAGCCCGGCTGGTGGACCGACGCGGACGATGACGGCTACGCCCCAAGTCAGGGCGATTGCAACGACAACGACCCCCAAGTCAGCCCAGGCACACTGGAGGAGTGCGACGACGGCATCGACAACGACTGCGATGGCGACATTGACGCCTACGACGCGAACTGCAGCGCCGACGCGGGCTGCGGTGGATGCAGCAGCAAGGGTGGCTCACCGGCACCTTGGAGCCTCTTGGTGCTCGGCCTGGGCCTGCTCTTCCGCAGACGGGACTAAGCCTTCAGCCTCCGCTGCCGGATAGGGCGGCGCGCAGGGTCTTCTCTCCAACGCCAGGGCTTGCCCCAAGCGCCTCGATGCTGGCGAAGGGGCGCCCTTCAACAAGGGCGTTGACCCCACGGCCATAGATCCCGGCGCTCCGGAGCTCGTCCTCTGAAGCGGTGTTGACCCAATGGAGCACACCCCGCGCTTGGTCCGCGCGCATGAACACCCCGTCGACGTTCACGTCTTTGGCGGGACTGGCCTCTGGGAGCTCGGGCTGGGCACGCGGTGCCGCCCGGGCGACCCCGTCCACCCGCCCGACCAGCTCGGCCATGGGCTCATCTGGCGCCGGTGGCAGCAGCCAACTCCCAGGCGCAGGTGGCGCGATGGGGGCCAGAGGCCGGCGGGACTGTCCCAAGCGAGCGGCCGCGCTGGTGAGTATTCCAAGCGCCAGGATTCCAGCGACGACCAGGAGCGTCGGTGTCACCACCGCATTTCCACGCTCTACCTTCGGGGAACCTTTGGCCGGAATGGGCGGCGCATTTTTCGCTTGTTGGGCCAGCCAGGCCTCGCATGCGTCAGCGAGCTCAGCAGCGTCCGCGAAGCGCAGCTCGGGATCCTTCTCCAAGCAGCGGCCAACCAGGCGCTCCAGGGCTGGATCCACTGAAACCCGAGGCGCGCGCTCCTGCATGGTGGGTGCAGGGTCGCGGATGTGTTTGATGGCGATGGCCATCGGTGTGGCGGCCGAGAAGGGCAAGAGCCCGGTCAACATGCGGAAGAGCACGACGCCCAAGCTGTAGAGATCCGCGCGCCCGTCCACGCTCTCCAAGCCCTTGGCCTGCTCCGGCGAGATGTAGTGCGGGGTGCCCATGAAGGTGCCCACGCCGGAGATGCTGCTCTCACCCCCTTCTTTGACCAAGCCAAAGTCCAGCAGCTTGGCCCGCTCTACCCCCTCATCGTCCCGAACCAGGAACACGTTCCCCGGCTTTACGTCTCGGTGGACCAGGCCGGCGCTGTGGGCGTGGCGCAGGCCTCGGGCCAGCTCGGCGGTCAGTCGCAGGGCCAGCTCGGGTGGCATCGGCGCCTTCTTGATCAGCTTCTTCAAACTGCGGCCGCGCAGAAGCTCCATGACCAAGAAGCAGTGGCCATCGTCGCTGCGGCCAAAGTCATGGATGGTGACCAGCCCGGGGTGGCTCAGGCGCCCTGCCAAGGCCGCCTCCCGTAGAAAGCGCACCTCGAACTCCTCCCGGAAGTCCTCATCCAAGTCCGAGCGCACCACCTTGAGCGCCACCTCGCGGCCCATGGGCTGCTGTATGGCCCGGTACACGCGAGAGCTGCCACCGAGGCCCAAGGTGCCGATGATCTCGTAGCGCCCCAAAAGGGTGCGTCCAATCAGGGGGTCTGGGACGGGCATGCTCACCGGTCCACCCTACCCGCTCTACTCTTCGGGGAGCAGCGCCATACCCAGCGAGCGCATCAACAAGGCCTCCTCCGGATCGGCTGCCGCCTTGAAGTCCACCTGCACGTAGTCGCGATCGTCCAGGTTCTTGCCGGTGCCTTCGGGGATGCCCAGAGACTCCAACACGTCACGGAAACTGGGATCGTCGGGGTAGCAGTGGATCATGCCCAGCTCATCGAGCACCAGCTGCTCCCGCATGCGCCCACGCAGCCAAATCTGGTGACGGGCGTCGCTGTAGACCAGGGTGCGGCAGCTCGAGAGCGCGCCGACCACCACTGGGATGGGCTTCTCCATGGCCAGGAAGCGCTTGGGCTTTGGCAGCTGCTTGCCGGCGGCGCGGTCCACCATCTGGGCGTAGAGCACCCCGATGGGGCCATCCAGCGCCTGGGCCAGGGCCAGGTGCGTGGCCTCCAGCTTGTTGGGCGGCACCGAGACGGAGATGCGGGTCTGGCCCACGTCGTTGACATCGGCCCGGTAGAAGGTGTCTGGCACGAAGCCATCGTCGCTGCCGTCTTGGTTGACGGAACGGGCCTTGGGCTTGAGCTGGCTCACTTCTGCATCTCCGCGATCTGAGTCAGACCCCAGCGGGCATGGCCGCGCCAAGGGACGGGCGCCGTGGGGTCGTTGGCGACACGCTCATAGCTCTCTTTGGCTTGCGCCAACAGGGGGGCCCGGATCTGGGCCACGGTGGACTCGAACACCGCTTGATCAGCAGCGCTCATGCCCAGAGTGGGGATGGAATCGAAGCTCATCGAGGCCAGACGTACCGAATCGGCCGCGCGCACACGGGCGATGGGCTGAAGCTGCAGCTCGGCCTGGCAGGGGGCCAGCTGGGCCAGAACCTTCTCGCTCAGGTCCAAGGCCTCCTGCGCGTGGCTCAGCTGCACCTGAAAGTCTGCGCCATCCGGTGGGCTCGCCACGTGCTGCTCCAGCTGCTCGAGCAGCATCACGCCACTGACCAGCGCCTTCTGCGGATCGGTCACCGCCGTATCGAAGGGAAGCGTGCTCAGGGGCAGGGCGCGGTTGGGTCCGCTGTCCTCGCGCGTGACGGGGGTCCAGTCGCTGGCGGGGGGCGCACCGCTCTGGGCGCTCAGCATCAGGGTCAACCACAGCATGGTGCTCTCCTCCCCCTGCGTGGTGCGAGGGGCTACAGCGAGCTAACCCGCTGACCATGGACCGCTCTTCCCCCACCACCCTGCCCACGGCCGTGCAGATCGGCGGCCTGCGAATTGAGCCCAACTTGGTCTTGGCCCCCATGGAGGGTGTGACCGACCTGAGCTTTCGCAGGATGGTGCGCCACATCGGCGGGGTGGGCCTGACCTGCACGGAGTTCGTGCCCAGCGCAGCGCTGCATCGCGGGGACAACAAGTTCACCCGCATGGTGGAGTTTGACGCGGACGAACGCCCCATCTCCATTCAGCTCTACGGGAAGGACCCGGAAGAGATGGCAGCCGGTGCACGTGTGGTCCAGGAATTGGGCGCAGACATCTGCGACATCAACATGGGCTGCCCCAGCAAGAAGGTCTGCAACAACAGCGGTGGATCCGCTCTGATGCGGGAACCGGAGTTGGTGCGGGACATCGTTCGCGCAGTCGTGGCTGCGGTCGACATTCCCGTGACCGTGAAGATGCGCTCGGGCTTTGATGCCGAGAACCGCAACGCCCCAGAGATCGCGTGGATCGCCCAGGAAGAGGGCGCTCAGTGGGTCGCCATCCACTGGCGCACCCGCGAGGACAAGTACAAGGGCGAGCGGGCCGTAGACAAGATCGCCGAGACCAAGGCCAAGCTGAGCATTCCGGTGCTGGCCAACGGCGACGTGATCGACATCGAGAGCGCGCGGGCCATGTTCGAGGACACCGGCTGCGATGGTCTGCTCATCGGGCGCGGCGCGATCCGGAACCCCTGGCTGCCGCTACAGATCTCCCAGTGGCAGCAGGGCTTGCCCATCACGGTGGTCAACGCAGAGGAGCGCGAGCGCGTGATGCTCGCCTACTTCGACTCCATCTCCGCGGTCTTTGGGCGCTCCGAGAAGGGCGCCCTGGGGCGTTTCAAGATGCTGGCCAACCAGTACTCCCGCGGTCTGCCCGCCGGCGTGCAGTTCAAGAAGAAGGTGCTGCACAGCCTGAGCGGTGAAGAAGCCCGGGAGCATGTGGCCGAGTACTTCGAGAAGCTGCGCCGCCATGAGCAAGGCGAGAGAGCGGTATTCGAGGGCTACAAGGCCAAGGAATGGGTGCGGAAGAAGAAGACCGGCTGAGCTCTGGCGCCCTTCAACCGCAGTCGCGAATGTCCTCGCAGACGGAGACCTGGGCCACCCCTCCGGCCTTCACCGGCTCTCCCAATCCAGTGCGCAAGATGCAGTCATTGAACATCGGGTCCCGCACGGTGTCGGTGAGCACCGCAAGGTAGGCGGCTTGGCCCTCTGCGGCGTGGACTTCGATCTCCACCACCCCAGCGATGTTGGGTACCCGGTCGATGCGTTCGGCAGCGCAGTGCTTGACCCAACCTTGAATCTGCCCAGCCGTCTCCGCCGAAGCAGGCCCCACGCTCTCCCCAGGACGGCCTGCCTGACTCCACGGAGCCAAGGTCTGCTGTGAGGCACCCAGCTCCTGGACGACCAGCTTGGACCAGGTCCCGAGCAGCGCAGCCTCCCGGTCCAGGCGGCCTTCTCGCCGGCGCATCAGCAACAAGGGACGACCATCCACGTGGATGAACAACTCGTCCCCCCCTTCCAGGTGCCGCAGCTCCAGTTGGCCAAGCTGCCCCCAGGGGATGCTGGCCCGATCCTGGCTGCTCACTTCCCAGGCCAGATGCAGGTGGGCGCTGTCCCCCCAGAAGTGATCGGGTGTGCCCAGGGCCAAGGAGCGGGCCATAGGCAGAGAATTGGGCACACAAGCCAGTAGAAGGAGCAGCATAGTCAGAGAAGAATAGCGCTTTTTTCCAACACCGCCTTTCGGGACATGGCCGATCATGGGTCCAAGGAATCGGAGAGATTCACCTTGGCTGTCAGCGAAACCGAAATCCGGGCCCTGTATGAGCGCTATGGCCAAGTGCTGTACGCGCGCTGCCTGAGCATCCTGAAGAATCCGGAAGACGCCGGAGACGCCGTGCAGGACACCTTCGCCAAGGTGATCACACGCTGGGGCAGCTTCCAGGGCCAGTCCAGCCCACTGACCTGGATGTACAGCATCGCCACAAACCTCTGTCTGAACCGCCTGCGCAACCGCAAGGGCCGGGCTCAGAAGCGAGAGCAGCACAAAGAGATGCTCGTTGGCGACGGCAGTTCCGCTCCCGGGGCCGGGGCTTGGGAGGTCACCGACACCGTGCGCACTCTGCTCGCAGACGAGGACCCCGAGACCCAAGCCATCGTGATCCACCTCTTCTTCGACGACATGACCCGCGAGGCCACCGCGAAGGCCGTCGGCGTGTCGGTTCCTACCCTGAGAAAGCGCCTCCGGGCCTTCATGGAGCGCGCCCGCGTTCACGTGGAGTCCGGGGCCATCCCCATGGCCGCCATCGGCGGTCTGATCGTCCTGATCCTGGTGTTGCAATGACCGACCTCTTCGCCGTCAACGAGGGCCAGCGGCCCTCCCGCGTAGACCTGGCCCAACAGGCTACCGGTGAGCTATCGGCAAGCCCAAGCGCCGAGCTGGAGGCCTTCAAGGCCGAGATCGCCGCCGTTCAGGGCATGCCGGCCTTCGACTGGGAGACGCTCTCCAAGCGCGCGGTGCAGCTGGAGCAGGAAGAGGAGCGCGCCAAGGTGGCCTCGGAGGCGGAGCCGGCTCCCCTGCCCTGGTACAAGCGCTGGCAGCTCTGGGCCCCGGCCCTGGCCTTCGCAGTGGTCCTCATTGGCTTGGTCCCCCTCCTCACGCCTCCCGACGGGCCTTCGACGCGGCTCAAGGGAGACACGGAGCTTCGTTTCCTTGTGGACGGTCCAGAGGGGTTCACCAGCGGCACAGCGGGCCAAGTGCTTCGGCCCGGGGACCGCATCCAGTTCACCTACCGGGCCCCGCTCCAGCAGAGCATCGTGCTCCTGGGCGTAGACGGCACCGGTTCCAGCGCGCAGTATTGGCCTGAGGAAGGAGACATTCCACTGAACATCCCCAGCGAGAACGGCCTGCAGCTGCTCTCCGGTTCTCTTGAGCTGGACTCGGCCCCCGGACCCGAGGTCTTTGTGGCGGTCTTCGGTGCAGGCAGCGTCTCCGAGGCGCTGGAGATGGTCAACGAGGCCTACGAGGCAGGCGGCCACCCCGCCGTACAAGCCTTGCAGGATCAGCCCGGGGTCTCCACCCTCCGCGTTGAGAAGGTGCCCTAAATGTGGGCCCTGCTGCCACTGCTGGCCGGCACTGCGCACGCCAAGGTGCACAACTTCGCGATGTTGGTCGCAAACAACGACGGCGGATCTGGGACAGAGCGCCTCTACTTCGCCGACGACGACGCCCGAAAGGTCCAGAGCGTGCTCACGGGGGTGGCCGGCTACGCCGAAGAAGACGTCCTCACCGTCATTGGTGGAGAACGAAAGGACTTCATCAGTGAGTTTGGCCACCTGAAGCTGGCCATCGACGACGCCAAGCAGCAAGGCGACGAGGTCGTGCTCTTCTTCTACTACTCGGGACACGCAGACGACATGGGGCTGCAGCTCCAAGACACCCGCTTGGCCTACCTTGAGCTGGAAGCCTTGCTGGACCGCAGCGGCGCCGACGTGCGCATGGCCTTTATCGATGCCTGTCAGAGCGGCGGCGCGACCCGTAGAAAGGGGGCCACGCGTCAGCCCAGCTTTGTACACGATGTGAGCGAGCGCCTGGGCGCCGAGGGCACGGTCATCATCACCAGCTCGGCCAGCGACGAGGCCAGCCAAGAGAGCGATGAGATCGCCGGCTCCTACTTCACCCACTACCTGGTCAGCGGAATGGCCGGCTTCGCCGACGAGAACGGCGATGCCAAGGTCTCCCTGGGCGAGGCCTACGACTACATCTTCTACGAGACGGTCGTGCGCACCAGCCAGAGCGCCTTGGGGGCCCAGCACCCCACCTACGAGTGGGACCTGAGCGGCCAAGGGGACGTGGTCCTGGTGGACCTGACGCCCAGCAGCTCCGCGCTCTACTTCCCCGATGGCATGAATGGACACTTCGCCATCTTCGACCTGGAGCGACGGGCCTTCTTGGGCGAGGTCGGCCTGGACGGAAGCAGCAAGCGCATGGCGGTGCAGCCCGGCATGTACCTGGTGCAAGTGCGCTACCCCACGCACCTTCAGGTCGCCGAAGTGCGCATCCGTGAAGGGCAGACCTTGGACCTGAGCACGGTGGCCTTCAAGCCGGTCTCCTACGAGGATGACCAGGCCAAGGGCGCCGTCGAGCTGCAGGTGCGCAAGGAGCGCCGCCCCGACAACACCGTTCTGCTGCACGCCGGCACCTTCTACTTGGGTGACCCCAACCTGAGAACCACCCTGCTGCCCCCGAGCAGCTCCGTTGGCGTTGAATACCGCATGACGCGAAAGGGCAACACGCGAAACTGGTGGGGCATCGACGCCGGCGGCGGCAGCAGCGTTGATCCCATCGTGGTCAACAGCCTCCCGATGGAGGTGCGCTCCAGCTACTCCACCTTCGGCGTCAGCGTGGGCTGGGCCACCCAGGAGGCCTTCCCTTGGCCGGGGCACCTGGGCGGATTCGGCCGGCGCGTTGGCTATCAGGCGGGACTCGGAGCCCGCATGGGCGGTCTCTACCTGGACCGAAGCTTCCCAGGCGGCGAGGCCGAGCAGCAATACGCCATCGCCGCCTCCCCTGGCTGGACGGCCTACCTGAGCACCACCGTGGTGCCCAGGAAAGACACAGGGATTGCTTGGGTTGTCGACATCGGCCGCACCGGCAGCCTGGTCGCATACGAAGTCTCGCCAACAAAGACCACATTCACCACCCGACAGTGGCGCTTGGCCCTGGGCTTTAGATTTTGAACCTGATTCACCTACTGGCTTGCGCGGGCAACCTGTCCAACGACACATTTACTCAGGACGCTGTCTTCTTGAGCGCGCTCCCACCGACGGAGTTGCTTCAGCTCGAGTACCCCAGCGACCTGGAGAACGCC
This sequence comes from uncultured Pseudomonadota bacterium, assembly GCA_913060515.1. GTDB lineage: Bacteria > Myxococcota_A > UBA796 > UBA796 > CAJQPC01 > CAJQPC01. Next base: position 860 of record CAJXRZ010000082.1, on the reverse strand, counting down.
GACGCTGAGCTTCTCGGTGTGGCCCTGAACCAACTGAGCGCGGCCCGCGCCCTCACCAGCAACTTGGAGAGCGTCACCGAAGTGGTGCAAGCGGTCTCCCCCAGCGAGCGCGGCGACCACCACCGGGTATGGGGCCCTGGGGCCTGGGATGCCGTCCCTGGCGCCTTTCTACGCGTTGAGATGACCCGTACGAGCGACGCGGCGACCTACCTGACAACCTTTCAGACGGCCACCACCAGCGACGGGCCCTGGCAGGAGTTCTTTGAGGGGGATGCCACCCTGGATCCAGAGGTGGCCGCCGGCCAAGCGGGGCCGGTCTCCGGAACGCTGCGCTGGGATGCCTCGGCCCTGGACGAGGTCGCGCCCGGCCACGGCACCGAGTCGGTGCGCTTTGACTACCAAGTGGAGCCAGAAGGTCCCCTGAGCCTTCAGATCATCGCTCCCCTGGACCTGAGTTTCGAGCAGCTGCCCGACGACTCCGGAAGCCTGTGGCTCAGCACGCGCCTAAACATCGCCGAGGGAGAGAAGCCAAAGACGGCCATCCCAGAAGACATTGAGCTGGAGGTGGCCTGGGGCTCCGACGGCGACGGTCGAGGCCGCCTCCGCGCGCAAGGGGGAGATCTTCCCTGGGAGAGCGCCACCATCGAGGAGTGTTGGCAGGAGGGCGGCCAGAGAGTGTGGGTCTGGGCGGACCCTTCAGAGCTGGGCGAGGAGGAAGGCGAGGCAGAGCTGTGCACCATCTCGGCCTTTGAAGGTTAGTCTGGGGCATGCTCAGCACTGCCCAAGCCCGCGCTTGTTTGATCGGAGAACACCTGTCTCTTATACACATCTCCGAGCCCACGAGACAGGCAGAAATCTCG
>CAJXRZ010000081.1 GCA_913060515.1 uncultured Pseudomonadota bacterium | reverse complement strand
ATCTACACTATCCTCTTCGTCGGCAGCGTCAGATGTGTATAAGAGACAGTTGCCGATCTTTCCAGCCAAGCGCTTGAGCCGGTCTTTGATCATGCGACCACCTCGTCCTGGTGTGTCTCGATGACCGCATCCGAGGTCACCACGGCGCAGCAGAGCAGAACAAAGCCGTCCTCGATGTGCTCCTCTTCCAAGACGTATTGGTCTTCCATGTCCATGGTTCCGGACATGAGGCGTCCGGCGCAGACGGTGCAGCCTCCGTTCCTGCACGAGCTGGGCAGGTCCACGGCACAGCGGTCTGCGGCGTCCAAGACGAACTCCCCATCAAAGACCTGGATCTCCGTGTCCAGACCCTCGTCCTTGTTGAAGAGCCGCACCGTATAGGTGAGCTCCATATCGATGGCCCGCTTCTCCATGGGGACCTCCTCGGCAGGAGGAGAGGCCTGTTCTGCTGGGGGTGCTTTGGCCTCGGGGGCGGGGGCCTTGGCCGCTTCCGCCTTGATCGGCATTGGCTTGGCTACCTCGACGGGGGCTGGATCCGGCTCGGGTGTTGGCCCCACGGCCGCCGGTTCCGGGCTCGGAGTGTGTGTTCGGTAGCTGGCACGAGGGCGCTTGCTTGGAGGAGGCGCTTTGGGCGCAGTCGGCTCTGAGGCCTCCTTGCTCTGGGAGTCCCGTCCGATGGCCTTGGCCACCCGCTTCTTGAATCGATCACGCAGGCCCATGCGCCCAGTAGAACCCATTTGCGCCAGCGTTGCGCCAAAGAGGGCCGCGAAGGGCTTGCGCGGGCCTCGGTCGCGAGACACTAGGAGAGCATGGAATACCGCTTGATCGAGCTGGACCCGGAGCATCCGGGATTCCGCGACGCCCGCTACCGCGCCCGCAGGGATGCGATCGCCCACATCGCGCTGGCCTACCGCAGCGGAGATCCGGTCCCGCTGGCGCCCTATTCGGAGGAGGAGCACGCCGTCTGGCAAGGCATCCGGCAGGCGCTCGCTCCCGTGCACCAAGAGAGCATCGCCACGCCGCTCCTAGAGCTGGAGCGTGCTCTGGACTTGGATCAGGAACGCATCCCGCAGCTCCGGGACGTCAACCGTCGCCTTCGGCAGGGGGCTGGGTTCTCGATGGAGCCAGTCGCCGGACTGGTGACCCCGCGCATCTTCATGGAGCACCTTGGGCGGCGCATCTTCCTCTCGACCCAATACATCCGGCATCACTCTCGGCCCTTCTACACGCCGGAGCCCGACGTGGTGCACGAGCTGGTTGGGCACGCCGCCAGCCTGCTCCACCCAGGCATCTGCGCGTTGAGCCAAGCCTTTGGACGCGCAGCCCTGAAGGCCGATGCACAAGACATGGAACGTCTGACCCGGATCTATTGGTACACCCTGGAGTTCGGGGTGGTGATGGAGCAGGGCCAGGTCAAGGGCTATGGGGCCGGACTGCTCTCCAGCGTCGGAGAGCTGGAGCGGGCGTGCTCCGGCGAGGTCCCTTTGCTGGACTGGGACTTGGATGCGGTCTGCGCGCTGCCCTACGACCCGACCACATTCCAGCCCTACTACGTCTTGGCGCCCAGCTTTGAGCAGGCCCTCAGCGACATCGCAGCGTGGCTCGCTGTTCAGTCTTGAGCCGCCTTTGGCGGTGTTTCCGGGCGGAGGCGCTTGAGCACTTTGCCGACAAAGCGCCGCAGCCTGGAGTCGCTGGTCTCTGCCACAGCCCGCTGGGTCTTGCCCCTCAAGTGCTTGCGCAGCCAGTCAGAATCATTCATGGACCTAAGGTAGCCCAAATATTTGGGGCACCCTGAGTTTCTGGTGCAGACTGCCTTCATGTTGTTCTTGCTGTTGTCGTGTTCCCCAGAGCTCGTGGTGGTCTCCCCACCACCAGGCTCCTCCATTTCTGCACCGTGGGTGCCGCTCTTCGTGGACATTGGGGAGTCGCGCGTTGGAGAGCAGCCCGTGGTCACCCTGGATGGCGACCCCCTGCCGCAGCCTTTGGGGGCCAGTCACGTTCGCTATGTACGCCTGGGGGAGGGGAGTGAGTGGATCGGCACCTTGGATTTGAGCCAAGAGGAGCCGGGCGAACATCGGGTGCGTCTGCGTTTTGAGCGAGGTGTGGCGGAGTCGGTCTTCACCTTCGACCCGCCTGAGAACCGCATCGAGGTACGCGTGGCCCGGCCGGACGGAGAGCCACTCTGGGCGCGCGTGATGGTCTTCGATTCGGAAGGGGCGCCCGTGCTCTTGACTGGCCCAAATGTGGAGGAGACCGACCCTCGATCTCGGGACCACAGCCTGCACACGGTGCTGGTTCGGGAAGGAAGCGGCGTGTTCTGGCTGGAGGATGGGGACTACCGGCTCTATGTGGCCCGAGGCATCCGAGACGGCATGCAGCGCATTGACATCAGCGTGGACGGCGACGAGATCGTCGAGAGCACCTTGGCCCTGGAAGTCGAGACGCCGGGGTGGTCCACCTCGGAGCTGCACCTTCACACGGCGTGGAGTCCAGACTCATTCGCGCCCGGCGAGCCGCGTTTTGACAGCTTGCTGTGCAGCGACGTGCAAGCGGCTGCTCTGACAGACCACGACCTGGTGGTGTTCCCCGAGTCCGAGCTCGCAGAACGCTATGGCAGCGCCTTGACTGTGATTCCAGGAATGGAGTCTGGCCACGCCCTTTACGACTACGTTGAGGAGGACTGGGACACCATCGGGCACTTCAACCTGATTCCTTGGGAGGGTGAGGGGCTCACCTCTCACTTGGAGAGCTCGGTGGAGCTGGTCGACGCGCACGCGCCCGCCCGCATCCGACAGCTCAACCATCCCCGCGGCATTGAGTTCAACGTTGAAAAGGGACCCGAGTATGGCGTGCATGCCTTCTTCTCGGCTCTGGGCACTCCGATAGGCAATCCCCTGGCGGAGACCGAGCGCAGCGCGCCCTTGATTGGGAGTGGGTTTTGGGAGGGGCTGGATGCGATGGAGATCCTCAATCGCTTCTCCTGGGACCTGTACCGGAGCGTGCGCTTGGACTGGTTTGCCCTCTGGGACGCCGGCTACACGACCACGGGAACGGGCAACTCGGACACACACGCCTTGGAGCAGGAACTCATCGGGTTTCCGGTGAACCTGACGCCCTGCCCTGCAGAGGACGGTGTGGACGCGGATTGTCTGCAGGATGCGGTGGTGCGTGGGGCAGTGCGGGTCAGCACCGGACCGATTCCTTCCGTGAGCCTGGAGCAGGGTTCGGGCCCGGTAGGGGAGGGAGAGATGATCCGCTTGAGAGGCTCTGGCCCACTGATGGCCCAGCTCCGTGTCCAAGCAGCAAGCTGGGTTCCCGTCGACGAGGTCAGGCTGCTCGTCGATGGTCAGGTGGTGCAGCGCTGGGTGCCGGAGGCCTCGGTGGGGGGACCATTGGACTGGAAGGAGGAGGTGGAGCTCGAGCTCGAGCCCGGGGATCACTACGTGCTGCTGGAGGCTGGCTTCCCCATCTTTGAGGACGCCCCAGAGGACTTCCGGGAGCGCTTTGGCGACTACGCTTGGATCGCCCCCTCTTACGTTCCCATGGGCTGGACCAACCCGGTGCGCGTGGATGGCGATGGCGATGGGGATTGGACGCCTTAGCCGCTGACGATTGCCCAGAGACAAGAAGGGCGGCCCTCCTTGCGGAGAGACGCCCTTCTTCGCTTCGCCGGAAGGCGAGGCTTTAGGCGATCAACTTGGAGATGATGCCCAAGACGATGCCGACACCGATGCCGATGCCGCCGCCCATGAGGGTCTTCTTTGCGGTGTCCTGGGTGCTGCCCAGCAGCTCGTCACGGCTCTTGGTGCTCATGATGAGACCGGTCCAGCCTGGGCTGGTGACCACGCCTTCGGCGTGCTTGCCACAGACGTAGAGGCGGCTTGGAACCTTGACGAGCTTCTCGGTGCACTCGAAGGTGTCCGCCTTGGACATGGCTGGGTTCTCGAAGGGGTACTCACCGAACATCATCGGCTCGCCCTTGCCGACAGCAGACTTGAGGTCGGCAAAGAGGCCTTCCTTCTTGGTCTCGCTGAAGGTCTTCTCCATGCAGTCGAAGTCACCGCCCTGGGAGGCGTCCACTGGGACAGGACCGGAGCCGTCATCCAGAGTGAAGCCAGCGGCGACCTTCTCTTCGACGTAGGTCTTGGACTTGCGGCTGTCGCCGTCCTTCCAAGAGCCTTCGACCTTCAATTCGTAGTAGATGCACTCGGTCTTGGTCACGGGGGAGATGAGGACCTTCGGGCAGCTGACGTCGCCCTCGGCGCTGATAGCGCCCTTCTCACCGGCGACGGAGTCGCCCTTGGTGACAATGTCACCGGTTGGGGCCAGAGGGGCACCGGCAAGCTTCTTGGCCTGCCAGGTTTTGTACCCTCCGAAGATCAGTGCGACGATGCCGATTGCGACAATAAGAGCTGCGATAGCGCCCATGTTGAGGACTCCTTCCTTAAGTGATTTCTCGGACTTCCCGGATGCCCGGGCCCCCATAACGGCGGGGATCGCCCCTTGGTTTCACCTGTGGCGAGAAAGGAGTCGGAAAAAATGAACTTGAGTCAGCTAAAATGGCTCAAAGCAGCTCTATCCAGGGTTCAACCCAGATTGAAGCTGTGCAACGTTCTTGATCCAGGTGAGCGATCAAGGCGTTGAAGCGTGGATGGGCCGTCAAGGTCGCAGAATCCCCGACCAAGACCAAGAGTCGTTTGGCGCGGGTGAGGGCCACTGTGAGTCGCCGCTCGTCCGCGACGAATCCAAGGCGGCCCTCTGGGTTGGAGCGGACAAGGGTGCAGAGGATCACCTCCTCCTCCCGGCCCTGCCAAGCGTTCATCGTCGCAGCCCGCAAGCCCTTGAGTTGCGGGTGTCCCTTGAGGGCGTCGACCTGGGCTCGGTATGGCGCGAGCAGGACCACTTGGTCGGGGGGAATCCCCGCGGCTTGGAGCTGCGAGTAGATCAAGGCGAGGGCCTTGACCTCACCACGGTTGCGGGTGCTCTTGGAGCTAGGGTCGACCTCCTCCTCCAAGCCGGAGCCTGCTGTGTCCAGGAAGAACACGCCTGCCTCGGCCCACTCCGGCAGGCGCTCGCTCAGTTCACCGGCGTGGCGCATGCTCGCTTGCGCGCTGGGGCGGTACTCCGGGCCATATACCGGTTGAACGAGCGCGCTGATCTGCGGGGACATGCGGTGCTGGACCTGAAGCATCGGCATGGACAGCCCCAGATCCAAGAGGCGATCAACGAGGGAACGCTCCAGGGGGTTGCCCGGTTGTTTGAGCACCGGGCCGAGCTGGTGTGGGTCTCCAGCCAGGATCATGCGCTGGATGAAGGGCACGATGGTCCAGATGGACGGCTCCATGGCCTGAGTCGCCTCGTCGATCAAGGCTGTTCGGGTTGGAGGCAGCTTGTCCAGTCGGCGCATGATGGTGCCCAGAGTGGAGGCGATGACCTGGGCGGCCTCCATGGCTTGTGCGCGGGCTTGATCTTCCAGTGCCCAACGCTCGCGCATCAGAGCGCGACGCTCGCGCCAGTGGCCCTTCTGGGCCAGCGTCTTGAGTTCCTTGTCCATGAGCTGCAGTGCTTTGGCGAAGGGGCCCTTGGCCAGAGCGCTCTCCAGGGACAGGTGTTTGGCCTCTGGGCGGATCCGCGCGGGGTGTCCCAGGCGTAGAACCTTCAAGCCTTGAGACTCTGCGGCCAGCGCCAGGTGGTCGGTGGCCGCGTTGCTGTCCGCCAGTGCCAAGGGCCTCTCCCCTTGGGCGACCAGAGCCTTGGCGAGGATGGCCAGGGTGTAGGTCTTGCCCGTGCCGGGTGGGCCGTGAATCAAGGCCAACTCACCGGCTGCCATGGCTTGTTGCGCGGCGTGGGCTTGGGCCGCGTTTAGACCGGCCAGGGCGCCGTGTTGTGGAGCGGATGGCTTAGCAGCAGGCTCGGCAAAACTCGGCTCTCGGGCGGCCAAGAGCACCTGTTGAAGGGGACTCTGATGCTCCTCTGCGTGGGAGAGGGCCCGCAGAAGCAGTCGCAGAGAGGCTGGGTCGCTGCGCTCGCTGACCACCACGCGGCCCTGCTCCACCCAGGCCGGTAAATCTTCGTTGCGCAGCTGGACGGTCACCCAGTGACCATCCACTTCGATCAGAGAGCCCTCCAAGCCTTCAGGGCGCGCTGGCGGGGAGAGGGTGATGGAGGCGCCAGCTTGAATTCCGTCATGCAGACTGCCCCCTGCGCGGAGCAAGAGCCGGGGGCCACGCCGGGACCAGCTCAGCTCTTCCACAGTCATCGGCGGCCAGCTGACACCGGCCGCGATGCGTTCGTCCAAGCTGCCCTTCAGCGCCTTTGCCAGCGTCTCGCTGGAGAAGCTGTTCTCCTCCCGCAGGGCTTGAGCGAGGGCTTCGAGATGGGGGTGCATGGGCTACTCGGCTTGGTTCAGGGACCAGTCATAGGGCTCGAATCGGTGTGGGCAGCCAGACTCAGCGAGGGCAGCGTAGGCCGGATCGTAGCGGGCTGCGTACTCACAGAGGTTCTCCGCCTCGCCCCAGTCCACAAAGTCGGACTCGAACCACTCGAATATCTGAGAGAAGACGGCCTTCTCGTCCTCGATTCGGTTGCGTTCAGCGATGAAGCGGCCCATGGCGTGCTCGAGCTGAGCATCCAAGCCCTCTTCGCTGTAGAGCTGAGCGGAGAGGGGTGGACAGCCGGCGCTGGCGCAGTTGATGGCCGCATGGATCCGGGGGTCTTTGTAGCCCGCCCGAATGTGCTTGTTCTCCAATGCACGAAGAGACAACCACTGCCCTCGGTAGTGAAAACGGAGCCCAACAAAGAAGCCCGCGCCGCCTTGTGGGAACAAGGCCACGCGCAGCTCTTGCACGCTCTCACCAATGCTCTGGTCCAACACCCCGAGCAGGACAAAGGCGTTGTAGGCGTTGATGGCCTCGGCCAGCCCCTCTTCCCCTGCAGGGCCTTCTCCCTCAGCGAGAGAGGCCACATACGCGGCGACGCTGGCCCGCTCCCTTCGCAGGCCTGCGTAGTCCACGGTGCCGTCTGTCTGCACGGATTCAGCGAGCACGGCTGGGTAGCGCGCGCTCTCTTCAGCATCGATGGTGGGGGCCACGCGTGTGGCGCAAGCCAGGGTGAGCAGGAGCAGCATGGGGACTCAAACAGGAGAGGGGACTTAGGGCACCAACACCTGGCTCTTGCCTGGCGCGATCGGCTTGATGCGAACCTGCACCCCGATGTGGTCTCCGATGCCGGCGACGTGGCTGATGATTCCAACTTGTCGGCCGCCAGCCTGAAGCGCGTCTAGGGTGGCCAGCGCTGTGTCCAGACTCTTGGGGTCGAGCGATCCGAATCCCTCGTCGATGAAGAGCGTGCGCACGGGCGTCTGAGAGGCCGAGAGGCTGGCCAGCCCAAGGGCCAACGCCAGCGAGGTCAGGAAGGTCTCGCCGCCGCTCAGGCTGTTCACGCTGCGCACCTCGCCCGCCATGGCTTGGTCCACGATCTGCAACTCCAGGTCTTCGCCGGGCACCCGTGCCAAGAGGTAGCGAGGAGCCAACTCCTTGAGGTGGCTGTTGGCGTGCGCGAGCAGGCTCTCCAGGGTCAGGCCCTGGGCGAACTGCCGAAAGCGGTCACCGTCTGCTGAGCCAATCATGGCGCTGAGAACCGCCCAGCGGTGGTTTGCCTCTTGGTGCTCGGCGATCTCCGTGATGAGACTCTGGCTCTGTCCCTCCTTCTTGGCTTGCTCCTTGAGCTCCAGCTCCAACGCTACAAAGCGGGTGCGTGTCTCTTTGAGGCGGCTCTCGAGGGGGGGCAGCAGTGGGTCGATGCTCAGCTTTTCAGGCTCAGCGCTCGCAAGGCGCAGCTGCTCGGCTGCCCGCAATCGCAGGATGGCGGCGGTGGTGTGAAGTGCTTCCTTGCTCTCAGTGCGTCGGGCTTGGGCTGCCTGTCGCTCTGCGAGGTCCCAAGCGTGAAGCTGTTGGAGTGCCTCCATGCTCAACTCGCCCATCGACAGTTGAAGCGCCCGCTGAAGCTCCTCGAGCTCCTGGGTGAGCAGCTGAGTCGAGTCCGCCGCCGTGCGGAGGCTCTGGGTAGACAGCGCCAGAGCGCTGCGTAGATCCCGGTCATGCGCCGCGGCATGCTCAAAGGCTTGTTCAGCGGCCGCCACGGTGTCTCGGAGACTCGCAGCCGCGCTCTCCGGGTCAGGGATCCCCAAGACGAGCTGGGCTTCCCGAAGGGCGTTGAGCGACTGAGAACGTTTGAGCAGGAGCGCTTCGGCGAGGGCCTGACTGCCTGAAGCGCTGCTCTGTTTGGCTTTGGCGCTGGCCAAGGCCACCTGGAGAGTTTGTGCCTTCTCTGCGCCCTCCAACAGGGCTTGGTGGTGGGCTTGTGCTGCTGGGACCCGGTGCTGCCAGTCCTCCAACAAGGTCTTCGGAGACTGCTCCAAGCGCTGCAACAAGAAGCCCGGAAGCTCTCGAAGGTCCTCGCGGAGGCGCGCCTGAATCAGCTCCCAGGCTTGGGTGTCCTTGGCAAGCGTCAGGGCTTGGTCCTTGAGGGCATCGAGCTCCGCTCGTGTCTGGGTGGCCAGCTGCTCCCTGGCGTGAAGGGCACCCTCCGCCTCCCTTTGCTTCAGCTCCAGTGCCTCATTCTGCGCCCGCCAGGTGCTGTAGGCTTGCTCTTCTTCGGTGAGGCGGCTCCTCTGCGCCTGAATGTGCGCCGAGAGGGCGGGAGCGTCTGAGAATCCCTCGAGCAGTTTGCTGTGCGTCAGCTTCGCCTGGGCCATCTCCGCTTCGAGGGGGAGTCGCTTCTTCTGCAGCGACTGCTGTGCCCGAAGGCACTCATTCTTGGCAAGTGTGCACTTGTGCAGCGAGAGCCTCAGCGCCTCCAGCGCCTCTCGGCTGGATCTCTCTTGCTGCTCCAGCGCACCGAGAACCACGCTGCTTGGGTCTACACCTGGATGCTCCGGGCTCCCGCAGAGTGGGCAGGCGTGGCCTGGAATGAGCAGGTGGCGGTGTTGTTGTAGATCCAGAGTTGAGGCACCCAGTTCTCGCAGGCGGGTACTGTCCTGGGCCGCGCCTTCCGCAGCCGGAAGTGCCGCCGCCAGGTCCGCTTCTTCTTGCCTGAGACGCTCTCGCTTGGACTGGTGGATTTGGGTCTCCTCCACCAAGTCCGTGAGCTGCCGCCTGAGGTCGGCGAGCACCTTGTCCTGCGCTTGAACACGCAGTGCACGACCTTCCAGGGCGATCAGCGCTGCGCGCAGCGAGTCCATCCCTTCTGGAGCCGCCAGCGCGTGTTCACGCAGTCCCTTGCGGGCGAGATCCAGCGCCGTTCTCGCGGTCCCAAGAGCGAGCTTCGCCTCCGCAGCCTTGGTTTGCAGGGCGACCAGTCTCACCTGCAACCCCATCACAGAGATCAGACGCTCTTTCAGGGCTGCGGCACGCTCCAGGTCCTTCCGCACCCGAGGCCATATTGGTGCCAAGGAGCCAGCTTGGGCGTCCTGGGCCAGCGCATCTTGAGCGAGCCTGAGCTGGGTTTGAACTTCCAAGACGCTGTCCTGAAGGACAGAGAATTCCCTGTCTGCGCCCCGGAGCTGAGTGCTGGATTCCTGAAGCTGCTTCTGGGCGTCGTCTTGCTCGCTCTTGGCTGCCAGCGCCAAGCCCTGTAGCTCTTGTGCCCGCTGGATCTTGGGCCCCAAGTCCTCGGCACGACTTCGAGCGGCCGTGCGCTCCAGTAGCGTGCTCTTGAGCGTCGTTTCGTTCGCCGCGACAGCCAGTTCGGCCTTCTTCAACTCCTCTCGGCGAGAGGCCAACTGCAAGCCTTGGATCTGGAGCTTGGCCTGGGTCGCCTTCAGTTGGGCGAGTCTCTCCAGCTGAAGGGCAGCGCGCTCATAGCGCTCCAGACGCGCCCTCTCCTCGCTCCCTTGGTCCCAGGCTTGCTCCGCCGCCTCAGCTCTGGCTTTGGCCTCCTTCAGCTCCTTGCTGCACTCAGCCAGCCGCTCGGTCCACTCCGCGTGCCGCTTGTGAGCAAGCTGCCTGCGCTCCAGCGCCTCCACTTCGCGGCCGATCTCTTGAAGGATGCCGTGCTTCGCTGCTCTCTCGAGTGGCGTCAGCAGACTGAGCTCGGCCTGTCGTGATTCCAGCGTCTGCAAGGTCTCTTTTGCGGCCTTGTTCTTTGCGAAAGCCTGCTCTGAGATCCGAGCGTAGAGGTCCGTTCCCGTCATTCGCTCCAGCAGCTCGGCCCGCTCGTCCCGCTTGGCCTTCAGGAAGGAGGCGAACTGACCTTGTGCCAACAAGGCCGAGCGGGTGAATTGGTCGAAGTTCAGCCCCAGGTGCTCGACGATGAGGTTCTTGGTGTCCGTCTTGGTTCCTGAGCCCATCACTTCGTTTGTGATGAGGTCGGTCAGGGTCATCTTCTGACTCTGCAGCCGTCCGCTGGCCTTGTCCCCGGCGCGACGAACCTCCCAGCGTGCGCAGAAGGGCCGGCCTTCGCTGCTCTCAAAGTCCACCTCGGCGTAGCCGCTCCCGGCGTCATGCCGCAGCAGCGAACGGGGACTCTGTGCGCTCAAGGCATCGTGTTGACCCGCTCGCCCGATCTTGACGCGCCCGTTGGCTTCCTGAAGGCGAGGGGTTTGGTCGAAGAGGGCCAGGCAGACCGCATCCAGCAGTGTTGTCTTGCCGGAGCCGGTCGGTCCTGTGATTGCGAAGAGGCCAGCCTGAGCCAGCGCCCCCTTCTTGAGGTCCAGCTCGACCACGCCAGCTAGGGAGGCGAGGTTGCAGGCTTTGATGCGCGTGATCTTCATTGGGCCTGCTCCGCTAGCTCAATGAGCTCGTGGAAAGCCTCCAAGATCTCTGGAGGAATTGGCCCCTCGTGCTGCTTCTCCCAACGGTGTCGAAAGACCTGTTCTGGCTCCAACAAGCCCAGCTCAACCGGGTGATCTGCGAGGGCCTTGCCGTCTCCTGTGTACTGCGTTCGTACGGCCAGAAGTCGCACGGCTTTGGTCTCCAAGGCATCTTCGATTTGGCTGCGCAGAGTGGGCTCAGGCGTGGTCAAGGAGACACGCAGCTCAAGGTAGGGCAAGTCTTTGACAGCCAGGTCTCGGTCCGGCAGCTCTGCGATCTTCTTAAGCAGGGGCTTGAGAGGCAGGAATCCATCATCGGGCAAGCGCTGCATGGCGACGCTTCTGGGAATGGGCACGTCGACCGTTTTGGCGAGGGCCCCATCCTGGAACTCCAGCAGGACCACTTGGTGGATGTAGGCGCGCTCCGTCATGGACAGGGGGATTGGAGAGCCGCTGTAGCGGATGCTCTTCCGGCCGACTTGCTGGGCGTAGTGAAGGTGGCCTAGAGCGACATAGGCCAAGCGTTCCGGAAACAGGTCCTGGTCCAGTGGATTCTGATTGCCCCCCAAGACTTTGCGCTCGGAGTCCGGACTCAGGCTGGCGCCTGCCATGTAGAGGTGACCCATCGCCAAGGTCGCCTCGCCCGCTTTGGCCTTTGTGAACAGACGCTTGAAGATCTGCTGGTGCAGCTGGTGAACACCGTCGACGAGCACCTGGTCACCGCCTTTTCCGACCCGGGGAAGGTCGGAGACGCGCAGATAGGGGATTGCAGCAATCCAGGCTTGTCGCTCCCCTTTGGCGTTGTGTAGAGGCAGCACCATGCGCTCCATGTGGAGCTCCCGCCCGTTTCGGCGAGGCAGGCCGCCGATCACATGAACCCGCTTGCTCAGCAGGGCTTCTGGTGCGTCCAAGCGCGCCGCGCTGTCGTGGTTGCCGCCGATGGCGACGATCTCCAGCTTGGGGCAGCGCTGGGTCGCGCTGGCCAAGAAGCTGTACCACTGTCGAAGCGCGCTCACGGGAGGGTTGGCGGTCTCGAAGATGTCGCCTGCAATGAGCAAGACATCTACCGCGCGCTGCTCAAGTTCCTGGACCAGCCAGTCCAGAAAACGCTGGTGCTCCCGGCTTCGATCGTAGTCGTAGAGGGTGTGGCCCAGGTGCCAATCGGCGGTGTGCATCACGCGCAGCACTAGGCCCCCCAGAGCGCGTCGCGCAGACCTGAGGCACGCTGAATACGGGCACGCACACCGGCCTGAATGACCGCAGCGTTTCCGAAGACGTGTACCCGCTCTTTGGCCCGAGTGATGCCCGTGTACAGAAGCTCCCGCGTCAACAGGGGGGAGGGCCGCGGTGGAAGCAGCATCACCACCTCAGAGAACTCCGAGCCCTGGCTCTTGTGCACCGTCGTGGCGAAGACGGTGTCGTGAGGTGGAAGTCTGGCTGGGTGGAAGGGCCGCAGGGCCTTGCCGGGCTTCTCGGGTGGAAACCACACCCGGAGCTGGCCCTGTCCGTCTTCCAGAGCCACGCCAACGTCGCCGTTGAACAAGCCCAGCGCGTAGTCATTGCGCGTGACCAGAACTGGGCGACCCACGTACCAAGGCTCACCGGCCGGTACGAGACCTTGCTGAACAAGAATGCGCTCGCAGAGACGGTTGATGCTGTTGACGCCCCAGCGACCTTGGCGGTGGGCGCAGAGCACTCGGAAGCGGGCGAGCTGCTCCAGGGCCTGGGCGGGGTCCTTTGCAAAGGTCAGCATCTGGAATCCGCCTCTCAAGACGGAGCGCAGCGACTCCAGATCCTGAGGAGAAGCGGAGGCTGGGACCTGCTCCCAGAGCACATCATCGAAGCGCTCCTCACGGAGAACTCTCAGGGCCTGCTCGCTGTCGCCTGCGTTGATGGCTTGGGCCAGACGCCCGATCCCCGAGGAGCTGCCAAAGCGGAAGCTGTGGGTGAGCTGCACGATGCTGTCTTGCAGGCCCTTGGGACTCGCTTGCTCCTCCGGGAGCTTCAGCCCCAGGGCGCTCATCGTCTCGCTCAAGTCTTTGGACCAGGAAGGCCGGGTGCCCTGCGCGTTGCAGATGTCGCCAAGGATGGCCCCTGCTTCGACGGAGGCGAGCTGATCTTGGTCGCCGAGCAGGATCAAGCGTGCGCTTGGACTCACGGCGTCCACCAACTTGGACATCAGTGAGAGGTCCACCATCGAGGCCTCGTCGACCAGGACCAGGTCTGCAGCCAGCGGGTTCTCGCGGTTGTGGGCAAATCGGGTGGGGGTCCGAGGCTGCCAGCCCAGTGCACGGTGCAAAGTGCTTGCACTGCTGGGCATGATGGCCGAGAGCTCGGGTGGAAGCTTAAGAGTCGCCAGGCTCTTGGTCAGGGACTCGACCAGGCGTGCCGCCGCCTTGCCCGTTGGCGCGAGCAGCAGAATGCGCAGCGGCGTACCGGCCAACAGGGCCTGTTTTTGCAGCAGAACCAAGAGCTTGGCGACCGTCGTCGTCTTGCCTGTCCCAGGGCCGCCGCTGATGACTGCGAAGGGGCGGAGTACACCCAGCGCGCAGGCCACGCGCTGGAGAAGATCCAAGCCTTGGGTATCGAAGAGCTCCTCAATTCCCTGCGCGAGCGCACCCAAGTCCACCTCGGGGAGCGGCACCGCGCTGCGGGCCTGGATGGCTTGAGCCAGCAGGGTTTGTTGTTCCCAGTAGCGCCGCAGGTAGAGGTTGCCCGCCGCGTCCAGCACGAGAGGCCGATCTTGCGCTGGCCCCCCAACAGCCGGGCTCTCGCGCAGTGCGTCCAGCCATACGGACAGCTCGGGCCACTTGGTCTGCTCCAGGGCTTGGCCGTCGCGGTCGACGGCCAGTCGACCCGCTAGGCGGGGAAGCTCAGCGCAGACATGGCCCGCGTTTGGAGCGCGAGTCGCTGCCGCGGCGCCGAGAGCGAGCATCTCCGGCGCTGGGTGTCCTGGACTTGTGTCCAGAATCAGCTCTGCAAAGGCCAAGTCCAAGGCACCGAAAACACCAGCTTCTCGCCATTGGTGGAGGGTCTCACTCATGCTTGAACCCCGGTGCGCAGGAGCTCATCCAGCCCACGAATGAGCGTCCAGGTTGGGCGATGGGCGTAGCAGCCATGGTTGTGGTCTCGACTGGGGTGCATGCCCTTTAGGTAGAGGTAGTACACGCCGCCCATGTGGGTCTCGTAGCTGTAGTCGGGCAGTCGCTGCTTCAGGAAGCGGTGTAGAGCGACGGTGTAGAGCAGGTACTGCAGCACGTAGTGGCTCTCTGCCATGGCCTTTGGCAGCTTGCTGTGGTGGTAGGCCTCCAGGCCATCGCCCAAGTGGTTGCTCTTGTAGTCGACCACGTACCAGCGCTCTTGGTGGAGGAAGATCAGATCCACAAAGCCCGTGAGGAAGCCGCGAAGGCGAGGGAACCCAAGGGCTCTGATCTGCTGTGCATACCCAGGTGGGAGGCCCGGGTCCTGGCTGTCCTCCAAGACTTGGGCCAGGGAGTCAGGTTCCAGCGCTGCACCCAGGCCCGACGCCACTGGGAGGGTGAACTGGAGCTCGTCAAGGCGGGCGCTCTGAGGGATGTCTTGTAGGGCCAAGTCGGGCGCAAAAGGTGTCTCGAGGATCTCCCTTAGGGCCTGGCTGACCAAGGGGGTCCAGTGCTCCTCAAAGCCGTGGTCGGCGAGGTTCTTGGTGACCAGCTCATCCAAAGCTGAGAGGTCCTGAAAGTCCACATCCTCCAAGATCTGGTGAAAGAAGGTTCCGGCCTGCGCCCCTCGCGGGAAGGGACTCAGGGTGATGGGCAGCGCTGGCTCCAGCTCAGCACTCGGCAGGTGTGCGCCGTGGTCATGGTCCACACCCAGCTCGGCCTGTGGCGATGGAGCGGCATGGTAGGGGGCATGGGCTCCGTGAGCGAGCCGGGAGAAGCTGCCGATTCGCCAGTCGGTGTCCAGCTCGAATTTCGGGTCTCTGGACTCCAAGCTCCGCGCGAGGCGACCTTGGACTTGGAATTCGGGCACCATGCCGTTGTCGAGTCCACGTACCGAGATGCGGCCATCCGAGGCGGCAGCCAAAGCCTCCAACTCTCCCCGCATCCGAGCGTCGTTCAGTCCCAAAATGGCTTGGCTGCTGCGGTCAAGGGAGGGCTGGCCCATGCCAGCTGCCGGAGGTTGGTGCAGGAGTGTGCCCAGGGGGCTGATCTCATGGTTCCGGAAGGGACCCCAGTACAGAACGCAGCGGTGCCTGGCTCGGGTCAATGCCACGTAGAGCAGCCGCAGGTCCTCGGCTCGGGTCTCCAGGTCGGTCTGAGCACGGTGAGCCGAGAAGTTTGCGCTTCCGATGTCCAGTGTCCGCAGCCCGTCATTGTTCTCGTCGTGGAAACAGAGGGTCTCATCGCGAGGGCCAGCGAGGCGGGCGTCCCAGAGGTAGGGACAGAAGACAACGGGGTACTCCAGACCCTTGCTCTTGTGGATGGTGACCAGCTGGACGGCCTGTGAGTCGGACTCCAGCCGTAGCTTGCGGGCCTCGGCACCACCGGGGTCTGTGTCGCTGGAGTCTCGCTCCAGGCGCATCCAGCGCAGCAGGCTGAGGGGATCGAAGCTCTGCTCCAATGCCGCCGTGTTCAGCAGCTCCACCAAGTGCAGCAGGTTGGTGAGACGCCGTTCCCCGTCCACCAAGGAGAGCAGCCGCTCTTGTAGGGCTTGGGCTTCTAGCACCTCGCGGAACATCCGGGAGAGGGACTGGGTCTCCCACAAGGTCTTCCAGCCCTGGAAGCGCTGAATCAAGGTGTCCCACTCACCCTCCTGATGCTCCAGGTTGGCGATCTCGTGGGCCTGGTAGCCCATCAGCTCCGTCGCCAGCGCGCCTCGCAGTGCGCCGCGGTCTCCAGGGTCCACAACGGCGGCCATCAGCGCTTCGAGCTGGGAGGCCTCGGCGCTGTCCAAGACGCTGGAGTCTCCTTGGCGCACGCTCGGGATACCCAGTTTGCGCAGCGCCTCTTCAATGTCGATGGCCTGTTGGTTGGTGCGCACCAGCACGGCGATGTCGCCCGGCCCCAGCTCACTGTCACCCATCATGAAACCACCGCGGGTGGCTTGGTCCAGCATGCGGGCGATGTCCCCGGCGACAGCTGGTGGCAGGTGCTTGTTCAGCCAAGTCTTGGGGATCGGCGCCTTGTTCCGCTTGGCAGCCTTGAGCGGGATGTGAACCACGTGCAGCGCGGCTCCACCAAAGGTGTCCTCTACTTTGGGTCTGGGCTGCACAGGCTGAAAGCCGATGCGGTCAAAGACGAAGGGGTGCTCTAGACGCGTGAAGAGCTGATTGACTGCGAGAATCAAGCTGGGGTCTGAGCGCCAGTTCACGTTCAGGGTGAAGGCCCGCTGCCCGGCCTCCTGGACGGCCTGCATGTATGCGAAGACGTCCGCGCCGCGGAAGGCGTAGATGGCCTGTTTGGGGTCTCCGATCAGGAAGAGGTGCCCGCCGCTCTTGGCGAAGCAGGAGGAGAAGATCTCGTACTGGACTGGGTCTGTGTCTTGAAACTCGTCGATCAAGGCCGCGCGGTAGCGCGTCGAGATGGCCGAGGCCAAGGTCTGTCCATGCACAGGGTCTCGAAGCCCATCCCGCAGGCCGTGCAGCAGGTCATCGAAGGACTGAATGTTCTGGGCGTCCTTGATCTCCGGCAGCTTGCTCCGCACGTGCTCCACCAGGTCCCGACGCAAGCGCAGCAGGCGAGTCTGTTTGTTCTGCGAGGCCATCTCGACCGCATCGAGGTAGCTGCTGATCTGGTCGATGAGTGGGGAGGCTGGCAGGGACTTTCCGGCAGCCGCTTCGAGCAAGCGTGAACGAGAGAAGACCTTCAGTCCCTCGGGGGGAAGATGCGGGACCGCGGTGCTGACGTAGTCATCTACCGCGAAGGCGTGGCTGCGAAGATTGTCCTCAAAGTAGTCCATGCCGCGCAGATCCCAGCGCATCTTGACCAGCGCTGAGAGCAGCGCCTTTCCTTGTGCGCTCCATTGGCCACGGAAGAGCCCAAAGTGCTGCCGCAGAGCCGCCTCGTCCAGGTGTTGCTCGCCTTTGATCTGAGAGGCCTGCGGGAGCACGGGCAGATCCGGATCTGCTGCGCTCCAAGCCAGGGACATCAAGCTCTCTGGACCCACCCGTCTGTCCTGGAGGTAGCGGGCGAAGACAGGGTCGATGTCGTGGGTGCGTCTGGACCAGAAGTCCCGCACAAGCTCGCGCAGCAGAGGTTCCTGGTCTGCGATGAGCTCGGTATCGAAGAGCACCCCCGACTCAAAGGCGTTCTCCTGAAGCATGCGCTTGCAGAAGCCATGAATGGTGGAGATGGCCGCCAAGTCGAAGCTGGTCAGTGCCGCGCGCAGGCGTCGAATCGCTTGGGGACGCCCTTTGCTACCGACCCGCTGATAGAGCGCTTCGAGCAGCTCATCTTCGCTGGAGACGGAGGTCTCAAAGCGCTCCAGCGCCTCCCGCAGCCGGCCTCGGATTCGGTGCTGCAGCTCCGCTGTTGCCGCCTCGGTGAAGGTCACCACCAGGATCTCTTCGATTCGAAGGCCCTGCTCGAGAAGCAAGCGCAGCACCAGCGTGGTGATGGTGTAGGTCTTTCCCGTTCCGGCGCTCGCTTCGATCAGCGTGGTGCCTGGAGGGAGCTCCTGCATCGGGTCGAAGGGCGTCATCACTTGCGCTCCGCGTACATGTGCCGAAGCATCGGGTCGCAGACGCGACTGGCCAACTCGAAGAAGCCCAGACCCTCCGGTTTGGCCGTCGCCAAGTCTGGGTCCCAGGGCTGAGAGGCGCCCATCACGCGGGCCACTTGCTCCTGGGTCCCATCACCACTCTCGCGCTTGAAGAGTCCGTTGTAGCTCCGCCACTTTCGCTGGGTCGGGTACATGGCCCGCTCCAAGTCTTTTGGCCCCTTTGCGCTCAGGGCTTTGTGTGCCCAGGTCCGCGAGGTGTCTGGGAAGAAGAGCAGGGGATAGCGCTGGCCCAGCTCCCAGAGATGGAGGAGGTCCTTGAGCAGGGGCTCGGGCTGGTCCACCGGGCGAAAGGCCAAACACATGATGCCGCCGCCGCTCTCCGGACGGCCGACGATCATGCTCTTGCGCGGACTCAGGAGCTGCAGCGCCAGGTGCTCCACCCAGAGAGAGACCAGGTGCGCTGAGCGGATTCGCTTGTACTGGTAGAGCACCCGACCCCAGGGGTAGAGGTGGGTCAAGCTGCCGACCAATCTGTGCTCTCCAAGTTGGTGAGAGAGGGTCACAGGGGGCAGAGCGCCTCCTTCGACGAAGCCCCCCACCGCTTCGGCCAGGGGGCCAAGCAATGCGTTGAGCTCGCTGTAGCGGGTCTCCCCAGGGGTACCGAGAGGCAGCACACCCTGGGCGCGCACGCTCTCGAAGGCCTGGGCCAAGGTCTCGCCGGCTAGGCTGCGGCCCAGTAGGGGCTGGGCGATCTGATACAGCTCCAGTGCGCTCAGCTCAATGGGCTCGCGGTCCTGGATCTCGATGGCCTTGTTCTGTGTGCGGATCCCCAGTCCTTGGCGCATCAAGCTTTGGGTTGGTCCTGCCCAGAAGCGGGCCAGCTCGGCGATGGTGATCTCTGCCCGTGTCTGCCTGTTGGGAAGCGCCGACGGGAAGAAGGGCGGCATTTGGTGCTTCTCTTCCAATAGGGCCTGGGCACCTTTGAGGTAGTCGGAGGCGTAGGAAAAGCTCGGTTCTGCAAAGCTGCGGGGTGAGAAGGGCTGCAGGGGATGGTGTTGCACCAGCTTGCTGCGCCAATCCAACGCCTCTTCGGTCAGAGGATCCAGTGGGGCTTGCCCGCAGGTCTCCGCGATGGTGTCGAGCAGCTCGCTGACGACCACGCTGGGCGGGAGCTCCTTGTTGTCACGCACACCCAGGCCGGTGTAGCTCAGAATCAGGCGCTCCCGTGCAGAGAGCAGGCTCTCCAAGAAGAGATAGCGGTCGTCTTCGCGAGCGCTTCGGTCTCCGATCCGGGGCTTGATGTGCATCCAGTCAAAGCCAAGCTGCTGGCCCATGCGCGGGAAGGCGTGCTCATCCATGCCCAGCATGCACACGACCCGAAAGGGGATGGTTCGCATGGGCACCATGCCGCAGAAGAGCAGCTTGCCGCCGATAAAGCCCGATGCGGGCCTGCTCTCATCGAAGGCTTGGCCGAGATGGGCCTGCACCAGCGCCAGGTCCACCTCTCGATCCATGCCCTGGGCTTCGGCATGCTCGGAGGCTTGGTTGAGAATCTCGCGCACCTGCAAGTGTTGCCATGCGCTGTCCTCGTCCAGGGAGATCATGCGCTCCAGGACTTGAGTCAGGGCTCTGTTCCAGCTTGGTAGGTCTCTGGGTTTCTCCAGGCTCAGCATGGAGAGCTTGAGGCTGTGTACAAAGTCCACGAAGCGGCCCAATTGGCGAGCAATGCTGCCTTCGATCTCATCAAAGGGCAGGATGCCTGCCCACATACGTTTGTCATCTCCTCGCATCGCTACGCCCAAGAGCAGCCTACGCAGTCCAAAGCGCCAGGTGTTCTGGGGGTCGCTGGGCTGTCCGTGCGCCTCCCGGTGTTCTGCGTCCCATCCCCATCGGATGCCGGCCTGAGCGCACCAGTCTGTGAGCAGGTCCAGGTCTTGGGCCAAGATTCCGAAGCGCTCGCGCACCGACTCGAAAGACAGGAGGGCCAGGACCGCTGAGCATTGGGCCCTTCCGCCGACCATGTCCAGAATGGCCAACAACGCTTGAGCCGCCGGGTTGCCCCGTTTTAGGGAGCGGTCCGCCACCTTGAAGGGGATGAAACGGGGGTCGTCCTCCGCCCGATCAAAGACCGCACGAACCATTGGGGCCCAGCCTTCAACATCGGGAAGCTGCACCACCACGTCGCGGGGCTCCAGTCCCGGCATGGTGTCGAAGAGGTGTAGGAGCTGGTCCTGCAGAACCTGGACTTGGCGCATAGGGCCATGACAGGCGTGTATCTGGATCGATTCGTCCGCATCGTCCAGGACATGGTGCGGGTGATCCGCTCCCCGCCGCTGGAGGTGCAGCACATCGCTCTGTACAGCGTGCAGCAAGCTCCCTTGGCCAGGGTCTTGGAAGAGCTCCGGCATGGGCTCCTGGTACACCGCCTCCTCCAGCACCTGCTGAAAGTCTCGCCCCAGCTTGCCCAAGGAGGCCAAAAGGGGGTGGCCTTCCTCCATAGCCAAGGCGTCTTGGGCCACCTGGGGACTCTCGAACAGCCCGCGCTGAATTTGCCGCTTGTTTCGAATGTCTGCCCACCAGCTGTCGCTTGGGTTGAGCAGGAAGAGCTGAACATGCAGGTGCCGGGAGAGCAGCGCGAAGATGCGCACGAACAGGGGCGGCAGAGTGGTCACACCAAAGACGCTGATGCGCTCGGGCAGGCCCTTGAGCTGCGCCTTGGGGTGCACCAGTCTGTCCTCGAAGCGCTGCATCAGTTCGGCGATGCTGGGCTGGCCGATGTGCTCGCGCAGCCAGCGGTAGAGCACCGGTTGCCAATCCGTGGGCTCTCCGCCTCCCCGCATCCAGTTCAGACATAGCTCCGGGCGGTAGGTGCCGTAGCGGTCGAAGACACGGGTGATTCGCATGGCGAGTTGGTAGCGCTTCAAGCCCTTTGGATCGTGCGCGACGTAGCCCTGGAGGGCCTTGAAGGTGGGACTGTCGATCAACTCGTCCAGGCCGGCCAACACGGCCCAGAGGAGCGCCTGGCTGTCCCAGGCCTTGAGTTGCTCCTTCTCCAAGCCAAGTGCCGCCTCGAAGGCTTGCTGGACGACGCGTCCTGGGTAGGGGAACTCCAAGTTTGCGGCGATCTCGAGACGTTGAGCGAGCTCCAGGGTCAGCCAGCGCTCCATTCCGGCGGAGTGCACGACGATCTGCTCTTTGGCGAATGGATCCGCCAAGGGAAGCGTCAGCGATGCAGCCAGTGGATCCAGCAGCGCCTCGACCCGATTGCTCTTGTAGACCTTCAAAGCTGTCCCCAGATGGGAGCCATCATATTGCCTGGCAGGGCCAAAACTTGTCCGCCCCAGGAGAAAGGCTCAGCGTCGTTTGTATTTGCTGCGCAGCGCCTCGATCTCCTGAAGCTCTTTGGTGAGCTTGAGCCAGGCCTCCCAACGCTCGGCTTCCACCCTTCCTGCCGAGACGGCCGCGTCTACAGCGCAGCCTTCATCGCCGGTGTGGTGGCAGTCTCGGTACTTGCAGGTGTCTGCCAGGTCCGCGATCTCCGGAAATGCATCCGCCAACCCAGCAGAGCTCCAAAGGCGCATCTCGCGCATGCCCGGCGTGTCGACCACCAGGGCGCCGCCCTCCAAGGCGAAGAGCTCCCGGTGCGTGGTCGTGTGCCGACCCTTGCCGTCCTTGTCTCGAACCTCGGCGGTGACCTGAACTTGGGCGCCTTTGAGCTTGTTGAGCAGGGTGGACTTGCCCACTCCTGAGCTGCCCAAGAGGCAGATGGTCTGCTGGGCGTCCAGGAAGGGAGCCAGTCCCTCCAAGCCCTCTCCGGTCTTGGCTGAGATGCCGAGGATGGGTGTACCGGCTGCGACCTCCTCCACCAGCTTGAGGGCCTCATCACGCTCGGCGCTGTCGCTCTGATCCAGCTTGTTGAGCAGGATCACGGGGACTGCGCCGCTCTCCCAAGTGGCGGCCAAGTAGCGCTCCAGGCGGCGCACGTTGAAGTCGCCGTCGAGGCTCATCATCAGGAATGCGTGGTCGATGTTGGCTGCGACCACCTGGACCTTGGCGTGCAGGCCGGCGACCTTTCGCACAAAGACGCTGCGCCGAGGCAGCACGGCTTCGACAGTGGGGCGCCTGTTCTTGCCCGTGTTGAGCGCGACCCAGTCGCCCACGCCTGGAAGATCCAGGGGAGAGCTGGATTTGTGCCTAAGCCTGCCGGTGGCCCGGGCCAGCAGCTCACGCTCGCCGGTGTGCACCCGCCATGCGCCGCGGTGTTCCGCCACCACACGCCCGGGAATCCAGCGTCGCTCTTCCAACTCGGCGAGTGCGCGTTGGAGCTCGGGGTTCCAGCCTAGGGTCTTGAGATTCACCCGCTGGGTGTATCCCTCGTGGGCTCATGCCGCGATGCGCAACACACCACCGGTCCGTCGTTGAGGCGTTTGCCGCAGGGTTCGTCGGCCTGTGTACTCCTCCAGGCCGTCCTCGAACCAGGTGATCAGCTCAATGGGGGTGCGCTCGGCGAGCTTCTCAAAGCGAACGTCCAACTCTCGCGTACCGAGGGTGGCGCCCATCCAAACCCTCTGGCCGGCAAAGGAAATGGAGCTGTCGACCCGGGCGCCGGTCACTTGAATGCGGGAGCCTGGTATGGCCAAGAAGAGCTCCGTTGTGACGCCCTCTGGCAGCAGGTAGCGCATGTGAATGAAGCCCTTTTGGTCGGACTGCATCCAAGCGACCAGGCGGCCTAGGGACTGGTGTTGAAGCATGATCGAGGTCCTTTGAGGGGGGCGTTTCATGCCCCTCGGATCACTCTGCCTCCGCTTTAAGCGCCATCTTGGCCAAGGGGTCGACACGGCCCACCCAGATCTGACGAAGGGTCCAGAGACCGGCTGGGAGTAGAAGGCCCAGGCCCATGATGCTGACGAGACGCTGGGCGTCGACTCCGCCGTCATAGAGCGCGCTGTATACGGCGGTGGATGCGGCGAACATGGCCGTGAATGCCCCCAGTTCGGCGGCAAAGACCCGACCGAGCAGTGCATCGGGCACCAGCTGCTGCAGGCGAACCGTGGAGAAGACCCAGGCAGTCGCCCCGCCAAGGTGGGCCACGGCGACGAACGGGACAGCCCAGGACAAGGTCGGCGTCCAGCCTACGCCCACGTAAAAGAGCGCACCCCAAGCAAAGGAGATGCCGATGAGCCACTCCATTCGCTCAGCTTGGCCTTTGGAGAGCCAGCGGGCCACAAAGGGGCCCACTGCGGTGCCCAGTCCTCGGGCCACGTAGAGCACGGTGACGCCGATCACGTTGGCGTCCTGAGCCCCTGCGGCCATGCGTGCAAACAGGGGGTCTTTGTCGGCGTGCAAGGGGCCTTCGCCCAGCAGCGTCAGGACCAGAGTGGTCGCGCCCGCCACCGACCAGCCCGCCTTTACAAGCACCAAGGTCCAAACGCGGGGGTTTGCGCGCAAGTACGCGGCCCCTTCCCGCAGAGTGCCGGTGCCCTCGCGCTTGCTGACCTGCACCGTAGGCATGCGCAGGAGGAAGGTGACGGAGACCAGATAGGTCGCTGCGTCCACCACCAAGGCCGCCTCCCACCCCAACCAAGCTGTGGTCAGCCCTCCCAGCGCTGCACCAAGGGCCAACATCGCCGACCAGGTGGCTGCGTCCAGGGCGCCCGCCGTCTCCAAGTCCTCCGGAGGCACCACCGAGGGCGTGATGGCGCGCCGGGCCGGCTCAAAGAAGGCACCCATGAAGGCCTGGAGGGCGACCAGTGCCATCAGGATCGGCAGGGAGGGGTACACCAGTTGACCCAGCATGCCCACGACCACCACTGCCCGGCCCAGGTCACTGGCGATCATGATCGTCTTACGTGGGAAGCGATCGGCGACCCAACCTGCGAAGGGGGTGGCCATCAGGGGAGGCAGGCTCTTGAGGATCAGCGTTCCGCCCAAGGCCATCGCGCCGCTTCCACCAATCTCCCGCAGGAGTGCGACTAGAGCGAGCAGGTTGAACCAATCGCCCATCAGGCTGACCAGACGGGCCATGTAGAGCCGCCGGTATGGGGTGTTGGCCCGCAGTAGCCCGAGGGGGCTCAATGGAGGGGTTGGCGTCACGCGGCCTTTGTACACGGCGGTTTGCTGGTCGGTCGGCTATTCGGCAGGACCGGATCCGCACAGGCGGAGATCCCAGAGGAGCTGCCCATGGCCGAAGACTGGACACACAATCAGTGGCACCCCTGTCTAAAGCCCCATGACTGGAAAGGTGCGGAGCACGCCGCTGCCCACCCGCTCCTGGCCACGGAAGACCCGGTACCAGAGATGCCCTGGGTGGCGCTCTGCCGGGATCTGCCTGACCAGATCATCTTCCCACCCCAGGAGGAGCTCAATGAGATGCAGCTCCTCCAGGTGGCCAACGTCGCCATGGGAAATCTGGGTCGCTCCAAGGTGAGCTGGAGCCTTCAGAATGCCGCCGATGCGCCCCTGTTGGTTGGAAAGGGCGACTTCGCCAGCGAGCAGATCCTGAACCCCGAGCTGCCCGCCCTGGCCATGGAGCGCTTGGGCAGTGAGCGCTTGGCGGCAGCCTGTCCGCGCCGCGGCATTCTCCTGATGCGTCCACTGGAAGGGCCAGGTCTGAAGGCCTTCCAGACTTGGGCTGCCCACCTCTACTACGCCGAGGCCCACGCCAAGGTGATGCCCTTCTGTGTGGTGATCGGCGCTGGCGGGATTCAGAGCGTGCTCCGGGACGCTGGCGCCCTGGCCGTTGGCCGAGATCGGGCGGCATCGGCGGGAAGCAAGCGGCTGATCCAAGTGGTCGGCTACCACAAAGCCAGTCAGACCTTGCTGCTCTCTTGCGCGCCTACTCCTGGCCAGGGGCTGCCTCCAGGAGACATTCAGTGGCTACAGGAAGTGATCGACGGCGGCGACTACCAGGGTCGGCCCGTGCTGCAGATGCGCATGACATTGCCCAGCGAGGGCATGGCGCGCATGATCTCCACCCACCTGGACAAGCTGCCCATTGCCTTGGACTTTGTGGGGCCCGGCGGGCTCACTCCGCTGCAGGACTGAGGTTTAGTCCTTCTTCATCGCGGCCTTGAGCGCAGCGAGCTCCTGCTCGGCCCGGCTCTTTCCTTCCATGCGGTCCTTGTGGAACTGGGCCCGGCTGGCCTCGTTGGCGTCCTGACGTGCACGGGCGCGCTTCTCCAGAGCAGCGTCTTGAGCCTGGACTTCTTCCAGGTCGCCCACCAAGTGCTTCTCCAAGTCGTCGACCGCCTCATGGGCCGCCTTCTCCATGGCCGCCGCCGTTGCCGCTGCAGCCGCCTTGGCCGCAGCCTCCGCCGCTGCGTCTTCGCCCTTGCCGCGGGCCTTTGCGAGGAAGTCGTCTAAGAAGGACACGGCAGCTCCGGGCTTTAGAAGAGTCGGTGGGGGTCGCAGGACCAGTTGTCGCAGTCCACAATGTGTAAGCGCAGAATGCGCGGCGTGGTGCTCTGCCCCGGGATCAGGACGGCCTCGATCTCATGCGGACTGCCACTCCCCCCAGGCTCCAGCTCCATCACGCGCGTCCAGCCTTGGACGTGATCCCCGTCGCTGCGCCAGTTGGCGGTCATCTTTCCGCTGTCACCGGCCAGGACCGCGTCCCCGCTGAAGGACACCGGATGGCTCTGGCCGTCCACCACCAACTCGCCCTCCAACCATGGACTGTCAAAGTGGTGGGAGAGGTCGACCTCCAGCCAGATCTCTTGAGCGTGTTCCCCTTCGGTCCATGCCATCTGGCCAGGGGTGCTGGGGTCCAGAGCCACGCTGGAGACGGCGTCCCCGGGCATCATGGCCAGGAGCATCGCGACGATTCCGCCTGCGATAGCGGCGAAGAGCAGCAGGCTGCCCAGGGCAGCCATACCCATCAGACCCAGAGCCCCTGCGCTCAAGGCCAGCTTGAAACCGGCGTTGCTGCCTTCCTGTGCACTCATGTCACCAAGATAACCCCTCGTTCACGCGAGGTGGGCCGGCGCGATAGGCTTGCTGACCGGGAGCGTGGTGTGGCGAGCGAGCGCGTGCTGATTGCAGGGTGTGGCCCCCAACGCTGGGTGCGTGGCCTGAGCGGCCCCTTGGGGGTGCAGTTGGAGAAGGGGTGGTTTGGCGCCCATACAGCGCTCTCTGCCCAAGGCACGCAACACGCCCAACACTCTGGGATCCCTGGCGCAGCCGAGGCCAGAGTGTCCTTGAGCGGCTTGATCCAGCGCGAGGCCTGTTGGCTGCCAGCCGACAACTACGCGGGAACGCCCACCCTGAGCCTGCTCCCAGCGCAGGGGCAGCTGGACATGCTCCCTCGTGTTCCCAGCGTCGCAGGCTTGGCCCGCGCTTCCGCGAGCTGGGCCGGCGTTCAGCTCGGCGGAGCGGGCACCCTGGTCGTGCCAAAGAGCTGGAACAGCGATCGGGCACGCGGCGTGCTCCATGGCTACGCCCAAGCGGGCTGGAGCCTCAGCTCACTGGAGCCTCTGCTGGGGGAGGCCCCCCGTGTGCTGAGCCAGGACGGTCTCTTCCTCCGGCTCAGCGATGAGGAGGGCGACATTGTCCTGCCTGTGGACGCCCATGTTGCGCGGGCCCTCTCCACACTGCGCAGCGTCTACAAGCAGGTCCTCAGCGCGGCGGGGCCAGTGCTCTCTGCACGTTGGCTGGAAGAGGAAGAGGACCGCCAAGGCTGGTTTGCTCGCACCCAGATCCTCTGGCGCATCACGGAGGGACTGCGGGCCGGCCACAGCGAGATCGATCTCGGCGGGGCCCACGCACCCATCTTCGGCCGCAGCGCCAACACCAACGTGGACGCGCTCGGTCCGCTCTTCGGCCTGCGAATCCGCGTTCGCTTCCCCGCCGCCGACACCAGCAAGTGGTTGGAGAAGGCCTCTTGGCCGGGCTTTCTGCGCAGCCGCTCCGGAAGGATCCGCGTGCGTGGCTTGGAGTGGAAGGCCGAGCCGATGGCGGTCCTGAGCACCCCAGGGGTGGATGAGGGCTGGGTGAAGGAGCTGCGCGAGATGGGCGTGGACCTGTCTCTTATACACATCTGACGCTGCCGACGAAGAGGATAGTGTAGA
>CAJXRZ010000080.1 GCA_913060515.1 uncultured Pseudomonadota bacterium | reverse complement strand
CGAGATTTCTGCCTGTCTCGTGGGCTCGGAGATGTGTATAAGAGACAGACACCGAGCGGGGTTCACCCATTGTGTACGCCGATCCGGACGAAGACCCTCATGAGCGCAAGAGCGAGGCTGTGCTCGACACGGGCACCGCCGCCAAGCCCGAGCCTTTGCCTGTCGATGAACCAGAGCCAGAGCCAGAGCCAGAGCCTCGGAAGGAGCCTGAGCCCAAGAAGCAACCTGAGCCCCGCAAGACCACAGGCAGCACAAGCGGGAGCACATCGGGCAGCTCCGGTTCCCGCACAAGCGGAAGCACCAGCACGGGCAGCAGCTCTGGCAGCAGAACGGGCAACACGACCTCGACAGCGAGCACACCCAAGGCTCCTGAGCCTGAGCCCGAAGCCATCGTGCTTCCGGGAGCCAGCTACGAGGTCAAGATCTCCCTCCCATCCAAGAAGAAGGCCACCCTTCGATGTGGCGACGGTCAGAGCACCAAGTTCTCCAGCGCTGTACGCATGGACTTCAAGGGCACGGTGACCTGTGTGGTCGAGGCCGACGGCGCCCGCGGTGCCGTCACCGTCTCCAAGGGCGGTCGGGTGAGCTGCGGGATCACCGGTGAAGACATCTTCTGCAGCGGCCCCTCATGAGGGTGGTTCTTCAGCGGGTCCACCACGCAGAAGTTCAAGTAGACGAGCAAGTGGTCGGCGCCTGTGGGCGTGGGCTCCTGCTCCTTGTCGGCGTGGGCCCTGGTGACACCGAGAAAGACGCCAAGTGGCTGGCCAAGAAGATCGCCGGCTTGCGGATCTTCCCGGATGCCCAAGACCGCATGAACCTCTCCATCCTCGACGTGGAAGGAAGCGCGCTCAGCATCTCTCAGTTCACCTTGTATGGAGACTGCCGGAAGGGCCGGCGCCCGAGCTTCATTGGCGCTGCAAAGCCAGCCCTGGCTGAACCTTTGTGGGAGAAGTTCTGCGATCTCTTGGCGGCCGAGGGCGTACCCACTGCGCGGGGTCGCTTTGGCGCCGACATGCAGATCAGCGCCCTGGCAGACGGGCCGGTCACCCTGGTCCTGGAGAGCCCATGTTCGAGCGAGCCAAACAAGCAGCCCTAAGCGCGGGAAAATGGATCGCCAGCCAGCAGCCTGGCGTTGTGGCACACAAGGGACCCGTCGATCTCGTCACGCAGGTTGACCTTGGCGCTGAAGAGAGAATCCGCGAGATCCTCAGCGAGAGCGGCGTGCCGGTCTTTGCGGAAGAGGGCGGCGGCGCCGAGCACGCGAGCACGCGCTGGATCGTCGACCCCTTGGATGGCACGACAAACTTTGTTCACGGCTTCCCCAGCTACGGAGTCTCCATCGCCCTGGAGGTCGAAGGCGTGCTCGAGGTCGGCGTGGTCTACGACATCCCACGCGACCGTCTCTTCGCCGCAAGTCGTGGGCAGGGAGCCACCTGCAACGGCCGCAGGATCCAGGTCTCTGCCGTCGACCGCCTCTCCCATTCCTTGGTCGCCAGCGGATTCGCAGTGGACCGTAGGGAGCACGCGGACGACTACCTCCGCTTTCTCAAGGTCATGCTCGAGAAGAGCCAAGGCTTCCGCAGGGCAGGCGCTGCAGCCCTTGACCTCTGCCACGTGGCCTGTGGAGAGCTGGACGGCTTCTGGGAGTTCAACCTGAGCTCTTGGGACGTCGCCGCAGGCTGCTTGATCTTGAGCGAGGCCGGGGGCCGCTTCACAGACATCGACGGCAGTCCCCTGCAGATCTCCGCCCCACGGGTCCTGGCTACAAACGGCCTGATCCATGAGCAGATGCACCAAGCGCTGGCCCCCCTGCTACCCTTGGCGTCCGACTAAGGAGGAGCCTGCCAATGGGAGCCGCAATCGGCATCGACCTGGGGACCTCAAACAGCTGCGTGGCTGTGGTTGTGGATGGGGAGCCAAGGGTTCTCGCCGACGACCAGGGGAACAAGACACAGCCTTCGGTGGTCGCCCTCGGGCGCACTGGGAGCGTCGTGGTCGGACACCGCGCCCGCCGAAACCAGATCTACGCGCCACAGTCGACCGTGGCTTCGGCCAAGCGCCTCATCGGACGGCGCTTCGACAGCGACACCGTGGCGCGAATCCAGCGCAACAGCGCCTTTGACATCGTTGAGGGTCCCAAGGGAGACGCCCGGGTGAAGGTCGGCGACCGTGTCCTGGCCCTGCCTGAGGTGAGCGCCATGGTGCTGCGCCACATGAAGGAGATCGCAGAGAAGGCTCTGGGCGAGACCGTTGACCAAGCGGTCATCACAGTCCCGGCCTACTTCAACGACCACCAGCGCCAGGCCACAAAGGACGCTGCGACCATCGCAGGTCTCCAGTGCCTGCGCATCATCAATGAGCCCACCTCCGCTGCCCTCGCCTACGGCTTCAACAAAAGCAAACGTCAGCACATCGTGGTCTACGACCTTGGAGGTGGCACCTTTGACGTGAGCGTGTTGCGCATCGACGACGACATCTTCGAGGTGGTCTCCACGGCCGGCGACACCTTCTTGGGCGGAGACGACTTCGACTACGCCGCAGCCGAACACCTGCTACACCAATTTGAGCAAGAGCACGGCCTGGACATTCGGGACAACCGCTCCGCCAAGATGAAGCTGCGGAGCGCCGCGGAGCGGGCCAAGGTCGCCTTGAGCACCACGGACATGGTGGAGATCGAGGTCCCGGACGTGGTGCGAGGCCCGGATGGGCAGCCCATCGGCCTGAGCACCGTGATGACGCGCTCCGACTATGCCGGGATCGTCAATCACTTGGTCCAAAAGACCTTCCTGACCTGTGACGATGCCCTGGGTCAGGCACGCATGTCTGCGCGCCAGATCGACCACGTGTTGATGGTCGGCGGCATGAGCCGGGCGCCCGTCATTCGCGATGCGGTGATGCACTACTTCAACAAAGAGCCCTTCACCGGCATCAACCCAGACGAGGTGGTGGCCATCGGCGCAGCCATCCAGGCGCACAACCTGACCTCGGATGACCCCGATGCAGGCAGCAGTGTGCTCGTGGACGTCACCCCCCAGTCCCTGGGAATCAAGACTGCCGGCGGATTCTGCGAGATCCTCATCCCACGCAACTCCCCCATCCCCACCGATGCCTCGAAGGTCTTCCACACCGCGCAGGACTACCAGACCGAGGTTCGGGTGAGCGTTTACCAGGGCGAGAGCCGCATGGCCGGGGACAACGAGAAGCTCGGAGCCTTTGTCCTGGACCGCCTGCGCGCCGCCAGACGGGGGGAGGTGCGCGTGCGCATCGGCTTTGAGATCGACACGGACGGCCTGGTCAGTGTGGTGGCCGAAGACTTGGACTCCGGCACCACCCGGGACCTGCGAATCGAAGCGAGCTCCAGCCTGACAGAAGAGGAAGTTCAGGAGATGCGCTTTGACGAACTGGGCTTTTAGGCCATCTTGAGAATTCCGAGCTTGGAGACCCCAATGGACAGCAAAATGCGTCAGCGCATCGAGATCGAGACACTGCACGGTCTCCTGGACGAGCTGAGCTACTACAAGCTGCTGCTGGTTGAGCCAGATTGCCGCCCCGAGGCCTTTGAGACCGCCTTCCGCCGAGAGTCCCGTAGTCGGCACCCAGATCGCCTCTCTCGACTTGGAGACAAGGGCATCACAAAGAAGGGCACGGAGATCTACCGCACCATCAACGAGGCCTACCGGGTGCTCAAAGATCCAGACAAGCGGCGTGCCTACGACGCGGAGTTGGCCCAAGGCCAGCTACGACTGAGCGAAGACGGACAGGCCGACGCGCGCTCCGCGGGCAAAGCCGCATCCGATCCGGCGCAAGCCGCGCGTACGGAGAAGGGCGCAAAGTACTGGCGCTTGGCTCTGCAAAACTGGCGCGACGAAGACTTCAACGGCTGCGCCATGAACGTTCAGTTCGCCTTGTCATTCGAGCCGGACAACGAGACCTTTCAGCAGTACCTAAAGGAAGCGAAGGAGAAGGCAAAGGGTCAGATGGCCAAGAAAACGCAGAACCCCTACAAGCTACGCTTCTAGGGCAAAGTCCAAATAGTCCTTGCACGCCAGCTCGCGTGCCTGTCACCATAGCCCCACGAGGCACTCCTAATGGCTCCCGTTTGGGTCGTAATCTTGACCGTCCTGGCCGTCGCCGGCCCTCTCATCGGGGGTTGGGTCTGGTCGAGCAGCTGGCAGAGCCGGCGCTTGGCTGACGCACGCAAGCGTCTGCTTGGGGCCGAGAGAGAGCTACGCGCACAACGCCGCCAACTTGCTGACATCGGCGCGCGAGCAAGAGGTGTGGCAAGGATGCTGGCCCCAGAAGACGAGCAGATTCCTGCAGATCCAGCCCTGGCCGTGCTCAGCATGCACACGCACTTGCGAAACCAAGCGGAAGAGATGACCCACGTGCGGGCGCAACAGCGGCGGTTGCACGAAGACTTGGCCAACGCCCAACGCAAGCTCATTGCGCTCAAGCCCGCAGCCGAGGCCAGCCTGTCCGACAACCTGGAGTTCCAGGCGCACCTGGCCGAAGTGACCGCCGAGCGAGACCAGCTCAAGCAGCGGGTCTCTGAGCGCGCGAAAGACCCCCGCCAGCGCGCCAATCGTGTCGCCCTGCGCAACGCGCGCCAAGAGATCGAGGAGCTGCGCTTTCAGCTCCGCATGGCCAACCGGGCCATCCTGGACTTGGAGCTACAGCTCAGCCAAGCCCAGGCGCTGGCGCGCGTGGACTGCACCGACCCCCTGCCTCAGTACCCAGAAGTCTGAAGACTGAGGGCTGAGGGCTGAGGGCTGAGCGTCACAGGCCCAGCTCAGTGCTCGGGCACCGGGCTGAGGCTTGAGCTTCCATCTCAGCCGATGGTTTGCCCGTCGAACCACCAGTTCCCAGCCGGGAAGCGGTGACTGTTCTGACGGCTCCACTGCTTCCAGGCCCTCTGGTGCGCGACCTGCAAGCGATAGGGTCCCTCAGCGTCGAAGGGCAGGCTCTCGCCTGTGCTGATGACCAGCTCATCGTATGAGCCCCGGCGCACCAATGCATCATCGTGGCCGAGGGCCTGTACCAGCACCTCTGGGGTCAGGATCTGCCCGTAGCGGAAGCGTAGGCCTTCCTCCAAGCTACTCCCCTTCTCTTCCCACCAGCGCTCCCAGCGAGCGTGTACACCCGGCTCATCGGGATCCTCTCGATGGCCAGTGATGAGCTCCAGCGCAGCGCTGGCGACGGCAACCTTGCTCCGGTCGCGCGAGGCCAACGAGCCCAAGAGCCGTGGGATTCCCCGGGCATCGCCCAGGTAGCCCAGGCCTTGAAGAGCAGCCAGAGCGCGGGTGCCCTCGCCTGCGGCCGTTCCCAAAAGGAGCAGCAGATAGGAAGGACCACCGTAGCGGCCCACGATCTCTCCAGGAGGAGAGTTCATCTCTTGTCCGCTGGCCAGCGCCTGACCGTGGAAGTCCACCCCGCGTCGATCGCCGAGCAGAAGCAGCGCGATGGCCACATCCTCGGCGAGCTCAGGGGCGTCCAAGAGAGGCAGCAGATCATGGACCGCCTCTCGATCTCCAATGCGGCCCAAGGCCACGACAGCCGCCCGTCGCAAGTTCCGAGACCGTGGTGTGGAGGCGATGGAGCGCAGGGCCTCTGCGGCTGCCCGTTCCCGTCGCCAACCAAGGATCTCCGCGGCGTTGGCCGCTGCCAAGGGGTCCTGCACCCGCTCTACAGCGGCGAGCAGACCGTCGACCAAGGCCGCATTGGGCGAGCGCGTGATGGCCCCACGCAGGGCCCGAGAAGGCAGCTCAGGTAGACGATGCTCCAAGAGTTGAGAGAGCAAGACCTGGGCCGCGGCATAGCTGCGGTGGTAGGCCAGCAAATCGACGGCCGCGACATAGCGCACGACCGTGGGGTCCGAGGCCCGAGCGTGGGCATTGCTGAGCTCACGAACACCGGCGCTCAGCTCCGTGGCCAGAGCGTCCACGACGCCCTGCCCTGCTGCGGAGATGGCAATTCGGTGGGTGGCCAAGCGGCGCTCTGGGCGGTCCGCATCGGCACGAACCAAGGGTGGCCGGGCCCGCTGTGCCTCTTGGCGGGCGCGGGCATGTTCGGCGCTGGAGGCCATGTGCCAACTCAGAGATGCGCCAGGCTCGCCGAGCAGCGCATCACAGGCACCGACGCCTGCGGCGAGCTGGATACCTGGG
The DNA here is from genome assembly GCA_913060515.1 of uncultured Pseudomonadota bacterium. Lineage (GTDB taxonomy): Bacteria > Myxococcota_A > UBA796 > UBA796 > CAJQPC01 > CAJQPC01. The sequence continues at coordinate 22,484 of CAJXRZ010000080.1, read as the reverse complement.
TCCATGAAGCGCTGACGCGCGATGCGCAGTGCCTCCTCTGCTTGGGACTGTGGTGCGATTCGGGCGACCCGCAGGAGCGCCCAGGCCTCCCGCAAAGGCAGCTGAAGCTTGCGGTAGCCCGCGGCGACCCGCATGAAGGTGTCCAAGGCCTCGCCCCGGTTGCCCAGGGCCAAGTTCAGATCTCCACCTCGAAGCTCAACACGCAGCGCCAGCTCAGGGTCCGCTGCAGACTCAGCGTGCTGGGCCGCGACCCGGTAGGCCTCTCCGGCTTGGTCCAAGTGGCCCTGGAGGCGGAGCACGTCTCCCAGGCCGATACACACGGCGCCCTGAAGCCCGCGGTCCGAGGCCTGGACGGCCCAGGGGTCGGCCTCTACATAGGCGGCTTGGGCCTCGGCAAGGTTCTGCTGAAGGAGCTGACGCTCCCCACGCAGTAGGTGCGCCCGGGCTTTGTCTGCGGGACGCGTCAGTCCTCCCCGTGCGCTGCGCAAGATGTCATCGGCCCAAGGCTCCTGACGACGAACGGCGATGCGAGCCAAGGCCAAGTGGGCGCGTGCCCGCAGCCCCTCATCGGCCCCGCGCAGCAGGCCGCGCAGACGGCGTTCGGCCTCGTTGTGGAGACCGAGATCGGTCTCCACATCCACCAAGCGAAGGATCAGGCCGCTGAGGCTCTGGGCCTGAGCGAAGCTACGCGCCCGCTCGATGGACTGAACCAGTAGGTTTCGCAGGTCCACCCGGGCGCTCTGAACGAGCAGGATGCGCGCGGAGGCCAGCACTGCAGCCTCGTAGAGGGCTGCACCTTGGGGCGTCCGGATGTCGCTGACACGCTCCTCCAAGAAGCTGTGGAGCTCCTGCTCCCACCCACGGTCGCCCACCGGAAAGAGCCGCTCCAAGACAGCCAGGCCGTCCGCCGAGAGCATACGAGCGCCAGTAAAGGGCAGCGGCGTACGGCTGGCACGCAGTGCACGCAAGAGCGCAAAGCGGGCTTGGCCCTTGTCTCCGTCGGCCATGTGGCTCTCGCCCAAGCGTTGCCAAGCCGCGATCAAGCCCGGATCGGCGGCAACTGCCCGCTGCAGGTCCCGGCGTGCTTTGAGGGGGTCCCCCTCTCGCAGCGCAAGCTCCGCGCGCTGGAGCAAGAGGTGACCGCCTTCAGGATCACAATCCAGTCGTGCCTCGAGCACCTGCCCAGCATCGAAGAGGTCCTCATCCAGGATGCGAAGGGTGGCCTTGAGCCAGCGGTCGAAGCGGTCGTTGGTTGGGACCATGACGCCATCTTGGAGCTCACCAAAGACGAACTCGCCTCGCCCATCGTGGGCATAGACAAAGGTCCGGGTCTCTGTCCCTGGACCGCCAGGAAGGTCCGCAAAAGCAACCAGTCCCGGGAGGTCCTCGCGCGGAGAGGCCAGCTCACTGCTTCCGCGAAGCAAGAGGGCACCGCGAAAGAGCACGCCTCCGTTCCAGCGACGGAGAAATCCACCCAGAGTCATGGGAAGACGATGTCCCAAGTGACGCTCAGCGGCGCGGATGGCGTCGTCGGAGGCTCCAGGCTGCAAGGCATGGACCTCGCGGCGGTAGCGGTCAACCAAGCGAATGAGGGGATGAAAGGGATCGACAGCGGGATCCATGGGGCGCACCGGGCAGAGGACTGGACACGTCAAGACTTGACTGCAGGAGTATAGCCAGGGGTTGCCTTGGATCCCACCTGAATCCCACAGAGAAGCCAGCGCAGAATCCTTGCGCCGCCTGCACCAACTGCTCGGTTCCCAGCCTCTCCCCACGCCGAGGCGTGGGGAGGAGGGACTCAGCCTGGGCGCACCACGAAGTTGATCAAGCGACCGGGCACAACAATCTCCTTCACGATGGACATGCCATCCAAGAAGCGCGCGACGTTCTCAATCTCCTTGGCCAGGACCAAGAGCTCGTCCTTTGAGGCGTCCTTGGGAGCCTCCAAGGTGCCACGCAGCTTGCCCTGGACCTGAACAGCGATCTTCACCGTGTCCTGGGTCAACGCGCTGGGGTCCACCTGTGGCCAAGGGAAAGTCGCCAGTGGCTCACTACGGCCAAGCTTCTCCCAGAGCTCCTCTGCGATGTGGGGCGCGTAGGGCGCCAGAATCTGAACAAAGAGCTCCAGCTCATGCTTGGGCAGCTCCTTTCGCGCAGTGGCCAGCTTCACGAACTCCATCATGCGAGAGACGGGGCCGTTGAAGCGCAGCTCCTCGATTCCATGCGTCACTTGCTGAATGGCCGTGTGCAGGCTGCGGCGCAGATCCGCATCGGCCTTTACGTCCGAGCGAATGTAGGTGTGCAGCTCGCCGCTGTCCTCGTCAATGAAGAGACGCCAAGCCCGAGCCAGGAATCGGTAGACCCCTTCCACACCAGACATCTGCCAAGGCTTGACCTGCTCCAAGGGCCCCATGAACATCTCGTAGATGCGCAAGGCGTCGGCGCCGTACTCGGCGACCACGTCATTGGGGTTGACCACGTTGAAGCGAGACTTGGACATCTTCTCGATCTTGGTCTCGACCGGAACAGCGCCTTCCTTGGTCACCCAGGAGGCGTCTTCCGCCTGCTCCACCTGCTCCGGGTAGTAGTACTTCCCGTTGGCATCGCGGAAGCTGTACGCCAAGATCATGCCCTGGTTGAAGAGCTTCTTGAAGGGCTCTGGCGTGGAGACCAATCCACAGTCAAAGAGCACCTTGTGCCAGAAGCGCGCGTAGAGCAGGTGCAAGACCGCGTGCTCCACGCCGCCAATGTAGAGATCTACGGGGCCCCAGTACTTCTCCGCCTGCTCCGAGAAGGGCAGTTCGGTGTTGTGTGGGTCCATGTAGCGCAGGTAGTACCAACAGCTTCCAGCCCACTGGGGCATGGTGTTGGTCTCGCGGGTGAGCTGCTTGCCGTCGGCGTCGACGAAGAGCCAGTCCTGTCCAGCGCGTGCCAGAGGCGGCTGTCCGTCTGCGGTGGGCTTGTAGGCGTCGATGTGCGGCAAAGTCACCGGCAAGGCGTCTGGATCGACCACAGAGGGGTTTCCAGCCTCGTCCAAGAGCACAGGGAAGGGCTCTCCCCAGTAGCGCTGACGGGAGAAGAGCCAGTCGCGCAGCTTGAACTGGATGCGGCCCTTGCCGTGGCCTTCAGCCTCCAACCAGTCGATGATGCGACGCTTGAAGTCGTCGACCTTGAGACCGTCAAAGTCACCGGAGTTCACGGACAAACCGTCGCCGCTCCAGGCGCTCTCTTGCGCATCGTGATCCGCTGGGGACTGGACCACTTCGATGATGGGCAAATCAAAGGTCTTGGCAAAGGCATGGTCCCGCTCATCGTGAGCTGGAACCGCCATGATTGCGCCGGTGCCGTAGGTGATCAGGACATAGTCCGCGACCCAGATCGGGAGCTTGGCCCCATTGACTGGGTTGATCGCATAGGCGCCCGTGAACACACCGGTCTTCTCCCGGTCTCCGCCCGCCTGGCGGTCACGCTCGGAGCGGTTCTTGGCCTTCTCGACGTAGGCCAAGACCTCGGCCTTCTGTGACTCCGTGGTGATCTGGTCAACCAGTGCGTGCTCTGGCGCCAACACGCAGTAGGTCGCGCCGAAGAGGGTGTCTGGGCGGGTGGTGAAGACCTTGAAGCTGGAGGCGCTTCCGTCCACCGAGAAGGACACTTCAGCGCCCTCCGAGCGGCCGATCCACTGGCGCTGCATCTCTTTGACGTGCTCAGGCCAGTCCACCTGCTCCAAATCGTCGAGCAGACGCTGGGCGTACACCGTGATCTTGAGCATCCACTGCTTCATCAAGCGGCGCTCTACGGGGTCACCCGTCTCAACGTAGCGGCCGTCCTGCACTTCTTCGTTGGCCAGCACCGTGCCCTGGGCTGGGCACCAGTTCACTGGAACCTCGGCCAAGTAGGCCAAGCCCTGGTCGTAGAGCTTCAAGAAGATCCACTGGGTCCACTTGTAGTACTCCGGCTCCGAGGTGTTGATCTCTCGGTCCCAGTCGTAAGAGAAGCCCAAGGCCTTGAGCTGCTGCTTGAAGTTCGCGATGTTCTCTCGGGTGATGTCCCGAGGATGGCGACCGTCACGCACTGCCGCGCGCTCCGCTGGCAGTCCGAAGGCATCCCAGCCCATCGGATGCAGAACGTTGAAGCCCAGCTTGCGCTTGTAGCGGGAGACGATGTCCAGGGCCGTGTAGGACTCCGGGTGTCCCACGTGCAGCCCAGACCCGGAGGGGTATGGGAACATGCCCAGGGCGTAGTACTTGGGTGTCCCCGGATCGATCTCTGGGGTCTTGAAGGTCTGACGCTCATCCCAGATGGCTTGCCACTTGGGCTCGATCACCCCAGGTTGGTACCGACTCATGTCTCAGCCTCTCTTGCGAAGGGGCCCTTCCATAACCGCCACTTCCAGCCCGGGGAGCCCTTGCATGCAAAGCACCTACAAGCTTGCCCGCACTCTGGGCGCTGCGCTGCTCTCTTTGGTGGTCTCGTCCTGCGCCTCACCCGAGGATCCAGAGTCGCCTTGTGAGCTGGACAGCAGCTACCCCGGCTACACCCCAGAATGCTCCGCTGTACTGGCGCAATTCCCCGAAGAGAGCCGCCTGCAGATCGATGGCCGTCTGACCGCATTTCTCCCCCCCGACGTGCAGCCTGAGACGCCCTATGGCGGACTCTCCGGCAATCCCCTGACGATTCTCCTGGACGAGGACTTGGCGATCTCCCGTGAGTCCACCCTTACCTTCGGCCCTGAGTTTTTGAGCGCCCGGCTTGTCGCTGTCTTTGACGACGGCGAGGTCAGCGGAGTGCTCGTGCCCACCTTGGTGGGCGAAGACTAAGCTGCGCGGCGGTGGCCGGCGCTGAGCACCGGAGCGCTGGGGGCCATGGTCTCGTGGCTGGTCAAACTGTGGATCTCAGTTCGCACCTGATCCAGCTCCTTCTGCCGCCAGGGCAGCACCAGAGCAGACAATCCCCAGAGCCCCAGGAGGGAGCAGGAAGCAATGACCGTGAAGAGGAGGTCAGCGGTTTCGGGGTTCAGAATCATCAGGTTCTCCAGGCTTGTGCTCTATATGAACTTACGTTCAGTCATGAACTCTTGTTCAGGTTAACTGTACTTCTGTTCAGATGTCCAGGGTCTCGGCCCACGGATAGAGTCACCCGGCGACCAGCCAAAAACTGTCCGCCCTCAGAGATTCCCACCCCGAGGGGATCCTCAGCCCTCTCTTTCGCGATCCTCCCCGATCATTTCCAAGATCCCTACTGGCATCTTGGCGACGATCCCCCCCCTCCCGCCTAGCGAAATTCACATGCAGCACCTGAACAAGGGCCAGAAGATGGTCCGCATCGTCGAGCTGATGACCCGCCGCGGAGGCGTGCGTGCCGTGGACCTGATGGGTCGCTTCGACTTGGACGCCCGTTCTTTGCGTCGCTACCTACGCGATCTGAAGGATCTGGATCTGCCCATCCAAGACCAGGGGCTGGGGGCTGAGCGAACCATCTCCTTGGATCCAGGCTACCGCCGCTCCGGAGTCCAACTGACTCTGCCGGAAGTGCTCAGCCTGCACTTCGGCCGGAAGCTCTTCTCCTTCTTGGACGACACCCAGTTCGCCCAAGGCCTGGACGACGCCCTGGAGAGACTCCAGCCAGCCATTGCGCGTGCGCATGCGGAGCTCACGCCCGATCTGGACCGCAAGTTCATGGCCGTCCCAGAGCACGCCAAGTCCTACGCCGACAAGGGGGACCTGCTGGACGAGGTGCTCACAGCCGTTCTCTACAACAACGCGGCCAAGGCCGAGTACGTCAAGGTGAGCGGCGCGACCAAGGTCTACGATCTGGAGCCGATGACCCTCGCGACCTATCGCCAAGGCCTGTACCTGTTTGCACGTGACCGCCAGGTCGATCAGATCAAGACCTTCGCCGTCGAGCGCTTCTCACGCTTCTCTCGCCTGCGCATGGAGAAGTTCAAGCATCCCGAGGACTACGACCCGGAGAACCACATCCGCGGTGCCTTTGGCATCATCCAGGCGCCCCCTGTCAGTGTCCGAGCGGTCTTTGAGCCGAAGGTCGCTCCCTACTTGCGGGAGAGGCGCTGGCACCTCACTCAAGAGAACGAGGAGCTGGCGGATGGCCGCCTGCGCATTCACATGCACGTAGGCCTGAGCGAGGAGCTCATCACCTGGCTGCTGGGCTTTGGGCCCGAGGTACGCGCTGAGTCCCCACCGGAGCTTGTAGAACGACTCAAGCAAGCCACGCGCAGTGCTTGGGAGCGCTACCAATGAGCATCGTGCACCCCACCGCCAGCGCTTGGCCCCTGCAGGAGTACGCGGAGGATGAATGGGCGGCCGACGAATGGCTCCCCGACCCCTCTTCTTACGAGAGCTACCAGAAGTGGACCGACGGAGCCCTGAGCGAGGCGGCCTATCAAGAAGCCGACCAACGCTTCATGGACCGCTACCGCGCCATCTTGCGTGGAGAGATTCCGATGAGCAGCGAGAGCCTGAGTGAAGAGGCGGAAGCACTCTCGGTGGAGTTGGAGCTGACCCACGACTGGCGCTCGCCGCTGCTTCAAGAGCGCGGCATCAGCGATGAGAAGGTCGCCCAGTTCGCCGAGGACTACGTGCCCGATGCCCCACTGCTCATGGAGCGCTTTCTGGGGCCTTACGCAGAGCATGGTCACCGAGCCCTGCATCTGCCCGCCATGGCCCAGACCGCGCTGCTGTTGACGATGGCCAACGAAGGCAGCCCAGCGCTGCGATTCCGGAACGCCAGACCTCGACCGGACGTGGTGGATCGCAAGGCGGTGGGGGCGCTCATTCAGTCCCCGGCCATGCTGTGGGACGCGGACTGGAATCCTCTGCTTCCCCTATACGAGAGCTGGCGGCCCACTGGGAAGGTACACGCCGCCCCGGTGCCGCTTCGCCCAGAGCAGCCTGGGTCCTTGATCCTGGCCAGACTCGTACACCACATGGATGGCAGCTGCAGCGCGAACATGGCCATCTCCGTCCCAAGCGCACCCTCTGCAGGCTGGCTCACCCGCAGAATGCGCTTGGAGCTCTTGCGCTTGCGGCGACACGACCGACGGGCCAACTGGGAGACAGTGCTTCGCACACGCTCCGAGGTGCTCTACCGTAGCTGTGCCATCTGGAACTGGACCCTGGAGAACCCCCGATGATCTTGCTTCTGATCGCCTGCTCAAACGGCGAAATCAGCGTCAGCCCCACCACCCTGGATTTTGGAGAGGTGGACTTCAACGCCGAACCAATGGACTGCGATGGTGAGGACGGGGGCTGCGCGCCCACCACTGTCACGATTCGCAACGAGGGCGAGGACACGCTCACGGTCACCGGCACAGGGTGGGACCCCGACTACCTCTGCATCGAGGGCTTTGAGTCCGAGACACTGGACTTGGGCACACTCCCAGCCGGCGCCGCCTTCGACTTGGTCATCGCCGTCTGCGGAAAAGACCCCGGCTACGGAACACTCCTGAGCGGAGACCTACGCTTCACCCCCAGCAGTGGAGACCCTGTCACGCTGCCGTGGAGCTTCACACCGGTCCGCGATCTGGGCGACGACACCGGCGGTTGAGCGCAACCCTGGGCCCTCACGATTCTTACATCGGTCAAGCCGATGTCAACGAACGGGAACAATCCGGACCCAGAGCGTGTCCTTGTGGGTGCAAAGGGTCGACGATCTGCGACTCGACGATTAGTTCGCCGCCCAAATCTCCCTAAAAGAGAGCCCCCTACATGAAGCGCTTGATTGCCCTGCCTGTCCTGGCCGCCGCAGCCCTGTTTTCCGCCCCAGCCTCTGCTGCCTGCGAGAAGGAGGTGGCAGCCGCCCAGAAGCAAGAAGGAGCCGCCGTCGCCCCTGCGTTCAAGAAGGTCATCGAATGCGATGCCAAGATCGCAAAGCAGACTTTCCCTACCCTGCTTCAGAAGACCGCCGACGTTGAGAGCATCGTGGCTCTCTCGATGGTGGCCATCAACAACGACGTGTGGAACCCCGTCTGGGAGATGCTCTCCCTGATCAAGGACTACGACGCCCGCGATGAGGTGGCTGCGGCCATCGGCGGCAAGTGTGCCGAGAACGAGAAGGTCGTCTCCTTCCTCCAAGGCGCCTACTTTGGCCTGCGCGACATCGAGTTCTCCCGCTGGGAGGGCGCTCTGGTGACCTGCAAGGCTGAGAGCTTTGATGCCTGGATGGTCAGCACCGTCGAGTCGCCTCCAGCCAAGCAGTACGACGAGAAGTACTCCAAGGTCGCTGAGATCTACGTCAAGCGCAACGGCGTCGACAGCCTGGAGTCCCTCTCCAAGGCTGGCGTGAAGGCTGCTGAAAACAACGGCCCCTTCGACGCAGTGCTCATCGCGATGGATTCCGCAGTGGCCCCTGAGCTGGGCGCCGACATCTCCGCCGACGACCAAGCTGCTTTGGAGACCGCCCTGGTCTCGATGGCCAAGAGCCTGCCCCCTGAGCAAGCCCGCTCCATCGCTGACCGGCTCTCCAACGCAGGCTCCGCCAGCGCTGCGGCCAGCCTCCTGCCAGCCATCTACCCAGATCGCCTGCGCGGTGGCAGCTTCGTGTACGGCGGCATCGCCATCGAGTCTGGTGAGTGCAAGGGCGAGAAGACCGCCATCCTGCACGTCGCCGAGGTGCACGAGCCTGGCAAGCGCTACCTCATCGCAGAGGACGCAAACGCCGGCATGAGCGCCTTCTCCCCCAAGCTCAAGAAGTGCGAGATGGACGAGGAGACCTGGCCCGTCATCATCAGCGCCGAGCCTCTGAGCGATGACGGCGTGGACAACTTCTACGCCACCATCGAGGCCCAGTGGACCGAGAAGGGCTACGAGGTCAAGCGTCGCGACGAAGACAAGGTCGTCCTGGACTAATCGTCCTCAGACAGAGAAAGGGCCGCTCATACTTCTGTATGGGCGGCCCTTCTTGCTCTGCGCTGAGACTCACAGAGCAGAGACACACAGAGCAGAGACACAAAAGGTCTACGCTCAGCGGCCGAACAGCCCACGCAAGCGCTTGCCAAAGCCACTGGCAGGGCGCTCTTGGCTCAGGTCCTTGAGGAACTCCCGCGCCCGGTCCATGTGTGCGTCGAGCACCAAAGCCTCTCGGAAGTGCTCAATGGCAGCATCTCGGCGATGCTCCTTGATGGCCAGACGGCCAAGCTGCAGATGCGCGAAGGCGCGGCTGCGGCGGTCTTGGTCAAAAACCAGGATGCTCTGAAGCTCTTCGATACCAAGGGTCAAGTGCATGCTCAGATCCTAAACGCAAATTCTCAAACCGACAGCTTCTTGACCTGGAGCACCCGCTCCAAGAGTGGCTCCATACAGCGCTCGATGATCTCAAAACACTCGTCAAAGGCCTGACTTGACCCACCATAGGGATCGGGCACACCGGTCCCCGACCTGAGGGGATCTACGTCCCTGAGCAGGAAGAGCTCCTTGGGCTCAATGCGCGCTCCGACCACCCTCTTGTTGCTGGCGTCCAGGCAGACCACCCAGTGGAAGCGCTCACCATCGTCTTCTCGCAGGTTCCGAGCCCGCTGCATGGAGATGTCGATGCCATGCTTTGCAGCCACGGCGATGCTTCCAGGGTCCGGGGCCTGGCCCACATGCCAAGGGGAGGTTCCGCTGGAGTCGATGAAGAATCGCTCAGCCAACCCTGCAGTCTGAACGGAGCGCCGAAAGAGCCCCTCAGCCAGAGGTGAGCGGCAGATGTTTCCCAAACACACGAAGAGCACGGTTATCTGCTCGGCTTCGGGGTCTGAGGACGATGGGTTCGCAATACGTATTGACATGTCAACACAGCATAACGTAAGAGCAAGCTGGCACGCCGCCTGCATAGAGGTGTTGCCGAACCCCGCTCTCGCTGTTCCTGCTGCCGCTCCCGCGAACTCCCTTGGAGGCTCCTATGGCCCGCTCCCTTACCACCAAGCACACCGAAGCCCCCGGTACTTCCCGCCTTTTCAACGCATTCCTGCTCTTGGCAGCGGCATGGTTGGGACTGAGCGTTGTGGCTTCCGCCTTCGTTGGGGAGGCAGATGCAGCCCCAGAGCAGAGCGCTGTTTTCGACCTTCAGTAGCGGCTCAGCTACGCAGAGTAGATTCCGCCTCAGTCGCCGAGGATGATCCCGGCTTGAGGGCGGAGGTGCACTGCATCTCCCAAGCTGTGACCGGCCTCACCGTCGACCAGCGCTTGCCATCCCTGTCCTTGCACGCGGTAGCGCACGTGGCTCCCCAAGAAGCTGGCGGCCTGCACCACGCCGGGTAGCCCGCTCTCTGCGAAGTGGATGGACTCGGGCCGAACACCGAGCTCGCAGGGACCCTGCTCAGGTGCCCCTTTGCACGCATGGGCCTGAATCTCAAGCTCGCCGACGCGCACCCTTCCTCCCCCCAGAGCCATGGCCGGGAGTGCGTCGAGCTTGCCGACAAACTGAGCCACGAAGCGGCTGTCCGGCCGATGGTAGAGGTCCTGGGGACTCGCACACTGTGCGATGACCCCGGCGTTCATGACCGCGACCCGGTCCGAGAGTGAGAGCGCCTCTTCTTGGTCATGGGTGACCACGATGACCGTCACACCAATCCTCTTGACGAGGGCTCGAATTTCGTCCCGAAGCTCCTCGCGAAGCTTGGCGTCCAAGTTGGAGAGGGGCTCGTCCAAGAGCAGGACCTGCGGCTCTGCCACAAGGGCCCGCGCAAGGGCCACCCGCTGCTGTTGTCCACCGGAGAGCTGGTGAGGATACCGCTCCTCCAGCCCGCCGAGCTGTACCTGCTCCAGCGCCGCCCTGGCCTTTTCCTGGGCATCTCCCCTGCCCTCCAACACCAATGGATAAGCCACGTTGTCTATGACGTTTCGGTGCGGCCAGACCGCGTAACTCTGAAAGACCATGCCCAAGCGCCGCTTCTCGGGGGGAACGAAGAGCCCTGGTCCGGAGACGCGCGTCCCGCCAATGCTGACCTCGCCGTCGGTGGGCACTTCCAGTCCGGCCACCATGCGCAGAGTCGTGGTCTTGCCGCAGCCGCTTGGACCCAGCAGACAGAGAACCTCCCCCTGATCGATGTTCAGGGAGAGTCCGCGAACGACGTGCACGTCCCCGAAGCGCTTGTGGAGAGAATCGAGCTGAACTTGAACGGGCATCTACAACCCCACCTTGCCGCCAGATAGGCGTCGCGCGAGCAGGTTTCCCCCCAGGACCAAGACCGCGACGAGCACGGCCAGGACGGCGGCCCCGGGCGGGTCCCCGTATGCCTGGAGGTTGAAGAGCAGGGTGCCCACGACCGGGGTGTCCGGACCGAAGAGCAAGATGCTCATGGTGATCTCTGAGAAGGCCGGCAGAAAGACCAAGAGCCAAGCTGCGATGAGATTGGGCCGCAGCAAGGGGAAGGTCACGTCCCGCAGCGCTTTGCCCCAAGTGGCGCCGGACATGCGGGCGGCCTCCTCTAGGGAAGGATGCAAGGCCAGCAGGCCGGAGCGGGCGTTGCCCACGGGAAAGGCCAGGAACTTGACCATGTAGGCCAGCCCCAGAATCCAAAGGGTGTCCTTTAGGTCCAGGGTAAAGCGAAGGTTCTCGGCCAGAATCAGTGAGATTGGCTGGGAGAAGGCCAGGATGAAGCCCAGGGACAGAACGGTGCCCGGCACGGCGTAGGGCAAGGCCGCCAGCCAAGCGAGAAAGCCACGACCCGGGGTGTTCGTGCGCTCCCGCAGGTAGGCCACCAGCGTGCCCAAGATGACCCCAGCAGAGGCCGCTCCGGCCGCCAGAATCAGGCTGTTGAAGAGCGCGTGGGGGGCCTGGTCGCCCGTGAGCACTTTGACGTAGTTGTCGAAGCTGAGGTTCTCCAGGGCCAAGCCGCCGCCGAGGTTCCCCATCATGCTCGTGGCCAAGAGCGTGCCCAGCGGCAGCACGACACCCATCGTCGCGTAGATCCCCACAAAGGCCTGAGCCGGAATTCGCCAGGCCCCAAGAGACCAGCGTCCCCCTCGGGCAGCCTTTCCAGTCACGGTCGTGAAGCTTCGGCTGCCTTCGAGCAGACGTCCGAGCGCAGGCAAGCCCACACCGATGGCCAGCAGCCCCACGGAGAGCGCCACAGCCAGTGGCCGGCCAGTCGCCGGGGCAAGGTCAAGGGCCTGGTAGATGCGGGTCGTCAGCACCCAGCGCGGCTGGGCCGCACCGGTTGAGAGCAGGTAGGGCACACCAAAGGAAGCGGCTGATGCCGCGGTCACAAAGCTCGCGGCGCTTGCCAGGGCTGGTAGCGAGAGGGGGAGCGTGACCCCAAAGAACACGCGCAGTGGACCGGCGCCCGAGATGCGTGCCGCCTCCTCCAGGGTGGGATCCATGCGCTCAAGCGAGGACGCCACGGCCATGAAGATGAAGGGCGTAAAGGCCAGTCCCAGAACCCAGACCATGCCGGGCACGGAGTAGATGTTGAAGAGCTCGCCTCCGAAGAGCTTGTTCAAGGCCCCCGAGCTTGGGTTCGCCAGGTGGATCCATGCGATGGCGCCGATGTAGGGCGGGATGACGTAAGGCAAGGTGCACAGCGCCCGCCAGGTGTCGCGCTTGGGCAGGTCCGATGCTCCAAAGAGCCATCCCAGGGGGATGCCCAAGACCAAGGTGAAGGCCAAGGTTCCAAGCGCCAACTGGAGGGTGTGCACCGCCGCTTGGCGGTTGACGGAGCTGCCCAGTGCGCCCGACCAGACCTCGGGTCCGGCGCCGATGGCTTCGATGAGCAGCACACCGAGTGGACCGCCCACGAAGACGAGCAGCAGGAGCCCAGAGAGCCCCAACACCACCAGCCTTCCAAGGCCCACACGCTCCAGCCAGACCCGCATCTACTGACCCGAGCCGGTGACGATCTCGGCGTATCGCTCCTTGAGGGACTCGGCCTGAGATGCGGTCTTCTGGGTGAACTCAGCGCTCCAGGGGCGCAGGCTCATCTCCTCCAAAGGAGGCGCCCCAGCGGGCGGGGCGGCCCCTGGGAAGGGCGAGTGCATGTAGCCGCCAACGATGGCGCTCTGTGCCTTCTCTGAGAGCATCCAGTCCACAAAGGCCTGGGCCTGGAGGGGGTGCCTGCACTCGCTGGTGATGGCGATGGGGCCCGGAATGGCGATGGCGCCATCGCTGGGGAAGATGGGCTTTGCCGGCGAGTCGCTCTCGGCCGCCTTGAGCAGGTTCTCCAAGAGCAAGACCCCTACCGGTCGCTCGCTGCTCTCGATGCGTTGGAGGGTGGAGCTGTTGCCCCCGGCTGAGACCGTCCCTTGGGCGCGCAGGGTCTCAAAGTAGGTCCAACCGTAGGCATCTTGCAGAAAGGCCATGGTGGTGAAGGTGGTCCCGCTGCTGAGGGGATCCGGTGTGGACAGCCGTCCTTCAAAGCGCGGGTCCATCAGGTCCTCGAAGCTGCTGGGCTGCTCCTCTTCAGGCACCAGTCCTTCATGCACGGCCAGCACCATCGTGGACAGGCGTGCGGTGGTGTAGGTGGCGTTGACCCACTGTCGATCCAGCGCCAAGGCTTGGGGAGAGACGTAGGGCCGTAGGGCGCCGCGCTCGGTCAAGGCCTGGTACCAGAAAGGGTCCGAGGTCATCAGCACGCAGGCATCAGACCCTCCAGCGGCCCATTCGGCCTCTAGCCGCTGGGCCACTTTCTCCGAGCCAGACTGGAACCACTTGACCTCGACCCCGGGCATTTCCTCGAGCAGCATCGGGTCCAGCTCATCGAGAACGGACTGGTACATGGAGGTGTAGACCCAGAGCTCCACAGGGCCCTCGCTGGGGCCTTGATTCTGGGCTTGGTTTCCGACCTCGATTCGGCAGGCGAGCAGGGACAAGATGAGCATGGCCAAGCCTACTCCACTTCCCAAACCGCGATCCCCTCCTGCTCCAGCATCGGGGGACCCAGGACCTCCTCCAGCAAGCCATGCGCATCGGGGTAGCCCGGACACAAGTCTCGGTGCAGGGAGACGTAGCGCACCCCAAGCTTCCCTAGCCCCCGATCGCCTTCAACGCGGGCGCGCTCGGGATCCTGAAGCTTCTTGGGATAGCGAAAGCGACCGTCCTCGTTGTTGGGGACCTGGCAGAGGTGGTTGCTGGCAGAGAGCAGAGCGCTGATCTTCAAGGCGGCGTCCGCGCCTTCATAGTTTTCAGTGATGGCCCGGTCCAAGCTGGGTTGCCAGAGGTTGTAGCGCCGGGGGGCCTCCGATTCGCCGATGATGGGGGCGTTGTCGAAGGGCAAGATGGCCAGTGCGCCTGGAGGCAAATCGACCAGCACTTGAGGGGCTTGGGTGGACGTGAGATCCCGCGGCCAGGGCGTTTGGCTGAGAAGGATGGACTCCAGGAGCAACAGGAGGGTCAGAGGAATCCAAGCCCTGCCCCACTTCTGAATCAAGCGGTGGGCTCCAAAGGCCGCGGCCAATGAGAGAAAGGGAAGCGCTGGCCCAATGGCGCGATGCCAGTGAGTGATGCCCTCGAAGGCCGGAACCGCATCGGTCAACCAGCTGGCGGGCAGGCGAATCTGGATTCCACCGATGATGGTGTTGCCTCCGATTCTGAGCCAGAAACCCAGGGCAAAGAGAAGCAAGAGCGCGACCACACCCAGCCAGATGCGCGCCTTCTTCCCTCCGAAGAGCGCCAAGCCCACCGTCACCAAGCCCAGATAGACGCTCTTGGAGACTGCGACGCGTTCCAGGCTGGGCAGGAAGAAGTTGGCCAGGTCCGCCCCCCGACGCGGCATGTGCCGCCAGTCTGGGTAGAAGGCCGGCGGTGCATGCTCGGGGTTGAACCAGCGAGAACTCCAGAAATCGCGCACGGCCAGGAACTCGAGGAGCGCCGGAACGCACATCGCCACGGTGATGAGGCCAGCACCCACCAAGCCCAATGGGCGTCGGTATTTCCAGGCCAACCAGGGAGCCAAGACCAGCATCACTGGGACCGTAAAGGCGGCGTGGTACCAGCCCGAGAGCCCAAATGCGCCGATGCAGATGCCAGCGCAGACCCACCAACGATGCAGGCCTTGCTGCCCATGGCGAATGAGCGCAGCCACCCCCAGAGCCAACCAGCCAACTGGAAGCGACTCGGTGATTCCGAAGCTGACGAGCCCCCACAGGAAAGGGGCACACATACAGGCCACGCCGGAGACGATGCAGGCCCGCCAGTCCAGCTCCAACACCCAAGCCAGCGCCCACGCCCCGGCAAAGGCCAGCAACATGTTGGCCAAGACCACCGCGTTGAAGGCCAAGGCTGGCGACCACATCCACGGCGCCGCCCAGATCAGGTTCACAGGGTCCATGATCGGGATGGGAATGCCGTCTGGCAGGTTGCTCACCGGTCCCGACTCAAAGGCACGCCAGAGCATCCAGTAGTGGTTGTTCCCCTCTCCGATGGCGTTGGCCAAGAGCTCCGTTGGATGCAGCAATAGCGGCCAGGAGAGCACCAAGAGTGCACCGAAGGCGATCAGAGGTGTCAGGATCGGAGCCAGCCCATACTTGGGGCCCACAGGCGAGGACATAGAGAACCCTTGAGTACGCAGGATGCCACAGACCCCACCGAGGGCACGCCCCCAGAGACGGTCCTAATCGTTGAGCCCGACGCAGGTGTTCTGGGACAAGCCCGCTACGCCCTGCGCCGCGACGACCGCCGCCTACGCTCCGCCAGTACTGCCCGCGAGGGGCTCTCCATCTTGCACCGTAGTGCGCCAGACCTGGTGGTATTGGCCACTGACCTGCCCGATCTCCCGGCGGCCCGCGCCCTCCAGGTCTTCCTGCAGCGCGGCCGCGGCGTGCCCGTGATCGTCTTGGCCAGCAGCCCCAGTCTGCCTGGTGCCGTGGACGCGCTCCGAAGTGGCGCCCAGGACTACCTGCCAAAGCCGATCCAGCCCGGCGCGCTGCGGGATGCGGCCGACAAAGCCCTGCAGGAGAGCCGAACCCAGCGGGCACTGGCCCAGGCCAAAGAGAGCACCCAAGACCGCTACGGCTTCTCCCACATGCTCACGCGCAGCCCGTTGATGCACCAGGTCTTTGACCAAGTGGCCGCGGTCGCCGGGACCGACGCCACAGTGCTCATCCGAGGTGAGACCGGAACGGGCAAGGAGCTCATCTCCCAAGCCATCCATGAGCGCAGTCAGCGGGCCACCCAGCCCTTCATCGCCATCAACTGCGGCGCCTTCGCAGAGAGCCTGCTGGAGTCGGAGCTCTTTGGCCACGAGAAGGGCTCCTTCACGGGCGCGAGCGGCCGCCGCAAGGGTGTCTTTGAGATGGCCGACGGCGGCACGCTCTTCTTGGATGAGTTGGGCGAGACCAGCCTGAATGTGCAGGTCACCCTGCTGCGCGTTCTCGAGACCATGGGCTTTAGACGGGTGGGCGGCCACGAGCAGGTCCGGGTGGACGTGCGGGTCATCGCGGCGACCAACGTACACCTGGAAGAGGCGGTCAAAGCAGGAGATTTCCGTGAAGACCTCTACTACCGTCTGAACGTCTTCCCCATCTCACTGCCTCCACTGCGTGCCCGGCCCGAGGACATTCCAATCCTCATCCAGCACTTCCTGGAGGGCGCCTCCCGAGACTACAGCTTGGAGCCTCCGCAGATCAGTCACAGCGCCATGACAGCCATCCAAGCCTGGCATTGGCCGGGTAACGTTCGGCAGCTTCGCGCCATGTGCGAGCGCTGGTTGATCACACGAGCGGGCCAACGCTTGGAGTTGGGACACCTGCCCAATGACTTTGCGCGGGCCTCCAGCCGGGCCCCCAGCCTTGGACCTGACATGAGCGGCACCTTGGCCGAGAACACGGCCGCTGCGATTGCCCAGCTGGAGAAGAGCTACCTGCACGCCCAGCTCAAGCACAGCGGGGGCCAAATGTCAGAGGCCGCCAAGCGCTCCGGCATCAGCCGAAGAACGCTCTACAACAAGGTGCAAGCTCTGGGCCTGGACCCAAGCGAGTACCGGAAGCGGGCAAAAGACGAAGGTTAGCCCCCGCGCTCAATGCGCCCGCGCTCAGACCTCGAAGCGACTGCGGTGCCGAACTCCGGCCCCGAGCACACCATGCAGCTCGGGCCCATCTTGGCTCACCCAAGTGGCCTGATCGGTGTCCAGGGTCACGCGCACCTTGGGGCCACCCTCGAGCAGCCACTGCCCTGGCTTCTCTCGCTTGCTGAGCGCCAAGTGCTCGCCGAATCGCCAGCGCACTTGGAGGGGCTCTCCCTCAATGCGGTCCGTGATCATCAGCCGGCTGCCCTCTGCGCGCAGATCCCGTGTCCACTCGCCCTTTCGTCCCGTGGAGGTCCAGAGCACTGCAGCCACGCGACCGTCTACCCGAGCCACCTTGAGCTCGGGTTTCCAGCTCTCGGGTCGGTCCATGCAGGCCAAGCCCTGCTCTACAAGCACCGGCTGCCCCGCCACATGCCAGATGACCTGACCGGTGTGCAGGTCCATCACCACCCGAGAGGCCGCTCCGGAGAGCTTGGCGTGCAGCAGCACAAAGCCCGACTCCCGCAAGGGGCGCATCACCCAGTCTTTGTCCTCGCCGGGGGTTGGAACGCTGGGGGTCCAGCCGCGGGCAAGCGCCTGGGAGAGGGGCCACTCGGTGTCGTTGCCAAGCAGTGGCTCATAGAGCGCAGGACCCAACTTTGGCAT
Source organism: uncultured Pseudomonadota bacterium (assembly GCA_913060515.1). Lineage (GTDB taxonomy): Bacteria > Myxococcota_A > UBA796 > UBA796 > CAJQPC01 > CAJQPC01. The sequence goes on along the minus strand of CAJXRZ010000080.1, from coordinate 4,882 downwards.
GGGACCACCGGCCCCCAGGTCGCGAAGGAAGGTGCTCGCTGCGCACAGGCTTGGGATCAGCCCCGCCGGCAAGGCCACGCTGGCTTTCTCGCAGACCTGGACCACCGCCCAGAGAAGCTGGACCTGCCGAAGAAGCAGAGCTGCGCCGCCTTCTCTGGGTCCGCCGTCCGGGTGCAGGCCTGCTGGGAAGCTGCGGCCCAGATCGGCCAGGCCAGCGCTCCACCACCGAGAGGCTCCCTTGAGCTCAGGCCACCCCAAACCGGCCAAGACGAGCGCTCCGGACTGCAATACCCGCCGAGGACCTTGGGGGGCCCGCTGGGATTGAATCCAGCCGGCGTGTCGCTGGACCTCTCCGCCGAGCTGGGCGCTGAGCTCTCTGGGCAGCTCGCGTGCGGCGCTCACACCGGCAAAGACAAACACCCGGGCGGCAGCATCGCTGAGGTGTTCAAAGTCACTGGCTTGTGGGGAGGCCAGGAAGCTGCGCAGAGGCTGGAAGACTTCCCCATCGGGGTTCGCCGGGTCCAGGGCCATGGCGAGCACCTGACCCAAGCGGCCTTGGGCGCGCACACCCTCCCCTTGCCACGCAAAGGCCGGGAGCTCGGGCAGAGCCCCAGTCTGGCTGATGACCGCTTGGGCGGCCCCCGAGGGGGCTCTGACCTTGGGCCGAAGAAAGGCCGGCAACTTCATCGCGCGAACTCCCGCAGCTCAGTCGCCGCTGACCGAAAACTCAAAATCAATCTCGTCTCCGAGCTCCGCCTGCAGGAAGGCCTTCAGACGCTTGCGCATCCGAGCCTCAATCTGACGCACGCGCTCTTTCGAGACGCCAAAGCGCTCCCCAAGGCGGGAGAGCGGGATGGGGTCAGCGACCACAAGTCGCTCCTCCCAGATGGCCTTCTCACGGTCATCGAGCAGGGTCTCCGAAAAGGCAGAGAGCTTCTCCTGCACCACAGCGCCCAGCTCGCGACGCGCCACCACGTCGTCGGGGGCGGCGCCCATCTCATCGGGAACCACGTCCTTGAGCGCGCGGCCGTCGTCATCGCCCACCGGCGCATCGAAGGACAGAGCGGGCGCGCGCAGATGGTTGTCGACGTTGGCGACCTCCTTCTCCGGGACCTGAAGGCGCTCGGCCAAGAGCTTGGTGCTCGGGACCAGCCCCTCTTGGATCAAGCGCTGCTTTTCCTTGTTGAGCTGGAAGAAGAGCTTGCGACCGTGGCGCGTACTGCCCAGGCGCACCATGCGGAAGTTGTCCATCAGGTAGCGCAGGATCATCGCGCGAATCCAGTACTGGGCGTAGCTGGAGAAGCGAATGCCGCGGTATGGATCGTAGCGAGAGAGGGCCTCAACGAGGCCAACGTTCCCTTCCTGAATCAGGTCCAGGACGTTGCTCCACTGGCGGTGGTACTGGAAAGCCAGTTTGACCACCAGGCGCAGGTTGGCTGTGACCAGGCGTTCTGCAGCCTGGACGTCGCCGTGCTCGTACCAAGCGACCGCGGCCTCCTTCTCTTCCTCGGGCTGCAGCAGCGGGTAGCGGCGCACCTCGGAGAGGTAGTAGCCGAGCAAGTCATCCTTGTTCCCGCCACGCCCACGCTTTGGGGGCGCCAGCATCGTCAGGTTCTTGGGGACCTTGCGCCGAGCGTTGTCCGCGCCGAGGGGGTCGACGGGGTTGCCTTCAGCATCCAGGACTTCGACCTCAGCATCATCCTGCGAGGTCTCATCCATTTCTTGCTCATCCTTGCCCGTCGCCATCACCGACTCCCGAAATCCTGCTGCCGCGAAAACTGAGGCCCGCCTTGAGCTGAAGAGCAGCTTGGGGCGAGCCGACCACGAATGGCTTCCCGCCAGAGCGTACTGCGTCAAGGGGCGAGGCATAGGCTTCACCGTTCAAAGGGGTAGCCCACGCACCCACCTCTGCCAATAGACCAAGTCCGGCCGCCACATCCCACTTCTTCCAGCCCGCGGGAATAAATGCCGCCGACACACCGCCCCCAGCGACCAGCGCCAGATGCGCGGAGATGCTCCCCAGGTTCCTGACCCGTCCCGGCCAGCGAAGCTCGAAGTAACGGAACCATCCGCTGGGCATAAAGGCGGAACTCTGCCGGCCGACCGGCTTGTCCACCAAGGGCTGCAAGCGCTCACCATTGAGATAGGCGCCTTGGCCTCGCATGAAAAACCAGGTCTGCGATGTCATTGGGAAGTGGGATGCGCCAAGGAAGGGCCCAAGCTCGTCCACCGCGCCGATCGACGGCCCCCAGTGGGCGAGGCCTTCACGGAAAGCCTGGGTTCCATCGATGGGATCCACATACCAAATTCGAGCAGACTCCTGGCCGCTGTCGTGCCCCTCTTCGCCGACGATGGCGTCCTGGGGAAACAGTCGAGCCAGTCCGGCGGCCAACAAGACCTCACAGGCCTGGTCCGCTTTGGTCACCAAGGTGCCGTCGTCCTTGAACTTTCCGCGACGAGAGCCCATCTCCATGGCCAGCTTGCCGCTCTCTCCGAGCAGCGCGCTGAGATCCCGCCGCTGTTGCTCACCGTGTGCGTACATGCGACCGCCTAACCCGCCCGTGCCGCTGCGTGATAGCTTGGTCCACGCATGTCTCGATCCAAGCTACGCATCCTGGGCCCCTGGCCCATCTGGTCACCCGATGTGCGCGAGGCCCGACTGGGCCGCGAAGGAGACAGCCGCCGGGTGTTGATCCGCCTGCTCCCTGGCGTTCCCGGCACACCCGAGGTGCTCAAGGAGCTGCAGGCCCAAGCCGCCTTGCTGGCCCCCACCCCACAGATGGGCCTGGTCAAGCACGCCCATGTGACCGCTGTGAAAGGCCAAGCCGCCCTGGTCTACAACTTCATGGCCGCTCCGAGTCTGGCCCGGATCTTCGAGACCCGGCAGGCCCTGCTGCCTGCCAAGGTCTGCGCTGAGATCGTCGCCTCCGTGGCCCGCAGCCTCTCCCGCATGCACCGATGGCTTCGCCAGAACGCACCGAGCCACGCCATCTCTCACCGCGGCCCCAGCTTGGAGGACGTGCTGATCACGCGCGAGGGGGAGGTCCTGCTGGCCGGGACTTCAGCCGGCGCCGCGCCACTCCCGCTGCTTGGCTACTCGCCACCAGAGGGTCCCGGAGGCGAGGCCGCCGCAGCCTACGGACTGGGTGCTATGATCGCCGCGGTCTACACGGGCAAGTCCCCGCCGGCCGCCCACGTCGATCGGGTGCGCCACAAGGAAGTGATGCGCCGGGTGCTCACCGAGCTCCAGGACCGCCCCGGCGAGGTGGTGCCCGAGGCCCTGTTGCGCATGGTGGGGGCCTGCTTGCAGCCCTGGTCGGAAGACAGGCCGAGCCTGGAGCAGCTCAGCGCAGGCTTGCGTCGGGTTGCCGATCGTGCCACGGGTCCCAGCGTGCATGCCTGGGCGAGCGCCGCGGTGCCCAGCACCCTAGCGGCCAGCCCCGAGCAAGACACACGCAGCGCACCTGCGATGGCCCCCAAGGAGAAGTGGTCCCCCATCGAAGCGGCGGGTCCTGGAGAGGACGCGACCGTGGTGGCCTCGCCGGCGGAGAGCGCTCGACTGCGTCGGGAGCTGGCCGAGGTCATGCTCGAGGACACCGTGGAGCAGCCCAAAGCACCTGCTCCTCCCCCCAAGCCATTGGCCCCACCTCAAGCGCCGCCGCCTGCCCGGCCACCGATCCCCGTCTTGGCCCCCATGCCGGAGCTTCCATCCGCGGACCTGGGCAACAACCCAACGCTGATGCCCGATGAGGACCCGCTGGAGGCCACCCACGCCATGGGTCTGCCCCAGCTCTCGGCGCTCCGCGGGCTGGAAGAGGAAGAGCCAACGGTCGCCCTGTCCAGAGCCACCCCCGAGGACTTCGCCTTCGATGCCCCCGGCCCACCGCCACGGCCACTGCAGCCGCCCACCGCCCAAGCCTCGGAGCCAGCGGTGGCCATCGGAGCCATCCACGACTCTCCGGGTCCTCCCCTGCCCCCACCCATTCCGCCTACCAAGAAGAAGAGTCGCCTGCCTCTGCTTGCAGGCGCGGCCCTGGCGCTGCTGGCGATCGGCGTTGGCGGCTGGTGGTTCCTGGGCAGGGAGTCTCCGGAGCCGACTTCGATCCCAACCGATGTTGAGGTAGGCCCCTTCGAGATGGATCCCGTGGAGGACTTGCTCCCTGAGGAAGAGCCCCCCAGCGTCGAGGGCGACGCGGAGCCCGTTGACGATCTGGAGCCAGCTTCAGAGCCCGAAGCAGAGCCAGAGCCAGAGCCAGAGCCAGAAGCCGAGCCAGAGCCCGAGCCCGAAGCAGAACCAGCCCCCGAACCGGAGCCAGAGCCGGAGCCGGAGCCAGAAGTGAGGGTTGAAGCGCCGGACCCGGAGCCCGCGGTCGTGGAGCCAGAGCCGGAGCCGGAGCCGGAGCCACGCGTCTTGGTGATCCCTTCCGACGCGCCCGCCGAAGAGGCCACGCCTGAGGCCATCGTGCCCCGTTTGGGCCAGCCCAGTGAGACCGAAACGCCCGCAACGGATGTGCCCGAAGCCGCTGAGGAGCCTCCCGCTGATGCCGGCTTCCAGGTTCGCTTCGTGGCGGCCGATGCTGGCGTGACCACCTTGAAGGTCAAGTGCCACAAGGGCACCCCAAAGGGCAGCGGACCTGTCGTTGTAGACGGCGCAGCCATCGGTCCCTGCCGGGTGCAAGGCATCACACCAAGCGGCACTCTTGTGGCCTTCTACACCCTTCAAGGGCCAGGCACCGTGACCTGCTTCGCGGGCGGGGAGCGCTCCTGCCAATAGGGGGAGGGTGTATCCTTGGGGTGGAGACGAATCCCGATGCTGACTCTTGGCCTGCCGCTGCTGATGCTCGCCCTCTCTGGCTGCTCCGGCGACCCCCCTCCCCCGCCC
>CAJXRZ010000079.1 GCA_913060515.1 uncultured Pseudomonadota bacterium | reverse complement strand
CGAGATTTCTGCCTGTCTCGTGGGCTCGGAGATGTGTATAAGAGACAGGGCAGGGGGAGACCAAGCCTGACGTTCGGCCTGCTCGGCTTCCTGCCGCATCGAGGCGATGTCCTCGCGCGAAATCTGCTGTGTCTTGCCGTCGTTGAGGGCAGAAGTGCGGCGCTGGGTACGCCGGCCCACGCTCTCCATCAGCTCCATCAAAGAGGGACCCGAGGCTCCCGCCAGCGTGGTGCGAACGGCGCGCAAGAAGGCCTCGCCGTCCTCAAATCGGTCCTCGGTGTTGCCCTTGAGGCAGCGCCCCAACAAGTCGCGGACCCGCTGAGGGAGCTGCTCCTTGAAGGCGAAGAGGCGACGGCTGCCCTCGGCTCTGGAGGCCTGACGACGAATCTCGTTGACCAAGCCGTCGTAGACCGGCTTGCCGGTCATCAGCTCGAAGGAGATCAATGCCAAGGCGAAAAGATCGGTATCCAACCCCTCTTCCCGGCCCTCCAGACGCTCCGGCGGGCAGTAGCGGAAGCTGTCCTCCGTCGGGATCTCGCCGCTGTCCTGGAGCAGCTGCATCACCTCGACCTGGGGCAAGGCGTAGCCCAGGATCTCCACCTGCCCGTCGGCCTTGAGCATCACCCGCCAGGGGTTCAAGCCGCCATGGGCGTAGACCCCGTGCTGGGCCCCTGCGTCCGAGGCCTCGACCAGAATCTGACCTGCTGCGTACATCAGCTCCAGGCCCGCGCGCACCCCACCGGACTCACCGGTGTCAGCCAGCGCACGCACCAGCTCGGCCAGCGACCAGGCCTGACCGGTCTGGTAGATGAAGGCCCCTTGGGCCCGGTCGGTGGCCACCAGCTCCAGGAGCCCCGTGACATAGGGCGCCTCCAAAAAGCCTTCGATGACGTCCAAACCTGCCCCGATGGCGGGATGATCGCGGAACTCCGGATGGAACACCAAGGCGGTGTGCCGGTAGCCCCGGGCATCATCCAGCTCGAGCAGATCTGCACCTGGGCCCAGGGTGCGGCGCCCCGTCGCCTGAAAGCCCGCGATCTCGTCCATCCAAGTCCTCGACTGGCGGGCATCGTACACTGGCGCGCGTCTCGGGCCCAGGGGGTCAGGCCGCATCCTCCACCCAGAGCCCTCACCGGGCTGAGCGCCAGGGAGCCCTTCGATGGCCGGTCGTGACCTAAAGCGCAGGCCCGACGCCAAGGCGGTCAAGCCCCCGGAGTCGAAGAAGGAGGAGCCGGAGAAGCAAGCTCCGGAACACCAGCAAGAGCTGGGCAAAGACGTTGGCAGCCAGGAGCAGGCCACCCAGCTGGGTTCAGCGGTTGGCAACTCGGACCTGCAGCGCATGCTCAACGACAGCGGCCGCATGACCCGAGGCGGGGAGCAGGAGACCGGCCAGGGCTTGGAGGAGGAGGGCGGCTCCCTGGAAGCGGAGCAAGGTCTCGCTGAGTTCTTGGAGGGCATGACCTCGGGGGCGCAGCAGGGCGGAGCCCGCGCCGGTGGAGACCTGAACCGGCTGCTGGGTGGGGATCCCGAGGACGATGGGGGCCCTCGACCACAAAAGAGCAACGCCACGCGACAGCAGCGGATCCCCCGCGGCGCTGAACGAGACCCGGGCGAGCGACCAGGGGAGATGGAGGACCTGCTCAACGAGGAGCTGCCCCCTCTGGCCGACGCGGGTCCCCCCCTGCTCGATGAGCGCCTGGGCGCCCTCTGGCCCTGGATCCAGCGTGCCTCTGCTTTCGCCCGCCCCAACCTGGAGGCGGAGGATCTGACAAGGGCCGGCGTACACGGCCGCCCCCAACGCATGGGCGCCTTCTTAGCAAAAGCCGGAAGCGCCCCGCTGACCCGCTGGCTGGCCACCCTCGCCCGGCCCTTGCCCGGCCCCAATTCTGGCAGCGCGACCCTGGCCCGTGCGGTGCTCTTTGCGGAGCTGGCCGCCCTGAGCGAGTCCAGGCTCCTGCCCCTTCAGGTCGTGGACCGCGCTTGCGCACTGGTCTTGGAAGACGACGTCGCGGCCCGGGCCCGCAAGGCCGCAAAGATCTGCTTGGAGCAGCGCAAGCTCCGAGGAAGCCTGGTCTTAGAGGTCGCCCTTCACGGTCAAGAACTGGGCCACTCCCCTGCCCTGCCTGCGCCCGGGCTGCGCGGCCTGCATCTCTTGGAGGCTGCCCTGAGAGAGGATGCAGAGGCCCAGGCCATCGTGACCCCTGGCCGACACGGCGCTCCGCAGGACCTGGACTTGAGCGCGGACTCCGCCACCGAGGCCATCGATGCCCTGATGGCCAACCTCCTGGGAGGGGAGCCCGCCCCCCGAATGAGCGAGGACCGGGTCATCCCAGTCTTGGACGGCGCCGATGACCTGCTGCTGGTGGCCGGACGCACGCAGATCGAATTGGCCGCGGCCGCCATCGCCGTCTCCAGAATCTCTGGGGCGGAGGTGCAAGCCACCGTCATGGGCACCCTGCGGGCCACCGACCGGGAGCTGCGCCTGAGCGCGAAGGAGATCGCGGCGGCCTCGGGCCAGGTCGATGCAGTCATTGGCCTGCCTTACCCAGAGGCCCAAGCAGCCGTGCGTGAAGCCGAGGGCAAGCTGGAGTCCCTCGCCGACCGCCTGCGGCGCCTCAGAGAAGCCGGCCTGGGCACCCTGGCTTGGGCCAGCAGCGGCGCGCGGGCCACACGGGAGCCCTTGCCGATCTCGAGCCAAGGCGCCGAGCACCTGGAAGGGTCGCACTTGGACCTGGAAGCGACCCTCGCCGCGCTGGAAGCCACGGCGCTCTTGGGTCCCGGCCTGATGCAGGCGCGTGTCCTGGAGCACCGCGCCGCAAGCTTGCTGCCACCCAATGCCCCGGAGATGCGGGCACGTCTGCTGCACCGCCGGGGAGAGCGCCTGCTTCAAGAAGGAGAGGAGGCTGCCGCAGAGGTCTTGGCCAGCGCCGCGAGCGCCGCACGCGATGCCGGTCTTCCAGACAGACCGGTACGCATGGACGTGGTGCGCGCTCTCTGCGCCCGAGGGCAGCACACGGACGCCCGCGCCGTCTTTGAGCTGGCCCAGCTCCAGGGTGAGGCGGCCGGTCTACGGGAAGCCCTGGCCCAGCTGGCACTTGGAGAGCCCGTGGCGCTCTCTGCGCTCCAGCCCCAGCTCGCCAGCGGCACCCCAGAGCTTCAGTTGCAGGCGCTGGAGTCCCTGGCCCAGGCCTTGAGTGCCCAGAGCCAAGGCCCCGAGGCGGCGGCCGCCTTGAGCATGGCGCTGCAGATCGCAGAGAAGCACCAAGACCCTCGCAGTGCAGAGCGCCTGACCCTGGCCACAGCCATCGTGCACCTACACCACGCCCGCCCTGAACGCGCAGTCCCCTGGCTGAAGCGCGCAGCGAGCGCCTCCGACCGCTTGGTCTCTATGGCGGCCTTGGCGCTGGGAACCCAAAGTCTGTGGGACTGCAGCGTCTTGGCCGGCCATGCCCGCGGGCACCGCAACTGGACGGCATGGCAGCTCGCCGTGATCGACGCCCACCACCTCTGCCACAAAGAAAAGCCTCAGTTGGCGAGAATGCTGCTCGTTGGCGGCTTGGCGCTGCTTCGCACCCAAGGCGAGCCCGGCGCGCTGCTCCAAGCGCGCGTGTTGGAGTCGATCAGCGGCTAACCCTTGGGCTCAACCAACTGAGACCCCTTGCCACAACCGACGATGCCGCAGGCACTTGCGACCCTAAAGACCCTCATTGAAGAGCACCTGGCGGCAGAGAGGAGCGACCCGGTCCGGGCCCTCCAGACCCCAGAGCAGCTGCGCGCGAAGTTTGAGCTGGCCCCGCCCGAGGAAGGCATCCCTTTCGAGGAGCTGAGCGAGCGCCTGCGCGGAATCATGGCGGCCACACCAGCCACCGCCTCTGACCTGTTCTTCAACCAGCTCTACGGCGGTCGTGACCCTGCGGCCTTCACCGGGGATGTGATCTCCGCGGTGCTCAACACCTCGATGTACACCTACAAGATCGGCGGCGTACAGGTGCTCATCGAGCTGGCCTTGGTCAAGCGCATGGGCCAGATGATGGGCTTCCCCGACGCCGAGGGCGTGTTCACCCCGGGCGGCTCGCTCTCCAACCTGGCCGGTATGGTGGTCGCATTGAACCAGGCCATCCCTGGCTACAAGGACCACGGCGCCCAAGGAAAACAGCCCCGCATCTACACCTCCATTGAGGGCCACTACTCGGTGCCCAAGGCGGCCGGTCTGCTCGGCGTCGGCCAGAGCAACGTGGTGAAGATCCCCGTAGACGGCCGCGGCCAGATGCTGCCAGAGGCCCTGGAGGCAGCCATCGTCAGCGACATCGAAGCGGGCTTTACGCCAGCGATGATCAACGCGACCTCAGGCACCACGGTGCTCGGCGCCTTTGACCCCATCGCGGCCATCTCCGCCATCGCCAAGCGCCACAATGTCTGGCTGCACGTAGATGCGGCCTACGGCGGAACCTTCGTCTTTCACCCTGAGCTCAAGGCACACTTCGCAGATGTTGGCCTGGCCGACTCGGTGACCTGGGACGCCCACAAGGTCATGAGCACGCCCCTGACCTGCTCGGTCATTCTGGTCAAAGAGAAGGGCCTGATGACCCAGGCCATGAGCCAGAGCGCCAGCTACCTGTTTCAGGGCGGCGAGGATGAGTTCAACCCCGGGACCCGCTCCATCCAGTGTGGGCGGCGCAACAGCGCCCTGAAGCTCTGGTGCGCGTGGCAGGTCAACGGCGACGCTGGCTATCTCGCAAAGACCCAGTCGGTGCGCAACAACGCGCTGACCGCTCAGCGCTGCATTGAGGCGGCTCCGGAGCTGAGTCTGGTGCGCGTGCCGGAGTCCATCAACATCTGCTTTGACGCCCCCGGCGTGGACACCGATGCACTGCTGGATGCGGTCTGCGAGAGCGGCCAAGGCATGATCGGCCACGCACAGGTCGACGGCCGCACCGTCGTGCGCTTGGTCTTCCTCAACTCGGACGTCCGCACCGAGGTAGTCGAGAGACTGTTTGTCGCCATCCAGGCGCAGGCCAGGGCCTTGGCCATCGCTCCAGCTGCTTAGCGCGGCAACCCCGAAGCTTGATCTCAGCTTCGCGCCGATTTTCGGCCGAGCCTTAGGCGCGCGCGTCCGCATACAGGGAGTAGGTCCCTGAGATCCTTGCTTGGTCCAGCACGTGACCTTCCATGGCCTCCAGGACCTGCTCCCGGGTGAACTTGCCCTTCACCTCCAGGCGCGGCAGGTCCAGGGCGAAGACCTCAAAGTGGTAGCGGTGCAGGCGCTCGTCATTCCACGGCGGGCAGGGGCCGTCGTAGCTGGTGTAGGTGCCGCCCATGTCCGCATCTCCGGCAAACCAGCCCGTGTAGTCGTTCTTTCCAGTGCGACCGATCGGAGCCCACGCGGGGTCCTTGCCCTTGGCGACGATCCCGCGGGAGAGGGCGCCCTGGAGAAGGTGATCGACGTGGGTCGGCAGGTCCACCAGAACCAGGTGGGTGAAGGGCACCCGGGGCAGCTCGTAGGGCACTGTCTTGCCGTCTTGGTTCACGTCTTCCCCGCTGCTGGGCACATCGGGATCCCACACAATCACCACGAAGCTCTGGGTGCCCTCCGGTGCATCGGACCAGGCCAGGTGCGGGCTCAGGTTGTCGCTGGGTGCAAAGCGTCCATCAGGTCCACGCTTACCGAAGGCAAAGGTCGTGGAGATCCGGGCGCCGTCCTGGAGATCATTGCTGCTCAGCTTCATTGGGGCCCCTCGTTGTTGCCGCAGGAATTGGTGTTGCCGCAGAATACTGCTGCGTCAGGATAATGGGCGCTCGATGCTTCTGCTCACCGCCTTCTGGCTCGCCCGCTCTCGCAACGCCACCCCAAAGCCGGCCAGCGTGATCGTAATCCTAGGCTGCAAGGTGCACCTGGACGGCACCCCGAGCATCGCGCTTCAGCGTCGGATCGAAGCAGGAGCTGCGCTGTTTCATGCTGGCCTCGCTCCGGAGATCCTGGTCAGCGGTGGATCGGTGAACGGCTCCCCAAACGAGGCCACCTCGATGTCTCAAGCACTGCAGGTGCTCGGCGTCCCAGACCAAGCAATCCGCTTGGAGAACACCTCCCAAAACACCTGGGAGAATGCGCTCTTTTGCGCGCCAGAGATCAGCGGCTCGGCCATCGTCGTCAGCGACGACTGGCACCTGCCCAGAGCCCAGCATCTCTTTGAGCGCGCGGGCGTCTCTACCCAGGGCTTTGGCGCCCGCGGGGAGCGCAGCTGGCGATGGAAGTGCATCTCTCGGGAGGTCCTTGGATACTGGCTGACCCGCCTGCGCACATGGCGCAGTCCCAAAACCGGATAGAGCCCGGTCCCCCCCTGGAGGCTCTGTGCTCCCCCTCTTGCTCGCGGCGACCGCAATGGCGGTGCCGAACCAGGTCGAACTGGTCCCCAAGTACCGCCTGGACACCTCCTACGTCGCCCAAGCGCTGCGCCCCGGACTGCGCGTTGCCGCCGAGCAGAGCCTGTGGAGCTCCGAGCGCGACCGCTTGTTCACCGATGAGAAGCTCATCCGGGAGTTCACAGGAAGCGTGGGCTTTATGGGCTGGTGGCACCCCTACAACCAGACCCCGCTGATGGCCACAGCCGAGCTGGGCTTTCGGCGCACCGGCACCTTCTGGGGCTTTCAGAAGGAAGCGCTGCTCGGCCTGGGCATGGGCTACGCCATCAACGGCGGACGCACCTACCGCTACAACGACGACGGCGAGCTCAAGGGCAACCCATTGGGCGGTCGCGGACTCATCGCCCCCAGCATGGGCATCGGATTTGGCCAAGACCTCTCCCAGGTCAAACCCAAGCTCAAGGCCTCCTGGCACCTGCGCGGACGCATGCACTATCAGTGGCCCTACAACGTCGCTGGCGCGCCCGTTTTTACCGTTGAAGTAGGCATCTCTCGCCCCTGGAGTGGACTGTGAGCTGGCTCATCCTGAATACGCTGTTGGCCTGCGCTGAGAACCCAGCAGACCTGAGCGACTACTGGTACTTCCGCACCGACGGCGTGGATCTGCCCGTTCGCGTGGAAGGCAACCTGGAGAGCGGGGTCATCCTGCTCATGTTGCATGGCGGACCCGGCGGAAGCGCTGTGGACTACAACTACGGCTACGACACCGACCTGCTCGAGGACGCCTTCGCGGTGGCCTACTTCGACCAGCGCACCCAGGGCGGCACCCACGGCAACTACGGCACCGAGATGCTGACCATCCAGCAGGTCGCGACGGACACGGCCAACTTGGTAGATGCCCTCCGAGACCGCTACGGCCAGGACAATCAGGTCTGGCTCTACGGCCACTCTTGGGGCGGCATGCTGGGCACCGCAACCCTGCTGGACACGGACGCCGACGTAGACGGCTGGATCGAGGCCGCCGGTAGCCATGACTACCCCCTCAACGACGTCTACACCGCGCGGAAGTTCATCACCAAAGCCGCAGACGTGGCCCTGCAGTCCACCATCACGGAAGAGGACGCTCAGTTCTGGGACGAGGTCGGCGGCTTTGCCGGTGGTCTGGACCTGGAGAACATCTCGGAGTCCGACTCCCTGCAGCTCAACCAGTACGCCTTCACCGCAGAGGAGCACGTGGAGCTGGCCAGCAGCGATGAGTTCGGCTCTGGTCTTCTGCGCTACATGCTGCTGAACCCCACGGTCAAGAGCACCTCCTGGTGGTCCGGCCTTTGGGGCGGGAACGCTCTAAACGACGACGCCTTCACCACCTCCTACACCCCCCGCCTGGGCGAGATCGCGGTCCCCAGCCTCTTCATCTATGGGGATCTGGACTTCGTCTGCCCCAAGGAGCTGGGCGAAGACGCCTTCAACGCGGTGGATGCACAGGGGATCTCAACGGACTTCGTCGTGCTCGAGGCCAGCGGACACAGCCTGATGGTCAATCAGCCCGAGGCCTTCGCCGAGGAGATCATCACCTTCGTGGACACCTGGGGCGTACCCCGCTGATGGCCACCCTCTTCTCCAAGCGCGTGTTGGTAGGCTCCGAGCTGCGGGAGTGCGCCGCAGCCATCGAGATCGACGGCCACCAGATCCTCTCCGTCGTGGAGAGGCCGGATGCACCGGCCGGAGCCGAAGACCTGGGAGAGCGCCTCATCGCCCCGGCCTGGGTCAACGCCCACACCCACGTCGCATTGGTCGCGGCCCGAGGCCTGGGTGGGCTGGCCATGCAGGCCGGCAACATGGTGGAGGAGCTCTACTTCCGCATCGAGCGCTGCATGAGCGCCGAGGACGTGGCCGCCCTGGCCAAGGTCGGCGCCGTGGACTGCTTGCTCTCGGGAACAGGCGCCATCTTCGAGCACTACTACCAAGGCTTGGCCATGGCCGGTGCCTTGGCGGAGACAGGCATCTCCGCGGCTCTTGGGCCAGCTCTCCAGGACCTGGATGGCCCCGGCGTACACCTGCTCGAGCAGCACTTCACCGAGCTGGAGGCGCTGGCCAAGCCCGAGTGGGCGCAGCGCGGCATCGTGCCTGTGATCGCCCCCCACGCCACCGACACCGTCTCTGCTGCCTTGTGGCGGCGCTGCCGAGATCTGGCGCAGAAGACCGGCTGGCCGGTGCACTTCCACATCGCCCAGAGCGCCGAGGAGCTGGAGCGTTCCTGGGCCCGCCACGGCTGCGGTCCTGTGGAGATGCTCGCTCAGAACGGTCTGTTGGACGCCGACATTCGTCTGCTCATGGTGCACGCGCTCTACCTCTCGGAAGCGGAGCTGGATCTCTTGGATGGGGATCGACACACCTTGGGCTACTGCCCCGCCGCCCAGAGCCAGTTCGACTTTCCCAACCCCGTTCAGCTCTGGCGCAGCCGAGGCCTACCGGTCGTTCTCGGCACCGACGCCGGCTCCTGCAACGACACCATGGACCCCCAAGCTGAGCTGCGCATGATGGCCAGCGGGCCGGGCTTTGGGGTCAGCCACGGTGACGCCCTGGCTGCCTTTGTGCGCACACCGAATGCGGCGAGTCTGAAGGCCCTGCGGGCAGCACGAGGCGCGGCTTTGGAGCAGCGCTTGAGCAACCGGGACTTGCTCGCCAGCGTGACCTCGACAGCGGGAGATTTGCACCCGAGCATGCCTATTGGCGTGATCGAGGCCGGACGCTGGGCCAACCTGCAGATCGTGGACCTGAGCGCTCCTTCCCTCTGGCCGGGCAGCGACGCACACCAGGCCCTCTGCTACGGCCAGACTCAGCCGGCGCTCTGGGGCCTGATGGTGCGTGGACGTTGGATTGGTCTGGAGGGTGACCTGAGAGGAGGCCTTCTGGGCAGCCCCTGGTGGAAGGAGAGCCAAGAGGAAGCCAAAGAGCGCCTTGAGGCTGTACTTCAGCGCGCCGGGATCTGACAAGAAGCAGCTTGGAGGTCCACCGCGCAGCGGATAAGATGAACTCCTTACTTTGGAGTCTCCTATGTTCGACTTTCTCACCGGTTCTAAGAAGAAGAAAAAGGCCAGCCCAAAGGGGAAGAAGAAAGGGGAGGATCATCTGAACGACCCCTTGGCCGGCAGCGGCATGGTGATGGGGTCGGCAGCGGACACGGAGTACGCCTTCGATGACTCCTTCACGCCAGCCCTCGTGAAGAAGATGAAGGACGATCCCAAGATGGATCTGGACACCGCCATCGGCCAGATGGCTGGGGGCTCCCTGGGCGCCAGCGCCGACAACGACGGCGGCCTGCATCACCCCACGATTACGGCCTTCGGCAAAAAGCGTCAGGCCAGGGGCAAGCGCAAGGCACAGAAGCGGGCCGTGCTGATGGCCAACCAGAAGTACAAGCACATCAGCAAGCTGAACACCCCCGTGGCAGAGGCCGCCTCTTTCGCCGGCGTGCTCAAGGCCCGCGGCTACAACACCAAGCAGCGCAACAACCGCAGCGCCTCCACCATGGTCTCCGGCTGGGAGGGCATGGTCAGCAGCGCCAAGCCTGGCGACTCCCTGATGGCCTACTACGCTGGACACGGCGCGGAAGAGGGCCTGTGCGGCATCAACGACGGCGGCCCCAAGGGCGACGACATGGTGCCCTACAGCACCGTGAGCTCCATCGTGAGCGCGGCCACCTCCAAGGGCGCGAACATCCGCTTCGTGATGGACTCCTGTCACTCCGGCACCGGCGCCCAGCTGGTTCGCTCCCAGAAGATTGGACAGCTCGCGCAAGAGGGCAAGGGCATGACCGCCAAGGTCGTCTCTCTGGCCTTGAGCGGCCTCCAGGACAACCGCAAGTCGCTGCTGGACCACGTGCACGCCCGTGAGGCCGCCTTGGACAAGGCCGACGCACGCATTCGCAAGAACCAGATCGCCGCTCCGGGCTCCTCGGCGACCCCTGAGCAGCTGGCGGCATGGCAGCTCAAGGACACCAAGCTGAAGGAAGGCAAGGCGCGCATCGAGAAGTCCTACGACCGAGCCGCCAAGAAGCTCTGGAAGAAGCACTACGAGGGCTTGGCCTACGTGGCGCAGATCGCAGGCCTCAAGGCCGGCGCCAAGGACATCACCGACTTCCGCACCCTGGGCGCCCAGCTCAAGGAGCTGGACAGCTTCTCCAACCACTTGCTCAAGTGGGGCCAAGACGCTGAGGCTGAAGAAGCGGAGTCGGCCTCTTGAGTCCCGTCGCGGTCAAGAGCATCGTTGGACTGGAGTCGCCCACGGCCGATGGCTTTGAGCGGGTTCAGCCCCCCGATGACCGCCCCTTGGCCATCGCCAAGGGCGACCGCTTGTGGGCCAAAGTCTTGGCCGACCCAGACCTTTGGGTCTACGGCATCGCCTGTGCCGAGGACCGGGCCTGGCGGGTCTTCCTGAGTCCGCCATCCCGCTTGGATGATCCGGAGCCTGGGCACCGCTTCCCCTTCCCAAAGGGGTGGGTGTTGAGCACCCAGGACGCGCAGATGGAGACGCTGCTTGTGGTGACCTCGGCTGCGCCCATCGATGCCTTGGAGTCGAGCGCGGACCAAGCCCTGGCTCAGGGACTGGTCTCCGAGCTCAAGAATCTCGCTCCCCCCCGCATCCGCGGGAAGGCCAAGCTGCCGCTGCCGGAGATGCTTCACGTTCAGGACGTGGTGCTGGTCTTTGGCAACGTCGCCGAGCATGAAGGGCAGCACAAAGTGGCGGTTGAGACCCCCTTCGTTCAACGCGGCTGAGCTACCCGAAGATTCCTTCGATCTGCCGCAGCTCTCCGTAGACCATCAACTGGTCCCCTTCCCGAAGCACCAAGTCGGGATGGGGCACTGGGTTCACCCCATCGGGGTTCTCCACGCTGAGCACAGTCAGGCGCTTGCCACGCAAGCCGCTCTCGCGCAGCTGTAGGCCCGCCAGACCCGAGCGGGGATTGATGGCCACCTTGGAGATGCCGTAGCCAGGGGAGACCGTGAGCAAGTCATCGTGGTTGGGAACAGACTGGTGTGGAAAGCGCTGGGCCACCCAACGACGCAGGGGCGCATCCAGAAAGCGCAGCAGCCCACGCCGCACGACCAAGAAGGAGCCGACGGCCACGACGATGAGCACCGCCACGTTCAAGGCCGTCTGGCCAGCGGAGTCCACATCCACCGAGCGAACCAGAGTCGCGACCACGGTCGCTGTCCCGGCGTAGCCGAAGATGATCAGCCCGATGGTGATCTGGCGACGCAGGGGATGGCGAATGACACGCTCGGACTCCCGCGTCGTGAAGCCAGTCCCGGTGAAGGCTGAGAGGGCTTGAAAACGGGAGGTATCCCGGTCCAAACCCGTCATTTCGTATGCTGTGCCTCCGGCGACGACGATCACGTATGCGACGAAGATCATCACCATCAGCGCAAGAACTGACCCCATGTGGGCTCCTTGACCTGTAGAACCTTGGGACTATCCCAGGGTGCCCGCCGGCCCCAGCATAGGGGCCGGGCCAGAAACCCTTGCAGGAGCCGATGACATGGCGAAACTTGACCTGAGCACCCCCGTCCGCACCCTCAGCGGCGAAGACACCGACCTGAGCGCCTACGAAGGCAAGGTGTTGCTCATCGTCAACACAGCCTCCAAGTGTGGCCTGACGCCGCAGTACGAAGGCCTGGAGGCACTCTACAAGCAGTACGCCGACCAGGGTCTGGAGATCCTGGGCTTCCCCTGCAACCAGTTCGGCAAGCAAGAGCCAGGCACCGAGACCGACATCCAAGAGTTCTGCCAGATCAACTACGGCGTGAGCTTCCCGATGCACGCCAAGATCGACGTGAACGGCGACGGCACCCACGCGGTGTTCCAGCAGCTCAAGAAGGCGGCCCCTGGGATCTTGGGGTCCAAGGGTATCAAATGGAACTTCACCAAGTTCCTGGTCGCCAAAGACGGGACCATCGTGACCCGCTTTGCGCCTCAGACCAAGCCCGAGGACATTGAGAAGGACATCCAAGCCCAGCTGTGAGTTCTTGAGGGGGCAGACGAGGTTGAACTGGTCCGGACGGGTGGCTCGTCGGAGCTTGAGTGGCGGGGAGCTGCCTCTGGCTGTGTTTCTTGGAGGGGGGCATTGCCCCCCTTGCATGCTCAGCTTTGCTGAGCAGCACCCCCCGTAGGAGGAAACCCAGGTTTCCTCCTCGTCCCTGCGGGACTACCCCTCCTTCCTGGCGGGTCGCAGAGCGACCTGCACGCCAGCTTACAAGCCGCGGGCTACGCCCAGCGTTTGAAGGCCGTCGTGCAGCCTTACGGCCGCAACTTGGTGGCGCTGCGAGGCGGTCCTGACCGGGCGGCTTCTCTGGGATGTGCACGTCCTATGGACTACTGTCGTACGGAGGCTGACGCCTCCGGTTCGTAGGGCTCCCTCGAGGCCGCGCCCCCTACAAGCTCACCTTCAACCCCAGCTTCACCGCCAGGGTCAGCATGGCCTCGAGCTCGATTTGGGTCTTCTTGAGCTTGACCCGCTCGGGCACAAAGGCCAAGCCTGTGGCGGTCCTAAAGTCCGCAAAGCTCAAGTTCGCCCCAGAGAAGTTCGCGCCCTCCAGCTCGCAGCCGGGGAAGCGCGCCCGCTCCAAAAAGGCGTCTCTAAAGTCGGCCTGCTTCAGACGGCAGCGATCGAAATCTTGGCCCTTGAGGGCCATGCTGGTGAAGCGGCAGTGGTCCATCACACACTGCTCAAAGCTCAAGTCGATGAGCAGCTGCTCTGCGGCCCTAAAGTCCACGCCCATCAGCCGGCAGCGCTCAAAGCGCACCCCGTTCAAGGTGCTGTGGGCGAAGCTCAGACCATCGAGCTGGCAGTCCACGAAGCTGCAGTCCTCGAACTCGCACTGGAGCAGAGAGGCACGACTGAGCACGCAGGAGGTGAAGCGCACGCCCTCAAAGCGGGTGTGGCGCAGATGCAGCTCGGAGAGCGCCTCGTCGTCGAGGTCAGTGGTGATGAGGGCGTGATCTTGGAGCATGCCGGACGGGTATTCCCAGCGAGGCCCCCGCGCACTACTGGCAGACTCTCTCTCCCGTGCAGATCGGCCAGTCTGGCGGGCTGTTGATGCGCTTGCAGGCCCCCTGACCGAAAGCCTCCAGACCCTCGCAGTCACGGTGGTTCAAGAGACTGGGCGAGGCCTGCATCCAAGCCTGGAGCATCCACAGCTCAACGCCATAGGCCCCCTCCTCGTCGGCGTCACACTGGCCCAGGTCGTCATTCCAGGTGCAGTCGATGTGGGCTGGAGCGCCGGCATGGGTCGCCTCGTGTACCAGCAGCCCGCCGACCTGAAAGGGCAGATCAGCACCAAAGGCCTGGCTCCATCCAGGCAGGTCCTCGCCCACAAAGATGGTGTTCTCCGAGGCGCGGTAGCGCATCTGAGCGCCGTCCATCTCCGTGGCGCTCAGGAACGCCACTCCCTCAGTGACAGCTGCAACGTACGCAAACCACGCAGAGCCGGCGGGAGCGTCAGGACCCAGCTCAAAGAGCTCAGCGGCTCTCTGGTGTTGGCTCAGTCCAAGCTGAGGCAAGCTGGGGCTTCGCTGGTCGTCTCCGACTGTCCTGGAGTCGTCCGCGAGTAGGGCCAGCAGCCCAGTGAGCACGTAGGCAGCGGCGCTGTCTTGCTCCAATGGCCCGTCCACCAGGAGGCCCACAGGCTCTGCCAAGTCAGCGATGCAGCCAGGGGACAGGCCAGCGTAGACCTGGCTGTGCACCTGGGTGATGGACCAAGCCCTGATGGCGTCCGTGCAGCTTCGCTGGGCCTGAGAGATCGGGTCTTGCCTGCACCCCAAGCTCGCCGTTCCGATGAGCAAAGCAAGCATCGCGCCCTCCTAGGTCCCGACGACAACCTACCCCGACGGAACCCCAGAGTGAAGAGAGGCAGCCCCGTTGCCGAAGCTGCCTCTCTCTATCGAGTCCTAAAGACTCAGCCTTCCCGTTCGAACACAGCCGCGGCACCCATACCGCCGCCGATGCACATCGAGACCACGCCGTACTTGCTCTCGCGGCGCTTCATCTCGTGCAACAGGGTCGCAGTCAGCTTGGCACCGGTGCAGCCCAGGGGGTGACCCAGCGCGATTGCGCCGCCGTTGACGTTGACCTTGTCCATGTCCAGACCCAGCTCGCGGGTGCAGTACACAGCCTGGCTGGCGAAGGCCTCGTTGATCTCGAACAGGTCGACATCTTCGATCTTCACACCAGCGGTCTTCAGGGCGGCCGGGATGGCCTCCTTGGGACCGATGCCCATGATCTCGGGGTCCACGCCGACCACTGCGTAGCTGCGCAAGACACCCAGAACGGGCAGGTTGTGCTTCTCAGCGACTTCGCGCGCCATGATCAGGGTGACGGAGGCGCCATCGCTGGTCTGGCTGGCGTTGCCGGCGGTGGTGGTGCCGTTCACGGCGAACACTGGACGCAGGCGGGCCAAGCCCTCCACGCTGGTGTCCGGGCGAACGCCCTCGTCGGTGTCGACCACGATGTCCTTCCACGCGCCGTCCTTGTACAGGCGGGTGGCGACCGGAATGATCTCGTCCTTGAACTTGCCTTCTGCGATGGCCTTGGCCGCCTTCTGGTGGCTGGTCACAGCGAATGCATCTTGCTGCTCCCGGGTCACGTTGAAGCGCTTGGCGACGTTCTCGGAGGTGATGCCCATGGGGGCGTAGATGCCGGGACGCTCTTCCATCAACTTGGGGTTGGGGGAAGGACGGTCACCGCCCATGGCCAGCTGGCTCATGGACTCCACGCCGCCGGTCAAGGCCACATCTTGCCAACCGGCGATGATGGCCGAGGCGCCTTGGGCCAGGGACTGCAAGCCGGAGCTGCAGAAGCGGTTGATGGTCATGGCTGGAACGGAGTCCGGCAGCCCGGCACCCAAGGCAGCGTTTCGCGCCACGTTCAGGCCCTGCTCACCCTCTGGGGTAGCGGTTCCGATGATCACATCGCCAATCAGGGCCGGATCGAAGTCCGGCACCTGGGCCATGGCGCCTTTGATAGCTGCGATCAGCAGGTCGTCGGGGCGGGTGTCCTTGAAGGAGCCACGCTTACCAGACTTTCCAACGGCGGTGCGCACGGCTGCGACCACCACAACATCACGGGGGTTCTTGCTCATTGTGTGCTCCTAACCTCAGTTACGAAGGGGCTTGCCCTTCTGCAACATGTGCTGAATTCGGGCTTGGGTCTTGGCTTCGCCGCACAGGCTGATGAAGGCCTCGCGCTCCAGATCGAGAATGTGCTGCTCGTCGACGACGGCGTTCGTTGGAACGTCGCCACCGGTGAGCACCCGCGCCAGCTGCTTGGACACGGTCACATCGTGGTCCGTGGCGTAGCCGCCGCTGTGCATCTGGCTCAGGAAGAGCTCGATGGCTGCACGACCGGAGGGGCCAGGCACCTTGAAGGTGTTCTTGCGGGGAGGCGTGTAGCCCGCCTTGACCAGGCCCAAGGCCAGGTTCTTGGCGTCCTGTACCAGAGCATCGGGGTCCATGGTCACCCGGTCCTGGGGACGCAGGTAGCCCATGCCGCGTGCCTCTTCCGAAGAAGTGGCGACGGCAGCGAGACCGATGTTCTTGAAGATGGCCTGAACGTAGGGGTTCGGGTCGTAGTCCACGCCGTCTGGGATGTTGCCCAGGGTGCGGGAGAGCATCTCCTTGCAACCGCCGCCTGCGGGGATGAGACCAACGCCCACCTCCACCAGGCCAGCGTAGAGCTCGCCACCGGCTTGGGTCGCCGAGCTGTGCATCATGACCTCGACACCGCCACCTAGAGTCAGACCCCAAGGGGCCGTGACGACGGGGCGATCGGAGTACTTGGCGCGCTGCAAGCCCTGCTGCATGCCATTGATCATGGCGTCCAGCTTGTCCCACTGCTGCTGCATGGCCATCATCATCACGACGAAGATGTTTGCACCAGCGCAGAAAGCAGGTCCACCCTGGTTTCCGACGACGAGCGCTTCCCACTTTCCAGCGTCGAGCTCGTCCATGCCCTGGGAGTACATCTTGAAGATGTCATCGTCCAGAGCGTTCATCTTGGAGTGGAAACGCAGGCCCAAGACGCCGTCGCCCAAGTCGTAGAGACTGGCCGAGGTGTTCTTGGCAACGACCTTCTCCTGCACCTTGAGCTCATCGAGGATGAGCCAAGAGGCGGGGGTTGGAATGACCTTGGCGCTCTTGGAAGGGATGTCCCAGAAGGTCATGTTTCCTGCGCCGTCGCGGGCGTAGAAGCTCTCGCGGCCACTTGCCAACATGTCCTTGATCCAGGCGGGAACGGTCAGACCGTCCGTCTCCATGCGCGCGACGATGTCCGCCACGCCCAAGTCGTCCCAGGTCTCGAAGGGTCCACGGTCCCAGCCAAAGCCCCAGCGCATGCCGCGGTCGACGTTGACGATGTCGTCGGCGATCTCGGGGATGCGGTTGGCGGCGTAGATCAGGGTGTCGGCGCTGGCCAGCCAAGCCAACTGCGCGGCCTTGTCGGTGCCAGCCAGGAGGGCCTTGAGGCCGCCCTTGCGCGCGGCGCCAACGGAGTCGAAGCGGGGCTTGCCCTGGTCTTCGTAGGCACCGGTCTCCAAGTTCCGAGCGAGAATCTGCTTCTTGCCGTTCTCGTCCTTGGTCTTGAAGTAGAAGCCCTTGCCGGTCTTGCCGCCCAGAGCGCCTTCTTGAATCATCTTGTCCAAGAAGTCCGGCACGAAGAAGTCGCCGTGCTTCTCATCTTCCGTGCACAGCTCGTGCATGGTGTTGATGACGTGGGCCAAGGTGTCCAAGCCGACCAGGTCGCCGGTGCGGAACACAGCGCTCTTGGGACGGCCCATGGCCTTTCCAAAGATGCTGTCCACTTCGGCCACGTTCAGCCCAACGGTCTGCATGTGCTTGAACACACTCAGGATTCCGAAGGTGCCGATGCGGTTGGCGATGAAGTTGGGGGTGTCCTTGCCGTAGACGATGCCCTTGCCGAGCTTGCGCTCGCCGAAGGTGGCCACCGCCTCGGTGACCTCGGGCAGGGTGTCCGGTCCAGAGACCAGCTCCAGCAGACGCATGTAGCGAACGGGGTTGAAGAAGTGCATCACCAGGAAGTGCTGCTTCATCTCCTCCGACATGTTCTCGGACATCGCAGCCAAGGACAACCCGGAGGTGTTCGAGGCCAGGATGGTGCCGGCGGTGCGGTTCTCTTGGACCCAAGAGAAGACCTTGTGCTTGATGTCCAAGCGCTCGACCACAACCTCGATCACCATGTCGCACTCGGCGAGGAGAGCAGCGCCCGCCTCGTCGTAGGTGGCGGCGGTGATGAGGTTCACGTCCTTCTTGGAGTAGAAGAGCGAGGTGTTCGCGCCAGCGGGCTGGAGCTTGACAGCGCTCTGCAGACCCTTCTGGGCAGTCTCCATGGAGATGTCGAACAGGACCGAGGGAACCTGGGCGTTGGCGAGGTGGGCTGCAATGCCCTGCCCCATCACGCCGGCACCTAGTACTGCGACCTTCTTGATCGTCGGAGCCAATTGGACCTCCACCGGCTGAGCCGGATTGAGTGAATGCTCATTCAGTTTTCGGGTTGAAGACATAGCCGCCCCCATCGCCTTGGCAAGTGGGGAGATCATAAAGAAGGTCAAGGGCGCTGCCGACGGACCGTTGAGACGGACATGCAAGCTCCCAAGAACGACACGCCACAGCTGCGATGGGCCCTCCCTGAGGACCTAGAGAAGCTCCCCGACTCCGCGGCACGTCAGGCCCAAGCCACCGCCCAGATGTCTGTGCTCACCTTGGGTCTGTCCCTGGGTGCCGCCCTGCTGCTGCTGACGGTGTCAAGCCCACTGGCCATTCTGCCAATGGGCCTAGTCCTGAGCTGTGTCAGCGTGCTCATCGGCACCCGACTTGGCCTGTTGGGCCTCTCGCGGGTCCTGCTGGTCCTCGCGACGGCAGCCTGCTCGATCGTCTTGATGGCCCAGTTCAGCCCCAGCGCCCTGGACGCTCTGGTTCTGGCACCTGCCGGGTTGCTCTTCGCGATTCGAGGCCGCCAGAAGAGCTTGGCGGTCCTCGCCACCCTGGTCATTCCCCTGGCCCTCTTGCTCCTGTTTCGGGGACTGGGAAACCCAACGGCCGCCCCCGCCCTCCTCTACAGCTTGGCCCCCATCGCCGTCGCCGCAGTCCTCTGCCAGGCGATCTGGCGCCGTCCCTTCCAGGCCGCGGAGAGCCCAGTGAAGGCCCTGCCCAAGCCCAAGCTGGCGCCGGCACCCGAGGTGAAGCGCCACGCCCCAGCCCCCGGTCAACCCCTGCGTGTCCTGGTCGTCGACGACATCCCAGTGAACCGAATGGTGGTTCAACGCATGCTCCAAGCCAAGGGACTCACCGTGCTCGAAGCGGGCTCTGGCTCCGAGGCCCTGGAAGTTCTGGAGAACAACGAGGTGGACCTTGTTTTCTTGGACCTGCACATGCCAGGACTGGACGGAATCGAGGTCGCCAGACGCATTCGAGCCCGTGGCGATCGGGTGCCCCTCGTGGCCCTGACAGCAGACTCCGTCGCCGGCACACGCGAGGCCTGTCTGGCGGCGGGAATGGACGCCTTCCTGAACAAGCCGGCGCCGCCACAGGTGCTCTTTCAGCTGGTGGAAGGTCTGACCGTGCTCCAGCAGAAGTCTGCGTCCTAGGCCCTGGTTCAGCCCTCTTCGGCGCCGGACTCGAGCTCCGCCAACATCTCTTCGGCCTGCTTCAGGTAGCGGTGGGTGCGAACCTGCATGCCCTCATCTGGACGCTCAACCGTAGAGAGCTCGTCCTTGAGCACCGCGATGGCCTTCTCGCTGTCTCCCGCGCCAGCCTGCAGCTCAGACATGCGCATCGCCGCCCGCAGGCGCTGGTCCCCGTAGCTCAAGGCCAGGGCCGCGTGGGCATAGGGCAAGCCCTCATCAAAGCGCTCCTGCTTGAGCATCAGCCCAGCGGTGGCGTGAAAGAAGGTGAGCTCGTGGGGGTACTCGCTGCAGGCAGACTGCATCAGGGCCAAGGCTTTGTCGGGGCGCCCGGCGTCCTGGTAGAGCTGCGAGAGGAAGCCCCAGTGGGCCCGGTCCAGCTCCGAATCACCCGTCAGAGAGCCGGCCAGAGAGGCGGCTGCGGCGGCGCTGAGTGCCTGTGAGACTGCGGGGTCTGCGACGAGTCGGGCCTGCATGTAGAGCAGGTCCGCCATCTCCAGGCCGGGCTCCGCGCTGAGCATGGCCAAGGACGCCGTACCGAAGAAGAGGCCACGTTGCTCGTCCTCCAGCTCCATGCCCAGGAGCGGCCAGCCCCAATCCAGGAGCCGCTCGGGAGCGTTCTCGGCTAGCCATTGGCCGTCCTCGACCTGCTCGGTCAGCAAGAAGCGCGCGATGCGCCCATCGACGAGCCCCATCACGCCTGGCTCCTCCAGGAGATCCAGGGCCTCTTGATCGCGGCCGGCCTTCTGAAGGCGCAGGGCCAGGGCAGCGGACTGCTCCGGAGAGCGCGTCTGGGCCAAGCTGTCCTCGATCGAGAGAAGCTGACCGGCCGCTGCTTGGGTCAACCACTCCTCGAAGGGCGCCTGGCCTGGGTAGCCGACCATGCGATCCAGCTCCTTGCCCTCCCCATCGGCGAGCACCACGGTGGGGTAGCCCCCGACATTGTATTGGTCCTTCAGCCCCCAACTCTGTGGGGTGTCCGCGTCCAGGACCACCACGTGGAAGTCTTCGAGCACGGGGCGCTCGTTGTGGAGCACCTCGGCCGCCAGCTGGTTGCAGGGCGGGCACCACACTGCGGAGAAGTCCAACAACACCAGCTTTCCATCGGCCTTGGCCAGCTCAAAGGCCTGCTCGGAGCCCAAGCCATGGAACACCGCCACCTCCTCGTCCACCTGCTCCGGGACGGGTGGGTGGACGGCCAGCCACTCCTGACCCTTCCGACCTTCGACCTGGCCGATGAAGCCCACCGAGACGGGCCTACAGGAGGTTCCTCCGTCCACACAGAGGGAGAGGTCCAGCTCGCCTTGCACCGTGTGGGGGCCATCTCCGGGGAGCAGCACCGCCACGCCGTCCACAAAGCTGGCGCCGGTGCCTTCGACCTTGAGGTGCCGGCCGTCCACGTCCAACCAGCCGCCCATGCTCGCCTCGGGGGCCAGGTGTTCTCCAGCGGGGGCGTCGATCACCAGAACGCCAGATTCCTTGCGCCAATGCACGGCGATGGTGGGCAAGGCGACGGGTTCAGTGGCCTCGGTGGCGGAAGCGAGGGCAGACAGGAGCAGCAACATCAGGGACTCTCAGGCGATGGGGACCTAGTATCCCGCAGAACCCCTTCTCTCCCCCACTCCGTCCCGGGTCTCTCCTAGGTCTCGCGTCCCGAGTAGATCTCCGCCGGCACGCCCAGGGCCCGCACCCCCGCCGCGATGCGCTCCAACTCTGGGTCGGGCAGCATGCGCAGGATGGGTCGGGCAGGGTGGCGGGCGATGCTGTAGACCTGGACCAGCTCGATCTGCCCTCCGGCGTCCAGGATCTCTGCGATTCGGTCCCAATAAGCTTGGATCTCCGCATCTGATGGGCCCAGTTCCCAGAGGCGCAAGAACATGGACTGCAGCACGATGGGTCGGGCTTGTGCGGCGGCGATCAGGTTCTTCATCACACGCGAGAATGGGAAGGTCGTGCCATCCACGAAGTGAAAATAGGGCTCTGTTCCAGCGTCGAGCTTGGCCCAAATCTGACCGCCCAATGCATCCAAAGTCTCCAGGGCTTGGGCCACCTTGGGACGGTGAAACACCGTGGCGTTGGTGAGCACAATGGGCCTGACCTGGCCCAGATCGTGGCGCTTGAGCAGGGCGCCAACCAGCTCCAGAGAGCCCTGAAACTGCTTGCAGGTGGTGGGCTCTCCATCTCCGGCAAAAGCCACATCATTGACCCGCTGAAGGTGCGGCGGCACCGTATCAAAAGGCTTGTGCTTCCAGATCTCTCCGCTGGCAGCCAAGCCGAGCAGGGCGTCCAACTCCTCCTCGAGCACCGCCAGATCCACGTCCCGTTTTCCACCCGGTGTGGTGCGATCCACCTGACAGTAGGGGCAGTCGAAGTTGCAGACCTTGTCGGGGTTCAGGTTGACCCCGATGCTCAGGCCCTTGGAGCGGCGAGAGACCACCGGGTAGATGTACCGGTTGTCCCAAAGGATGCGACGGTGGTCGCCAAAGTCCAACTTGCGGGGGGATTCCATAGGTGGCCTCTTATCCGACACTCCGATAGGACGCGGCGCCTGAAATCCTACGGAGATACCCATGCTGTCCCTGCTCGCGCTCTTGGCCTGTGCCCCCCAGACCACCCCCGGGGAGCTTCCCCGCACCGGCGAGGTCCTGGAGACCGTCAACGGCAAGGCCGTGACCCAGGACATGATGAACGCCCTGCTGGACACCATGCCCGCCGAGTACCGCGCCCAGCTGGAGGCGGACGGCAAGATGGCCGAGGTGCAGGAGCAGCTGGTCACCCAGGACATGCTCTACCAAGAGAGCGTCAAGCGCGGCCTGCACAACGACTCCAAGGTCAAGAACATGATCGCCGTCGCCGAGCGCGAGGCCATGATTGAGGCGCTGCTGCGCAAGGTGGCCGAAGAGAAGACCACCGACGAGCTCCTGAAGACCTACTACGACGAGCACGCTGTCCAGTACCGCAAGTCCGAGGTCAACCTCTCCCAGATCGTCGTCGACACCGAGGAGGAGGCCGCCGCGCTCAAGGCCGGCGTGGAAGCAGGTGCAGACTTTGCGACCTTGGCGACCGAGAAGAGCAAGGATCCGATGACCGCCGCCAAGGGTGGAGAGCTGGGCTGGATCGACGCCCGTCAGCTGCCTCCCAACATCTCCATGGCGGAGAAGGGCACCATGCTCGAGCCCATGAACCAGGGCGGCAAGTGGTACGTCATCCGCATCGCCGACAAGCGTGATGAGGTGACCCCTTTCGAGGAGGTCAAGGACACCATCAAGGCCCAGGTCCAGCGCGAGGCCGTCTCCGCCTACGTGGAAGAGCTCAAGGCCCCCAAGGCTGAGGGTGGCGCAAGCGTCGAGGCTCCCCTGCCCGGTGCACCTGCCATGCCTGCTGCCCCCGCCGCTCCCGCACCTCAGTAGGGTCCGGGACATGCGCGCGCTGATCCTCGGAGCATCCTCGGGCTTTGGCGCCGCAAGCGCCTTGGCCTTTGCCAAAGCCGGTTGGGACGTCGCGGGGGTCCACCTGGATCGCCGCAAGACACTGCCCGAGGCTGAAGCTGTGGCTCAGGGCGTGCAAGACGCCGGCCAGCGCGCGGACTTCTTCAACGTCAACGCCGCGGACGCCGAGAAGCGTGCCGAGGTCATGGACGCGCTGGAAGAGGCGGGAGGCGGGGTTCAAGTGCTCATGCACAGCCTGGCCTTTGGATCTCTGCGGCAGATCGTCGACCTGGAGGGCGGCAAGGAGCTCACCGACCGTCAGCTCACCATGACGGTCGAGGTGATGGCCCACAGCTTGCTGTGGTGGTCGCGCGACTTGGTACACCGGGGCCTGATGGGCCGTGGCGGACGCATCTTCGCCATGAGCAGCTCCGGCAGCATCGTGGCCCTGCCCAGCTACGGGGCGGTCAGCGCCGCAAAGGCCTCGCTGGAGTCCCACATTCGCCAGCTTGCAGTGGAGCTGGCACCTGCCGGAATCACCGCCAACACGCTGATGGCGGGCGTGACCGACACCCCCGCCTTGCGAAAGATCCCGGGACATGAGCGCTTGATGGCCCAGGCCTTGGCGCGCAACCCCCAAGGTCGCCTCACCCAGGTGGACGACGTGGCACAGGCCATCGTGACCTTGAGCTCGCCCAGCATGCAGTGGATGACGGGCAACGTGATCAAGATCGATGGCGGAGAGACCATCTCCGGGTGACCGGCTTGTTTGTGTACTAAAGCGCGCTCCGCGCCGTACACCTGTTGTGAGAAGAGAACCCCCAGCAGTACGCTACAGCCCACGCCTGGCCCTGCGGAGCGCTCTGAAGTTCTTGCTCCCTGTGGCCGTGCTTCACCTGCTCGGTGGCAGCGTGGCCGTTCTAGGCCAGGAAGCCCTCGTTGGGGCCGCCATGCTCATCGCCGTGATGCAGCCGGTGACCGCCCTTCTGCTCTTTCTGGCAGGCCGAAAGATCCGAGCCAGCCTCCCAACTCAAGGAAAGCTCATCAGCACCCTGGCGATTCTCTACGCCTGCGCAGGCCTGCTGCCGCTCTTCGCAGGTCCAGTCGGCTTCATCGTGGGCTTTCTCGCCGCAGCGTTCATGGGCCCCCTCATCGGGGCGAGCGTCTTTGCCATCCTGGCTTGGGCCCTGGTCCGCGCCAGGCCCTCCGGCGCGGCGTTGGACTGGCGAAAGTGGGGCGTCGCTTTGGTCTTTCCAGTGCTCGGCGTGCTGAGCTGGGCCATCGCGACAGCCAACAACGACGCCGCCATGTACCTCTGGGTGCTCATGCCACAAGTGGCTACCGCGGCGGCCGTTTTCTGGCTCTTCAAAACGACTCAGACCAAGCCGGATGAGCTTGAGCTGATGGACGCGATCGAAGCGATGCCGCACTTTGAGCTGGTGGAAGACACGCTCCCAATCGGCGTTCAGTGCAGGCTTCCACTCGGGCAGACCACCTTTGAGCGGGCCAGAGGGCAGCAGACGAGGCTTGGCAACCCCGTGCTAGACGAGCTGGTGCCGCTCAACGCTGCTGAGCCGGAGAAGCTCGCTCTGACCCTTCGCGGCCACGAGGCCACCGTGCTCTCGGTGTTGCACGCTTGGCCTCTGAGCGAGGTGGAAGGCAACACCCTGATTTGGAGGGCCACGCTCTCTGATCTGCACGAAAGGGACCACACCACGGCACACAGCTTGGCTCAAATCCACGCAGAGCTGCTGCGCTTCCAGGCGCTCTTTTTAGACGGCGAGGAGTGAGCTCCGCAGCCCCCTACTCCGGCGCCCTGAACAAGAAGTTCGGCCCGAACCAGGTCCCCTGATTGGGGGTCACGTTGGTGGGGTAGAGCAGTCCGGTCCCGTTGCTGTGTCGGCCCTCCAGCCAGCGAACGCCAGAGGCCGCGTCCACACCCGCGTCATGCACATAGCGGTCCGCTGAGCCGGCGTAGACCTGTGAGCCGATGATGTATTGGCCTGGTGGCAGCTCAAAGGGCTCCACGGCGACGAAGCGCCACCCGCCCCAGATGCTGCTGGGACCGCTGACATGGGCGGGCACCGTGGCTTGCAGGATCAGCGACTGCCCGGGGTCCTCCCAGATGGCCACCGACGAGCCCAAAGACAGGCCGTCCCAGCCCAGATCCAGTGTTCCCAGGTCGGTGATCACGATGGGCGCTGTGGTCTCAAAGGCGTAGCCGACCACGAAGTTGCCGGTGTAGAGGCTCTGCCCCGATGCCGTGAATGTGAAGGCCGGCTGGGCCGTTGCCGCTTGGGTGCTGCTGCCCAACAGGGCATCTGCCAAGCGACGGCCAAGGGTGCGCTGCCCTGAGGCGTCAAAGTGCAGGTTGTCCAGGTTCTGGGGCAAGTCGTCGGTGGGTACGCTGTAGACGGTCTCGCTGGCGTTGGCGACTTGGGTCTGAGCCTCCCTCACCGTGTCCCGCCAGGGGCAACTCGGGCAGTCGATCTGCCCCATCGCAAAGGGCATTTCGGGGGTGGAGACGTCCTGACGAACCCGCTCGATGAAGTGCTCGAGGTTGGCGCCGTAGGCGTTGGCGAAGGCCTCCTGGTACGCGTCGCTCTCCCCTTGCATCCACGCCATTCCGCCGATCTCATAGACCACGCCTTGGGCGTCCAGCTCGTCCAAGCCCGCCTCTACCGTCTCGATGAAGCCCTTGTAGCAGTAGCCCTGAGCCGGGTCATCGCGGGTGCTCCCTGGGTCCCAGCACTCCGCCAGGTCCGTGCCGCCCACTGCGTGCTTGATCACCGAGATCTGGCGCTCGGGCAGCGCGTCGGCCACTGTCCTTCCAAAGAGGACTTCGGGCCCGAAGTAGGCCACACCGCTGGAGCTGCCCGTTGAGCTGGCCAGCAAGCCGGTCCACAGCGGGCGCCCGGACCAATAGATGTCCACGTCCTTCTGGGCCAGCTGCAGGGTGGGCGGAAGGCCCGAGACGTAGCCCCAGCCGTCCATGTTGGACTGCCCGCCCAAGAGGAAGACCAAGCGTGGCTGCGGCTCCTCGGGCCCCGTGTCCTGGGGATCGCTGTCCTGGGGATCGCTGTCCTGGGGGTCGCTGTCCTGGGGACTTGTGTCCACCGGGGAGTCGCTGCTGTCGGTGGGCGAATCCGAGGGCGTGAGCGAGACGTCTGGAGAGGAGCAGGCCAAAAGAAGCAAGAGCATGCTCAACTCTACAGCAGTCTGTCCTGGCCGCCCAACGCCGAGCCAATCCAAGAAGCAACGGGCACTAAATCTCCACGCCCTTCCGTAAGCCCACCATGCGCAGGGTCTTCAACCAAATCGGCCTGCTGGCCGGTGCGATCTGGATCAGCTCCCCAGAGGACCAGCCCGCGCACATCGCATGGGCCATCGGCCTGGCCTTTCCAGTGGCGCTGGTGCTCAGCTTGCTCACCTTGCTCCTGGCCTCCCAGCCGGACCCCTGGCTGATCGCCTGGGTCTTTGCCCCCCAAGCTGCCACAGCTTTGGCCTGCTTTCTGGCCTACAGGCACATGCGCATTCCCCAGGCAGAACTTGACCTCGTTCGGGCCGTGGAGCGAGAAGAGTTCCAAGACTTCTACTTGATAGAGCACACCTTCCCGGCTGGTGTGGCCACCAGCATCGCCCTCCCCTTCACCCCCTTTGAACGCGCAAAAGGAGGGGGTACGCCCTTGGGGAATCCGGTGCTGGACGAGCTGCTCCCCATCTACACCACGGCCCCACAGCAGCTGGCCAAGACCCTTGGCGGCAACGAGGCCACGGTGCTCGCTGTTCTGCACGCTTGGCCGATGGCGCAGCTGCGGAACAACACCCTGTCCTGGGAGGCCAGCATGGCCCAGATCCAAGAAAAGGGCCTGGACCCTGCCCAAACCCTGACCCAAGTGCAGGCGGATCTACGCAGCTTCCAGGCCCTCTTTCAGGAGGAGAGCGCCGACGTTCAGGGCTTCCAACCGAAGGGGTAGAAGCGGATGTGGCCGGCGAAGTTGTACAAGTCCAGGTCCAGGTCACTGTCCTGAATCACAAAACCGGGCTTGTACTCCAAGACGATGTCGATGGGCACGGCCTGGATGTTGATCTCCAGACCGATGGTGCCGTGGGCCCCAATGGCCAGGTAGTTGTCATCGATACCAATGGAAGGTCCGGCTCCGATGGCCCAGCCCAGCTCGATCCCGGTGGTGTCGCCGATGATGGTCGGCATCTCGTAGAGATAGTCGCCGCTGAAACCCAGGCCACCGCTGTAGCCATGGGTCCCGATGACGCCCTGCAGGGAGTGCGTGGCGCCAGCGAAGTACTTCACCGACAGACCGCTGTGGTACAGGCCGGAGCCAACCCCAAGCCCCAAGTTGCCCTGGGTTCGAATCGGCGAGGCCGCCTCAGCGACAGAAGGCAGAGCCAGAAAGCCCATCAGAGCCAGGGGCGCCAGGAGAGCGAGCTTGCGGAGAAGGGGACGGGTCATGGAATCCTCGATTGGTTTGTGGGGCAGTCCATGCACCCTTCCTAAAGCCTTCTCCAAGAGGAAAGACTGACCTTTGCCTCGCAGTGGATTGCCTCACTCCCAAGATTCCGACCTTCAGACCTCACCTTTCGGCGTGGCGTAGGTACACAAGCCAGTAAGTCCCTGCGACGAGAAGGGTGCCGCCCACCAAGTTGCCCAGGGTCACCACCACGAGGTTGACCATGGCCGGGCTCACCAGGGAGAGGTCGCCGGAGAGCGCGATGCCCCAAGGCAAAAAGAAGAGGTTGGCGATGCAGTGTTCAAAGCCCACGGTGACAAAGGCGGTGACCGGGAAGAGCACGGCGAAGAACTTGTCTACGAAGGAGCGACCGCCCATCGCCAACCAGACCGCCAAGCAGACCAAGGTATTGCAAAGCACACCGCGGGCGAAGGCGCTGGCGATGGAGAGCTCGCACTTGGCCACCACGGAGGCGATGGCCAAATCACGCACCGCTCCTCCACCCAGGCTTCCTGTGTCCGCCATCAAGACCAGGCCAAGGATGAGCGCAGCGCCGACCGCGTTTCCTGCGTAGACCGTGATCCAGCCGCGCACCAGATCCGCCGTCGAGACCTTGCGGGAGGCCCAGGCCATGGCGATGAGGTTGTTGCCCGTGAAGAGCTCGGCGCCTGCGAGCACGACCAAGACCAAGCCCATGGAGAAGGCGAGGCCGCCGAGCAGGCGGGTGATGCCAAAACCGAGGGTTGAGCCACTGACAACGACGGTGTAGAACACCGCGCCAAAGGCGATGAAGGCGCCTGCCAAGCCAGAGAGTGCGAGCATCTGGGTGAGCGGCATGCCCGCCTTCTTGACGCCCACCGTCTCCACGCGCTTGGCGATCTCCTCGGGGGAGTAGGCATCGACGCTGAACATGCCTATCCCAGGTCTTGCGTCGGAGGATTCAGATCGAGGGTCTCCAAGTCCGTGGTCTGGTCGGCGCTGCCGAGCATGTGGTCCCGCTCCCCCTCTTCTTCCAGGAGCCTGGGGAACTCCAGCAGGCGCTTGACCTCGCGGCTGATCAGAGCGCCGTGGTACCCGTCGATGACGCGGTGGTCAAAGGTGGCGTTCAAGGTCAGGACCTTGCGCACGACCACGGCTCCGTCTTCGGCCACCGGCGTGTCCTCGCAGGCGCCAACCAGGATGATCATGGGGGTGCGCGCGGGAGGAAAGAAGGGCGCATAGGCCACCTTGATCCCGAACATTCCCAGGCTCGTGACCATCGCAGAACCAAAGGGGTCAGTGGGCGCGCCGAGGAACTCTGTGGAGATGCCCAGCTCGTACTGCAGCCACTGGATCAGTCCCAACACCCGCTTGAAGATGGGGATGGGCAGCATGTCGGCCTGGGCCTTGGTCTTCTCGAACTCCTTGTCCTCACGGGCCCGCAGCTTCTCCGCCGAGGCGCGGACTTCTTTGCAGATGCTGGCGATGTCCTTGGTGTCTGCCTGGCGAACGCAGGTGCCCGACAGATCCGTCTGCCCCGAGCTGCCGTTCTCCTTGGGGATGGCCACCTGCAGGAAGACGTCCACGTCTCGGCGCAGGTGCAAGCCGTTCCACTTCACGACCGCGTTCAGGTCGGGGTGCTTGCCCAAAGAGAGCGCCACCGCACGGGCCACCGCGTGGGTGATGGTGATGCGCTCCCCCGTCTCCCTCCGCTTCAGGTCGATCCACTCCAAGAGCCGGTCCGCGCGGATCTCCATGCTGCCGTAGATGGTGGGGTCCCGGGGCGGATCCCACGCCACCGAGGCAATGCGGCGGAAGGAGCTTTGGTGGCGGTAGGGCTTGAGGTGGAGCTTGGGCATGAGGGAGTCTACCGGCTGCCGCAGCGGATAGGAGCTGTCTCTTATACACATCTCCGAGCCCACGAGACAGGCAGAAA
>CAJXRZ010000078.1 GCA_913060515.1 uncultured Pseudomonadota bacterium | reverse complement strand
CCCTTCCGCCAACGAGGCCAGCTTGTTGCCAACCTGTCAGGTGACAGGCTACACCTGTCACCTGACAGGTTGGTCCGATGAGCACCCGACGAGAACAGATCCTTCAAGAGAGCGTCGGCCTCATCGCACGCGATGGCTACGCCGCCTTCAGCATGCGGGCTGTGGCCCGCGCCAGCGGCTTGACCCTGGGTGCGCTGCAGTACCACTTCCCCAACCGGGACACGCTCCTGCAGGCCATCGCAGCCCACGTCACCCAGAGCTACCGGCATAGCTTTGACGCCCAGCACCCCACGCCTGGCCTGAAGGACGTGGTCAGCTTCGTGCTCCTGGATGCGCCCGGTGCGGCCTTGCAGGCGGACCGGCTCTTCCCGCAGCTCTGGGCGATGGCCCTGGTTGAGCCCATCATGGAGGAGCTGTTGGACGCCCTCTACCAGCAGTATGTCGAGCTTCTGGAGGGGTGCTTGCTCGCACGGGGCGCCCAGGCCCCCCACGCGGAGGCTCTGGCCATCATGGGACTTCTGGAGGGGCAGCTCCTCTTTGTCGGTCGGGGTCGCAGGTGGGAGAAGAGCGGACCAGCGGTTCTTGAGGCGGTCCACGCGCTCCTGGACGCGCGCTACGGCGAAGGGCGGCCTCAATGACCCTGCTTCTTGCTGGACTGGCCTTGGCGCAGCCCTCCCCGCCCCCACAAACGACACTGGCTGTCGGGCTGAGCCTGCCGTACCTGAGTCAACCCGGGGTGGTCTTGGGGGCGCGTCAGGTCCTGGGCAACCAGGGCTGGCAGTGTGGTCTGGACCTGGCCGGGTGGGTGAATCCATCGGACGCGGTCCATGGCCAGCTCACGCCGCAGTTTGGTCGAGCCTGGCAGCGGCCCAACGGCCTGCGTCTGTCGGGCTCCCTTGGTTTGGGCCTGGGGGTGGAGCGGCGAATCACGGAGCACGCGCTCGATCTGGCGGAAGGAGGCTCTCAGCGCTCCTGGGAGCGACAGATCTGGGTCGTCCCGGAGCTCACCACACGCCTGTCCTGGCGGCATGAGCGACGCTTTCCAGTGTTCCTCGATCTGAGCGTGGGGCAGCAGTTGGCCCCTCAAAGCAATGGTGGGACCGTTGTCACGGTCGATCTGGGTGTTCTTCTGTCTACACGGGAGCGTTCATGAAACGCCGAAGTTTTCTCAAAGGCGCAGCCGGCGCTGGTTTGGTCTCTCTGTTGCCGACGGTGGGCTGCGCCGGCGGAGGTTGGTGGGATTTGCCCGTCAACTTCCAGGGCCGCGTGGTCATCATTGGCGCTGGAGCCGCCGGTTTGGCCGCCGGCTACCTGCTGGACCGCTACGGGATCGACTACACCATCTTGGAGGCCAGCCCGCGCTGGGGAGGGCGTGTTCAGCGCATGGACGACTTCGTGGATGTGCCCATCGACCTGGGCGCCGAGTGGATCCACGACGACCCCAGCGTCCTGGCCGATCTCATCGACGACACCAGCGCCAACGCCAGCCTGGATGTCATCCGCTATGCCCCACAGACTACGAGCCTCTGGACCGGTTCGCGCCTGCAGTCCATGGACGGCCTGCGGCACCTCTACGGAGAGTACAAGTTCAAGCGCAGCACCTGGCATTCCTATCTGGAAGACTGGTTCCTGCCGGCCTCTGCCGACCGGCTCCAGCTGAACACGCCGGTGCTCGCCATTGACTCCTCGGGCAGCGGCGTGACCGTTCATCTGGAGGACGGGAGCACCGAGCAGGCCGATCGGGTGATTCTGGCGGTGCCCTTGAAGATCCTGCAGTTGGGGCGCATTGCCTTCACGCCGGAGCTGCCAGACTGGAAGCAGCAGGCCATCGACGGGCGTGAGGTGGTCGACGGACTCAAGGTCTTCTTAGAGATGGAGTCCAAGTTCTACCCGGACCTGACCCTGCTGAGCCGGATCGCAGACGGTGGGGCGGATCACGCCGCCATGGACGGGGTCTTCCGCAAAGGCTCCACCAAGAATCTGCTGAGCCTGTTCTGTGTCGGGCGCCAAGCCGCTCAGTACGTGGACTTGGAGGACCAGGCCATTGTGGAGCTTCTTCTTGGGAAGCTGGACACAGCCTTCAACGGTGCCGCCTCACGAAACCTGCTCCAGGCCCGGGTGCAGAACTGGAGTCAGGAGCCCTGGATCCAGGGGGCCTATGTCTACGGCGTGGACGCTTTTCGGAACATCGAGGAGCTGGCCGCCAGCGTGGATGACCGCCTGTACTGGGCGGGGGGAGCGTTCGCGACCGAGAACACAATCGCGGTTCATGGCGCGATGCGGAGCGGTTACGCCGCGGT
Source organism: uncultured Pseudomonadota bacterium (assembly GCA_913060515.1). GTDB lineage: Bacteria > Myxococcota_A > UBA796 > UBA796 > CAJQPC01 > CAJQPC01. Next base: position 26,784 of record CAJXRZ010000078.1, on the reverse strand, counting down.
CGCTGAGCTGCTCGCCACGCCAAATGCCTAGGGGTCAGAGCCGCTTGGCGAAGATGACCTTGTCGTCTCCGTCTCCGAAGAAGTCTGGCACCCGGGCCACCTCGGTGTAGGCCAGGGCGGTTTAGAAGCCCCGCGTGGCGTGGAATCCGTCCACCCCCGAGGTCGCAATGAGCAGGATCATAGCGGCTCCTGAGAGGCGCCCAGGATGCGAGGTGGACGCGTGGGTTTCAGCGGGCGTGGATTCGTCCGTCCGGGCCTTGAACCCACAAGCCGTGGGGGCCTTTGAGGCGAATGCCGCCGACCCAGCGGGTGGTTGCCAAGTGGTCAAAGGCAGGCTCGCCGGCCAGGACGGCTCGTCCAGCTTCGCTCATGGTGAGCTTCGAGCTGTCCGGGCCATACACGCGCCAAGGCAGTTCTCGCTGGACCAGGGAGCCCAGCGCCCGCAGGTGTGCCAGGAGCTCATGGGTGCGCGGTGGCTCGACCATGCCGGCCTCCACGACGCACACCCGGATCAGGCCGCTTACGCAGAGTCCAGGTTGCAGGGTGTTTAGAATGCGCCGCTCCCAGTCGCACAAGCCGTCCGTGTGGTGAGGGAAGCGCGCGGCAAGGATCTGTGCTGCGCGCTGGATGTGGGGCAGCTTGGCCTCGTGCAGGAGGAGATTTAGGAGGCTTGGATTCGGCGCCAACAAGGCCGCCCACAATCGGTCCACTTCTTCCAGCTCTTGATCCCTCACCTCCTCCCACGAGCTCTCCAGGGCGAAGTCAGGGTTTGAGCGGGTCTCTGCCAGCCGTCCCCCGGCGAGCAGGTCCAGTCGGATGCGTTGTAGGGTGTGGGTGACCCCAGGATTCTCGCTGCGGTGGAGGGCGCGCATCCAGCCGAAACACAGGCAATCGTGCAGGTTTCGGCCGAATCCCAGGCGCAGGGTGCGGGGGACCCTGCACTGCTCCAGGTGGTCTTGAACGAAGGAGAGGGGCTGGTCCGCAACGCCATCGGGGGGCGTGTTTTCGCCCAGGCCGGAGAGCTCCTGCATCAAGGTGCGGCTCTGCTCCACCAGCGACCCACTACTCAGTCGGCCCAGGTTCAAAAAACCGTCGAGAAAAGTGACCGTTGCAGGTCTGACTGCGTGGTTTAGGCTGCCCGATCCAGAGACCGTACTCGCCACGTACAGCAGCTCACTCTTCAACAGGCAAGGCCTCGTCCTTGAGCACGTCGATGCCCACACCCACGATCTGCGCGAGCTCCTGGGCCTTCTTCTTAAAGTTCAGCTCCTTGGAGTCCTCGTAGACCAAGCGGCGGCCGTCCTTGAGCACGAGCAGGATGGCCGAGCACACCGCGTCGCCCTGGACCTCGGCCTGGTACTGCACCCCTTCCACATCGCGGAACTTGATCTCCAGCTGCTCAGGCTCCTCGGAGTCGGGCCCGTGGATGTCGATCTTGATGATCTTGCGGCCCGCAGCCAGCTGGGTGTAGGCGGTGTAGCCCTCGGCGCAGATGCTCAGCTCTTTTGGGGGAGCAGCAATGGTGAATGCACCGGGCAAGCTCACGTTCTGTCCGTCCGGATTGGCCACAATCACGGTGTGCTCACCCGGCCCAAGCGAGGGCACTGTGCCTTCGAGCAAGGTCGCACCCAGACGGGTGACCGCCAGGTCTTGGCCGCCCATGGTCGCGGTGGCGCCTTCCTGAAAATCTGCTCCGACGAGTTTGACCGTCTCTCCAGGTTTTCCGGCGCCTGGGTCCACCACGCTGAGGGTGGGGGGTGCCTGGGTGCACGCAATCAAGGGCAGAGTGGCGAATAGGGACAGCATGGGACCTCCGAGGCCGGAGGATACCGAATAGAGGGTTTCCATGACGTACAAGCTCCCAGACGCCTCTGATTTTCCCGGCCCCAACAACGCCGACCGTGGCCCCGTGGTCCTCTGCATCCTCGATGGTGTGGGCTTGGGCTTGCGAGACGGCGGCGATGCGGTCTTCCAAGCCAACACCCCCACATTGGACCGGCTCTTTGCCGGGGCCATGGCCATCCAGCTCAAGGCGCACGGAACGGCCGTCGGACTGCCCTCGGATGGGGACATGGGCAACTCAGAGGTGGGCCACAACGCCCTGGGGGCCGGCAGAATCATCGCCCAAGGCGCCAAGCTCGTCGCAGCAGCCTTTCAGGACGCCTCGGCCTTTGGGGAGACCTGGCAGTGGCTCACACAGTCGGGCACGCTGCACTTGCTGGGCTTGCTCTCAGACGGAGGCGTTCACAGCCACATCGACCACCTACTGCGCATCCTGGAGCAGGCGGACCGAGAAGGAATCGAGCGGGTGCGCATCCACCTCCTCAGCGACGGCCGTGACGTGAGCGCCCGCAGCGTCCTGGGCTACATCCAGGCCTTGGAGCAAGCCCTGGGCGAGGTGAACGAAGGGGACCGGGACTACCGCATCGCCAGTGGTGGCGGCCGCATGAACATCACCATGGACCGCTACGAGGCGGACTGGCCGATGGTGCAGCGGGGCTGGAACACCCACGTGCTGGGCGAGGGCCGCCGCTTTGAGAGCGCCACCCAAGCGGTGGAGACGCTCTACGCCGAGGACCCCAAGATCAACGACCAGTACCTGCCGGCATTCGTCATACAGGAAGACGGAGAGCCCATCGGTGTCGTGCAGGAAGGAGACGGCATGCTGCTCTTCAACTTCCGCGGAGATCGGGCTCTGGAGTTCTCCTCCGTCGCCCAAGGCCAGGACACCCCAGTGGACCGCCGCGGCGCCCCCACCTTCCGCTTCGCCGGCATCATGCAGTACGACGGCGACCTGAAGATTCCGGCCCGCTACCTGGTCGAGCCGCCGCAGATCGACGCCACCGTCGGGCACTACTTGGCCGCCAACGGCCGCCGCAGCTTTGTGGTCTCCGAGACCCAGAAGTTCGGCCACGTGACCTTCTTCTTCAATGGAAACCGCAGTGGCAAGCTGGACGATGCCTTGGAGGAGTACGTCGAGGTGCCCTCGGACGTGGTTCCCTTTGAGCAGGCCCCCGCCATGAAGGCCCTGGAGATCACCCAGGCCGCCATTGGGGCCATCGCCAGCGGGCAGTGGGACCACGTGCGCCTGAACATCGCCAATGGCGACATGGTGGGCCACAGCGGGGACTTGGCGGCGACCATCACGGCCATGGAAGTGGTCGACTCCTGCGTGGCCGATCTGGAGGCCGCGGTGGTCAAGGCTGGGGGTGTTCTCCTGGTGACCGCCGACCACGGCAACGCCGACGACATGTGGATGCGGGACAAGCAGAACCAGCCAAAGATGGACGGCGAGAGCATCCTCCCCAAGACCAGCCACACCTTGGCACCCGTTCCCTTCGCCATCGTGGACCCCCACGCCCGCTGGGAGCTCTCCGAGACCCCTGAGCCGGGGCTGGCCAACGTCTCGGCCACCCTGCTGCTCCTGTGCGGTCTGCAGCCCCCCACTGACTACCTCCCCTCCTTGCTTCAGGTTCGTTCATGACCGTTGATCTTCGCTCCGACACCGTCACCCGTCCCAGCCCAGAGATGCTCCAGGCCATGTTCAGCGCCGAAGTCGGCGATGACGTGCTGGGCGATGACCCGAACTGCAACGCCCTGGAGGCCGAGGCTGCTGCGCTGACCGGCAAGGAGGCGGCGCTCTTCACCCCCTCCGGCACGATGGCCAACCAGATCGCCATCCGCTGTTGGACCCAGCCAGGAGACGAGATCATCCTGGAGTCGGATGCGCACCCCTACCACTACGAGGCGGCCGGCGCGGCGGTGATCAGTGGCGTGCAGACCCGCCTGGTACAGGGGGAGCGGGGACTCCTAGACCCGGAGACGCTCTTTGCAGCGATCCGGCCCTACAACATCCACTTCGCCCAGGCGGCGCTGGTGTTGGTGGAGAACACCGCCAACCGAGGCGGTGGCACGGTCTACCCCCAGGAAGTGCTGCAGCAGATCGGAGATGGGTGCCATGAGCGAGGTCTGCGGGTCCACATGGACGGCGCCCGCGTGATGAACGCTGTGGTCGCCAGCGGCAAGAGCTTGGCCGAGGTCGTGGCCCCCGTGGACAGCGTCTCCATCTGCCTGAGCAAGGGCCTGGGAGCGCCAGTGGGCAGCATCCTGGCCGGTCCCAAGGACATGATCTTTCGGGCCCGCAAGGTCCGCAAGATGCTGGGCGGCGGCATGCGTCAGGCCGGCTACATCGCCGCTGCGGGCCGCTACGCGCTGCAGCACAACGTAGCGCGCTTGGCCGATGACCACCGCAGGGCACGGGAGTTGGCTGCTGGGCTCAATGGCCTGGGCTTGGGCACCCGCCCAGTGGAGACCAACATGGTCTACGTGAAGATTCCCGGCGCCGAGGCGGCTGCCGAGCGCCTGAACGCGGCTGGGGTGCTGTGTTTTGCCTTGAGCGACGATGCGATTCGTTTGGTCACGCACCTGGACGTGGACGATGCCGGCATCGCGCGTGCGGTCCAGGTCTTTGGCGAGATCGTCGGGTAGTTAGGAGTCTCCTGCCGGAACGCAAAACGCCCCCGCCGGAGAACCGGCGGGGGCGTTTTGTGTTCCGACTCGAACTCAGTCGCAGTTGGCCTTGCCAGCGTAGCTGACCTTGACCACATCGCCGCCTTCGGGGATGTCCTTCTCGAAGACCACGGTGTTCGAAGACTCGTCGTAGTACCACCCGCTGGTGACCTCTACGTCGTTGACCAGCACCGTGATGGTGCTCTCCACTGGAGTGGCCTGCAGCTCATAGGTGTCCACCGAGATGGAGGCCTTGGCCAGTGCAGTCATGTAGCTGGACCAAGAGCTGGCGCAGATGCTGAGGAACTCACCGCCGGTGTAGTTCACAGCGTCGTAGTAGCCGGTACCTGGGTCTGCGCTGCCACAGCCACCTGGGTAGTCGCCAACGATGGCAGAGAGCTTGACCAGGGACGCGGAGCCCTTGGCAGCCTGGATGCGGTTGACGTAGTTGCTCCAAGAACCGGAGCTCTGCTCGGGCTCGTCGCTGACCATGATGATGTGCAGCAGAGCGCCATCACGCATGAAGTTGGCGTTGCAGCCACCGGTGCCCTTGGCAGCCTCTTCCGTGGCCAGGGCTGCTGGGGTGAGCAGCGCCTCGGTCAGGTAGGAGCCGGTTCCCTGCTTGACGGCAGTGGAGAACTTCGACTCGTAGCCAGAGGTGGAGGGCTTGAGGATGCCTGCGCTTCCGGCCTTGCAGCCGTCGTCGCCGCCAACGACCATCACGTGCCAGTCGTTGGTGTAGCTGTCCAAGTTCTGGATGAAGTAGCTGAAGTTGTTGGCCAGGCGGGCCTGGTCATCGTCCATCGAGCAGGAGTTGTCCACCAGGAACATGATGTCGGTGGGCGGGTCGAATGGAACCGTCCACTTCTCTTTGTACTCGGCGGTGAACTTGCCCTCGCCCTCGGCGATGCCGGTCAGAGCGGCGCGGGGGCCGGTGTTGTTGACCACGAACTCGCCGGTGTAGGCAGCCTCGTCGTTGGGGTCAAAGTAGATGCTCAGCTCGGTGCTGTCGCCAGGGGCCAGGGTCAATGGCAGGGACAGGTTGTGGCTCAGGCCAAAGTCGACGGTGCCGAAGTCATCGATGCTGGTGATGTCCAGGCTGTCGGTGCCGACGTTGCTCAGGCTGAGGTTGGCCTCGCGGGCACAGCCCACGTAGGTCTTGCCGAAGTCGTAGGGGTTCGGGTTGATCTCCAGCTCGGGGACCAGACCGCCGCCCAGCAGGTCCACGGTGGCCTTGGGGACCAGCTCGTCGTTGCTGGAGATGATGGCCAAGGTCTCTTGCTCGACGCCGAAGGGCGTGAACTCGACCATGATGGCCTCGGATGCGCCAGCGGGCAGCACGAACTCCAAGTCATCGTTCAGGATGGTGAAGCCATCGTTTCCTGCGCCGAGCTCGATGTCGGAGACGACGAGCTCGCCGCCGCCGATGTTGGTGACCTCGAACTCCAGTACGGAGGTGTCGCCGCGGGCCAGCTCGCCGAAGTTCAACACCTCGGGGGCCACTGCGATCTGAGGGTCGCCAGCTCCGTAGCCGTCGGTCTCAGGGTTCAGCTCGTACTCGTTGCAAGCTGTGAGCCCTGCAAGCAGGGTCAAGGCGGTAATCATTTGTGCCTCCGGAGCGCTGGTGCGCTCGATACGCGGTGGGGAAGCAAAAACCATGCCGGACCACATGTCAAGAGGATCTCCACCGGATGTGACGGTCCTGTGCACGGGGGCCGCATTCTGGTCGCCCGGATCGCGACATTTTTTCCCCAGAGAACGGGCAGAGTGGGGCGCGCACACCCCAGTCGGGTTGGCTGCCGAAGCCCAGAGCACAGCGGGGGTGAGGCCCGAAGACCCCACCCCCGCTGGGTGTCCGCAGAAGCGGTCTCTCAGCCGAGCAGCTCGCTCACTGCAGCGCGCTCGCCCATCAGGTCGTCGGCGGAAGCCTTGATCTTGGCCTTGGCCCAGTCGTTGTGCACGATGTCGGTGACTGGGGTGACCTTGCGGTCCTTCACGGTGCAAGGAACCGAGTAGACGATGTCTGCTGGGATGCCGTAGTTGCTTCCGTCGCTGTACAGGCCGATGGAGGCGATCTCGCCAGGGGCGGTGCCATGCCACAGGGTGCTCATGTGGTCGACTGCAGCGGAGGCAGCCGAGGCAGCGGAGCTGGCGCCGCGGGCGGTGATGATGGCCTTTCCGCGGGTGGGCACGGTGCTCATGAAGTGACCCTCGAACCAATCCTTGTCGATCTGCTCGGTGGCCAGCTTTCCGTTGACCTTGGCGTGGGCAAAGTCGGGGAACATGGAGGGGGAGTGGTTGCCGTAGATGGCCATGTTGCTCACCTGGCCAGGCGTGACGCCCAGCTTGCTGGCGATCTGGCTCTTGGCGCGGTTCTCATCCAGGCGGGTCATGGCGTGGATGCGGTCCTTGGGCAAGTCGCCCGCGTTGTGCAGAGCGATCAGGGCGTTGGTGTTGGCAGGGTTGCCGACCACCAGAGCCTGCAGGTCGTCAGCGGCCTTCATCAAGCCCTTGCCCTGGCCCACGAAGATGGGGCCGTTGGCAGCAACCAAGTCAGCACGGACCATGCCGGGGCCGCGGGGGCGGGCGCCGACCAAGAAGGCGTGATTCACGCCGTCAAAGGCCACGTCTGCGTTGTCGCTGATCTCGATGCCGTGAACCAGTGGGAACGCGCCGTCCATCAGCTCCATGACCACGCCTTCCAGGGCCTTCATTCCAGGAGGAATCTCGAGCAACTGAAGGATGATGGGCTGATCGGGGCCGTAGCAGGAGCCGCAAGCCAGGCGGAAGAGCAGGGCGTAGCCGATGTTGCCAGCGGCGCCGGTGACGGCAACCTTGATGGGCGCGTTCATTTGGATCTCCAACAATGGGTAGAAAAGGTGTAGCGGTGCTAACCCGGATGGGGGCGCGTGGGCCCCTCACAATCGGGTGTCAGAACCCGAGGGTTTCGGCCGATGCACGACAGAGATGCTGTCAGATTCCCAGGAACTGAATCGCCAGGCCGCTGGCGAGAATGGCAAAGCCGGCCGCCAGGTTGCCGTAGCGCTCTACAGACTTGAGAGGCGCGAGCTTTAGACCCATGGTTCCGATGGTCGCCATCACCAGCATGGTGCCGATGGTGCTCACGGAGAAGAGGCCGGCCACCTGAGCCACAAGCCACCAGTCCTGCTCAAAGGCGGGCACCATCAGAACGGGAATCAAGGGCTCGCAGGGGCCTAGAGCAAAGACGATGAACAGGCTCCAGAAGCTCAAGGTGCTGACCTTGCTGGCGTCCGGGTGCTCATGGCTGTGGCTGTCGGCGTTCTTGTAGAGACCTCGTGCCGCCCAAGCCATGTAGGCCAGTCCGAAGAGGATCAATCCCCAGGCCGCCATCGAGCCGCGCACGGACTCGATCCACTCCATCATTCCCAAGGCCGTTCCAAGGGCGATGCCCACGAATCCCAGACCGATGCTGCCGATGACGTGACCGGCGCCGCAGGCCGCAGTGATGCCCAGGACCTTGCGCAGGGACCACTTGCGGGCCCGGCCTAAGACCACGAAGGGCAGGTAGTGGTCCACGCCCACCACGGTGTGCAGCAGAGCGACGGACAGAGCCGCAGCCAGCAGAGGGGCCCGCGCGGGATCCAGTAGAGCCATGGTCATTGGGATGCTCAAAGGAAGGTGCACACCACGCGGCCGATCAGCCGCTCTGTGGGAAAGGGGCCCAGGCTGCGGCTGTCGCTGCTCTGGGCGGGGTTGTCTCCAAGAAGGATCCAACCGCCGGGGACTTGGTGGCTCACGCGTTTGATGAGCAGAAAGCCAGGCCGCTCGGGATGTTCGGCGACCGCGAGGTCACCAGCTTGTGGAATCCGCCGCCATGGCTCCATGAGCACGGTCTGACCGGCTCGGAGAGTGGGCTCCATAGAGGGGCCTTCCACCCGCATGCGCTTGAGCCGTCCGAGCAGCCAAAACACAAGATGCCGACCCTGACGAGCCGGCACCTTGGGGTGGTTCAAGCGGGAACCTGACTCAGCTGGCGGTGTACCAGGCGATGTCGCGGTTCTTGGTCTTCCAGAAGAGCTCGTGGATCTGCTTGACGTAGTTCATCACGTTCTCGGCGTGGTGCAGGCTGCACTCGACCTTGGCGTAGGAGATCTCCTTGGTGGCCTTCCAGATCAGGTCATGGATCTCGGGATGCGCTTCGAGGTGATGTGGCTTGAAGTAGTCGGTCCAGAGAACGAGGATCTCGTTCTTGGCGACGGTGGCCTCCTTCTCCTTGATGGCCACGTAGCGGGAGAAGGTGTTGTGGTACTTGACCACGGCGGCCTTGTCGCTGGAGTCGGGGACTTCCAGGGCCAGCAGCTTCTTGGTCATGGAGAGCACAGCTTCGGCCGCGATGCGTGCGCTGGCGGGGTCGTAGACACCACAGGGGCCATCGCAGTGAGCGTTGACGGGGGTGGCGGGCAGGGCCTGATCGAGGCGACGCATGATGCGGTTCAGCATGGAGGTACTCCGTGTACGTGAGTGCTTGGGCGCACAACCCCTATCGGTAGAGTCCGCGCTGTCAAGGCACCGGTTAGGGAGCGGGACCCGGAGGCTTGCATGCTGAAACTTGGCGAGTTGGAACTGTCACAGCGTCTGATCCTTGGTACGGGCAAGTACCCCAGCTTTCCTGTCATGCAGGCGTGCCATCAAGCCGGTGAGACACAGCTGGTCACCTTGGCGATCCGCAGGGTGGACCTGAACGCTGGTCAGGGCGAGTCCATCTTGGACTTCATCGACCGGGAGCAGATCCACCTGCTGCCGAACACGGCCGGCTGCTACACCGCGGAAGAGGCCATCGTCACGGCCCGCTTGGCCCGCGAGCTGCTGGGCACCCCCCTGCTCAAGCTCGAAGTCATCGGCTGCCCGCGCACCCTCTTCCCCGACCCCGAGGGCACCCTGGAGGCAGCCCGCGTGCTGGTCAAGGAGGGCTTTGTGGTGCTGCCCTACGTGCAGGCCGATCCGGTGCTCTGTCAGCGCCTGGAGGAGCTGGGCTGCGCCGCGGTCATGCCTCTGGCGTCCCCCATCGGGTCCGGACTGGGCGTTCGCAATCCCGAGAACCTGCGCATCATTCGCGAGCTGGTCGACTGCCCGATGATCGTGGACGCCGGCATCGGAACCGCCTCGGACGCCGCCATCGCCATGGAGTTGGGGGCCGACGCTGTGCTGCTCAACACCGCCGTGGCCTCGGCCGGGAATCCAGTTGCAATGGCCGAAGCGTTCAAGTTGGCTGTGCGTGCGGGACACTTGTCAGCCGGAGCCGGTCGCATTCCTCGCAAGCTCTATGCCTCAGCCAGCTCTCCAGAAGACGGGCTGATCCGCTGAGGGAGAAGGTTCCACGCCTGCTGGTCTTGAGTGGGGGGGAGCTGGATCCTCTGCTGGCCGTCATCGCCGCCGGCGCCCGGGATGTGCTCCTGCGGGAGCCGGATCTGAGTCCCTCCGCAGTTGAGGTCTGGCTGTCCGCGTTGCTCCAGGCCGGCGCTCGGGTGCGCCTGCACACCAAGACTGCGGGCGCATTGGCGCTGGCTCGGCGGCGTGGACTTGGGATTCACCTGGCCTCGGATGCGGAGGCAGCAACCCAGGGGCTGCGCTTCTCCCAGTCCTGTCACAGCGTGGCCCAGGCGCGGGGAGCCTTTGAGCGGGGGGCAGAGTTTGTCTTCCTCTCACCAGCGTTTCAGCCGCACTCCAAGCCCGAAGATGAACGAGAGACTTGGGGCGTGGAGCGTCTGGCGAAAGCGCAGAAAGAGCTGGGTCCGGTGCTGGCGTTGGGGGGCATCACGCCGGATCGGGCAAGGGCTCTGAGAGCGGCTGGGGTGCATGGCGTCGCGGTGCTGGGTGGGGTTTGGCGGGCGCCGGATCCGCTCGCACGTGTTCAAGCGCTGTTGGAGGCCGCCGGGCCTAATCGGTGACGTCCTGGGTCCGATCCAGTTCAAGCTCGCCGCTGTACTCCACGGTCTCGCCCGTGTCAGGGACCAAGGTCATTGTGTAGCTCAGGTTGAGGCTCTCGTTGTTGGTGACCGCGCCCTCCCAATCGCCGGTCATTGTCCAGCCGTCGTCCTCGTTCAATTCCTCCAGGTCATCGTCGTCCAGCTGACTATCGAGCCAGCCGTTCACGTCGTTGTTGCCGTCGTTCGCGCACTCGTTCAGGCCAGGTCCGCTCAGCGCATCGAAGAAGAGGTTGTCGTAGGTGGGTGCGTTCATTTCGGTGGAGAAGGCCCGTCCGATGAGGTCCAGGTTGTAGTCGGAGCCAAGGGTGTCCGCTTCGACGGATCTGACCGTGATCTCCCAGCTCACGTCGTTCTCGTCGACCCCGGTGTAGATGCCTTGTTTGTCTTGGCAGAGCGTCGTGGATGGGGCGCAAGCGAGAAGGGCGAGAATCACGGTCATGTTTGGAGGCCTTGTTGGGCCTGGGTAGCACGGAGCGTCAAATTGCCACAAGGGCGCAACCGAAAGGAGACGCCGCCTTGTCCTGCCGATTCGCGTGATTTAGAATGGTTCTAAATGGGCGTGATGGCGCCTGACAAAGGACACCGACATGCTGACCCTGCTCCTCTTCGCTTGCACCACGGAACCCGCTCCTGAGCCCGTTCCGGAGCTGCCCCCCGCACCCGTCGCCGACCCGGTCGCCGCCGAGATGCTGCCCAAGGTCAAGGGCCTCTTCGAGCCTCTGCCCGCACGCATGGACAAGGGCGAGGCGCCCACCGCCGCGCAGATCGATCTGGGTCGTCAGCTCTACTACGAGACCCGACTGAGCAAGAACCAGGACATCAGCTGCAACAGCTGCCACATGTTGGATGCCTACGGTGTGGACAACGAGCCCACCAGTCCTGGGCACAAGGACGTTCGCGGAGGTCGAAACAGCCCCACCTCCTACAACGCGGCCCTTCACTTGGCGCAGTTCTGGGACGGTCGGGCGGCGGACGTCGAGGCTCAAGCCAAGGGGCCCGTGCTCAATCCCATCGAAATGGCCATGCCGGACGAGGCCACCGTCGTGGCCGTAATCAAGTCCATCCCCGACTACGGTCCCGCTTTCGAGGCGGCATACCCCGGCCAGGAGATCTCCTACGACAACATGGCCAACGCCATCGGCGCCTTCGAGCGCGGCTTGGTCACTCCGGCCCCGTGGGATGCCTACCTGGCGGGAGACGCCACCGCCTTGGACGCCGGCCAAGCCAAGGGCCTGCAGACCTTTATGGAAGTGGGCTGCCAAGGCTGTCACAGCGGCGTGGCCGTCGGCGGCAGTCAGTACCGGAAGCTGGGCGAGCGCCAAGCCTATGAGACCGAGGACAAGGGTCTGGGCGCGCTCAAGGAGGATCCCGCACAGGACTTCATCTTCAAGGTGCCCAGCCTGCGGAACATCACTGAGACGGGGCCTTATCTGCACGATGGCAGCCTGGCCTCGCTTGAGGAGACGGTCCAGATCATGGGCAAGCACCAGCTGGACATGGAGCTGAGTGACTCTCAAGTGGGAGAGATCACGACCTTCCTGGGCGCTTTGAAGGGCACGCCGGATGCCGCGTACATCGCCAAGCCGACGGCCTTTGAGAGCGGACCCGAGACGCCGGCCGCTGATCCGAGCTGATCCAGCGTGAACCGAGGGGCTTGTGCGTGCTCTAATCGGGCATGTATAGCCTCCTCCTCTCCCTCGCTCTCCTGCCCACCGCCCAGGCCTCCGGCTCTGACCGCAACACGGTCAAGGCCGAGAAGGCCTTTGAGAAAGAGAACTACGAGAAGGCGCTCAAGAAGTGCTCCAGGGCCCTGGACCAGGACGCCGGGAACAGTCGGGCAGCAGCGGTCTGCGGCACGGTGCTCTACCTCTGGGGGGCCTCATCTGGGGACATGGGCTTGGCCGCGACGGGCTCCAGCTTGATGGATGGGGTCGCGCTCTCCAGCCCCGACCAGCCCTTCTTGGAGCTGTACCGGCAGGTGCGCGGCAACGCGATGATGCAGGCGCCCAATTTCCCCTGTGGAGAGGCCGAGAACGCCGCTTGGGCCCAAGCCGAAGAGGCCTTCGTGCGCAGTGACCTGTCCTCTGCCCGGAAGTACTACCAGGTGGCCGCCAAGGGCTGCGAGAACCCCACCCTGTGGACCCACTACGGGGACACCTACTTCGCCGAGCAGGACTACAAGCAGGCCTTCCTGGCCTATGAGCACGCCCTGGAGATCGACCACTACCACTGGCCGGCGCTGCGTTTCATCGGGGATGGCCACGTCAAACAGGGGGACGAGCAGACCGGTCATGGGTGGGTGGCCAAGGCGCTGGCGGCGAATCCGGTCTACGAGTATGCCTGGATTTACTTGGATAGTTTCTTAGACCCAAGGGTCAAGAAGGTGCGTGGAACAAGCCTGCCCTTGGTCACCGAAGGCAGCATCTTTGTGGACCCGACGGCCGGCATTCCTCCCTTCACCGGAGAGGTGCGCATGATCTTCCAGCTCGGCATGCAGGCGCAGCTCAGCGAGGAAGTCGGCTCCCACCAACGCATGCTCAATGCCCTGGAGATGAGCATGTCCTTCGTAGAGGAGAAGGGGCAGCTGGAGGAGCCTGGGATGGAGCTCTGGGCCTTGTTGGCCGAGGCTCGGGACGCCGGTCACTTCGAGGACGCCGTGTTCATCCTGCTCCTCAACGAGGACATGCTGCCTGCGTTTGTGGACTACCGCGAGGAGCACATGGAGAGCTTGACGGCCTATGTGGTGAGCTTGCTGAGCAACTGAGTGCGAGCCTGTGTCACCAGTCTGCGCGAATCCGGCTCTTTTGAACCTTGCCCATCGCGTTCCTAGGCAGAGCCTCTGCCACCCGAAGCTCCTTGGGACACTTAAAACCCGCCAGCTGCTCTCTGGCCCAGGCCAGCAGCTGCGCAGGGTCCGCTTCACCCACGAAGAGGCCAACAACCTGCTCTCCCCACTCCGCGTGTGGCACGCCCACGACGGCGACCTCGAGCACGCCAGGGTGCTCCAGCAGGACGGTCTCTACCTCCCGCGGGTAGACGTTGAGCCCTCCGGAGATGACCATGTCGCCGGCTCTGCCAACGATGGAGAAGTAGCCGTCTTCGCTGACTTTCCCCAAGTCCCCGGTGTGCATCCAGCCGTCGCCAATGGCGGCCTGGGTCTGCTCGGGCAAGCCAAGGTAGCCCAGCATCACGCTTCCGCCGGCGATGCGAATCTCGCCGATCTGCTCTGGGCCTAAGTCTGCGCCGGTCTCCAGGTCGGTGACCTTGGCTTGGATGCCAGGAAGGGGCTGGCCAACGGTCCCAGCGCGACGTTCGCCGCTGTAGGGATTGGAGAGCACAATGCCGACCTCGGACATGCCGTAGCGCTCCAAGATGCGCAAGCCGGTGCGCTGCTCAAAGGCTGCGTGGAGCGGGGCTGGCAAAGGCGCAGATCCGCTCGTAAACAGCCGCATGGTGCTCAGGTCGGCCTGGACCTGGGACTGCAGCAGGCGGTGGTGGAAGGTGGGCACGCCCATGAAGACGCTCACGCCGTGCTCGGGGATGGCGTTCCAGACAGCCTCTGCGTTGAACTTGGGCAACCAGAGGGTGCGGGCTCCGGCCCAGAGGGCCACAAGCTGGGCCACGACCAAACCATGGACGTGGAAGAGCGGGAGGGCATGGAGCTGCACGTCATTGGGGCTCCAGGCCCAGGCTTGGTGCAGCGCCTCAATGCTGGCCCGCAGGTTCCCGTGCGAGGACAGAGCGCCCTTGGGGCGGCCCGTGGTGCCGCTGGTGTAGAGCAGCAAGGCTGGGGTGCTCTCAGGCCAGTCCGGTGCAGGGGGTGTGGCTGCCGGCGCGTACTTCAGGGACATGGCCAAGGTGCCGGCCTGCTCCATCGCGCAGGGTGGGTCCTCTCGTAGGGCCTCGAAGCCCGCTTTGAGCAGAACCGCACGTTTGGCGCCGGAGTCTTTCAGGGCGTAGCGCAGCTCTCTTGGGGTGTAGGCTGGGTTCAGGGGCAGCAGGACCATGCCCTCGCTCAAGGCGGCCAGGGCCAGGGTGAGCAGGGCGGGATGCCTCGGCAGCTGTAGGGCCAAGGTGTCGCCGGGGCCGAGGGCTCTCTGCTTGAGCCAGCCTCTGGCCTGGTCGACTTGTTTGGCCAGCTCGCCGTAGCTCCAGGCCTTTGGAATGGGCAAATCGGACTCGGACCAGTCGCCGATCCAGGCCAGCGCGGGGCCTTCTGTGTTCCAGCGGGCGCGCATCGCGTTGACCAAGCTCATTGTCCACCCTCCTGTTGCACCAGGGTCCCGTCTACGACGAGCGCCTGGAGTTTGCTGTAGCGCAGCGGGGCCACCTCCTCGTAGGAGGCGTTGAGCACGTTGGCGCTCCAACGGGTGGGCTGGATGCGAACCAGGGGCAGTCCCGTGGCGGACATCAGGCGCATGTGTTCGCGATCGAGGGCTACGAGAAAGTCCCGGACGCTGTGTTCGGGGCCAGCCATGACCACCAGGCTCCACTCCGTGCCCTTCTTCGTTCCTTCAAAGTGGCCAATGCGCAGGTAGGTGCCCGCTGCACGCCCGCACAGCTCCAGACAGAGCTTCATGAAGTGCTCAGGTTCTGCGGCGCCTTCGAACTCCCAGATGGCCCCTTCGGCCAGGTCAAAGTGGGTGTTGGGTGTTGGGACTTCGGGCGCGTCTTGAGCGATGAGAAGCGGGGGTGGCTCGGAGGTCTCCGCTGGCGTTGAGGTCTCCTCTGGCGCTGAGGCAGGGGAGACCTCAGTGACCGGCTCTGGCTCCGTGACCGGCTCGGGTTCAGGCTCTCTTGGGAGAGGAGCTTCCGGGCGGGTGGCGTCCAACTGAGCGCGCAACAGGGCCACCGCGGCATCGTCGATGGCGCGGTTGGCGCGCACCCGAGCCAGCTGCTCGCGCAGCTCAATGACCCGCTCGAGGCTCATGTCAGACTCCACGCGTGCCTGCTTGGTCTGGAGCTCCGCGCGGCTCGCTCTTGCCAGGGCCTCATCACGCTCGGCTTGAGCTTGGTGTTGTTGCACCATGGCGGCGCTGGCCTGGGCCTGGGCTTGGCGCAGGGCTTCCTGGGCAGTGAGCAGCTCGCTCTGTTCGACCGGACGTACGGCCAAGAGCTCGGCTCGTAGACTCCGCAGCTGAACCCGCAGCTGCCGGGCTTCCTCTCGCGCCCGGTCACGCTCGCCTGTGCAGAGGGTCAGCGCGCGGCGTGCTTCCTGGAGCTGGAGAAGAGTGAGGTCCTCGGACATAGGCGCAGTCTACGCTGATGGAGGACCCGGGTCACACCCAGGGGCGCATAAGCCGGCGAGGACGCGCTGTGGCTCTGGCTTGGTGGCGCGGCCTGTGCATCAAAACGCAAGACGCGCCTAAGCAGGTTTTTGGCCCGCTTAGGCGCGTCGTTCGCTCGGCGTCCCCAACTGGGATTAGACAACTCAGCTCAGGTCGCGGCCCTGAATCCACTTGCCGTAGATGGCAATCAGGATGGCGCTGACCACGCCGATGATGCCCATGATGTCCCAGACCATCGAGACGCTGTGGGAGGCGTACAAGTCGGCGGTGATGGGGTTGGCCATGGCGTTGAAGAGGCCTTCCAAGTGGCTACCGGCGGTCGCCAGAAGCTCCTCAGCGACCTGCTCGTCCAGACCTGCGGCGGCGATGTCCTTGGGAGAGGCATCGTGCAGGTCCCAGACTTCGATTCCAGCTGCACTCAGCTTGGAGGCGGCGTCGGCGCTTACGCCGGGCAGCTCGGTCATGGCCAAGTCACCGATGCGGCTGTGCACCAAGGTGTCAAAGGCGGCGCCCTCAGGGATGGCTTCGATGGCGGTCTCTGCCATTCCGTCGGTGCCGAGCACTTCACGGGAGAACTTCTCCTTGGAGGCGAAGTAGCCGTAGAGCTCGGGGCCCATCTTGCCTTCCAGAGTCCAGCCGATGGCCAGTGGAATCTGAGAGAAGCCCAGGTACATCGCCTTCTTGGAGGGAGGTGCGATGTTGCCGATGAACTCGCCCGTCTTGGGAGAGGAGAGCATCTCGCCGATGCTGAAGAAGGCGATTCCTGCCAAACACATCCAGCCGGCCGTGGTGTGGCCAATCATGAAGATGGCGCCGGTGGCGGCCAGAGCGCCGATGACCATGGAGGTCGTCGGGCGTACCAAACCGCTGAGCCAACCAAAGAAGAAGCAGCTCAGCATGATCAGCATCGCGTTGACGTTGAGCATGCCCTCAGGCTGGATCTGGGTGCCGTACTGGTTGGTGACGATGAAGAAGTTGACCACGGCGTTGTCGGAGCCGCCTTCACCGAAGAGGCTTGTGACGATGTCGCCGGTCCAGACCCACTCTTCAATGTAGATGGGCAACACGTCAAAGAGCGCGTTGAACATGAACCAGAAGCCGGAGAGAAGCAGCAAGAACACCCAGAGGTGCGGCTTGGAGAGCTCCTTGAGGCTGTCGACGAAGAGGTTCTCTTCGGTGCCTGCGGCCTTCTTTTCGGCCAGCTCGGCCTCGCGCTCTTCCTTTCCTGGCTCCTTGTACATGAGCAGGAAGATGAAGTTGAAGGCGATGATTCCAGCACAGGAGAGGAAGACCCACTTCCAGTCCATCTTGCGCATGTAGCCTGCGAGCAGCGGGCCCATGAAACCGCCGATGTTGACGGTCTGGTAGAAGATGCCCCAAGCCACCGAGGAGTTCTCAGGCTTGGTCGCCTTGACCAGGGTGCCCTGGATGCCAGGCTTGAACACTGCGGTGCCGATTGCCAGCAGGATCGCGCCAGCAAAGAAGCCTTCGTAGCTGGCGAATGCGAACATCACCAGGTAGCCAAAGATCTTGATGACCGTAGAGGCTGCGATGGTCTTCTTGTAACCCCAGCGGTCCGAGATTCCGCCGGTAAAGACCGGCAGGATGGACTGCACCAGTGCCCAGATGAACAGCAGGTTGCCGTACTGGGACATGTTGATGCCCAGGCCGCCCTTGGACACGGGGTCCTTGGCGTAGAGCCCGACCACAGCCTTGACGCCGTAGAAGGCCAGGCGCTCGACCATCTCCATGCCGCCTACGATCCAGAAGACATAGGAGAGGGAACCGATGGCCGCGAACAGCCCGAGCTGCTTGACCTGTTCCTGAGAGTTCTTCGTTTCGGTCGCCACGGGCGCTCCAGTCTTTGGGCCAAAAAGGCGGCAGACGGTAGCGCAAAGTGCTGCTGGTGTCGATGTCCTTGAGTTTGGGGTCCGTTTGGCCTTGCGCTTCCGTTCTTTCAGAATATATTGAAAGTATGGAAAACAAGGTCCAAGACATTCGAGCCCGCTTCGTCGATGAGTGGGGTGCTCTGGGCAGCGCCTGGGGCATCAACCGCTCCATGGCCAGTCTCCACGCCCGCCTCTTGGTCTCCTCGGAGCCCATGAGCATGGACGATCTGATGGAGGAGCTCTCCCTCTCTCGGGGCAACACCTCCACCAACCTTCGGGACCTGGTCTCTTGGGGCCTGGTGCGTCAGGTGGTCGTACGCGGAGAGCGCAAGCAGTTCTTCGTCGCCGAGAAGGATCCTTGGAAGGTCTTTGTCACCATCCTACGGGAGCGTCTGCACCGGGAGATCGATCCGGCCGTGGACACCTTGGGCCGCATCGCCCAAGCCAGCGAAGGACTGCCGGGAAAAGAGGGGCAAGAGCTGCACCGGGTCGTCAAAGGCCTGCACGGATTCTTACTGCCGCTGCGCGCGATGGCCCACCGGGTCGTGGGTGCCGAGTCCAAGATCCTGAGCGCGATCTCCAGGGTCCTTTAGGGGCAGGGCCGTGTTGGTCTGGTCCTGGGGGATAAAGTTTCAGAGTTTTCCGAATATACAGGAGGTACAGCATGGGCCATGCATTCTCACACCGGGTCGATCCCCTCTCCGGCGATGCAGCCGACGGCGTTCTCAAGATGGAGCCGGCCAAGGCCTCTTGGTTCTTCCTGATGGTGGCTGGCAGCGTGTTGGCTTTTGCCGGCCCCTGGAATCCGGTGCCCATCGCAGCTTCAGCAGGTCTTGCAGCCATTGGTCTGTGCTGCGGACACAGCGTTGGGCTCCATCGATTGCTCATCCACGGGGCATTCCAAGCGCCATCTTGGCTCGAGCGAGGTCTGGTTTGGCTCGCCGTGCTCTGTGGCCTGGGCGGCCCCCTCTCTCTGCTCCGGCACCACGAGGTGCGGGACTGGGCTCAGCGCATGCCGGAGTCTCACCCTTGGTTTGGCCACGCCATGCCTTTCTTCCAGGACCTCTGGTGGCAGCTCGTGGGCCATGTCTCCCTAAAGAGAGCGCCCAAGATTCAGGTTGAAGCTTGGATCCAGCAGGATCCCTTCTACCGATGGCTGGAGCGCTACTGGATGCTTCAGCAGCTGCCGCTGGCCCTGTTGGCCTATCTCTTCGGCGGCCTGGAGTGGCTGCTCTGGTTGGTTCCTGTGCGGGTCATGGTGGGCCTGATCATGCACCAGGTCGTGGGACACCTGGCCCACAACTACGGTCCCTGCGAGCCCATCCCTGGCAACTCCGTTCAAGGCCACAACCTGCCCCTGGTGGGGCTGCTCAGCTTCGGTGAGGGCTACCACAACAACCACCACCGTCACTCGCGCAGCGCCCGCCTGGGCTTTGGTTGGCAGGTGGACGCTGGGTGGATGTTCATCCGGGTGCTGATGGCCCTTGGACTGGCTGAGCAGGTGCGGCTGCCGGGCAAGGGGGCTTGACGTAGGCAAGTTGGGCCCAACGCTCCGCCACGACCAGGCAAGTCGGGTTCAACGCTCCATTCTTGGTCGGATCGGCTGGATTGAGTGTGGCTAAGCGGCGAATCACCCGCTTAGGCGCAGCCGGCCACCGACACGACCCCCAAGCTGGAGCGTTCGACCTCACTTGCTTCCAGCACGTGGAGCCTTCGACCCCACTTGCTTGGTTCACAGTCCAGCGGCTCCACTGTTGGAGCTACTGCTGGACCTGCACCACGCCGCCGATGTTCTCCGGGCCAATGCTGATCACCAAGCTGCCCGTCGCGCCCTTGGGGAGGGCCTCGTTGGCCAGAATCTCCAGGCCGCCCAGCTTCCGCAGGCCGTCGATGTTCATCACGCTCTTGAGGGCCGGGTTGCTGATGACGCGCAGGGTGCCGCCCACTTGGAGCAGACCGTCCAGACCTCGCAGGGAGATCATGCGCTCGTTGTCCTGGATGAGCACTCCTTGGTCCACCCACGCCAAGTGCTCCAGGCCAACCAGGTTGCTCAACTTCTTGTTCCCGATGACCTTGAGCGTGCCCACCCGGACCAGGCCCTCGAGACCGATGTCGATCAGCGCCGGGTTTGCCAGGATCTCCAGGCGCTCGGCGAAGAGCAGCTTCTTGGCCCCTCCTGCGCTGAGCAGGGAGGCGTTGTCTTGCAGGACCAGAGCGCCAACGCTGGTGAGGTTGGAGAGGCCGCTGAGGTTGCGCAGGCTGCTCTCCCCCTGCACCCGCAGCTCTCCGTCCACGCGTGTCAGCTGATCGGCTCCCATCAGCGAGGACAGGCCGTTGTCGCGGAGAATCACCCCGCCGCTCACGCTTACCAGGGAGCCCAAACCGGCCAGGCTCACGACCCGCGGGTTGCCCATAAGCACCCACTCGCCATCCACGCTGCGCAGGCTGTCCAAGCCACGCAGGGTGCGGAGGCCGTTGTCCTGAATCACCAGGGCGCCGGTGCTCTGCAGGGCATTGAGTCCGGCAGGCTCGCCCAAGCTGGGGTTGCCGGTGATGTACAGCCCGTCAGGCAGCGCAGAGATGCCCTCCACCCCTGCCAAGCTTCGCAGGGTGGTGTTGCTGCTCACCTGCAGGCCCGTTGCGCTGTGCACGCCCCCAAGACCCGCCAAAGAGAGCAAAGAGGCGTTGCCTTCGATGTCGATCTGCTTGAGGGCCGGGACCTTGTCCAAGCCGCTCAGGCTGAGCAGGGCGTCGTTGTCCACCACCCTGAGGTTGCCGCCGACGCTGGCCAGATTGTTCAGACCGCTCAGGTCTGTGACCGCGTTCAGGCGCACCAGCTCCAGGTTGCCGCTCACGGACTCTAGGCAGTTCAAAGTGCTCAGGTCCTGCACCCCCAGTCCAACCAAGCGCAGGCTGCCCTTGACCGCGTTGTAGTCCTGGGCCCAGGTCTCCATCGCCTCGGTGCTTGAGAACACCAGATCGCCCACGAATGGGCCGAGATCAGCGCAAGGGTCCTCTTCAAAGTAGGGGTCGCCCGAGTCCATAAAGCCGGTGTCACCCGAGTCCATGAAGCCGGAGTCCATAGAGCCGGTGTCGCCCGAGTCCAGAAAGCCGCTGTCCCCGCTGTCGAGGACACCACTGTCCAGAGCCCCTGTGTCCTCCAGCAGACCGGTGTCCAGGATCTCTTCGATCACCCCTTCCTGTGCCAGCGCTGCCCCGGCGCCCGAAGCCACCATCAGCAAGCCCAGGACCAGGAAGCGATTCTTCATGCTGGGTTCTGCCGCAGCAGCTTGTCCAGATGGCTGGAGAGCTCGATGGGCAGGGGTGCTGTCACCGCATCACTGCCTGCGATGCTCAGTGCCGCAGCGTGCAGCCAGAGGCGCTTGGGTGCGCTCGGATCTTTGATTCCCAGGTTTCGGCGGTAGCGGCCATCGCCCACGATGGGGTGGCGGATGCCGTGCAGGTGCACGCGCAGCTGATGCTTTCGCCCAGTCTGGGGAGTCAGCTCCAGCAAACTCACGCAACCTCCTTCCACGTTGTAGACACCCATCAATCGCACATTGGTGACCGCAGCCTTCCCGTCGATGGGCTCTTCGATCTTGCCAATGGGACGCACACGTCCGTATACGAGCGCCAGGTAGGTCTTCTTGCAATGACCGGCCTCAAAGGACGAAGCGACGCGGCTGCGTGCGTTTCGTCGTCCGACGACCAACAGGCCCGAGGTGGGCTTGTCCAGGCGGTGTGCCGGGCGCATGCCCTTGAGCAGCTTGCCTTGGGTGTCCAGCCAGGTCACGACGTCCACGCCGCCCTCGGCCGTGGGGTGGGTGTTCCAACCGGCTGGCTTGTAGATCCAAGCCAGGCCGTCGCGGTGGGTAATCAGGCGGGGGGTGTCCATTGGGCGCCTCTATCTCTCAACGGAGGCGCCCGCTGGTCAAAGGTGGGCCTGTCAGCGATCCCAAGGGGGAACGGGGTCGTTGCAGTGGTCTTCCGGCTCCCAGTAGTCTGGGAAGCGCCAGGTATTACAGCCCCAGCAGCGCACATCGCCTTCCGTGGTCACCCCGCAGGTGTGCCAGAGGTTGGCGTCGATGGAGACGAAGGTCTCGTCTTCGGGAACGTCCAGCTGCCAGCGGTAGGGCTCCTCGCCGTCCGGGTCGACGGCCCCCCAGCAGTGGACCTTGCCTTGGGGGTCCAGGGCGCAGCCGTGGTAGGAGCCAAAGGCTAGGTCGATGATCTCGATGTCGGTGGGGATGTCGCCTTCGCCGTACCAGTTGCGGCCCCACCAGACCCACTCGCCTTCAGTGGACTTGGCTGAGTACCCGATATCTCCAGCGACGATCTCTGTGTATGTGCCTAGCGGAGGCTCAGCTTGTTGGATGTCGTTGCGCCCCCAACAGAGCAGCTCCTGAGACTCCGTGATCCCACAAAAGCTCCAATCGGCCCCTTCAAGTTGAAGAAAGCGTTGCCCCTGAGGAGGCCCCGTCTCTTGGGGATAGGGGTTGCCCCAGCAGGTCCAATCACCGGCCCCTGCCGTAGCGCAGGTGCCCCAGTTGTTGCCATGGATGGACTCCCAGGTTCCTTCGGGTGTCTCGGTCACA
This sequence comes from uncultured Pseudomonadota bacterium, assembly GCA_913060515.1. Lineage (GTDB taxonomy): Bacteria > Myxococcota_A > UBA796 > UBA796 > CAJQPC01 > CAJQPC01. The sequence goes on along the minus strand of CAJXRZ010000078.1, from coordinate 4,534 downwards.
TAGCCTTCGTTGTCATGGCCCCAGCATTTGACCTCACCTTCTTCGGTCAGGCCGCATGCGCTGTAGGCCCCTGCGACGACATCCACGAAGGTGTGCTCTCGAGGCAGTCCCAGGCGTCGGATCTTCTTTCCATCCGCCCGCTCATAGTCCTGGCACCAAAGACTTCCTTCGGTACTGAGCATGCAGTTGAACGTGCCTCCGGCGATGACCCGGGCTGTGGTCTCCGCTGGAGTTTCGTCCGATACTTCAGTGCAGCCAAAGCAGCCAATGAGGATGGTGGTGAGCTGGAACATCACAGCGCCGGGAAGGTGTAGGTGCCTGCCGTACAGATGTTCACGTCGTTGTTCTTCAGGACCTCGATCGTGGCCTGCATGTGCGTTGGGGTCGTGGAAGTGATCTTGACCTTGGTCTTCATTTCACCCCAACCGAAGTAGAAGCGTTCGCCTCCAGTCACTGGAACCAAGGAACGACTCTTGGTCTCACTCGGGGCGCCGTAGGGTTCGATGGTCACGCGGTCGGGGCTCAGATGCTTGCGGATGACCAGCTTCTGGTCGACCCCACAGCCGATGGCGTCCAAGTCAATCACGTAGCCAGCCGGTCGGGCGACGGTGTCTGCAGGGCCGCCGCAGGTCCACCACATGTCCACCTCGAAAGCATCCGCGTGCGCGCTGTCCAGCTCGCTCACTCCGAACAAAGGGTAGCCGTCAATCACCCCGGAGGTGAAGGTGTTGGTGCCTTCGGCGACGGCGAAGCTGGAGCTGGTGGGAGAGATCAGAGCGTCTGTGTTGTCGTAGGCTAGCTGTTGGCCCGTCTTGACCACGCGCAGGGTGTACCCAGCGTCGTCGGGCAGATCGATGCGTGTCACCCAGGACTGGCGGTGTGGCGTACCGGTGCCGCTCTTGAACACGGGCAGGAAGGCCACATGCCGCTCGCCGTCGTGGTCGTTGTCGTGCCAGTTCAGGGGGATCAGGGAGAAAGTGCCGTTGCCGCTGGTGCAGGTCGAGCCCGAGGTCTTCTTGCGTTCGCTGGCGGCGGTGACGGGCATCTCAAGTCGAACATCATCGTAGTTGACGCAGAGTATTCCAACGTCCGGCTCGAGCCCAACGCCGTACTTCCCGTTGCAGGACGAAGGCTCGTCGAAAGGCGCATCGCAGGTCTCGCCACCGCTGTCGCCGGGTACGCCACCACATGCCAAGAAGCAGTGGTCTCCTGCGGCAGAGCTTCCACACGATGCACTTGTGTAGTCCTTCAGCCAAGTCTCGTCGGTTGCGAGGTTGTTCACACTGACGGGAAACGCCGCGGAGATAGCCGGGCTGCATTCGCCCTGCGTCTTCTCCGCCCACACGTTGCCAGACGGTACAGCTGAACCGTCGATTCCGGCGATCTGAGCGCGCGCAGGGCGCTCGCTGAACTGGACGACATTCCGGGTCTCGGTGAAGCAATTGCCTCCTGGCAGTGTGTCCAGAGCCGGAAGCGGATTCATCAAGTCCTCCGCCGTGCCGGGTCCTCCGCCCGTGTCCGCCGTGTCTGCGGTGTCCTCTGGAGGACTGGTGTCCTCGATCTCGGAACCTCCGTCCTTACAGGCCACCAGCGCTAGCAGCGCTAGCAGAGAGAGAATCTTAGTCATGTTGTCCCCATGTTTTTAACGTCCCAAACGCAGCCACTCAGCCGCGCCCCACACGAACAGTTTCTCATCTCCAGGAACTTGTCCACCAAAAACTAGCCTCACCCAAACAGTCCCACCAAGTCCTCCTTCGAAATCCGCTCCACCCAGTCCGCCTCGCCACTCAGCGCCGCCTCCGCCAGGGCCCGCTTGGCCTCTTGCAGGGCCACGATGCCCTCCTCGACGGTGTTCTCGGAGACCATCTTCACGCTAAAGACGGGCTTGGTTTGCCCAATACGGTGTGCGCGGTCCGTCGCTTGGTCTTCCACCGCCGGGTTCCACCAGGGGTCGGTGTGGAAGACGTAGTCGGCGGCCGTGAGGTTCAGGCCGGTGCCGCCGGCCTTGAGTGAGATCAAGAAGATGGGGGGCCCGTCCTCGGACTGGAAGCGGTCTACCTGAGCCTGCCGGTCGCGGGTGCTTCCGTCCAAACGGCAGAAGGGGATCTCCAGTAGAACCAAGGCCTCCTGAATCAAGTCCAAAAAGCCGGTCCACTGAGAGAAGACCAAGGCCTTGGAGCCGTTGTCGATCACGTCAGTGAGCTGGTCGATCAGCACGTTCAGCTTGCCTGATTCATCCGGTCTATCGCCAGGAAGTAGGCGGGGATGACAGGCCGCTTGACGCATTCGCAGCAGCAGCTCCAACACCTCCAAGGCCCGACCGGAGCCCATCATGTTGGCGACCTCCTCCCGGCCGGCCGCGGCCACCGTCTGGTAGACCTCCCGCTGCTTTGGGGTCAGTGGGCAGGGCAGAATCACGTCCGTTCGAGAGGGCAGGTCGGTGGCCACTTGGGACTTGTGTCGCCGCAGCACAAAGGGTGCGATCTTGGCCCTTAGGCGCTCGGCGGCCCGCCGGTCTCCCGCTTCAACGGCCCGCGCGGTGTAGCGCTGGAAGTCCTTTCGACCACCCAAGAGCCCGGGGGTCGAGAAGTGCAGCTGGCTCCAGAGCTCATCCAGGCGGTTCTCAATCGGCGTTCCGGTCAGTGACCACCGGTGGGTCGCGTTCAGTCCAAAGGCCGCCTGTGCGGTCTGCGATTCGGGGTTCTTGATGGCCTGGGCCTCGTCCAGAATCGCCAAGGTCCAGCGTGCATCGGAGATCTTTGGGTCCAGGCGCATCAAGGCGTAGGAGGTGATGACCAAGTCCGCATTGGGGTCCAGCTTCCGGTTGCTGCCGTGGAAGACACAGGTCTTCAGGTCCGGTACAAACTTGTTGGCCTCGCGCTGCCAGTTTCGAAGGATGGATGTGGGGGCCACGACCAGCGCTTTGCCCCCTTGGTCCTGCAAAACGGTCGCCAGTGCGGTGAGCGCCTGCAGGGTCTTTCCAAGGCCCATGTCATCGGCCAGGATGCCGCCCATCTCAGCGCTCGCCAGAAAGCCCAGCCAACGCACACCCAGCTCCTGATACGGCCGCAAGGTCGCCTGCAATCCATCGGGCAGCCGCACGGGTGGCAGGCCGTCGAAGTCCTCCAGCAGAGGCTTGAGCTTGGCCAATCCCAAGGGAGCCGGCGCGTCCAGAGCCTCGGCCAGCTTTGCCGCAGCGAAGGTCGCGTGGGCCGGCAGCTTGTCGGTCTTACCTTTTGCCGCCACCAGGTCCGCGATCAGCTCTCCGTGTGCCTCCAGCAGCTCCCTTGGAAGGGGGGCAAAGCCGCCACCGGTCAATGGAACCAGGCTCTTGCCCGCTCTCCACGCCGCCACCATCGGCCCCAGCTCCGCCTCCGAGGTCAGGCGTTCCCCATCAAAGTCCAGCCGCACCGGCTCGCGCCGCACCTTGAACTTCTTGGCGCTGCCCCGCACCTGGCCGTCAAAGGCACCCAGGCGGTCCCGCACAAAGCGGATGGCGTCCTCCTCGTTCAACGTGACCTCGCGGCCCAGTGGGAGCTGCATGCGCTCCACTTGGGAGATCAGGGCCCGCTCGGCGGCACGGTCTCTCAGTGGAATGCTGCCGTCCTTCAAGACCTGCAGCTCACCGCGCTCGATGCGGGCGATGGGTGGGTCGCCATAGACGATGTCCACGCGGGCTTTCAGCGCGGTCTTGGTCGGCACCAGGTTCAGGCTGAGGCGTGGCTTGGAGCGCTCTGCGCTGGGCAAGCGGGTGGTGTTCACCTTGATGCGCAGGCGGCCCTCGAAGCTGGGCAAGATCTCGGCCACCAGGTGGGCGGCTTGGTCCGGACTGAAGAGCATGCCCTTGGCCAGGTTGCGGCGCTCATGGGGCGCCAACCCGCCCTCGGAGTAGGGACGCAGGGCCCCGGCTTTGTCCAAGACCACGCCATCCTTGAAGCCCCGGTCCACCGCTTTGTCTCGGTGCAGGCTCAGCTTGAAGCCGCGTCCTTCGTCCCGAACTTGAAGCACCGGGGTCAGCGGCTCGGTGCTCGGCTGCACCTGCACGTCTTCGATGAACACCGCGCTCTTGTCGTTGGCCCAGGCCCCCAGCATGCGCACCCAACCCGCTCGGGGCAGCTTGGTGGAGCCCAGGGAGAGCACCTGGTCGGCGATGCGGTCCGCGGGTGTGGGACGCAAGGCCCCATGCTTGGCCAGAGGCCCGTTGATGGGCGTGCGCTTGCCCGCTTGAGAGCGGAAGCGCTGTAGATTCAGCCAGCCCGCAGCGTCCGCGGTGATGCGGTACTCGATGATGGGAACGCCCGTCGGCTTGGGCAGCAGTGAGCCGGTGCCCTGGCTGTCCCGCACCGCCAACACGCAGGCCACCACGTGCCCGCAGCCTTGGTCAAAACCACAGTCGCAAGCCCACTCTTTGTCCTCTGGGTACAGGTAGACTTCCAAGGGCTCGGAGCGCCCAGGAGCGTTCACCAGCAGGAAGATCTCGTCGTCCTGTCTCTTATACACATCTGACGCTGCCGACGAAGAGGATAGTGTAGAT
>CAJXRZ010000077.1 GCA_913060515.1 uncultured Pseudomonadota bacterium | reverse complement strand
CGAGATTTCTGCCTGTCTCGTGGGCTCGGAGATGTGTATAAGAGACAGACGCTGCTCTGGGTGATGGACGACGCCGAGCACGGCCCAGAGGCCCTGGAGCTGCTGCGCTTGCTGCGCGCAGACCCCGAGATCCGGCTGCTCGTTGTGGTGCCCACCAAAGCACCCGAGCGTCTAAGCGAGTTGGTGGATCTGCACTTGGCCCTGGGCCCCATGCCCGAGCCGGATCTGGACGAGCTGCTGCGCAGCGTCCTGGGTCTGGCACCGGAGCTGGCCATTCAGGTGCAGACACGCTGCCAGGGAAACCCTGCTTTCGCCCTACAACTTGTAGAGGCCTGGGTAGACGAGAACGCCCTGGAGAACACGCCCCAAGGCCTGAAGCTGGCCCAACGAGAAGACCTGCCGGAGAGCCTGGCGAGCGCCTGGGCCCGGCGCCTACAGCGGCTGCTTCACCGCCGCCCGCGCAGCGATGGCAAGGCCCTGGAGTTGGCGGCCTTGAGCGGACGCAGCGTGGCCTTGGCGGAGTGGCTGGCGGTGTGCGAAAAGGCCAACTGCGTGCCCACGCCCGGGCTGCTCGAGGCGCTCTTGCGCCGCGATCTGGCGCGCATCGAAAACGGTCAGTGGCGCTTCTCCCACGCTTGGCTGCGGGAGGCGCTGGCCAAGCGCGCCCAAGCCAAGGGCCACTGGCCCATCCTGCACGCCCTGCTGGCGGCGTCCCTGAGTGGCGCCGGTCCCGAGCGCTCCGGCGAGCGCGGCGCTCACAACCTGGAGGCGGGCAACTGGCCCCAAGCGCTCTCGGATCTAAGCTCGGGCCAAGCCTGGCTGCTGGACCGCGGGGATCTGGCTCAAGCAGCGATCCTGGAGCCGCTTCGCACACGGGCACTGCGCGCCCAGAATCCCCCACTCCAAGACCCGGTGCGCGGACTGGATCTGCTGCTTCGGGCCCGCTTGGCCTTTGGGCGCGGGGAGGCCCTGGAGGGCCAGAAGCTGGCCAAACAGGCCGTACAGGCGGCCCGACGCCACGGCTGGACCCTGCTGGAGGCTCAAGCCTTACTGGAAGGGGGCCGCCTGCTGCACCGCCGCGGCGAGCTCTCCCGTGCCAAGCGTTGGCTGAGACGCGCGGTCAAGGCCAGCCTCTCGGGTGGAAACCGTCCTCTGGCAGGCCACTGCCGGGAGCTGCTGGCGAGCACCCTCTCCGAGCTGGGCGAGGGGGAGCTGGCGGCGCTAACCCTGCAGGCCGCTTGGGAGGACTACGCCGCCTGCGGTGACGGGGTGGGCGTGGGCAGCGTGCACCTGGGCATGAGCTTCTTGGCCATGGCCGCCGAAGGCCTGGACGATGCCGAGGCCCACGCCCGGGTCGCTCTGGAGCACTGCACCGGGGTGGGCGCCGAGCGCATGCGCTGTGCGGCGATGACCGTACTGGGCGATGTGAGCCGCGCCAGAGGCGAGACCGAGCAGGCCCAAGAGTGGTTCACCCGCACCCTGCGCCTGCACCGAAGCAGCGGGCGCCTGTACGCTGTGGCCGTGACCCAGCTCAACTTGGCCTTGACGGCGATAGAAGCCGACGACTTGCAGCAGGCACAAGGTGCCCTGAGCGAGGTCAGCCGTTTTCAGCAGGGACAAGGTGCTGGAAACCTCCTGGCCCTCACTTGGCTGGCCCAGGCCGTGCTCGCCGCCCGCAAGCAAGACCCCAGCACCGGGCACCACTTGAACCAAGCCACTCTGCGCTTGAACCGAACCGGGCAGGTTCACCGAGACATTCGGGTGCTGGCCGAGCACCTCCAGCGCGCCTGCATCCAAGCCGACTGGAGCACCCTGGCCCAGCGCGCCGAACACCTGGCCACACACCAAGCCCAAGCACTGGGCGCAGCGGAGAGGGGCACATGATGCTGCTGCGCACCCTCTGGCATGAGCACATGCCCATCCTGCTGCTCATCCTGCTGCACCTGCTCAGCGGCTACGCGCTCCAGGCCTGGCTAGACCAGCCCATCATGAACATGGCCCTGAGCTACGAGGTCGTGAACCTCTTCGTGGTGCTCTTCGCCGTGTGCTTCCTGAGCGGACACGCCTTGTGGTCCCTGCCCAAGGTCCCCGAAGGAGAGTCGGCCTTTACGTTTATCTACCACGACCTGAAGACCGTCTGGCTGACCCCCCAGCGCCTGCTGGGCTACGCCATCGTGCACCTCTGTTTGCCCTTCTTCATGTCCACCTTTCAGTGCATCAAGATCGCCATTCCCGCCGTGGTGCCCTTCTCCTGGGACGTGGCCTTTCACGACTGGGACGTGGCCCTTCACGGCGGGCGCATGCCTTGGGAGTGGCTGCAGTTCTTGGGCGGTGACGGCCCGACCCTCTGGCTGAACGTGGCCTACAACCTCTGGTTCTTCGTGCTCTTTGGGCTGGTGGTCTGGCAGGGTTTCTCCATGAACCGGGCCCTGCGCTTCCGCTTCTTGTTCTCCTTCTTGGTCATCTTCATCATCGGCGGCAACCTGCTGGCCATGGCCTTGGCCAGCGTGGGCCCTTGCTTCTGGGGGCTGGAGCTCGGCCAACCGGACCCCTACGGCCCCCTGATGGAGCGCCTGCACGCCACCAACGGCCGCTTCTTGGAAGCCAATGGCGTGGACGGGGTGCACCTCTGGAGCATGGACGTGCAGCAGCAGCTCTGGGCCGTCTACGACACCAGCACCTTTGAGACCGTCGGCGGCATCTCCGCGATGCCCAGCATGCACGTGGCCAGCGCCACCCTCTTTGCCTGCCTGGGATGGGCCCACTCCAAGCCACTGGGCGTGCTGCTCACCGCATTTGCCGTGATCATCCAGATCGGCTCGGTCCACCTGGGCTGGCACTACGCGGTGGATGGCTACATCGGCGCCAGCCTGACTCTGGCCGTGTGGTTCGGCGTGGGCTGGGTGATGAAGAAGACGGGCTATCTGGCACCTGTGTGAACTCGCACACCCCAAGTGTGCCAAAACACTGCGTTATTCAGACACCATAGACCCTGCAGTCCATTACTAGGCGGCACGTTTCTTGCTGTGTGTAGCGCACACACTGCGGAGCGCCCCATGGCCCAGTCCCTGCCTGAACAGATCGAGCACGTCCTCAAGACCCACCACGAGACCGAGTGGCAGATGCTCAATGAGCTCGACGCCCAGATCTCCAAGTCCAAGGACAAGCGCCTGACCGCCCCCTGGCGCCACCTGCACGACACCCTGTCCAGCCACATGATGAAGGAAGAGAACGTGCTCTTCCCCGCCATGCAGGCCATGCACGCGGGCACCCCCGGCATGGACTTCAAGTGCGCCATCGACGCGATGAAGTACGAGCACGAACTCCTGGGCACCTTCGAGGTCGCGATGCGGGCCGCAGCCCGGGACGCTGGAGAGCTAGAAGAGCCGATCTTGGCGCTTCTCGATGACCTGCAGGTGCACGCCGCCTTTGAAGACGACCACCTCTTCCCGGCCGGCCTTGCCCTACGCGAGGCCACCATGGCCGACGAAGACGCGGAGACCGTAGAGGCCGTGGAGAAGACCACCACCGCACCCCGCGCAGACCACCCACCCTACGCCAAGCCCACCCAGGGGCTGCTCTCGCGAGCCAAGGGTGTGGGGTCCCGCCTTCGCGGCCTGCTGCACAAGTAGGCTCAGGGGCTCCAGGCGCAGGGCAACACAAGGACGATCTGCGGCCACTGTGCATCGTAGGTCTCACTTGTGGGCTGGCCCAACGCAGGCAGCAGCTCGGCGGCCAGCTTGACCAGCCCCCTTGGACCCAGAGTTCGGGTACCGACCCAGCGCAGGGGCCCCTGCAAGACCAGGGCAGTGCCCCAGGGATGGGCTTGGGCATGCACCCCGACCAGGCCCTTGATGTGGCCCGAGGTGCGCCGGTCCTGGCCCTCTACCTCCAGGAAGAGCTCCTGGCCGTCCAGCCGGAATACGCGCACATAGTCCGCGTAGTCCCAAGGTTTTCCCCTTACGGCGTCCGGAGTTTCGTCAAGCACTGCCATGGTGTCATGGGCCAGGGGAGCCCAGCGCTCCAGCTCCGCCAGAACCCCACTCTGCTCAGCCATCCGCCTAAGCCTGCAGCAGCCGCGCCTGCAGCGCCTCCATGCTGTGCAGAACCTCCCAGCGGTCCAGCCCCTCCGCGCCGTGCATGCCCCAAGCCACGCCCACCGCGCGCACGCCCGCGGCATCCGCCATCTCCAGGTCAAAGTGGGTGTCTCCCACCATCACGGCCTTCTCCGGCGCCACACCCAGCTCCTGCAGCACATGCTCGATCATGTCCGGGTTGGGCTTGGGCCGGGCCACCGTGTCATGTCCCACGATCAGGTCGAAGTGAGGGAAGAGTCCGCTGCGGGTCAAGCTGGCGTTGGCCCCGGACTGGGTCTTGCTGGTCGCGATGGCCAGCTTGTAGTGCCCCAGCGAGGTCAACATGGCCTCGACGCCGTCAAAGAGCTTGGTGTGCTCCCGGTCGATGGGAATGTAGGCATCCCGGTAGGCTTGAACCAGGGCATCGATCTGCCCATCGGGCAGGACCATCGGCAGGCTGCGGGGGAACATCTCGACCAGGGGCAGGCCAATGAGTGGCGCGATGGTCTCCGGCTCCGGCACCGGGTAGCCAAGCTCCTGGCAGGCATGCTGAAAGGTGAGAACAATGCTGGTCTTTGAGTCGGACAGGGTGCCGTCAAAGTCGAAGATGATGAGCTCGTTCAAGGCCTGTTCTCCTTTGGGCTGTACCCTTAGCCCCATGCACGCCAAGCCGTGCACCCACAAGGAGGGCGTGACATGCAGAGGACACCCATGGCCTGGTCGGCCGTGCACGACGGAGAGCGGATCGAGATGAAGCTCACCGAGGAGGGTCTGTACTTCGAGGTCGGCTCCGACCAAAACGTCTCCAAGCGAAACCACGAGGGTCAAGGCGGGACGATGACCGTTGAGAGATTCCGTGAGAACCCCATGTTGTTCAAGGATTTCCCCGGCTTTTACGAGCGCGTCCTGGCCGACCTGGACGGGCCGAACTTGGACTTGTTGCCATGAGCGCCCCCCAGATCACCTTTTGCTTCGATGTCATCTCCCCCTACGCCTGGGTGGCCAGCAAGCGCATCCGAGCTTTTGCCGCGCGCAACGGCGCTTCTCTTCGAGCCAAGCCGGTGCTCTTGGGCGCCATCCTCGCCCACCACGGCTCTCTGGGACCCGCCGAGTTGCCCGCCAAGCGCGCCTACACCTGGCGAGACGCCCACCGCTGCGCAGCCGAGCACGGCCTGGATCTGGAGGGCCCTGCACGGCACCCCTTCAACCCCCTGTTGGCCCTGCGCGCCTGTACCCGGGCTGCCTCCGGAGATGCCCAGTGGAAGGTCATCGATGCGCTCTTTGACGCGGGCTGGGCCAGAGGCGCTGACCTGAGCTCCCCTGAGCACTTGGCAAACGCTCTGGAAGCGGCGGGTTTGCACGCTGGAATCTTGGACGCTGCGGTCACGCCGGCCGCCAAAACGGCGCTCAAAGACAACACCAGCCAAGCCATTCAAGCCGGCGTCTTTGGGGTGCCCAGCTTCCTGGTGGGCGAAGAGCTCTTCTGGGGCAATGACCGCTTTGCACACCTGGAGGCTTACCTGGCCGGAGAGGACCCCATCGATGCCCACCGCATCGCAGCGCAGCTCCAGCGTCCCAGCGACCACCGCAAAAAGGCCCCCTCATGATTCCGAACAAGCGAGATGTGGGGGCCAGCATCAACACGCTGATGGCCAAGACTGTGCTGCGGGAGGGCGTTCTCTGGCGCAGTGGCAAGCTGGACAAGGTGGCCTCGGGGGCGGAGTTGGGGGAGATCGTGGAGGTCATCAACCTGCGCGAGGAGGTGGATCCCGCTCTGGGCGCCAAGGTCCACCACCTGCCCATCGCCGACACTCTGGCGGTCTACACGGTTGACGAGAACCACCGTTGGCTCACGGAAATTCACGCTGCGATCTGCCAAGCGCAAGGCCCCATTCTGCTTCACTGCGCGGCTGGAACCGACCGTACCGGTGTGGCTGTGGCCAGCGTGCTGATGGCTCTGGAGGTCGACCCTACCTGGATCCTGGCCGACTACCTCAAGAGCCCGCCGACCACCCATCCTGAGCTGATGGAAGAGGTGCTCTGGACCTTGGAGTCCTGGACCAGTCCCCACCAGGACGCCCTCCGCAAGCGCTTTTGTTGAAGGCCTGCTTCTGCTGCGGACACCGCACCCTGGCTCAGGCACCGGGCAGCACCTGGCAGATCTGTGAGGTGTGCGCATTCGAGGACAGCGGACCCGAGCGCGCCGAGCTGGCCGTGGCCCAGCGACACTTCGCAGCCTGTGGCGCCGCGGACCCTGAGCTGCTGGAGCTGTGTACCCCAAGCAGTGGAGAGCCTGCCTCTTGGCACCTGCCCATCGACCAGGAAGCCGCCGTTCTGGTGCCCATGCTGCATGCGGCCTTTGGTGACCAGGACCTGGACGGGGGCGTATCTCTGGAGGAGGCCGAGTACATCGACGACTACGCCATGCCCGCTCGCACCCTGCGGGATCCGCCCGCCCGAGGCTTTGGCAAGAGCGGTCCCTGGCACCAGCTAAGCCAGCAGCAGATCGAGAAGTACTCTTGGTGCAACTTCAGCTTTCAGGACGCCCGAGGACTGCGCTACCACATCCCCGCCTACCTGCGCTTCTTCTTGGAGGAGCCCAAGTTCGGGGTAGACCCAGGCAGCCTGCTCTTTCACTTGGAGTCCGGCTTTCAGGTCAAGGAGCTGCGCAGCATCCTGACCCAAGCCCAGAAACACGTCATCGCCCGCTGGCTGGCGACCCAAGCGATTGACCACTGGGGAAGCTCCGCCCGCAAAGCTCTAAAGCGTCACTGGGCGGTGGACTTGGATCCAGAGCACGCCGACAGCTTGGCCAGCGTGCTCATCTAGGACTCAGGGGCAGCCAGGACCTTCACAGCTGCTGCCCACTTCGCAGTAGCGCAGGCTCTTCTTGCCCTTGGTCACGCCGTCACAGTCCGCGCTGCAGGCAGTGGTGCTGTCTCGCCCATCGCAAGACTCACCCTCATCACAGGTGCCGTCCCCACAGGTGCTGGAGGTGCCCGTGTCCACGGTTCCAGTGTCCACAGGGCCGGTGTCTACGGGGCCCGTATCCACGGGGCCGGTGTCCACAGGGGTCTCCCCTGCAAAGGCGGTGATCCAGCTCTCGTAGGCGTCCGGACGGGTGCTCACACCGTAGACCGTGCAGTTGTTGTCGCCGTAGCTGGTGACGCCGGCCACGTAGGCGGTACCCGAACGCTCGATGAACATCGGGCCGCCGCTGTCCCCAAAGCAGGGACCGGAGGTGGGCTGACTGTAGGAGACCTGGGTGGCGCTGTCGCCGGAGCCGCTGCAGCCGCTGACCGCGCAGCCCAAGCCACCGATGGCGCCGTCTACCTGCATCAGCACGCCGCTGGAGCCGGTCTCGGTCTGGCCGAATCCAGCGAAGTTGACGGTCGCACCCGCATCGCTGCTGCTCAGAGCCAGGCTAGACGGCAAGAAGGGCACCGGGGTGACCTCGGTCACAGCCGAGCTCAACTGAATCAGGGCGATGTCGTCTGTCAGACCCCTGCGGTCGTAACTGCTGTAGATCTCCACGTCGCTGACGGTGTAGAGGTGGGAGATCAGGTCCACCGAGGGATCCTCACCCACATAGATCGCCAAGCCCGAGGGGCTGATCTCATTGAACCTTTTTCCGCGGGTCGCAGTGTCCAAGCAATGAGCGGCCGTGAGCACGACCGTGTCGGTGATCAAGGTGCCCGAACAGAAGGGGCTGGTGTACACCGAGCTGCCGGAGAGCTGGTGCAAAGCGACGGTCGCCGCTTGGTAGCTCTGGTCTGGAGCCGAGCCACCGTAGATCTTGCCCACAGCGTCCGTTCCCGCGCCGTCGACGGCCACGAGCTCAGGGGAGGAGGAGCAGCTGATAAGGCTGGCAGCGATGAGGGGAAGAATCAAGTGGCGGATGGTGGCCTCGCAGGTGGAGCAATCGGGCCTTGAAAGAAGTACGACAGGGTAGCAGCCCGGGCGCGAATTCCGACGCACAACCCTCTTTCTCCGCAACCCCAACCCCGCAATGGCATCGCCAGAGCATGCGCCTTCTCCTCTTGCTCTCTGCCTGCCAGACCCCCTGCTCAGAGGGTTTCGCCAAGGCGGACGGCGTCTGCTACCCCATCGCGAGCGAGCAGGAAGAACCCGAAGAAGAGGTCATCCCCTCCGTTTTGGACCTGCCCTACGGCGACGGGATCACGACCTTCTACCAAGAGTCCATCACCCAGGGCTTCTACGAGGTCATGGACGCCTCGGACTTTGATGAGACCCAGGTCATCATGATCGGCCAAGGCGGGGCCCTCTTGGTGGACCGTGACTCGGGCGCGGTCTCCCAGGCCTGGGACGGGGTGCGGCTGCTCAAGGTGGATGCCCAGGATGGCATCGCGGTTGGCGCTGGATCCGAGCAGCCGATGCTGCTCCCAGAGTTCCGCCCCCTGCAGGCTTGGAACCTTGACCGCGCCGAGGACATCGCGATCTACGACGACTTGATCGCAGTGGCCGCACGCACCCAAGGCGTGCAGCTCTTCAACGCCGCGGGCACCAACCGCCTGGGCAACATCGCCACGGACGATGCCTGGGCCGTTGAGCTGCAAGGCACCCGCGCTCTGGTGATCGATGACCGAGACTTGGAGTTCTGGGAGCTGAGTGACCCGGCAAACCCGGTGCTCGTGGACAGCGTCAAGCTGGCTGGCGAAGGCCGAGACATCTCCTGGGTGGGAGACCGGGTGGCGGTTGCCGTTGGAGGCTGGGGCGGTCAGGTGCTCAACATCGAGAGCGACACCCTGGTGAGCGCGGGCCTGGCCATCATGCCTGGCTCCGTGCTGAACCTCTCCCTGGAGCCCAACGGCGAGTGGCTCTGGCTTGCAAGCTGGGAAGCTGTGGGCGTGGCGTGGGTGGGCGGAGAGGAGCCCATCGTGGTGGCCCACGAGCCCCCTGGACAGAGCGCCATGGCCGTCATCGCCGGTGAAGGTCGGGGCTACATCGCAGACTGGATGACGCTGACGGGCATGGACCGAACAGGGCTAACCAGCGGCGAGCTTCACCTCTCCCAGGTGCACGCCGGCGACATCTTGATGGTGGATCCTCGGGCCGAGAGCCTGGAGTTGGAGGTGACCAACTGGGGACCGGCGCCCCTGGAGATCTCCCTGGAGCTGCCCAGCGGACTGAGCGGCGATGTGGGCCCCATCACCCTGGCCCCAAACAGCAGCGACAGCTTCAGCCTCACCGGCGCCATCGTGGATGCACCCGGTGTGCGCCTGTTCACCGACGATGCCGATGAAGAGATGGTGGAGCTGGACTTTCGGGCCTCGGCCACCGGCGTAGGCAGCACCCACCCAGAGATCTCCCTGCAGGGCTTTGAGTGGCCCGACGGCGGACTGCAGCCCTACAACAGCGGCGACCACGCCGGCGAGGTGCTGTTTCTGGCCTATTGGACCAGCTGGTGACCGGTGTGCAGTCTGGAGGTTCCAGACATCACCCAGTCCATCATTGAGCGCGTGAACGATCCCGAGCTGACCGCCTGGCTGGTCAACGTCGGCGAGGACTTTGGCACCGCCTACAGCTTCATTGACACCCTCGAGGTGCGCGGCCTGCCCATCCTCTTGGACGAGGACCAGACCTACTACCGACCCTACGCCATGGAAGTGCCCGGCTACGCCCCCTTCCCCTTGCAGGTGGTCATCGACCGCAAGGGTGAGATCGTGTACCTGAGCAAACAGTACGACGTAGACGCTGCAGTGGCCGCGATCGAGGCGGCCTTGGCTGAAGACTGAGGCACACCTGGCTACTCGATGCGCGTCGGGCCCCCCTTTGGGAATGCCCTCGCTCAGCCGAGAGGCCTTGTTAGATGCCGGGCATGACCACCCTCATGCTCCACAGCTCCGGCACCGGCCCCCGCCAATTCAAGGCCTTTGAGTCCCGAATCAAAGGCACTCTGCTTCGACCGGACCTGCGCGCCCGCTGGCCCCAAGCAGACCGCACCTGGACCAGCGATCAGGACCTGAACGCCGTCCTGGCCGAAGTCGACCAAACCCAGGGTCCTCTGGACATCGTCGGCCACTCCTCTGGCGGCGTACTCGGCATGCGCGTGGCTCTGGCCCGCCCTGAGCGCACCCGGAGAATCTGGGTACACGAGCCCGTTCTCTGGGGCTGCTACCGGGCCCTGGCCACCGAGAGCGAAGTCCAGAGATTCGACGCACTCATCGCGCCTTTTCTGTCCTGGGAGCGCTCCGGGACAGCCGATTGGGTTGGGGAGTTCGTAGACTTCTGGAGCGGTCCTGGCACTTTCGGCGGATTGCCAGCGCCTGCACAAGCCGACCTGGTGGCCCAGTCCCACAAGCTCTTCGCGCAGGTCGTGGGCCTGCTGGAAGACGACACCGGCCCCGAGCGCTGGGCCGACATGCCGCCCTTCACCATCTCCGTGGGACGCCAGGCGCCCTTGCCCCAACGCCGCTCCATGAGCCTGCTGGCCAGCGCGCTGCCGCAGATCACCCTGGTAGAGCTACCCGGTGGCCACATGGGCCCAGTGACCCATCCCCTGGCCTTTGCCCGCGCCGTCAAAGCCGCCTTGGACGCCTGAGCTCCAAAGGCTCTAAAAGGACCAGCTCCAGCCCGCCGAGATCGCCGAGAAATCGCGGATCTCCCCGCTCTCGGCCTGCACCCAGCCTCCGCTGCTATGGGCCACACCCAGACGCAGGGCAGGCGCCAGATTCAAGCTGCTGTTCTTGATGCTGGACCAAGTCGTGGACAGCCCCAAGCTGCCAGCGACGGACCACACATCCCCGCCCCACATCAGAGTGCCCTTTGGGATGAGCGAGAGCGAGGTGCTCCGGCATCCACTGCCGCACCCCAAGCTGCTGTCCAGGTTCATCACGCCGCGGCTCACGTCCAGCCCCGGCGCGAAGCTCCACGCTCCCTTGATCGGCAAGGCCCTGGCCACGCCGATGACGCCTGCCCCGCTGATGGGCTCGCTGAGGGGAACCACCAGTCCCCGCACCCGCAGCAAACCCGGGGCCCCGACGAAGTGCGCCTCCGCGTTGACCCCCAAGCGATCTGTGAACGCCCCCGAGGTCCCGGTGTGCAACACGCCGACGTGGGCGCTGTGGGCAGAGGCGAAGGAGACGAGAAGCAAGAGCATGGGCGCAGCGTGCCCAAGAAGTCTTGCCCTGTCAATAGTCGTTGGAGGGGCCAGCCCACCGCGAGACATCTTGCCCCATGGCGGGCCCCTGCCAGTCAGCTAAAGCTCCGCCATGGAACTCCTCCCTCTGCTGCTTACCCAGGTCCACCTCGTCGATCACCGCGGGGTCCAGGACGTGGACTGCGTGGCCATCGTGGACGGGCTGGTTCAGAGCGTCGGCGCCTGCCCAGAGGATCGCTCCGCCTTCCGGGTGGTCGACCTGCAGGGCAAGACCCTGGCCCCCGGTCTGATCGACTGCCACGTACACCTCTCCCTGACCCCATCCGGCGCATACATCGAGCCCACAGAGCAGGAAGAACTTGGTCTTTGGAGCCATCATCTGGGGGCCTATCTGGCCAGCGGCGTGACCACCGTGCTCGACACCGGCATCCTGCCCGAAGATGCCCGCGCCATGAACCAACTGGCAGCCACCGGACCCTCTCCCAGCCTGTACTACCTGGGTCCCTTGGTCTCCCCACCGGGCGGCTACGTACACAGCGTGCTGCCCGAGTTCCCCCCGGCCACCAGCCCTCAGGTCCTGCGCGAGCAGATCGCGGACTTCGCGGACCTGAACCCTGTGGGCATCAAGATCACCGTCGAGTCCGGCATGCTCGTAGAGGTCTGGGATCTCTACCCCCAGGACATCCAGGCCGAGCTCATGGCCCAAGACCACCGGCTCATGGCCCACGCCATCTCCCCAGCCGAGGCCACCTTGGCCCTGGATCTGGGTGCAGCTGCGCTGGTCCACCCCGTGACCAAGCCCACCCCGGAGATCATTGCGCGTCTGGCCGAGAGCCAGACCCCCGTGGTCAGCACCATCAGCGTCTTTGACACCCTGCTCTGGGGCATGGAACCCGAGCGCTTCGAGGACCCTGACCTGGCCATGTTGGTCCCTGAAGCGGAGCTGTCGGCCGCCCAGAACCCCGAGTGGCGCCAGCAGTCTCAGGCGCTCATCGCCCAAGGCATGCTGCCCGACTCTCGACCCTGGGTGCACCGCTTCATGGCCCGTGCGATGGACTGGAAGCGCCCGACCCAGGGCCAAGTGCAGACCGCCCTGGACAGCGTGGCCGCCTTGCATCAGGGCGGCGTGCCCATCGTGATGGGGAGCGACTCGGGCAACTGGCCGCTCTTCCTCTACGAGTTCCACGGCGTGACCTCCCAAGCCGAGGTCCAGCTCCTGGCCCGCGCCGGCCTGAGTCCCATGGAGGTGCTCACTGCGAGCACAAGCTCCGGCGCAGCACTCATCGGCATCGAGGGCCATGTGGGCACCATCGCAGAAGGCTACCGGGCCGACTTGCTGGTGCTCTCGGCGGATCCCCTGCTGGATGTGCGCGCCTGGGGCGAGATCGAAGGCGTGGTCTCTGGCGGTGTACTGGCCTCGCCGGCGGAATGGATGGCCGGAGTGCCCAAGCGGGACTAGATTCTCGGCATGCAAATCGCCATCTTCGTCGCGCTGGGAGTGCTCGGACTCCTCTGCCTTGTGGGAACCGCACTGGGTCTGCCCGGTCACTGGGTGCTTCTGCTCCTGGCCATTGGGATTGAGGTTGGGGATGAGAAGTGGTTGCCCACGGGGCAGGACACCACCTTCGGGTGGGGCTTGATCGTGGCCATCTTGGTCCTGGGTCTCATCGGCGAGGCCATTGAGTTCGGCGCAGCCAGCTTCGGTGCCAAGAAGGGTGGCGGTAGCCGGCGTGGCGCCTGGGGAGGACTGCTGGGCGGCCTGGCGGGCGGGCTGCTGGGCATCGCCATTCCCATTCCCATCTTGGGCAGCCTGATTGGGGCCTTCTTGGGTACCTTTGCCGGCACCTTGATCGGCGAGTCCACAGGAAAGGACCCCAAGCTCACCCGCGACTCCCTCAAGCCAGCCCTGTGGGCAACTCTCGCCCGCGCCGGCGGAACCGCCGCAAAGCTGGCGATTACCCTGAGTTCTCTGATTCTGCTCCTGGGGATTCCTGCCCTGCGCGGACTGCTGAACACCTGAGCAGTTGTCCACAGTTGTGGATCAGTCTGTGGATACAAGATCAAAGCACCGATCGGCCCTAGGCTTTGATCCAATCCAGATATTCACCCGTGACAGAGCGAGGTGAGTGAGACACGCGGTTCTTGGCACTACCTTGAGGGGGAACCGATTCGGTCTTGGTATGCCCCTAGCTTTTTCTTCTGTCTTGTTGCTCATCGCTCTCTCCGCCGGACTGGGAGCCGGATGGATGCTCCGCGCTGTCACCCGGGCCCCCGTACAACGGCAGACCCAAGCCCTCTTTGAGGATGCGGACTTGGTGGGCTTGGAGCTGAACCGACTGCAAGGAGAGCTGCACTCCGCCCAGCGCATCATCGCGGGCCTCAAGGGCGCCAGACCAGCCTTTCTGTCTACCAACCCCAATGACCCGGCGGACAACTTCCAGGTCATCCGAGGGGTCGGTGAGCTCGAGCAGCTCATGCTGCACAACCTGGGTGTGCGCAGCTTCGCCCAGCTGGCCATGTTGAACCACGACGATGTGGCCTATGTCGCCAGCCGTATGGAGCTGGACCCCAGCCGCATCGATGAGGAGATGTGGGTGGAGCAGGCCAGGACCCTGGCGCAGCTCAAGGGGCAAGCGCTGCGGTAGCCTGCCCCCATGCCCGACTTGGACTCCCTGCGCTGCTTCGTGGCCGCCGCCACCCACCCCAGCTTCAAGGCCGCCGCCAAACAGGTGGCCCTCTCTCCCGGCGCCTTCTCCGACCGCATCAAAGGCCTGGAGACCACCGTCGGCGCCCAGCTCTTCATCCGCAGTACGCGCAGCATCAGCCTGACCTCGGCTGGGCTAGCCCTGTTGCCTCAGGCCCGCGCCACGCTCGATGCCGCCGCCAAGTGCCTGGAAGTGGTCGGTGGGGGGATCCCGCCTTTCAAACTCTCCCTGGGCACACGCTTCGAGCTGGGTCTGAGTTGGCTGCTGCCGTCTCTCGATGCCCTGAGCGAAGAGCGACCAGAGAGGAGTATTGACCTGATCTTTGGCGATACCACCGATCTGATCGAGGCCCTGCGCCAAGGCCGCGCTGATGCAGTCGTGGGCAGCATGCGCCTGAACATGCCACGCCTGCGCTACGCCCTGCTGCACGAGGAGCAGTACTGCCTGGTCGCCCATCCTGAGCTGCTGGCCCGCACCCCGCTGGACGAGCCCGCTCACGCCGCCAACCACACCGTCATTGATGGGGCCGCCGACCTGCCCCTGCTGCGCTACTGGATCGATGCCTTGCCGCCCGAGCAGCACTGGAGCTTTGGCCGCACCAGCGTGATGGGCACCATCGCCGCCATCCGCCAACGGGTGTTGGGTCAGCATGGCGTGGGGGTGCTGCCGCTGTACTTTGTGCAGCCCGACTTGGACGCTGGCCGCCTTGTGCGGGTGGCGCCTCAAGTGCAGGCCAGCAGCGACTGGTTTCGCCTGATCTGGCGGGAAGGGCACCCGCAGGAAGCGGAGCTTCTGGCGGTGGCGGAGTATCTGAGGACGCTGCCGTTGCGGTGAGGGCGAGCGCGCCTCGTCCACTCCTTGTGAACGGCTGGCCGTGGGTCAGCTCTCTACAAACCCATACCCAATGGTCAGGTCCGAGATGCATCCTGGGAGGGGGCTTCTCGGACAGAGTGACGTGAGATGGGACTGGGCTTGCCTATCAGGCAGGGCCTGTCGTCTCTGTGGTGAGCGGAAAGAGCTGCACCCCGATCTGATACACCTCTTCAACCTCTCCTTCACGCGTCGAGAGGGCGATGACCTGTTCCATGAAGGAGGAGACCAGATGCTTGTACTCAGGCAGAGCTTCCCTGGGGATGCCCAATGTGGCAAAGGCGAACTGTCGACGAGCACCGGGAACGCGCTCCAAAGACTCCACCGCCAGCTCCAAGAGCTCCGGGTACAACCGATACAGCGCCAGGTTCACCAGCTCCTTGTGGATCTCATGCCCCGAGGTCAGCACGACCTCGCTGACGGTCCACGCCCCAGCGGGCTCCTGACGCAACAGGCCCAGCTCCCGCAGAGACTCCAGGGCCTCCTCTACCTGCTCCAAGGTCAACGCAGGCCCCAACCTGGCGATGATGTCCGCCGGAACCCCATTGAATCCAGGGCTTCGCGCCAGCTCCAAGATCGCGCCGTAGTACCAACAGGAGTACAAGCGCCACGTCGCGATGCTGGCCGAGTTGGCCTTGCGGAAGCGCTGCGTACCGGTCACCCGCGTCATGGCGGCCTGCCTGCGGTCTCGGTGGCTGGAGTCCATGACCTCCACCAAGTCACGGAAGTATCGGGCTTCGGCTTCATCCAATCCGGTCGCGCGCACCAAAGGGGCAACCCAGTGGTCCTGTAGAACCCGGTCGCCGGTGACGATGGCCGCCACGAGAGACTTTGAGCAGCCCATCTTCTTGGCCAGACTCCCGTAGCTGCGCTGTGGGCGCGCCTTGAGCCATGAGACGAGGAACTCCCGAAAGTCCGTGAAGGCGTATAGGTCGATGTGCATGGCGGGAGGGTACCGCGGGTGACATCCATCCCCCGACGAAGCTTGAGTCCGAGTCAGCCCCACTCTGCGATAGACTGCCGCCCATGGATCCAATCGCCCACCCGGTCCCCGAGACCGACCTGCTCATCGACGACCCGGCCCCTTGGTCCCTGCGCGGGGTCGTGCTCGCAAGCGCCATCTGGAACGTGGTGGCCGCCGTGCTCTGGTTCATCTCGCTCATTGGCATCCCACTGGGCATCCTGAACCTGGTGCTCTGCGCATTCGAGATTCGCTACCTGGTGCGCTCGGCCACCATGACCCGCATTCAAGCGGCCGAAGCCGCCCGCACCCTGAGTTCCTGGGAGATCGGAGCACTGCTCTACACCCTGGGGCCCTTCACTTGTCTGCTGGGCATCATCCTGCGTGTGCTGGCCAACAAGGAGCTGGCGCGCGGATAGGGCTTCCTTCTCTGGGCCATCCCCGCTAGGATGCCCACCCCCCAGGAGAACCCGTGACCCTGCTGCTCACCCTCAGCCTGCTCGCCTGCCGCTCAGACAAAGACCAAGTCCTGGACACCAGCGCCCTGGTCATCGACGCCGACGCCGATGGCGTACCGGAGTCCGAGGACTGCGACGACAACAACCCCGATGCATTCCCCGACAACCCTGAGCAGTGCGATGGGGTGGACAACGACTGCAACGGAGAGATCGACGATGGCGTGGGCACCGCTTGGTACACCGACGGGGACGGCGACGGCTTTGGCGCAGCCGAGGTCATCGCATGCGAGCAGCCCGAAGGCACGAGCACCCTAGACGGCGACTGCGACGATGCCGCCAGCAGCACCTACCCCGGCGCACCTGAGCAGTGTGATGGGGTGGACCAGAGCTGTGATGGCCTCGTTGACGAGGACGTGCTGAGCGTCTGGTACGCGGACAGCGACGGCGACCGCTACGGGGACCCATCCGCGGTGCTCAACGAGTGCGACCCACCCGAAGGCTACGTCGACGACAACACGGACTGCGACGACGCAGACGCGAGCGCAAACCCAGGCGGGACCGAGGTCTGCGATCTGATCGACAACAACTGTGATGGATCCATCGACGAGGGCGTAGAGCTCACCTTCTACCGAGACCGCGATGCCGACGGCTACGGCCGAGAGACCAAGACGGAAGAGGCCTGCACGGCACCCAGCGGCTACGTCGATGTGGCCGGAGACTGCAACGACGACGATGCGAGCCTGAACCCCGAGACCCTCTGGTACATCGACTACGACGCCGATGGCTACGGAAGCACGACCTACACCACGGCAAGCTGCGAGCAGCCCAGCGGCTACGTCTCCGACACCACCGACTGTGACGATGCCAGCGCGGCCAGCTACCCCGGCGCATCCGAGATCTGTGATGGCTCCGACAACGACTGCAACGGGGATGTGGACGAGGATCCCATCGACGGCAGCACCTTCTACACAGACGCGGACGGGGATGGCTACGGGGACCCGGACAGCCCAGTGACCGCCTGCGAGGTCACCTCAGGCACGACCAGCGACAACACCGACTGTGAGGATGGGGACGCCACCGCCTACCCCGGAACCACAACCGCGGAGACCCCCGGCGACGGGGTGGACCAAAACTGCGACGGCAACGACGGCTGCTCGGATCTGGACTGTGACGGCTTGGTGGACCTGGTCTTCGCCGACTACTACGGCGGCAGCTCCTACGACGGCGATGTGTACCTGTACTACAACGATGGCGGCGGCTACTCGGACGCGGACCGTGACATCCTCACCAACAGCTACGGTGCCCGGGATGTGGAGGTCGCTGACCTGGACGGTGACGGCTTCCAAGACATCGTGGTGGCGTCCTACTACGACTCCAACTACGTCACACAGAGCTACGTGTACTGGGGCAGCAGCTCGGGCTACAGCGACAGCGACAGCACGGCCTTGGCCACCTACGGCACCAACGACGTAGACATCAGCGATCTAGACGGCGATGGCTACCAGGACCTGGTCTTTGCCAACTACTACGGCAGCGCGGCCGCACCCGACAGCACCATCTACTGGGGCAGCAGCACCGGGTACAGCAGCGCCGACTCCGATGACTTGGAGACCGACGGAGCCTGGGAGGTCGAGATCAGCGACCTGGACGGCGACGGCTACGAAGAGTTGGTGTTCGCGGCCTACTACGATGGCTCCTCCTACAGCACCAGCTCCTACATCTACTGGGGCAGCGCATCGGGCTACTCGACCACCAGCCGTACCAGCTTGCCCACACTGGGCGCCCGCGATGTTGAGATCGCTGACTTTGACGGGGACGGCCTGGACGACATCGCCTTCTCCAGCCACTACACCGGCAGCTCCTACAGCACGAGCGCCTACGTCTACTACCAGTCCTCCTCGGGCACCTTCGGGACCGGCAACCGTGACAGTCTCTCGGTCGTTGGAACGCTCGGCATGACCTCGGGCGACTACAACGGCGATGGCCTGACCGATCTGGCCTTCGCCGGCTACTACGGCGGCAGCTGGTCCACGAGCACCTACGTCTACGTCTTCGAGAACAGCAGCAGCGGCTTTGGCAGCGCCACGACCCTTGGGAGCGTGGGCAACTGGAGCCTGGAGACCGCTGACACGGACAACGATGGCTACGATGAGCTGCTCAGCTCTCGCTACTACAACGGCAGCTCTTACGCGGCCGACAGCTATCTGTGGTGGGGCTCCGCCACGGGTCTGAGCGACAGCAACCGAGACGACCTGCCATCGCTCTCCGGGAGCCACGGCGCGATCGGCGACGTAGACGCAGACGGCTACCCCGAGATCATCCTCTCCAACTACTACACCGGAAGCTGGAGCACCTCGGCCAGCTCCTACGTCTACTTCGGCTCCAGCACAGGTTGGAGCAGCAGCACCGTGGACAGCTTGAGCACCTACGGCACCCTGTCTCGTCCGGTGTTTGTTGGAGACGCCAGCTGGTAGCGCGGCTGCGTCAGTCCGCCTCGTCCCCAGCAGGGCAGCTGAAGAAGGGCACCCAAGGCCCGCAGAGGCTGTCCTGGTTCTCTTCGGTGCAGGGGCCGGCTCGCACCCGGTCCATGCAGGCGCTGGCCGTGCAGTCATCCATGCAGCGCTCGGGGTCCTCCCAGACGCTCAAGGCCGACCACTCCGCCATGCACTGCTCAAAGGCCGAGGACTCGGCGCCCGGGCACTCCGCCACCCACGCACAGACTTTGTCGACGTAGTAGTCCTCAAAGTCCGCTTTGGAGCCCCAATCGTCGGCACACTCGGCCTCTGGCAGCGGATCACCGGGCAGTGGATCCACCGGCCCACAGGCCACCCACAGGAGCGCGAGGAGTGCTCCGCCCATGGTCAAGAGGCCTTGGCCTTGAAGAAATCCCACTTGCCATCCCAGGCCCTCTTTGCCTTCCACACCGAGAAGCCCACCAAGGGCAACGCCATGAGGTAGCCAAAGCCACAGGTCACGCTGCCGAACAAGGCTACAGAGACGCCGCCCAAGATGTGCGTCAGGCTGGCGCGGGCCGCGTGGCGGGCCACGAAGGGACTGGATCCCCGAAAGAGCAGCCAGATGATGGGCGCAGCCAGGCCCATCGAGAAAAGGATGCTGATGTGGGCCAAGGCCGCCATCTGCTTCTCTCGCGGGGTCGGCTCATAACGGGCGCCGGGGTCGGAGCCGCGCTTGGCGGGTAGGAAGGGGTTGTCGGACACAGCCGGCTCCAGGTCAGGCACAAGATGGTCGGTCAGGCGCCTTATTGCTAGCCCGGTCGGGCCAGCCGGCGATGACTTGGGCCACCATCTCCGCTGGCATCTCGCCGCTGCGCCACAAGAACACCAGCATGCCACCACACAAGATCAGGAGACCTTGGCCTTGAAAGCATCCCACTTGCCGGCCCAAGCACTCTTGGCCTCCCACACCGAGAAGCCCACCAGAGGCAAGGCCAAGATGTAGCCCAATCCACAGGTCACGCTTCCGAGCAGCGCCACGGCGGCTCCGCCCAAGATGTGGGTCAGGCTAGCCCGTGCCGCGTGGCGGGCCACGAAGGGGCTGGAGCCACGAAAGAGCAACCAGATGATGGGCGCAGCCAGGCCCATGGAGAAGACAATGCTGATGTGGGCCAAGGCCGCCATCTGCTTCTCGCGCTCCGTGGGGTCGTAGCGGGCGACCGAGTCGGAGCCACGCTTGGCAGGCAGGAAGGGATTGTCGGACAAGGCGGGCTCCAGTCAGGCACAAGACGGTCGGGCAGGCGCTTTATTGCTAGCCGGGCCGGGCTAGCCGGCTGGCAAACCGGCGATGACCTGGGCGACCAAGTCAGGGGGCATCTCACCCGTACGCTGGAAGTGTCGCATGTGCAGGATGGGCTCGGTGCCCACCTGGGCCAAGCTGCGTCCGGCGAGCTGCTCGGAGTAGGCCTTGGGGTGGTAGGCGGCCAGATCCTGGGATCCCATGGCCTCGAGCAGGGAGAACAGGCCCTCCAGCTCGTTCATCTTCATGAAGGGACAGCTCGCGCAGCCCCCTGCCACAGAGCAGCCTTCTCCTCCTGAGACCCCAGGCAGAATCCCCAGCTCATCGCCGGTCTGGGCGATGGCCTCTTGGGCGACAGGGAAGATGATCTCCACGCCCAGGTCATCCCGGCCACTCTCGGCCAGCAAGTCCCGCACCGCACGCACGATGGCGGTGAGCATGCCGGACTCGGTGCCCAAGACAAAGCGCAAGACCTCGGCCCCTTCTCGCTCGGTGGCTTCGGCCAATTTGGCCTTGATGAAGTTCAGGATGTTGGAGGTGCTGCCGACCACACCGCGGCCTTGGGTCTGGGCCCGGGCGCCCAGGGCAAACATCTCGCCTGGGACCTCCAGGTGCGCGGTCACGTAGGCGTCGGCGTAGTCCTCCTCCACCTGCTTGGCCACAGCGTCCCCGAACATGTGGTGTACGACACAGTTGCCGTTGGGGAAGACATCAAAGCGGCTGGCCAAGTCCCGCACAGAGGCTTGATTGTGGGCCGGGTGCAGGGCCTGGATCACGCTGTCGTCTTGGTCCGCCAGGGTGTTGAAGAGCACCTCCAAGTTCTGACCCATGTAGGTGTCGGGGCCGTAGTGCACGCTCAGGTTGGGGATCTGGGTGTCGGCCTGCAGGATGGTCTTGAGCACGTTGGAGGAGGTGCAGGTGATGGTGGGCACGACCACGTGGGCCTTGGCTTTTACGTCCAGGCCGGTGTTGATGTAGATGACGTGCAGGGCGTTGTCGTTCTTGGCGGCCTTGTTGAGCCAGGCCCGGTAGGCGGGGCCCTGCGCGCTCTCGGCCAAGCTGCATCCGATGTCCTCGACTGCGAGGCGGTACACCGGCACGTCTGCGTGGCCCGCATGGTCCATGACCGCGCGCACGTTCTCAGACATGAAATCCACCCCCAACACGAACACCGCCTTGGCCCCCGCCTCCGCCATGCGAACCGCCGCATCGGCCATGGCCAGGGAATCGGAGATGAAGATGTGGGGCCAATCACAGGCGGTCAGCACGCCCTGGAGCTCGGCGTCCATGTAGAAGTGCGCGACCACGCCGGCATTCTTCTCTTTCAGCAGCGCCCGCAGGTCCGAGACCACCTTGGGGTCGGGGTTCAGGAAGGTGGCTTGGTTCTGCGCAAAGGAGCCCTGGGCTTCAAAGCTGTTGGCGCGGATCACAAGAGAAGGGAAGGGCTGGCGCATGCGAGGTCTCCAAGATGCGGGAAGCATATCCGCCCCAGGTGCCAAGGGAAGTGACGCGGCTCTGGACCGAGGCCAATCAGGTGGGAGCCGTCAACCGCAATGCACCGTCCTCTACGCTCACCCACACCGTGTGGCGCTTGCCCTGCACCTCCATGTCCATCCGGAGCCAGTCGGCGTCCACAAAGACCAAGCTGCTCACGGCGTCCGGCGACTCGCTGTCCTGACCTGGCTGCACGGGCAGGAGCACCTCTGGATCGTACTGCGTCCGAAAGAGCTCGGCGGCCTTGTTGCCCTGCACCGCGTAGACCGAGAGCTCCACCCCACCGTTACCGTAGAGGTCGAGCTTGGCACCCGCAAGGAGCTTGCCGTCCTGGGAGAACACCGGCACACCGCGGGTCCTGATGGCTGCCTTTGATCCAGGTAAATGCAGCATGTAGCTACCCTCTTCGCCGTACCATGAGGCGTATCCCAAGTAGACCTGGGCGGGCTCGACCCAGACAAAGTGGTGGAAGCTCCCGTCCACTTCCTCCAGCTTCACCCAGCTCCCGTCCGCTTGCAGCAGCTCAATCTCCGCCAACATCATGCCGTCGCGCACACGCTGGCTGTTGCCGCGCACCCGCTGCTCGCTGGCCAGGAAGAGCGCAGCGCAGGGGGCCCCCACGGGGCCTGAGCCAAAGTGCTTCTTCTCAATACAGGCGCCCGCCACGGCCAGCGCTGCGTTGGCGTCTTGGGCCTTCCAGGCCGGCGTCGGCGCTGAGGCCGTGGCCGGGGAGACCGGGGGCGTGGAGGCGAGGGCCAGGGGGCCGGCCAGCAGCAGGAACAAAGTCAGCATCGGTGAACCTCACAGCCCAGTACGCGGACCAAAAGAGAAGTGTTTCTGCCAGGATGTCCCAGACCGCAGTAGCCCACATCCCCCCGATCTCCTACAGCGCCGCATGACCGGTCCTTCCACCTCTGGCCCCAGCCACCGCGACATCTTGCGGCTCTCGCTGCCCCTGATCGCCAGCAACCTGACCGTGCCCCTCATCGGACTGGTCGACACCGGGGTCGCCGGTCACCTGCCCCAAGCCAGCGCGCTCGCCGCTGTGGCCGCCGCCTCCGCAGTCTCCAGTGTGGTGCTCATCGGGCTCAACTTCTTGCGCATGTCCACAAGCGGCCTCACTGCACAGGCACACGGTGCCCAGGACACGGCCCAGACTTGGCTGGTCTTCTTCCGGAGCGCATTGCTGGCGCTTGGGCTTGCAGCCGTCCTGGTTTTGGCCCGGTATGCCATCGCAAGCGTCGGAATCTCACTGATCGCTCCGCCGGGAGAGGTCGTGGCTTTGGCCAAGGAGTACCTGCACATTCGCCTGCTCGGCGCACCCCTCACGCTGCTCAGCATGGTCAGCATGGGCTTCTTCATCGGGATCGGCAAACCCAAGGTCGCCTTGGTCATGACGGTCGCGAGCAACCTGGTGAACGTCGGCCTGGATCTGATCCTAGTGCCAGGCCTGGGCTGGGGCGTGAGCGGACTAGCTTGGGCGACCATCGGTGGAGAGCTGGCCGCTGTGCTCGCTGCGGCACCCTTCCTTTTCCGCAAGTGGCGGGAGGATGCCGTCCCTCTGGACACACAGGCTCTCTGGGACCCCCAGGCTTGGCGCAAGCTGCTCTCCGGCAACGCCGACCTGTGGATACGCACCCTGGCCCTGACCGGCAGCTTTGCTTTCTTCGCCCGCCAAGCAGCCCAACTGGGAGAGACCGCCCTGGCCGCCAACGCCGTGCTGCTGCAGCTCCAGGCTCTGATGTCCTACGGACTGGACGGATTCGCCAACGCCGCCGAGGTCTTGGTCGGCCAGGCCCTGGGTGCGCGCGATGGCGCAAGAACCAAACGCGCGATTCGCTTGGCCATGCAGTGGTCCTTGGGCTTGGCCCTGGCCTTCTCTGCCGCCTTTGCCCTGGGAGGCGAAGGCATCGTGGCCCTGATGACGGACCTGCCACAGATCCGCCAGACCACCGCATCCTTGCTGCCTTGGATGGTGCTCAGTCCCCTGGTGAGCGTCTGGGCCTTCACCTACGACGGCATCTTCATCGGCGGGTCCTGGACACGCTCGATGCGCAACAGCGTGGTGGCCGCAGCAGTCACCTTTGGGGTCGCTGTTTGGGTCCTACAGAGCCCCTTTGGGCAGCACGGGCTGTGGGCTGCGTTTTTGATGTTCTTTGCGGTGCGGGGGATCTGGTTGGCGGTGGCGCTGCGGGGGAAGGTGGAGGGGGCTGTGAGCTGAGCGCCGCCAACCAATTGCTCTACTGACCTGGTCGGAACTGTTGATCCTGCCGGCGCGAAGAACCTGGGCCCGCCTGGGAAGCTCAGTCGTATTCGTAGGGCGCCGCGCGGACCGCGGCAGCCAGGAGCTCGTGGTCATGGAAGGTGGCATGGAGAAGCCCAGCCAGCTTCTGCAGGGCGGGCAGATCGTTGCCGTAGGCCACGAACATGCCGGCCTCGGGGTCTATGCCCATCGCCGCCTTGAGTTCGGGGGCCTGGTCGCGCATCACGCCCACCGCCACATCGGCCCAGCCGTAGCCGTTGCCGTAGCGGCCGTTGGCTTCAAAGACGGCGTCGGCGCCGGTCACCATATGGCTGTCCGAGAGCATCAGGGCATAGTTGCCCGGTTTGTGGTCGTACTCAAAGAGAACGAAGGGGGCGTAGGCGGTGCGCTCTTGGTACATCGGGGCTCCTGGGTGCGACGCGCTCCAATAATACCCATCGGGTCCGCCTCGGAATCTGAAGATCCCTAGCACGCCTCACCCATTCGTGGTTCACTCAGATATTCAGAGCTGCGAGCAGAGCATCTCTGGGGTATCACTCGCGCCTCGTACTTCTTCTCTGTCAGGGAACGCCCTATGCAATCACGACGTGCCCTGCTCTACGGCCTCGGCGCCGTACCACTGGTCGGCAGCCTGGCGATGCTGGCCTGCAACAACAAGGGCGGCGGCAGCACCGTGGACGAAGGCACGCGCCAGCCCCTGGACACGACCGCCTTCGACGCGGCGGTCAGCGAGCTCTTCACGGGCACCCCCTGGGAGGGCAACTTCGACGGCGTGGGCCCCCTGCTCGACACGCTTCTTGAGGGTCTCTACGCCGAACTGCCTCAGACGGCGGCTTTCCTTGGGGTGGCCATCGACGGGCTGAGTACCCCCCTAAACACACTGGCGGCGGGCTTTCGCACCGACAGTCCCACCAGCGAGGGCGAACTGGTCACCACCCTGGAGGCCAGCCTGCCGGATTTGAACACGGCCTCAACGGCGCTCCGGGACCGCTTCGCCGACATGCGGTCCGAGATCGAGGCGGACCCCCTGCTCACGGGCGGCCTGACCCCCGACCTCGCTGCCCCCCTGCTCGCCTTGCAGGGCACCACGCGGCAGCTCAAGACCTACGCTCGTAGCGAAGGCGCCGCGGGCTCCCCCCTCACCAACTCCGCCCTGGTCGAGGTGGACAAGATTCTGGGCCGCCTGCACGAGCCCGACCTGGCCACGGTGCTCGACGAGCTCGAGCAGAGCCTCGACGACATCGTCGCCCTGATCGACCACAGCAGCAGCAGCAGCAAACTCCGAAGTAGTTTCACAAGCCATCGCGACCCCTTCTGCGATGTCTACATCCTCGTCGCATTGAACATGATGCTTCTGGTCTTTTGCTTCCTGCTGGCCCTCAACATCACCGGCATCCTCGCGATAGCCGGGCTGATCAACGGCACCCTGCTGGTCGGCTGGACCAGCTACGCCCAGATCGTGTTGGGCTGCATGCTCATCGGCAGCATGGTGGGCTTCGCCTTCACGGGCGTCGCCTGGATGGCCTGGGACGACATCGTCGCCTGGGGTGGCCACTGTTTGATGGGAGGGCCGCACCCATGAAGCGTCTCTCCATCTTCCTGCTCCTGGCAGCTACGGGCTGCTTCGAGGACTTCGAGCCGACCGACGCGCCGCCAAGCATTGACGCGCTCACCCTGTCCTGTGCCGATGGGGAGTTCGCGTTGGTGGTGCTGGCCAGCGACGCCAACGCCGTATCCGACCTCTGGATCGCCGCCGAGGCCAGCGACGGCAGCGCCCAGGAGTGGACCCTGGACAAGGACCTGGACTTCGCCGAGACCGGGTCCAGCCAGTGGCGGAGCGTCGATGCGCTCGGCGACTGCGACCTAACCTGGTCCTTCACGCTGACGGCCACCAACCAGTTGGGCATCCAGGCCACCAAAGCCGCCAGCTGGCCTGAAGTGGTGGTGGAGCCCGGCGCGGTCTCTCCTCCCTATGGCAGCGACGCGGGCTCAAGCGTGGTCGTGATCAGCGGCGCCGGCCTGGCCGATGTGGAGGAGGTGCTCTTCGGCGAGCTCGCCGCGACCATCACGGCAGCTGACGAGAAGAGCATCACCGTGACGACGCCCGCGGGCACGGCCGGAGCGGTCGACGTCACCCTGATCGCAGGGGGCGAGAGGACCTTACTGGAGGAGGCCTTCACCTACTACGCAGACGCCAGCGGACTGGTGCGGGGCGAGCTCTACCCAGCAGTGACGGGATTCGAGACCGCCTACATCAACATCACCAGCGCCTATGCCAGCACCGTCGATGACTTCGTGCAGTTCGAGCTGGTCTTCGAGGCCGAGCCTCTGGAGCCCGAGCTGACCTATGCGGGGGCCTGGCCAACCGGCGGCAGCTGCGAGTGGGGCAGTGACGCCGTCACAGACTGGGTCGACGTGGGCACCTACCTCTTCGTGGCCAACGACACGACCGGTGAGTGGCCCGCCCAGCACACCGACGGCAATGTGTACTACGTCGTCACCGACGGCATCGATATGACGAACTGGCTCGGTGGAAGCTGGGATTTGGAGATCATTAACGGGACGAGCGACCTGCCGGCCATGGTGGTCGAGGACGCCCTGCTGCTGCCCGACGCGCCCATCGACCCGAGCTTCGACTTCGAGGCGGCCAACACGGTGAGCTGGGGCGAGGACTTTGAGCTCACCTGGGACCCGACCAGTGGCTACGACAACGTGCTGTTCACCTTGCTCCCAGCGACGGGCTCCACGGCGTTGGCGAACTACAGCTGCTCGGGCGACGGGCCCGGGGGCAGCCTGAGCGCGACATGGGCCGACCTCACCAACGGCATCGACGAGACAAAGGTCGATGGCATCTACGCCTCCATCACCTTCCTCAAGGAGCACGAGACGGTGCTGCCCCACGACAACAGCGTGCTGTGGAACCAGGGCAAGCTGACCTACTGGATCTACTTCCCTACAGAGTAGCCTCTGATCTCAGACCGTAGCAGCCTGTTCAACCAGTAGGCCCACCGAGCAGAAGTCGCCCGCACATCGACCTTGCCGCGCAGGGCTTTCTGTAGGTACTTCAAGCGCTTCTCTACGACCTTGATCCCAGCAAAGCCGCTGCCAATCATGGGCGTGTTGAACTTGGGCACAAAGGGCGCGATGCCCAGCGCCGTGGGGTGAATGGCCCCAAGCTCCAGGGAGAAGCGCACCAGCTCCTCCAGGTCCTCTTCGCGCTCGTCGGGCAGGCCGACCATCATGTAGACCTTGAGCACCTTGTATTTGTACTCAGATGCCAGCTCGGCGCAGCGATAAAGGTGTTGTTCGACCTTACTTTTACTGATTGTACGACATAGACGCTGGGATGCCGCATTCGAGGCCAAAGTGAGTGTCCTGTAGCCCCCCCTC
This sequence comes from uncultured Pseudomonadota bacterium, assembly GCA_913060515.1. GTDB lineage: Bacteria > Myxococcota_A > UBA796 > UBA796 > CAJQPC01 > CAJQPC01. The sequence goes on along the minus strand of CAJXRZ010000077.1, from coordinate 2,270 downwards.
CCGAAGCAACCGGGCCGGTCGATCCAGGTGCTGTTGCAGTCTCTGGCGCAGTCTGGGTCGTATACGCAATCGAATGAAGCTCTGTAGTCGCAGATTCACACACATTGTGGGCCACCAATGAGTCTGATGAGTCCTGTGGTCTGGACACACCGAGCGGTGAAGCAACGCGGGAGCGGTCCGGGCCAAGCGAGGCGACATCAACCAACCTGGTGTTCGCTGCAGATACACACAGACGCACGAAAGCTCTGCAGCTCCTAAACCAGACCCGCTACAGCTATGGAATCTCCAACTCCGGAAGCACACTCCATGGAGCACACATGACCCTTGCCCTCGCCCTCACCCTGGCCGGATGCACCACAAGCACCGAGCAGAGCCCGAGCACGAGCTCCCAGACCTACACCGCCGAGGTCTGGGCCGACAACTGGTTCTCCATGAGCGTGAACGGAGAGCAGGTCGCCGAGGACAGCGTTCCCATCACCACCGAGCGCTCCTTCAACGCGGAGACCTTCACCTTTCAGGCGCAAGGCCCCTTCGTGCTCGCTCTGACGGCAATGGACTTCAAGGAGAATGACAGCGGGCTGGAGTACATCGGCACCGACCGCCAACAGATGGGCGACGGCGGCGTGATCCTCCAGGTCCGTGACGCCAACGGCGCCCTGGTGGCCGTGAGCGATGGCGGCTGGAAGTGCCTGGTCACCCACCACGCGCCAGTCGACAAGTCCTGCGAGAGCGAGAGCGATCCGGTGGCCGGAGAGGGCGCCTGCGCCTTCGAGACCTATGATGCCCCGGAAGGCTGGGAGACCCTGGACTACGACGACTCCACTTGGTCCGCAGCGAGCGAACACTCCGAGGCCGCCGTGAGCCCCAAGGATGGCTACGATGAGATCAACTGGGATGCCTCAGCGGCACTGATCTGGGGGCCTGATCTGGAGACGGACAACACCATCCTGTGTCGCATCGTCGTACAGCAATGATCAGCCTACTGCTTGCCGTCAGCGCGATCCTGGCATGTCACACAGAGTCGGAGCCTCAGACCACCCCGGCGGATTCCACCAGTCATTGCGCGGCCGTACAAGCCTCCGTTCAGGCCTCTGGATTCGGCGATCGCGTCACCGTGAACTGCGATGAAACGCAGGCCATCATCCGCTCAGACACCTACCCCGGCCACACCAAGATGACCGGCATCGTAGGCAGCAACGAGCAGGTTCCCATTCCCGCCGACTACGCCGCCCCGATTCCCCTGAGCCCGACCCTCTCCGAGCAGGACCCCATCACCCGAGACGCCGCTCTGGGCGTCGCCGTAAACGGCGTGCCGATCTACGACTACACCGGCGGTGGAGAGATGACCCAGGAGGACCTCGCCCACCATCAAGCCCAGCACGACACCCTTCAGACCGAGCAGCTCGACGCCTGCGGGGGCCACGCTGGACGTGGAGACGACTACCACTACCACGTCAAACCCAGCTGCATGATCGAGGAGATGGACAACGCTGGAGACGCCGCCATCATCGGCTGGGCCTTCGACGGATTCCCCATTTACGGAGACCGCAACCCGGACGGCAGCGAGATCCCAGAAGGCACCTTGGGACTGTGTAACGGCCAGCCTGATGAGACCTATGGCTACCGCTACCACAGCTCAGAGGGGGCCCCCTACATCCTCCAGTGCCTGCAAGGGGTCGTCTCGGACCTAGACGCCCTTCCCCGAGTATCTCCCCTCTCTGCACAGGGTGGCGGTCGTGGTCTGGAGGCGGGAACCCCACCCCAAGGCGGCGTGGAGGGGCTCACCTTCACGGAGAGCGATGATGGCCAACGCAGCATGGACTACAGTTACCAAGGCCAGGACTACTACATCCGCTACCGTCCGGCAGACCAAGAGGGCTGCTACGTTTTTGAGACGAAGACCGTCACAAATACCGGCGAGAGCGTGGGCGGGACCTTCTGCCGGTGAAGCGCGCTCAGGGACAGCTCCGCACATAGGCTTGGCTGCCCTCTTCGCTGGCCTCCAGCACTGCGCTGCTGTCCTTGATGATGCATCGACCATCGGACTCCTTGACGGTAATATTGACCGCATCGCTCTCAAAGGACTTGACCGCACACTGCTCAAAAGTGAGGGGGCCAGTGACCGTCTGCGTGCCGTGACTCCAGTTTGAGAACAGAGTCGTACCGCCATTCCAGAAGGTGTTCTCTTCCTGCATGGCGTAGCTGCATGCATTGAAATGAAGCTGTCTCTTATACACATCTCCGAGCCCACGAGACAGGCAGAAATCTCG
>CAJXRZ010000076.1 GCA_913060515.1 uncultured Pseudomonadota bacterium | reverse complement strand
ATCTACACTATCCTCTTCGTCGGCAGCGTCAGATGTGTATAAGAGACAGCGCTTGGCCCATGGACGGCCCATCACGGCCTTGCCCCGCATGCCCAAGCACCCCGTGGAGTACAACCTCTGCTTGCGCCTCCTGGACCGCTGTCTGGACGGCGGGGGGGGATGCCAAGCGCCCGTGTGGACGCGGGAGCGCATGGAGGGCCGAGGCGTTCGCTTCGTCGTGCTTCACACCGACCGTGGGCAAGACGTCGCGGCCCTTGAGCCTGCCCTAAGCGAGGCGCTGGGCACCCCGGAGATTTGGCCAGAGGCGCTGCTATGGGTCCTGGTTCCGGATCCCGCCCCTACGCAAGAATGGACCTGTAGTCCCGATGCTGGCAATCTGGCGGGGCCGGGTGGCGTACGATAACAAAGGCTTCTTGGCCTCTGGAGGCATCAAATGCGAATCACCTCGTGTGGTGTGACCGACGTAGGCATGAAGCGCACAAACAACGAGGACAACTACCTCATCAATGATGAGCTGAACCTCTTTGTTTGTTGTGACGGAATGGGTGGCCACGTCGGTGGTGAGTATGCCTCCGCCATCGCTGTGAATACCGTTGAAGAGGTGCTTGCAAGCATCGATTCAGACGACGAGGTCGATCTGCCGGATGCCTCGACTGAGCCCGTGGATCGGGCCCGTGAGAAGCTGCGCTACGCCATTCGCTTGGCCGGAAAGCGCATCTTTGAGAAGGCCACCGCAGAGCCCGAGTACAAGGGCATGGGGACCACGGCCTTGGCGCTGGTGATCGACGGAAGCAACTTCCTGATCGCCCACGTCGGTGACTCGCGTGGCTACCTGCTGCGCGAGGGTCGAATCGAGCAGCTGACCGAGGACCACAGCTTGGTCAACGAGAAGGTGAAAGCTGGCGTTCTGACTGCAGAAGAGGCCAAGACCCACAAGCTTCGGAACATCATCACCCGCTCCCTTGGCTACATGGAAGAAGTGGAGGTGGACATCCAAGTCCGTGCCGTTCGTCGGGGCGACAAGTTCATGCTGTGCAGCGATGGCTTGAGCAACCTGGTCTCTACCGCAGAGATTGGGGAGTTGATGCAGCGCCACGGGCCGCAGCAGACCTCCCGCAAGCTGGTCCAGATGGCATGCGAGCGGGGAGGGGACGACAACGTCACCGTCGTGACGGTGCGTGTGGACGAGCTGTGAGCTCGACGTCGGCCAAGAAGCCGCGCCCCGGAAGGGTGCGCACCTGGACCTTGCTTCTGGTACCGGATCAAGACCAAGTCGCTGTGGTGCAGCGTCGGATCAACATGACGCGCTTGCGGGTTGGTTTGGTCGTGGGTGCGGCTCTTGTCGGCTTGGGTCTACTCGGCTTGCGCGGGGTGAGTTGGGCGCCGGGCGGCGGTCCGGACCGCGAGGAGCTGGTCACCGAAAACCTGATGCTTCGGCAGCAGCTGCAGCAGATCGAGTCCCAGCTGGATCAGGCCGACTCCACCATGCAGCGTGTGCAGCTCTACGACGCTCAACTGCGCGACATGGTGCGGGACAACCCCATCCGTCCGGGCGCGGGCCCCATCGAAGGGGACAGCGAGAGCCTCGCCGATGAAGACCTGAACTACGACGAGGACCACCCAGGCTTTGAGGAGCGGGGAGGCCCGGTGAGTCTGGAGGCCCAAGAGCTGCGACCTGCAGAGTCTTGGGCGGAGCAGGTGATGGTGCGAACGGACGCCTACGTCGCTCGCTTGGAGGCTCTGGAGCCGCGCCTCGGTTTGCTGACCGAGGACATGGAAGACCTCTTGAGTATTCAGGCTGCCTTTCCCCAAGTGTGGCCCGCAGAAGGCACCTTCACGAGCGGGTTTGGCTACCGTCAGTCTCCGATCAACAACACCCGGAAGTTTCACTCCGGCGTGGACATTGCAGCCCCCCGAGGGACCCGCGTCGTCGCGGCCGCCTCCGGTGTGGTTCAGATGGCGGACTACAACTCAGGCTACGGGCGCATGGTCGAGATCGACCACGGCTACGGCATCGTGAGTCGCTACGCCCACAACTCCTCCGTCTTCGTTCGCAAGGGTGACTGGGTTGATGCGGGTCAAGTCATCAGCACCATCGGGACCACGGGCCAGACGACCGGCCCCCATCTGCACTTTGAGCTGATGATCGACGGTCAACAGGTGGACCCTTTGGAGTATCTGCCCCACTAAGGGCGGCAAAGCTCTCGGGACTGCGCTTCCCCCATTGACAGACAAGCGCGCGGTGAGCAGTTATCCGCTCAGGTCCCGGAACCCAGGCTCCCGCCAAAACAGGTTCCTCTGCTACGGAGCACGTTCATGCTCGGTCCCCTCCAGGGAATGTTCAAGAAGATCTTCGGCTCGTCCAATGACCGCGTGGTCAAGAAGATGCGGCCGCAAGTTGCCAGAATCAATGACTTAGAGCCCCGCTTCCAGGCCATGTCTGATGAAGAGCTCTACGGCATGACAGCCAAGTTCAGGGAGCGCGTCGAGAACGGCGAGCCCCTGGAAGACTTGATGCTGGAGGCTTTCGCGACTGTGCGAGAGACCTCTGTGCGCACGTTGGGCATGCGCCCCTACGATGTTCAGCTCATCGGCGGCATTGTGCTTCACAAGGGCCAGGCGGCGGAGATGCGAACCGGTGAGGGCAAGACCCTGACCGCGACTCTCCCGGTGTACCTGAACGCTCTTGGCGGCAAGGGCGTGCACGTCGTCACGGTCAACGACTACCTGGCCGCTCGTGACGCCGAGTGGATGTCTGCGATCTACAAGACGCTCGGCATGTCCGTTGGCACCATCCTCAGTGGGGAGCGCAACGACCAGATCAAGCGCGCGGCCTACGCCTCGGACATCACCTACGGCACCAACAACGAGTTCGGGTTCGACTACCTGCGGGACAACATGAAGTTCCGCCTGGATGACTACACCCAGCGCGGTCACAACTTCGCGATCGTGGACGAGGTGGACTCCATCCTCATCGACGAGGCCCGTACGCCGCTGATCATCTCGGGTCCCACCAACGACGCCGTGGACAAGTACTACGACATCGACGCGGTCATCCCGCTGCTTCAGGACGAGATCGACTACGTCATCGACGAGAAGGGACGCTCCGTGCATCCCACCGACGAGGGCGTGGACAAGATCGAGTCCAAGCTGGGCCTGAAGAACCTCTACGATCCAGAGAACATGGAGGTCCTCCACCATGTGAACCAAGCCCTCAAGGCCCACTGTTTGTTCAGCCGGGACAAGGACTACGTGGTTCGCGATGGCGAGGTCGTCATCGTCGACGAGAACACCGGCCGCCTGATGGCCGGTCGGCGTTGGTCCGATGGCCTGCACCAAGCGGTAGAGGCCAAAGAGAAGCTGAAGATCCAGCGTGAGTCCCAGACCTACGCGACCATCACCTTCCAGAACTACTTCCGCATGTACGACAAGCTGGCCGGCATGACCGGTACGGCCGAGACGGAGGCCGCGGAGCTGGCGAACATCTACAACCTCGAAGTTGTGGTCATTCCCACCAACCGGCCCATCAAGCGCGATGATCAGAACGACATCGTCTACCGGACCCAGGAAGAGAAGTTCACGGTCGTCTTGGCGGACATCGTTGACGCCCACGAGCGCGGACAGCCTGTCCTCGTCGGCACGACCAGCGTGGAGAAGTCCGAGCTGGTCGCCCGAATGCTGCGCCGGCAGGAGATCCCGCACGAGGTCCTCAACGCCAAGCAACATGCTCGAGAGAGCTCGGTGGTGGCCCAGGCCGGTCGCCTCGGCTCCATCACCATCTCCACCAACATGGCGGGTCGTGGAACCGACATCAAGCTGGGTGGAAACGCTGAGGAGATGGCCAAGGACGACTTCGACCCCAAGGTCGACCCGCAAGGCTACGAGAAGCGCTTCTCCGAGCTGGAAGCCCAGTGTTCTGCCGAGCGAGAAAAGGTGCTCGAGGCCGGTGGCCTTCGCATCATCGGTACCGAGCGCCATGAGAGCCGTCGCATCGACAACCAGCTCCGCGGTCGTGCGGGCCGTCAGGGAGATGCAGGCAGCTCGAAGTTCTACCTCTCGCTGGAAGACGACCTGCTGCGCATCTTTGGTACCGACAAGATGATGCAGTTCATGGACAAGATGGGCATGTCCGACAACGAGCCTATCGAGCATCCTTGGATCTCCAAGAGCATCGAGAACGCCCAGAAGAAGGTCGAGGGCCACAACTTCAACGTGCGTAAGCAGCTGCTGGAGTACGACGACGTGCTCAGCCAGCAGCGCAAGTTGGTCTACGCCCTTCGCCGCCGCATCCTGGAAGGGGACGAGGTCCGGGAGATCATGGTCGAGGCCATCGAAGGCGTCGTTGACGACGTGATGGACGACTGTGTGCCGGAGACGGTGCACCCTGAGGGCTGGGACATCAAGGGCATGCGCAAGCGTTGCCAAGACAACTTCGCCTTCGAGTGGGAAGAGACCGACGACGAGCTGCGCGACTTTGCGGTCGTTGAGCTGCGGGATCGATTGCTTGCCGTTGGCATGGAGCGCTACGAGACCAAGGAAGCTTCCTTGGGAGAGGACGCCAGCCGGCAGATCGAGCGCATGCTCCTGCTCCAGTTCACAGATGACCTCTGGAAGCAGCACCTGCTCGCCATGGACCGTCTGCGTGATGGCATCGGTCTGCGTGGCTACGGTCAGCGCAACCCCCTCCTGGAGTACAAGAAGGAGGGCTTCAACATGTTCATGATGATGACCGCCCTTCGCGATGAGTCTGTTGTGCGTCGCTTCCTGGAAGTGGAGCTCGGCAGCGCCGACCAGGCATCTCAGGCATTCTCCAAGCGCACGGCACGTCAGCTCGCCTCCGGAGACCTGCAGCAAAAGCCAGCGGGTCCCAAGCTCGATGCCAACGCAGCTGCCCAGTTCGCCCTGAACGCTCAGAGCTTGCCAGCGGCGCCTCCTCCAGCGCCCAAGCTGCCCGAAGCTGGAGAAGAGGCCCGCCTCTTCGCTTCGCTGAACCAGCTTCGCCGCAACGACCCTTGTCCCTGTGGCTCCGGCAACAAGTACAAGAAGTGCTGCTACCAAGCAGGGTGGGCGCCTCCAGCGCCTCCCGTCGATCCGGACGCCTTGACCGTCGATGAGCCTCCCGCCGCCGATGGCGGTGGTCAGCCGGGCCTCTGAGCTCGTCTTCGAAGGTGACAAACCCAGGGCCCTGCGTTAATCGCGCGGGGCCCTGAGTTGTTTGGGGTCAATCTCACACCGAGTCACAGTGATCGTCCATGGGTGCCCTTCGGGGTCGGACGCTGCTGTCGGTGGTCGAAACCAACCCAAAAGGGCGCCTGTCTATCAGCGCGCTCAGGAGTTAAGAATGGTCAACATTTCGCTGCGTCAGCTGCTCGAGTCCGGTGTTCACTTTGGTCACCAGACCCGCCGCTGGAACCCGAAGATGCGCCCCTACATCTACGGCCAGAAGAACGGTGTGCACATCATCGACCTCCAGGCCACCGCACGAGGCCTCTTGGAGGCTTGCCGCTTTGCGAGCAACGTGGTCAGCCAGGGCAAGTACGTGCTCTTCGTCGGAACCAAGCGTTCCGCCCAAGAGATCGTCGCTGAAGAGGCCGGCCGCTCCGGTCAGTTCTTCATGAACAACCGCTGGCTCGGCGGCACCCTGACCAACTTCCAGACCGTCAAGAAGTCCCTGGACCGCCTGACCGCTCTGGAGCGCGCCTACACCGAAGGCCGCTTTGAGATGCTCACGAAGAAGGAGGCTTTGGGCCTTACCCGTGAGATGGCGAAGATGGAGAAGAACCTGGGTGGCATCAAGGCCATGCGCTCCACCCCGGGTGCGATCTTCATCATCGACCCCAAGAAGGAGCACATTGCCATTGACGAGGCGCGCAAGCTGAAGATCCCCGTCATCGCACTCTGCGACACCAACTGCGACCCATCCAAGGTTGACTACGTCATCCCCGGAAACGACGACGCCATCAAGTCCATTCGCTTGTTCACGGCCGCTGTCGCTGATGCTTGCATCGAGGGCAACGCTGCGGGTCGTCGCGGCGATCCTGCACAGCAGGCTGTGACGGACGCTGGCATGGACGTGGAAGTTGTCTCTCGCGTGCACACCCCAGCTGCTGCACCTGCTCCCGACGCGACCTCCGGTCCTGTCGATCCTGAGACCGTCGAAGAGGTCTGAGAACTGGTCGCCCGGGGAGACCCGGGCAACCACTGTACCCAAAACCACCTGCGGCCCTGTTCGGGTTCGTGGGAACGCTACAGGACTGCATCATGGCTGTCTCCCCTAAGGATATCAAGGCACTGCGTCAGCGCACCGGCGCCGGCATGTTGGATTGCAAGAAGGCGCTCGACGCCAACGATGGCGACGTCGACAAGTCGATCGACTGGCTTCGTCAGAAGGGCATCACCAAGGCCGCCAAGAAGGCTGGTCGCGTCGCGACCGAGGGCTTGGTGCATGCATACGTGCATGGCGCTGGCAAGATCGGTGTGCTCGTCGAGATCAACGCTGAGACGGACTTCGTTGCTCGCAACGAGCAGTTCATCAGCCTCTGCAACGACATCGCGATGCACATCGCTGCTGCTGCTCCCGAGTACGTGACCAAGGACGAAGTTCCTGCGGACGCCATCTCCCGTGAGGAGAAGATTCAGCTCGCTCGCATCATCGAAGAGGGCAAGCCTGCCCACATCGCTGAGAAGATCGTCGCTGGCCGCATGGGCAAGTTCTACGAGGAGCGCTGCCTCATGGAGCAGAAGTTCGTCAAGGACGACAGCAAGACCGTCGCTGAGATGCTCGGTGAGCAGATCGCAACGATCGGCGAGAACATCAAGATCCGCCGCTTCAGCCGCTTCGTCTTGGGCGAGGGCTTGGAGAAGAAGGTCGACGACTTTGCTGCTGAGGTTGCTGCTCAGGCCGGATTGGCCTGAGTCGCTGCTGACCCTGGGAGGCTCCCCGGGGGGCCTTCCAGCCCCCCAATTCTACGGAGCCCCCCATGGCCTACAAGCGCATTCTCCTCAAGCTCTCCGGCGAGATGCTCGCTGAAGATCGCGGCTTTGGGATCGGTCCTGCTGCGCTCGCGCGCTTCGCAGATGAGGTCAAGGCTCTGCGGGAGGACTTGGGGGTAGAGGTTGCTGTCGTCATTGGCGGGGGCAACATCTTTCGGGGCTTGGCTGGTGCGTCCAAAGGAATGGACCGCGCCCACGCCGACTACATGGGCATGTTGGCGACCGTCATCAACGCCTTGGCTTTGCAGGACGCCCTGGAGCGTCGCGGCGTGAAGACGCGCTGCATGTCTGCCATCCCGATGGACAAGGTCGCTGAGCCCTACGTTCGTCGTCGGGCTGAGCGCCACATGGAGAAGGGACGCGTCGTGATTTTCGGCGCCGGAATAGGAAACCCCTACTTCTCCACCGATACAGCCGCCGCCTTGCGGGCAGCGGAGATCCACGCCGACGTCATCCTCAAGGCCACCAAGGTCGATGGGGTCTACGACAAGGACCCGGCGCTGCACGAAGACGCGGTTCGTTTTGACCACATCTGCTTCTCTGACGCGCTCCAGCGCGGCCTGAAGGTGATGGACGCGACGGCGCTCTCGATGTGCAAAGAGAACGACATCCCCATCATCGTCTTTGACTTCCACACTCAGGGCAACGTGGTCCGGGTGGTCAAGGGCGAGAAGCTCGGGACCTTGGTCGACAACAACGAGGGCTCCTTGTAGAGCACGGGTTGTTGAGCGGTCGGGCTGCGTTAGCTTGAGAAACCCTTTGGAGGTCACGGTGAACGAGTACCTGTCCGCGATGACGGACGACATGAAGTCCGCGGTCGATTCCCTCAAGAAGGCCCTGGCCACGGTGCGAACCGGTCGTGCCACGCCTGCACTCCTGGACAGCGTCAAGGTCCTGGTGGCCTCTTACGGTGCCAGTATGCCCATCAAGCAGCTGGCGACCATCAACGCGCCAGATGCGCGCATGTTGGTGGTGACTCCTTGGGACAAGTCCACCATCTCCGACATTGAGCGGGCGATTGGTGCGGCCTCTCTTGGCCTGAATCCCTCCAACGATGGACAGGTCGTTCGCGTCCCGGTGCCTGCGCTCACAGGTGACCGTCGGCAGGACCTGGTCAAGCGTGCCCGCGCCATGGGAGAGGACCACAAGATCCGCATCCGCGGTGTGCGCAAAGAGTACAACCAGATCTTCAAGGATGCCGAGTCCGACAAGGAGATCTCGGAGGACGATCTGGAGCGCTACCTGAAGCAAGTCCAGAAGGCCACCAGCGAGTATTCCGGTGCCTTGGACGCCTTGGTCTCGGCCAAGGAAGCGGAGATCGTGGAGGTTTGAGCACCGCTCTGCCTGATGGGGCACGCGTCCCCAAGCACCTCGCGGTGATCATGGATGGCAACGGTCGCTGGGCGCAAGCTCGCGGCTGGGAGCGCATCAAAGGGCACCACGAGGGTGCAGAGTCCGTACGCGAGATCTCCAAAGCTTGCCGAGAGTGGGGGGTCGAGGCCCTGACCTTGTACAGCTTCTCCACGGAGAACTGGAAGCGTCCGGCCGACGAGGTTCAGGGCTTGATGCAGCTGCTCAAGCGCTACCTCAAGGATGAGCGTTCGGAGCTGATCGACAACGACATCCGCCTTCGCGCGGTCGGTCAAATCGATCGCTTGCCCATCTTTGTGCGCAAGCCCCTTCAAGCTCTGATGCGGGAAACCGACCGACCCAGCGCCAAGATGACCCTCACCTTGTGCCTCTCCTACGGAGGCCGAGCGGACATCGTTCAGGCGGCACAGCGCATCGCGAAGGCGGCTCAGGCCGGACAGCTCAAGCCAGAAGACTTGGATGAGAAGGCCTTCGGCATGCACCTCGGCACTGCCGGGCTGCCGGATCCGGATCTGCTGATTCGCACAAGCGGAGAGCTGAGGCTCTCCAACTTCCTGCTTTGGGAGTTGGCCTACGCCGAAATCTTTGTGACGGACGTTGCCTGGCCGGACTTTCGTCGGGCTCAGTTGGCTGATGCCTTCGCGTCCTTTGGGCAGCGAGAGCGCCGCTATGGCAAGACATCTGCTCAGCTGACCGAAGGGACCTGATTCTGTGGGAAAGCGCCTCCTTGCCGCCTTTGTTGGCCTTGCCGTACTGATTCCGGCCCTGGTCTTTGGTGGCGTCATTGCCGCCGAGATCATTCTGGGACTGGCCATGTTGGTCTGTCTGGATGAGTACGCCACCATGGCCTTCCCGGAGCAGCGCTTCAAGCATCTCTTCGTGCTCTTGGTGCCCTCGCTTGGACTCTTCTTCGCCGTCTTGCACGGCTCCCAAATGGCGGTGGTGGCGACCCTCATTCTGGGCAGCTTCTGGTTCCTTGGGGCCATCCTCTTTCGCCCAGAGCCTGTAGAGACCGCAGCCAACGCCACCGCGCGGCTGTTCTTGGGCTGGGTCTATGTGCCCATGCTGATGGTCTTCCCAGTGCTCCTTCGCCAGGAAGAAGATGGGCTTGCTTGGGTCTTTCTGCTCTTGGCTGTGACTTGGCTCGGAGACACCGGTGCCTATTTCGCTGGGCGTTTCTTGGGGAAACACAAGCTCTACGAGAAGATCTCGCCGAAGAAGACCTGGGAAGGAGCCATCGGGGGAGCGGTCACTGCAACCCTCGGCGTCTGCGCCGTCAAGGCGGTGGCCATGCAGTTCGACGCACTGCTTGGCTTGGCCTGGTGGGAGTGTGTGCTCATCGGCATCGTGGTCGACGCCATCGGGGTTTGTGGCGACTTGGTGGAGTCGATGCTCAAGCGCTCTTTTGGGGTCAAAGACTCCGGCTGGATCATGCCGGGCCACGGTGGCCTGTTGGACCGCGTGGACGCTCTGCTGCTGACCGGACCTGCCCTCTGGCTTTACGTCATGGCCATTCGTCCGCTGCTTCCGTGAGTCGGCAGGGCTGGCCTAGCCGCTCCGCTGCGACTACCCTCTAGCTGAGTAGCGCGCGTAGACGCATCGGAGACGGTCATCACTGTCCTTGCAGCCTTGGCCCTTGTCGGCATCCTGGTCTTCATTCATGAGTCCGGGCACTTCATCTTCGCCAAGATCTTTGGGGTGGGCGTCAAAGTCTTCTCCTTGGGCTTTGGCCGGCGCCTCTTCGGTGTGGAATGGGGCGGCACGGACTACCGAGTCAGCCTGATCCCAGCGGGTGGGTACGTGATGATGGAAGGGGCTGATCCCTTTCAGGATGGGGGGGATGGGGACTCCGATCCCGACTCTCCGACCAGCTTCATGAACAAACCGGTCTGGCAGCGCCTGATCATTGTTGCCGCTGGTCCAGCGTTCAACCTGCTTCTGCCTGTGGTGGTCTTTACCGCCCTCTTCATGGTTGGCGAGCCGGGCGCGGCGCCTGTGTTGGGCCAGGTAGACCTGTACTCCTCAGCTCAAGAGGCTGGACTTCAGGTGGGGGACCGGGTCACCCACATCAACGGCGAGGAGATCGCGACTTGGGGGGCCCTCGAGGAGAGCCTGGAGCACGTCGACCAAGATCCGGTCCTGAAGGTGCTCCGAGGCGAGCAGTCTTTGGAGTTGACCCTGGACACCCCCGAGGGGGCCATTCTGGACGGCGGTGTCTACCCCTCCAGCGTCTATGGCATCAGCGCCATCTTCCCTGGTCCCTACGTCGTGATCGCAGACCAAGATGCGGTCCTGGCTGTTGCCGGATTGGAGACGGGTGACTTGATCACCAAGGTCGGGGACAAAGAGATCCGGAGCTTCGATGGCTTGATCTCCGAGCTCGACGGGATTCAGGGCCAGGCGGAAGTCGCCTACATGCGTCGCGACGCCGAGGGCAGCGTGGTCGATGGAAGCGTCACGGTCACCCAAGACCCCACCCGGCCCGAGTCCAGCCTGCCCTTCGTGCACCCCCATGCAAACGCCTGGGGCTTGGCACCGCCCTACCTCTCTGTCTACGAGGTCCAGGAGGAGAGCCCAGCCGAGGTCGGAGGCCTACTCCGCGGTGACGTGGTCACAGCGGTGGATGGCGTGAAGGTGCGCACCTTCAACGATGTCATCCATTTGGTGAAGCAGGCGCAGGTTGGGGAGGGCGAGGTGGCCTCGTCCCGCTCCGTAACGCTGACCCTGTTGCGCGACGGGCAGCTCCAAGACCGGATCTTCAAGCCAACGATTCGAGAGGATCACGACAACTTCGGCCGCTATACATTCCGGCCGGTCATTGGCTTCAACACCTTCAGCATCGGGATCGCGCAAGAAGAGGCCACGCGTCGCTACAGCCTGATTCCGGCCGTTCAGCATGCCGGTCAGCGCACCTTGGACGCTGCGACAAAGGTGGTCTCCACCGTCGGCTACCTGGTCACAGGAGAGGCGGCGGCCTCCAAGACCGTTGGTGGACCCATTGCCATCTTCCGCCACGCAGCGGCCGCTGCCGAACGGGGCATCTTCGACTGGGCCTACATGATGGCTGGCCTGAGCATCTCCCTGGCTGTGGTCAACTTCCTGCCGGTTCCCGTTCTCGATGGGGGGCAGTTCCTGTTCTACGCCGTCGAAGGCATCCGCGGTCGGCCCCTGAGCCTGCAGGTGCGTGAGCGGGCACAGCAGATCGGTGTTCTCTTCCTTCTGGGGCTGATGTTCGTGGTCCTGGTGATCGACGTTCGAAACTGGATTGCTGCATGAGCGTGTTGAGTTTGGACACAGCAGCCCCCGTGGTGGGCGCTGCAGTTCAAGGTGGTGGGAGCTGGCAGCAGCGCATTCTGCGTGGCGCCGATGTCGCGCTGGCCGAGGCGATGGCGGAGTTGGTGCAGGACCAGGAGATCTCTCTGGTCTGTGTCTCGGTTGGACCCGGCGCCTTCACGTCATTGCGTGTGGGTGTGGCCGCCGCCTTGGGCTTTGCCGTGGCCCGTGGCATCCCCGTCTTGCCCATCAGTTCTCTTCACGCCCGTGCGCTGCTTGTGCCGAAAGGCCCCGTACTGTCCATCTTGGACGGCCGGAAGTCCAAGGCCTATGCCCAGAGCTTCTCTGACGGCGCCCCTGTAGACCTTGGGCTGGATCTCCCCCCCGAGCAGGCGATCGAGCGTGCCGTGGAGGCCTCGGGCGCGGGATTTCTCGCAGTAGGCGAGGGCGCCGAGGTCTGGCGGGAACAGATCGAAGCTGCAGGTGGAAGCATTTCATCTGAACCCACCCAGTCACCGGTCGTCGCGATGGCCGAGTATGCTTGGAAGCACAGGGCTCAGGCCCTCTCTCCTCAGGCTGTTCGCCTGGAGTACCTTCGCGATGCAGATGCAAAGCTGCCAACCCCCAGAGCTTGAAAGGGACCTATGGATCAGAGACTCGTTGAACGCATCACCGCTCTCAATGACCCCGACCTGAACGAAGCGCTTCAGGACCACGGCCGCCTGCATGGAGAGCTCGACGCTCTGCAGACTGCGCTGTGGTTGGACGAGGATCAGAAGCGGCAGCTTCATCGCCTCAAGCGCGCCAAGCTCTCCCAGAAGGACAAGCTTCTGCGCCTTCTCTCCGACCGCGAGGCCGCAATGGGGCTCGCCAAGGGTGGTCAGCGCTAGCTTTGCGGTTAGCTGTGGGCCCTTGCGAGGCGTCTCATGGCTGAAGCTGGCTACGGAATTTGTGTAACGGGTGCAACCTCTCTCTTGGGTCAGGAGGTTCTTGGGGCGCTTGCAAAGTCCCCAATCGCCCTCCGGGTCTTTCACCCCGTGGACGCCCTGAGCGTTGAAACCACCGAGCTGAGCTTCCGAAAGAAAATGCTCACAGTGGGTTTGCTCAACCCCGAGGTCTTGGATGAGGTGGACATGGTCCTGGTGGCCGCTCCCGTCACCGACGAGGAAGCCGCCATGCTGGATGGTGCTGCTGAGGCGGGCTGTTTGGTCTTGGACATGGTCGGGTACCGCAAGCCCGGCATGGGGACCCCCCTCATCTTTGGACGCAGTGCTGGCGCTCTGGAGGCCCTTCGTGAGACCGGCGCAGGGTCATGCCCTGGTGCCCTGGCCCTGGCCCTGGTGGGAATCGGCGCTGCGGTCCGTCCCTTGGGCTTGGCGCAGATCCGCGGGACGGCCATGATGTCCGCGTCCATCGCGGGCGAGAAGGGCGTACGTGAGCTCTCGGGCCAGGTCGCTGCGCTCTTCAACTCCCAGACGCCGCCCCGTGCGGTCTTCGAGCATGGACTGGCCTTCGACCTGCTGCCAGGTTGGGGCAAGGTCCAGGCCAGCGGTTGGATGGAGTCTGAGCTTGTGGCAGCCGCACAGGCCAGCCGCGTCCTGGGACTGCCTCCCGGAGCCATTGCGGTGGACCAAGTGCTGGTGCCCATGTTCGTTGGGCTGGGGCTGAGCCTGCAGATCTATGGGCAGAGCCTGAGCGTGGAGAGCGTGAGCCAAGCTGTGGACGAGTTTCCGGGCTTGCAGCTCTTCCGACAGTTGGAGCCGGGTCTGATGCCTCGCGGCATGGCGGGCAGCTCGGAGCTCGCGGTTGGTCGTGTGCGGCCGGATCCAGCAGGGCAGGGCATTCAGCTCTTCGTAGCAGGAGACCCCATGCGCCTTCCAGCGGCGAACGCAGTGCAGGCACTGTTGGGCATGATTGAGCTGGATTTGGTCTGAGAAGAGGCCCCTGGGCTGCCTTGACAACTTTTCGGGTCCAGTTCAGCGCGCATTCCCCGACTGACATCTTGTCAGGATTCTCTGCCAGATCGAGGCCATTGTTGTTGGCACGGAACTGGCAGGGGATTCCCGTACGTGACTTGTCTGGAGTGTCGGTATGAAGCCCCTGTTGTGGATTTTGCTCAGCCAGAGCGCAATGGCGGTGCCGGCGGACTACGTCGCCCAAGTGGAGCTGGACGCCAGCGCAAGCGACATGCTGGTGGCCCCAGGCGGGGAGCTGGCGGCCTTCGTCTCAGGTACCCAGGTGTTGATCTTGGACCTGGAGACTTGGGAGACCACCTCGGCTGTCGGATGCAGCGGCGCGACGCCCTTGGCCAGCTACGACCGGGGAAGCTCTTGGGCCTTCTACACCGGCTGTACCGACGGCACAGTGGTCGTGATCGAGGTGGACGATGAGAGCCACGAGGTCACCCGCCCAGACCCAGTAGAAGTGGGTGAGCAGGCCATTCTGGCGTTGACGGTCTCTACGCCAGTCGATGTTGGGCAGCTCTATGTCTTGGCTGAAGGCGACGGCAACCCCCAGATCTACTTGGGCCCAGAGGACGGAAGCGAAGCCTTCGCCCTCGCCTCGGAGACCAACACCCTGGGCGTGGCCGGTGTGGACTTCACGCTGCTGCTGAACAACTACTGGATGGTCTTCCACGGCGGCCGTCAGGTCTCCAAGATCGCGTTGGGCAATGGCGCCCCGTCGATCCTGCAGCCGCAAGTGACCAACACCGACTACGTGGCCGCCTGTGCGCCTCAGGGAATCAACGACACGGTGTTTGCTGCGGACAGCATCAGCGATGGGCGCGTCCTCTCCATTCTCCCGGCTCAGACCAACAATGAAGTTGGGGTGGTCTTGTCCGACCTTGAGACCCCGCAGGACATCACCTGCAGCGTCTCCACGGACGACGGAGACTGGGTGGCCTACCTCGGCGAGGACACCCTATCTGTGCTGGAGAACGTAAACACCGCGATCACCACGGAGCCACTCTACAGCTTCGACCTTGAGGATCTGGGGCTTCTGGGCCTTGAGGAGGTGGCCGCTGCGCCTGGCTACCTCTTGGGCCTCGCGGATGGCAGCGTGCATGTCTTCACCGATCGCCCCTGGCTGGACATCGAGATCGCTGAAGAGGGTCCGTACAACGAGACGGACACGATCAACCTCACCCTGACCTCGGATACGGAGGGGAGCTACTCACTGCGAGACGGCGTGGAGACCGGCACTGAGCTGGCCAACGGTGATTTCGTGGATGGATCAGCGAGCCTTGCGCTCTCTCTGGCAGACCTTGAATTGGATGAGGGGGCAAACCGACTCTTCCTGACCCAAGGAGATGGCCGTGTTGCTGTGGACATCGATCTGGACACCCCCCCCGATCAGCTTCAGTTCAGCTTGGGCTTCGAAGACTCGACGATTCTGGTCAACGTGGAAGGCGGCGACGAATCCGACCTTGCGACCTACGAGGTCTACGTGAGCACCGTCGAATTCACCTCGGATGATCTTCCAGAATTCGAAGGCGATGATGAGCTGAGCAACCCCGTCGAGTTCGACGTTGAGGACCCTGGCGCTGACCAGACCCTGACCGTCGACGGGCTGACGAACTACCAGACTTACTATGTGGGCGTGCGCGCCCTCGACGATTCAGGTACGGAAGGACCCATGAGCGAAATCCAGACGGTCACCCCCGAGCCCACCTTCTCCGCCTCTCAGCTGGCCAACGAGCCCGGCGGCTTTGGCTGCAGCAGTACTTCTGGAGGCGCAGGTCTCTTTGGGGTCCTGCTCGGTGCCTTGGCGCTGGGGCGTAGGCGCCGCAGAGGCCTTGGCCTTGGAGCGCTTTTGATGGCCTCCTCTCCCGCACTGGCTCAGGACCAAGCCCAGGACGAGGAAGCTCAGGAGCAGGACGAGGAGTGGCACGCTGGCTGGACCGCCAAGTCCAAGAGCAACCACGTGCGTGTTGGCCCAGCTCAGCTGGATGGGGGAAGCACCGGCTCCAACGATGCATGGGAGTCCGTCTACAACGGCCAGATGACCATGATTGAGATCGGTGGCTCGTACCAGTTCATCCGCTTCCTGTCCGCCGACGCCCGCGTGGGTGTGATGCGCAAGCAGGGCGACCAGGTCAGCACGGACGGCACGGCCAGCTCCTCCTCGACCCGCATGAACGTTCTGCCTCTCGGCGTGGGGGCGACCCTGCGTCTGGACCCTTTCCTGCCCCGTTGGCGGCTTGGCCCCGATGACTACGTCGGTATGCCCATCGTGCCTTGGGTCAGCGGAAGCCTCGATTACTACCCTTGGCTTGAACGCCAGGGGTCCCTGGACGTCGAGAACCTCACCAGCTTCGAGCGTACTGCTGGCGGCAAGGCGGGGTACAGCTGGGCGGTTGGCGGTGATGTGCTCCTGGACTGGATGGATCCCAAGCGTGCCTCGCTGGCCGAAGCCCGCTGGGGAATCGTCGACACCTACCTGACGGTGTCCTACCGCCAGTCTTCGCTCTTCAGCGACGAGGGGCTGTCCTTTGCGGGCAGCACTCTGAGCTTCGGTCTGAAGATCGACAGGAAGTGAAGACCTGGCGGATCCACCTGGAGTACGACGGTTCTGCGTACTGCGGGTGGCAGCTTCAGCCCAATGGGCCGACGGTCCAGGAGTTCGTCGAGGCGGCCCTGAACAAGGTCCTGGGGTCCACTGGGGTGCGGATCCATGCGAGCGGTCGTACCGACGCAGGGGTCCATGCCTTGGGTCAGGTCTGTCACTTCCACACGGAAGCCGAGCGCAAACCCGCCCAGATCCGCGACGGTCTGAATTCGCTCATGCCACCCGATGTCAGCTGCTGGCACGCGGAGCGCGTCGCGGATGACTTCCATGCCCGCTACTCTGCGATCGGGAAGCTCTATCGCTACCGTGTTCGTACATCGCCTAGCCGATCGGCCTTAGAGCGCGGACGGGCTTGGCACCAGCGCAGCCCCCTGGATGCCCAGGCGATGACTGAAGCTCTCAGCGGCGTCACGGGGACACACGACTTCAGCAGCTTTCGTGGCCAGGGATGCTGCGCGAGTGGGCCAGTGCGGACCTTGCAGCGCGTCACCGTAGAGCAGGGACCGGATGAGATGGTGCTCGAGTTCTACGGCAAGGGCTTTCTGCGCCGTATGGTGCGGAACCTGGTTGGCACCGCTGTCGTCGTTGGGCTGGGGCGGCAACCACCGGAATGGATGGTGGAGGTCCTCAACGAGAGAGACCGCAACCACGCTGGCCCTGGGGCGCCTGGTTACGGTCTCTACTTGGTTCGCGTCGACTACTGAGCCCCGGGTGAGGCCAGTTGTCTCAGTCGCTGGAGCTCTCTTCGTCGCTCTCGGCCTTCACTTCGACGCTGGACTCGTTGCTCTCTTCGACGGAGGACTCAGCCTTGGTCTTGGAGCGAGACCGACGCTTCATGCTCTTGAGAAGCTCGATGGGGTCGGGGTTGGGGTCGTTAGCCTGGTCAGCGTTGCAGCTCGGGCACAAGGCCTCGGGCTTGTTCATGTCGTAGAACTTCGCGCCGCACTCGTAGCAGGTGTAGCGTGTGCCGAGCAGGGCCTTATCGACAGGCATCTAGACTCCGTAGGGTGCGCGAGATCGCGCTTTTCGAGGTGAGTGCCCGCCACCTATCATTCGGGGAGATCGCGTCAAGGCCCAGGAAAAATGCCTGGGTCTTCCGCTGGCGATACGCCTTGGCTCAACAATGACTACTCCTGCCCCTCGCCGCCGCCGTCCCCGCCGGCCAACTCCCTTGATGTACTTGGCTGCACTGGCCGTCGGTGGAGTCCTGTGCTGCGGCGTTCCAAGCATGTTCTGGTCCTATGAGCCCGGGCCCGCAGCGCTTCCGGACCAGGATCCGGTTGTCGAGGCCGTGCTCTCGGAGGCGGAGTCGCTCTACCCCGATCCCGAGCAGCCCTTCGAGGCCTACATTGAGCATGCCCAGGCCCGTGTTGATCGCGGCCTGGACTTGCCCGGCGCAGCAGCCTCAGCACGCAAGGCCTTGGTGTTGGAGCCGGACAGCGCCCAAGCGGCCGGACTGCTGGTGCAGATCAGCGGGGCCTCGGGCGGGGAAGCAGGCATCGATCTGAGTCAAGCACGGGGCTTGCTCAACGCCCTGGAGGCTCAGGGTGAGCTCAAAGGGGATGCTCTCCTGCTTACACAAGGCCACTTGGCGCTGGGCCAGAGGGACCTCCTGGGGGCTCGGGCGGCCCTGCAGGGTGTGGAAGAGTCGAGCTGGACCAGCAAGCGGCTCGCCTTGGAGTTGGCGCTTCGAGAGGGGCGCCTGGACGAGGCGAAGACCATCGCCTTGGAATTTGCTCAAAGCTTTGAGACCGATGCATCTCATTGCCGTGTCGAGCTGGAGCAGGCCATCGCCGTGGGCCAGCTCAGCGAAGCCGAGCTCTTGGTGAACGCGTGCCTTTCCTCAGGAGTCCAGGACCCACGGCTCAACGCTCGCTTGGCGCAGTTGGCGGATTGGACAGGCAGACCTGCGGTTGCCGCCTCTCGCTACGCGGCGGCCGGACTGGGGGCTGAGGCCGTTGCTGTGCAGTGGCAGGAGGGGATCCTTCCTCTGGCTCAAGCGCGTGCGCAGTTGCGGGGAGACAGCGAGGCGGAGCGCGAACAAAGAACCTGGATGGCCCTTCGCGAGGGCGACGTCGCTGCAGCCATGGTGGAGAGCGAGGCCTTGCGTGGACCTGCTCGAGGGGCGGCGCTCCTGCAGTCTGGAGCTGCGTCCGCTGCGGTCTTGGACGCTCTGGATGGACAGGACCCAGCAAGCCAGGTCATTGCGGCCTTGGCGACTCGCGACACCCCAGCGGAGCTCTCGCACTGGCAGGCGGCCCTCGAGCCGTGGCCTGCCAACCCCGAGGTGCTGCGAGCTTGGCTCCTGGGCGGAGGGGAGGGGACACGCCAAGCTGCCCTTGCCCACCTAGAGACCTTGCAGCCCAGCGCGCTCCTGGGGGCCAAGAGCACGGCACAGCGCAGCGCGCCCATCTGGGTCCTGCTGCCGCTGCAAGCAGAGGACTCTGCCTGTGGCGCTAGCGATCCCTGCCGCGTCTTGATGGGAGAGCTCGACGATTTGCAGGACCCTCTCTATCGAGCCCTGTTGGCCATCGAGTTGGGTGAGGTGGGGCAGGCCAAGAGGATCTTGGCGCAGGTTCCTTCCTCCCAGCGCACAGCGGCTTGGACGCTGGCCCAAGCTCAGCTGAATCTGGCCAAGAACGAGGCCACCGCGGCCCAAGCTGGCCTTGTACCCATGCTGGAGACTCCAGGGGCCAAGAGGCTCCTGGCTCAGGCTGTGGCGAGCAGGGGCCGCACCGATACCGCGATGGAGACCCTCGGCGGTCTGTTGTTCGACCTGCCCCAGGACCAGAGGGTCTGGGAGATCTGCTGGGAGATCTCTTCATCTGAGGCCCACGCGGACCTTGACAGCGCCCCCCCGGCTCAGTAGATGGCTGGGGTTTCGCCCCTCCGTCATTTGAGACAGGGGCACTGAACTTCTTCATCCACCCTGATTCACGGGAAAATGCGGCATGCGAACTGTCTCAGCCAAGCCCCACGAAGTCGTCCGGGATTGGTACGTGATCGACGCCGCTGGGCAACCCATCGGTCGTCTCGCCACCCGGATCGCTCTTGTCCTGCGCGGCAAGCACAAGCCAAGCTTCACCCCTCACGTTGACACCGGCGATTTCGTCGTTGTCATCAACGCGGCCCAGGTCGAGTTGACCGGTCGTAAGTGGGCAACCAAGATGTACCACCGGTACTCTGGCTACTTCGGAGGACTCAAGTCCATGGAAGCGCGCGAGGTCGTCAAGAACGACTCCGAGCGTATGTTCCAGCAGGCCGTCAAGGGCATGCTTCCGAAGAACCGCTTGGGTCGTCAGATGATCTCCAAGCTGAAGATCTACCCCGGTGCGGAGCACCCCCACCAGGCGCAGGCCCCTCAGCCCTTCCCCAAGGTCTACGCCAACCCCGCTAAGGAGTCCTGAAAATGGCTACTACGCAGTGGTACGGAACGGGGCGTCGCAAGGAAGCGACCGCCCGCGTGTTTTTGCGCCCAGGTAACGGCAACATCGTCGTTAACAAGCGCAACATCGACGCCTACTTTGACCGTGAGACCCTCAAGATGCTGCTTCGTCAGCCCTTGGTTCTCACCAACAGCGTCTCGGACGTCGACCTCTACGTCACCGTTCGCGGCGGCGGCAAGGCCGGTCAGGCTGGCGCCATCCGCATGGGCTTGGCCCGTGCCTTGGAGCAGCAGAACCCGAGCCTGCGAACCGACCTCAAGCGGGCCGGCTTCCTGACTCGCGACGCACGCCGCGTCGAGCGTAAGAAGCCCGGTCAGCCCGGTGCTCGCAAGCGCTTCCAGTTCTCCAAGCGCTGAGCGCCTGGGTTTTGGATTCAAAGACGGCTCGCCTTCATCGGCGGGCCGTTTTTGCCTCTGGGTTCGCCGATGGGGCTGCGCTGGTGGTCATTCCAGCGCGGTGGGGCAGCACGCGCCTGCCTGCCAAGGCCGTGGCGAAGATACAAGGACGGGAGCTGGTGCTCCATGTCGTGGACCGAGTCCGTGAGGGGGGATTCGAGCCCCTCGTCGCCACGGATGATGAACGCATCCTGGCTGTCTGCGAGAAGGCTGGCGTGTTGGCCGAGATGACCTCGACTGCGCACCAGAGCGGCAGCGATCGCGTCTGGGAGGTCAGTGAGCGCTATCCGGAGTTCTCTCTGGTGATCAACGTCCAAGGCGACGAGCCCCTCTTTGATGGTGGGGCCTTGGACAAGCTGGTGGCCTGCTTCGCAGATCCAGAGGTTCAGGTCGCTACTCTGGCGGCGCCTCTCCAAGGGCCTGACTCGGAGTCCGTGGTCAAGGTCAGCCTCGATGCGCGTGGCTGGGCGTTGGACTTCACGCGCTCGTCACCGGCCAGAGGGGGGCCCCGCGGATCCCTGCAGCATCTTGGGTGTTACGCCTTCCGGCGGAATGCTCTGGCTCGCTTTGTCTCTCTGCCTCTTGGGGTGAGAGAGCAGGCGGAGAGGTTGGAGCAGCTGCGCTTGCTCGAAGCCGGCATACCGATCGCTGTGGTCACTCTGGACGCTGCTGCGCCCTCCGTGGACACGGCGGAAGACCTCGAACGCGTCCGAGACATGATGGGCTAAGCCCGCCAGGAGAGTACATGCGCAAGAAGTTCATCTTTGTCACCGGTGGTGTGCTCTCAGCCTTGGGCAAGGGGCTCTCCGCCTCCGCCATTGGCGCACTCCTTGGGGCTCGTGGCATTCGGGTCACCAACCTGAAGATGGACCCTTACATCAACGTGGATCCGGGCACCATGTCGCCGTACCAGCACGGCGAGGTCTTCGTGACCGACGACGGAGCGGAGACGGACCTGGATCTGGGCCACTACGAGCGCTTCACCGACCGAACCCTGTCTCGCAAGAACAGCTTCACCACTGGGCGCATCTACCAGAACGTCATCCAGCGTGAGCGCAGAGGCGAGTACCTGGGGCGCACGGTCCAGGTCATTCCGCACATCACCGATGAGATCAAGCGCATGATCTGGGACGCGGTGGAAGATGTGGATCTGGGCATCATCGAGGTGGGCGGCACCGTCGGTGACATTGAGGGCCTGCCCTTCTTGGAGGCCATCCGTCAGTTCCGACACGACGCTGGGCCGCAGAACGTGCTCTTCGTGCACCTGACCCTGGTTCCGTACATCAAGACGGCAGGAGAGCTCAAGACCAAGCCTACACAGCACTCCGTGAAGGAGCTTCTGGGCCTGGGCATCCAGCCGGACCTGTTGATCTGCCGAAGTGATCGACCCCTGCCCAAGGCATTGCGCCAGAAGATCGCGCACTTCTGCAATGTGAACGTCGACTCGGTCATCGCCGCCCCTGACGTACCCAACATCCATCAGCTGCCCCTGACCTTCCATGAGGAGGAGTTGGACGACCGGATCCTGGAGAAGCTGGGTATCTGGGCTGCTGCGCCCAACCTGCACAACTGGGAGGACTTGGTCGAGCGCATGGCCAATCCTCAGACCGCTGTTCGCATCGGCATCGTCGGCAAGTACGTGAACCTCGTGGACACCTACAAGTCCCTCAACGAGGCGCTGACCCACGGTGGCATCGCGCACCGGGCCAAGGTTGAGCTGGTCTACATCGACTCCGAGTTGGTCGATCCTACTTGTCCTGAGAAGGACCTTGCAGGCCTGGATGCTGTCCTGGTTCCAGGTGGCTTTGGCGACCGTGGGGTCGAGGGCAAGATCGCTGCAGTCCGCTTCGCACGGGAGAACGCGATTCCATTCTTTGGAATCTGCTTGGGCCTCCAGGTGGCCACCATCGAGTTCTGCCGAAACGTGCTCAACCTCACCGATGCCAGCAGCCGTGAGTTCACCTCGGACTCAGAGAACCTGGTCATCGAGCTCATGGATGCCCAGCACAAGGTCGTCGACAAGGGCGGAACCATGCGCCTGGGAGCATGGCCCTGTGAGCTGGCGGCCGGCACGCTGGCCGCCAAAATCTATGGTGGCACCGACATCCGAGAGCGACACCGTCACCGGTACGAGGTCAATCCTGGCTACCACAAGGCCCTCACGGATGGCGGCCTGACGCTGTCTGGAACGAGCCCAGACGGACTGCTCGTGGAGATGATCGAGTTGCCCAGCCACCCCTACTTTGTGGCTTGCCAGTTCCACCCCGAGTTCAAGAGCCGCCCCCTGCGTCCTCACCCCCTGTTCTCGGCCTTCGTAAAGGCGGCCATCGAGCAGCGGAAGCGGCGTGATGCCAGCTCTGAAGACGACGCGCTGGAGACCTCGGGCACACCAGCCCGGGCCTGAGGCCCAATGAGCGGGAAATCAGCCTTGTGGTCGGGCCGTATTGAGCGATGAGAGAGCAGTCGGCTTGACCTTACAGCAATTGTCATGCCAGATTGCTTTCAGGCAGGCGCAAGAAGCTCATGGCACTCGAACTCAGGCAGAACCTCAAGCTCAGTCAGCAGCTGGTCATCACGCCACAGCTGCAGCAGGCCATCAAGCTCCTGCAGCTCTCGCACATGGATCTGGTGGACCAGATTCAGCAGGAGCTCGTCGAGAACCCCGTCCTAGAAGAGATCCCAGGGGGCGGTCAGGACGACGCCTTGGCGGACTTCCAGGCAAAGCTTGGCGAGGAGAACCGCCAGACCAACGCCGACAACGCCGAGATGAATGCCGGCGAGACCATGGAGACCAACTGGGCCGGCTTGGACGACCCAGGGACCAAGAAAGAGGGGACACCGGAAGGGGCTCCGGAGCGCGATCAGAAGCTCACAGAAGAGCAATGGCGCGAGGTCTTGGACTCCTACAGCAACTACAGCCGCGGCAGCACCGTCCGTGGCGAGGACATGCCGCCCATCGAGGCGACCCTCAGCACCAGCCAGACCCTCATTGAGCACCTGGCCTGGCAGCTCCAGATGCAGCACTGCACCGATGGAGAGCGTCGGGCCGCACAGGTCATGCTGCTGAACTTGGACGACCGTGGCTACCTGACCATTCCACTGGAGGATGTCGCAACCGAGGCTGAAGTCGACCTGGATGATGCCGAGGGTGCTCAGATGATCATCCAGGCGCTGGACCCCATCGGATGTGGCTCCAACACCTTGGCTCAGTGCTTGGTCATCCAGGCACGCGCACGCCACCCTGAGGACCCCTTCTTCGTCCAGTTGATCACCGATCACCTCGGGGACTTTGAGCGCCGCAACTATGGTGGCATCGCCAAGGCCATGGACATGGACACGGAGGACGTGCTCGAGTACCACAAGATGCTCCAGGACTTTGAGCCCTGGCCCGGCCGTGGCTTTGCCGACGCGGACCCGCGCTACATCACCCCAGATGTGTACGTGTTCCGGGTAGGGGACCAGTGGCAGATCCTCCAGAACGAGGACGGTCTGCCCAAGCTGCGCGTCAGCCCCTACTACCAACGCGTCATGGAAGGGGACGGCAGCAAGGAAGAGCGGGACTACATCAAGGACAAGCTCGACTCTGCCGACTTTCTGATCAAGTCCATCTACAAGCGGCAGGCGACCATTCACAAGGTGGTGAACGCCATCTTGAAGCGCCAGCAAGACTTCTTTAATCATGGGATTGAGCACCTTCGTCCAATGATTCTGCGTGACATCGCAGACGAGATTGGTGTGCACGAGTCCACTGTGTCGCGTGTGACCTCCAACAAGTACCTGCAGTGCCCTCAAGGCATCTTCGAGCTCAAGTACTTCTTCAACGCCGGGATTCAACAGGTCCACGGCGAGGACATCGCCGCTGAGGCGGTCAAGTCCCGCATTCGCCAGATCATTCAGGCGGAGGACCCCCGCAAGCCCAAGTCTGACTCGGCCATCGTCAAAGAGCTGGTCAACTTCAACATCAAGTGTGCCCGCCGGACGGTCGCCAAGTATCGAGAAGGTCTGGGCATCCTCAGCAGCAGCAAGCGCAAGTCCCTCTTCTAAGGGCGCTCTTGCGGCTGGACTTTGTAGAGCCAAGCCCATGGCCCTTCGGCGTCGGAGAGGCTGTCTACCAATACCAGGGTGTTCCCGCTCTGCTCCTGCGCTCTGCGAAGCCGAGAGGGGGTGGGGCTCAGGTTGTAGCGCATGGGCGCGCTCGCACGGACCAAGAGCAGGTGCTGTCCGCTGGAGAGCCGCAGGAGCTCAGCAAAGGCCTCGTTGCGGTCCTCGGTCTGGGACACGGCCCCCCAAGCGTGGAGCGTGCGAATCTCCGGTGCCTGAATCTCCAGCATTCCGTAGAGATCGTAGTCGCAGGCGCGAAGCTCCGTGATGGGGTGCTGCCTGAGCATTGTCACCAGCGCGGTCTGTCCCTTGGCCTGGAAGTGAGGGATTCGGCCGCTCTCCACTGCTTGGTCTGTGTTCTTGAGCAGCAGCACCCCTGGGAGAAGGAGCGGAAGGGCCAGGGCGATGGCTGCCAGACCCCGAAGCGGGTTGCGTGGGTTCACCCCGATGGCGAGCAGACGGGTGCCAGCCAGGCCAAACCAGATGGCCAGCATTGGAGTGGCTTGGGCCAGGTGGTGAAGGTCCCGGTTGGCGAGCCAGATCAAGAGGAGCTGCAGGGGGACAAAGAGGGAGAAGATTCGGAGCAGGGCGCCAGAGCGATCCTCCCGTGGTCGCAACCACTCCAGCACGCTGCCGGCAATCAGAACGCACCAGGCCACCCAGCGAGGCCAGATCGGCGAAGACGGATGGGTGCCTCCGTATGCCTGATCCAGCCAGGCCAGCGGGTCGCCCAAGAACCACAGCAATGAGCTGGGCACCTCTCGGGCCGGTGAGCGCTCCCCGGACAGCAGGCCGGACAGGCCCGAGAAGCTCCTCTCCAGCTGCAGAGACAAGAAGTCATGGGACTGGATGTGCCCTTCGGCTGGCATGCCCAAGCCGTGGTGCAGCCAGGTGATCCACAAGGGAGAGGTCAACAGGACCGGTATTCCCAGCATCCAAGGCCAGGGCAGGGGAGCGGGAGGTTTGAGCTTTGGCTTGTCTCTTCGGGTCAGAAGCAGGGCCAGGCCCCACGCCAGCAGGGTGGGCAGGAAGGTGATCTTGGCCAGAAGTCCCAAGCCCACAGCAGCAGCGATGGCGTATGGGCCGTGTCTGCCACCCCCCCAGCGTCGGCTCCATGTGCTCCAGACCAGCAGCAGTCCGGCAGCCATGAGCAGGATCTCGGTCCCGCCCAGGACCTTCCGATAGAAGATGAAGCTCCAGTCCGCCGCCAAGACCAAGGCGGCCAGGCCACCGGCCCCGGATGTTCCGTGAAATCGCAGGAAGCGATGTACCAGAACGAGCAGCAGGGCTCCCAGGGCCAAGTGCATGGCCACCGCTCCGCGCTGTCCACCGACTGCATGGGCCAGTCTTGCGGGCCAATCGGGAGGCCCGCCCGTGTAGGTATTGACCGCCAGGGGCAGGGAAACGGGGCCGACTTGGACCCGCTCCAGTGGTCGGACCTGGCTGCTCTTGAGCGGTCCGAACGCAGGGCCGTCCGCCAAGTCACCGTCGAAGCTGCGAAGCACGCTGGGAGGTGCCTTCAAGCTCCAGCCCAGTGCGACCTCGCCGACGGGGCCGATCCCGTTGACGGTGAACATGCCGAGCAATGTGTAGAGCACCAGGGCCAAGACCAGCAGCACTGGCTTTCCTCGTCCTCCTTTGCCCAGCATCAGCGCCTCATGGGTCTAAAGGCGCGCGGCAGTCAGCACAGTGACCAATGGATGCAGGGGCTCCATCAGGACGCGAAAGCGTCCGTCGCGCTCCAAGAACTCCATCTCTTCGGTGGCGCTCACGGATTGCATCCAGTCTTCCTCGAAGAAGTCGGCGTCCACCTGCTCGGGCGGTACGGTCCAGAACAGGTCCGCGACCACCAGCATGCCGCCTGGCTTGAGCATGCGCCAGCATTGGTCCCACAGAGCCCGGCGTTCGGTCTTGGTCAAAGCCGTCAGGGCGTAGCAGGCCGTGATGTGGGTCAAGCCCAACACATGTGGCGGCTTGCGGAGGTCACCCTGTCGAAACTCGGCGTTGGAGGGTGCATCCATCTGTGCACGCTCCAGCATCTTGGGAGAGACGTCCAGACCGACGATGCGCTTGACGTGGGGCGCCAAGGTCTTGGTCACGTTGCCCGTTCCGCAGCCCAGATCCAAGACCACGTCGTCTTTGTCGGCCTCGCAGCGGGTCAGGAGGACGTTGGTTGCGGTGTGTCGCCAGTAGCCCTCTGCGTTCTCGCTTCCCGCGCTGTCGTAGTCGGCTGCGCGCTCGTCCCAGAAGCTGCGGAGGGGGCTGCTCACTGACTCGCCAAGTCCACCGAGCGTTCCCAAGCGATGTAGCGGCTGTCGGTGGCCGCATCGAAGGCCTCCTTCAGGATGGCACTGCCTTCATCGCCGTACATGTTGGTGCTCAGCCAGTTCTCGTAGTTCTTTCGGTACTGCTCATCGGGCCAGACCTCGACCCGAGCGGAGAGACCGGTCGCGCTCTCAGCACGCTCAGCCGAGTACATCAGGGTGCGGCTCTCACCAGGCAGGATTCGAGTGTCGTAGACCTCTTTGGACAAGCTCAAGGTGGTCTCACGACCGACCATGAACTCTTGCCGGGTTCCGTCAATGGCAGCGCCACTCTGGTCGAGTTGCTCGACGATCAACACGATCCGTGGTGTTGTGTAGGTGGGCATGCGGTGAGCCGCGCCAACGTTCGTGATCGTCAGCTCTGCCTCGAGCGGCTCCAAGGGCTTGTCGCCGAGGCGCTTGAGCTCAGCTGTGGCCTCAAAGCCCGTCTGCACGAACTCTTTGTCGTGGATGCCCTTGAAGGTGTGGGCGCCGTCAGGCATGTGGCAGGTCTGGCAGGTCTGGCCCTCAGCGGCCGCATCGGTGCGTCGCCACTCTTGGTAGGTCTCTTGGAGCTTCTTCTCCTCCAGTACCTTGCCCTCGCCGTCGCGGAAGTCATGGCAGCGCTCGCAAAAGACGGCCTCTTGGTAGGCGCCCTTGGCCACGAATCCGTTGTGTGGGAGTCCTTCGTTGGGGTCCACCCATTCGCTGTCGGCGGTCTCGCCTTCCAGAAGCTCTGGAGGGGTCTCGCTGCCCAGGGCATGGGTCTCCGTCTCGGGACCGAATCGTGTCCAGTCCCGCACATGGCAGCCGGCGCAGGTCAACCCTTCGGTGCGAAGCTCAGAGTCGAAGGAAGGATTGTCCTGGTAGGTCGCCCCCTCTTCCGAGCCCTTGAGGCGGGGGTACTGCTCTGCATTGGGCGCGTGGCAGCGCTGGCAGGCCTTGACCATTCCGTCCTTGGCGTCGACCAGCTGGCCCATCATTCCTGGACCCATGCCCAAGTGGTGCCAGCTCGTCTGCCATTCAGCGAGCTGCTGTGGGTGACAGGTTCCGCAGGACTGAGGACTGAGGCTCGCCTCGATCTCTGTCCAGTCGGCCGGCGCGTCGCCTTGAAGGTCGACGGGGGCCTTAAAGTGCTCGGCCAACCAGGGGTCGAAAGTGGCGTGAGGGTTGTCGGCCTGCACCTCCGCTTCCGGGTCCGTGGCGTCCGGGACCTTGGCCTCCACCTTGTACAAGGGGGCGGCGTGGAACTCGGGCTGCTCGAAGACTTTGGGCTGGTAATTGTTCTCGTAGTAGGTCTTCGCGGCGATGCCGCCAAAGACTACGATTGCAATGCCCAGCACGACGTTGAGCGCGCTCTCTACTCGCTTTCGATCCATCATGGGGCGCTCCTAACCCAAGGCTCCGGTCACGTCGGCTAATCTTGGGTTCTCCTCGCAGTCTCTGAGCGTTTGAGGGAAGCGAACGCTGTCGCCGAGCGCCTGGGACGCCCCAAATGACAAACCCCCCGGCGCTCGCTTGGAGCACCGGGGGGTTTGAGGCTGCTAGAGCTAAAGCTCAGGCGCCGCAAGCGTTGCAAGCGTTGCAAGCGTTGCAAGCGTTGCAAGCGTTGCAAGCGTTGCATGCGTTGCATGCGTTGCATGCGTTGTCAGCGTTCTCTTCGGCATCCTTGTCGCAAGCGACCATGGCGAAGGCGGCGGTAGCGGCGGCAGCAGCAGCAAGCAGCTTGGTGTTCATAATAATGATCCTCATCTAATAGCGGTTACGGCCTGCAACCGGACCAGCCCGGTGTTGGGCGTCTTCCCTGTAAGGGGAAAGTGTTGAATCCGAACTTGTTGGATTTCGGGGGCCAGCCTATCCCAGCATGTAATGCCTGTCTACGTCGGCCCTCGCTTCCTATCGGACACGAGGACTATCACTCAAAGGTGATGACGTGTCAAGAGTAGGGCTGACCTATGTTGTGAGGCGTCGATCTTACTTGGACTGGGAGCTTCGGTGAACGCGATCGATATGGCCCTTTGGGGCGGCGCTGGTGTCTTGACTGCGGCCACGCTTTGGTGGGCTCGCCCCCGTCCAGTTGCCTTGAATTGGGAGCGTTTCTTCAAGCTCACGCTGCTGACTCAGCTCCGAGGTCGCGTAGAAGCTGCGGGCGGACAGGCAGAGGACTGGGCCAAAGAAGGCAGGGGAAAAGTCTGGTTTTCAGCGGCTGCTCGCGAGCCGTTCGAGAAGCTTCTTCGCCCAGCCCCCGCTGCGCTTCCGGTCCCTGCGCTTCCAGGAGAGCTCACATTGACCGAAGCCCTCAGCGCATTGCCAGGTCCCACGGAGCGTCTTCCACGACTCTTTGGTGAGGAACAAGATGCGGAGCTCTACGAGGAGCCAGAGGCGGCCGGAGAGGCTTGGCGACTGCCGCAGTACCTGGGGCAAGGAGCCGACTGGGACAGCTTGGCCTCGTGGGCGGAGACGATCCCCCAGGCGATCCTTCGCAAGGGGCAGCAGGTATGGATCCAGCTCGGGGCATGCGATCTCCCCCTCTCCGAGCTGCTCCCGCGTACAGCTCAGGTCACCCCCTCCACACCCGAGGACACTGCAAAGGCCATCGACGCTCTTGGGCCGGATGGGGCGGACCGTTTTGTGATCTTGGCGAGGGGAGAGGACGCCACGCTTCTTCTGGAGACACTGCACCGTTTTGACGGCCTGCGGGACCGCGTCCTGGCGCTGATTGTCATCGACCCGGAGTTGGCCGAGCGTCAGGACTGGCTCACGGCGAACTTCAACCACGTTGGCTTTGACACCGAGCTGGCTCGGCCCACAGGCTGGTTTCAACTCCGGTTCTTGGACCCTCAAGCCGACGTCGCGGACATTGAGCGCCGCTCCTTGGCGCTCCCGATGCCCCCATCTCCTGAGAGCGGTCGGCTCTCCATCGAGTTGGTCGAGCTCGGGCTCTTGCCTGGCAGCATGTACGACGACCCCGAGTGGCTGGCCCGCTCTCTGGTCCTCACGGTGCTCGCGTGGTTGGGAAGCCGCGGATAGGAGGCGCGCCTTCACCGTGTACGACCGAGGCCACTGAATGCATCCCTTTCACCGCACTGAGCCTGTCTCTTATACACATCTCCGAGCCCACGAGACAGGCAGAAATC
>CAJXRZ010000075.1 GCA_913060515.1 uncultured Pseudomonadota bacterium | reverse complement strand
ACTATCCTCTTCGTCGGCAGCGTCAGATGTGTATAAGAGACAGGGGCCATCTAGCGTTCTCTTGCTCGGGGACTGTATAGGTCCCACGCACGGGGGCAGGAAGCTCTCTGCACAAAACTTCCCGGCCAAGCCTGACCTCGGCTGCGTTAGCGGTGTCCCCCTGCGGGTGACGCTTTGCTACCCCCTGCGCACGGAGATTGCTTCCATGGGTTTTGCCCTCGTCGCCCTGGCTACCTTGAGCTTCACTGCGGTCGGCTACTTCGCCTGGACCGGTCACCTGGGCTTCGCTGCCTTGGGGGCCCTTCTCGTTGCGGCTGTGGCCTACTTCTTGGGACGCCGAAAGCTGGACTCCAAGGTGCGCAAGCCCCTGGACATGATCTCCAAGATTGCCTTTACGGTGGTCGGTGTGATGGCCCTTTTGCGTCACCCCATTCCTGTGGAGTTGGTGCTGGAGGGTCCCGCCCCTGAAGGGGTGAAGACGGTCACCAAGATGGTCGAGGGCCAAGAGGTGCTCTTCCAGGTGGTCGAGCTGCCCATCTACGACGCCATCGCGCAGTACATCACCCAGGTCGACACGACGGTCTTCGTCACCTTCGCCATCGTGGCGATGTTGGTGAAGTTTGTCGGGGTCATCTCCAGCGCCTACGCCTGGAACCTGCTGCTCCGGGGCCAGGGTGTTCGCTACCCCTTCTGGTCCAAGATCATGACGGCCTTCCTGATCGGCCGCTTCATCGGTACCTTTCTGCCCAGCACCCTGGGGCTGGACGGCTACACCCTGTACGAGGCCGGCCGCTACTCCAACCAGTGGCCACGGGTCATCACCTCCAAGGCCTTGGAGAAGTTCATCGGCGTGGCCGGGCTCTTCTTGGGCATGGTCGTCACCCTGCCCTTTGGCTACCAGGTCCTGGTGGACGTCATCGGCGCCGAGAAGGCCCCCCTCCTGGCCGCTGCCATTGGCGGCGTGGCCGGCAGCGTGTGTTTGGTGGTCATCGTGGGCCTGGTCTGGCCTGTGTTCATCGTCGGCATCATGAACATCTTCCAGAAGATCACCGGCGGCATCGTCGGGGTCATCCCGCCGCTGAAGAAGATCTCGGACAAGATCCTGGGCATCCTCAAGCAGTTCACCGATGCCGTGGGCGCCTACAAGGGCCAGGGCAAGCTGCTCTTCACCGCGCTCTTCATGAAGTTCGTGACCCACTTCACCACCGCCTCGGTCTACTACTTCACGGCCTTGGCCATCGGCGTGACCACCGCCAAGTTCTGGCCCATCACCTTTGGCTCGACCATCCAGATCTTGGCCACCTTGCTCTCGCCCACCATCGCTGGTGAGGGCGCCCGTGAGGCCTTCCAGGCGCTCTTGCTCTCCGAGCAGCTGGGCGGCACCGCGCAGGCTGTGCTCTCCGGCGCCCTGGGCTTCATCGCTGCAGAGGCCGCCACCATGTGGGGCGGCGCCTTCTTGTGGACCCGCAAGGCTGGCTGGCGTCCCAAGTTTGCTGAAGTGGACGGCGTTCAGGTGGACTACGCCTGGATCGACGACGAGGACGACGGCGGCTTTGACGCCGACAAGATCGCCCAGCTGCGGGAAGAAGGCGTGGCCAGCGCCAGAAAGGAAGACTGACAGCACAGCTTGCGACGAGATTCTGTGTAGAATCTCTCCATGCTTCTATTGCTCGCATCTACGGCTCTGGCTGCCTGGCCAGACGACATCAACCTCTCCCAGCTCGCAAACAAAGGCGAGACCCCGGTCCTGGACCCCGCGGAGAACGTGGATGTCTACGACACGGTGCTGCGTGAGCTGGGTGCGGCCATCGCCAACAAGCCTATGTACGGCGCCGACTCTCTGGGCCCCGACGGCTTTGAAGTGGGCGTGATGACCACCATCGCCTTCCACTCTGCTGGCACCGATGAGATCGGCGAGTACGCCCCGTGGGAGCGCGTCGACGCCGACGGCGCCCCGGGCGACGTGTTGCTGGTGCCTTGGATCATGGTCCGCAAGGGCCTGCTTCCCAGCTTGGACGTGGGCGCGAACATGGGTTGGGTCGGGCTCTCCCGTCAGTCCGCGCTCGGTGGCTATGCGCGCTTCACCCCGCTGGAGGGCTACCACAACGCCCCCGACCTGGCGCTGCAGGTCGGCTACTCCGGCTACGTCGGCAACAACGAGCTGGAACTGGGCGTGATGGACTGGTCGGGCACCTTGTCCTACAGCCTGCCCTTCGGTGCCCTGCAAGGCATCAACAACGCCCGCTTCACCCCCTTTGCTGGGGTCGGACAGATCATCATGCACGGCCAGCCGCGCCTGAGCGATGAGCAGAGCGCCGACCTGGGTCTGCGCGCCATCAGCGGCTTCCAGAACTCCGATGCCTACGACGCCAACGACCCCCAGTGGCGTCAGCTGCAGGTGCACGCCGGCTTTATGTTGGTGAACCGCGGCTTCCACTTCCGTGCGGGCACCGTGTGGACACCCGCCATCATGCCGACCATCAACCTGGGAATCGGCTTCACCTATTAGCGGGCCTGTTGGCGTGCTGATGCTGCTGAGCATGGCCTCGTCGGCGGCGAGCCTCTCTGTGCAGGCCGTGGTGGACCCGGATCTGAAGCACGTGCGTGGCCAGCTCACGACGAATCCAGGGCTCTCCTTCTCCGACCCCCTGGCCTTGATGCCGGCCCCCCAGGACGACCTGACCCTCTCGCGCACCTACCCGGGCGCGGTGGACGAGGGCGAGATGACGTGGACCTTGGGCGGGGAGGAGCTGAACCAGCAAGTGCTGGACTTCCAGACGCGGCTGCCCAAGCGCTACGGGGCCTTGGGTGTCGAGCGCGGTGCGCTGTGGGCCAACGGGGCCTGGTACCCCCAAGCAGATGGCGAGGTGCACG
This sequence comes from uncultured Pseudomonadota bacterium, assembly GCA_913060515.1. Lineage (GTDB taxonomy): Bacteria > Myxococcota_A > UBA796 > UBA796 > CAJQPC01 > CAJQPC01. The sequence continues at coordinate 29,267 of CAJXRZ010000075.1, read as the reverse complement.
ACTGGACGGTCACTCTGGCGCTTCCCGAGGGCTGCCTCGGCGTGATCAATGGGGTGGCCGGGGAGGGGACGCTGAGCTGGTCCGGACAAGCCGAGCGTCTGTCCATCGCGGTGTTTCAAGATGGCGACTTGGTGGAGCTGGCTCCAGGGGTGCAGCTGCTGTCCAGAGGACTGGAGCGTCCCCGCCGGGATGCACAGCTCGCCCAGCTCAGCGAGATGCTGCCCGCAGGGAGTCGAGACACGGTCGTGGTCGAGGCCCCCATGTTCCGACGTCTGGTGCGCACGGGACCTGGCGTGCTGTACATCAGCGACATGGCCTGGCGCACGCCCAAGCCCCTCTGGCGCTTCCATAACCAAGCTGTGCTCCAAGGGCTGATTCAGGCCGCCGTGGACCATCCCAGCCGGGTGCTGCAGGAGCTCTACGCCGCGGCGCTCTCCCCCACGCTGGAGGAGGAGCTCACCAGCAACACCGCGGACCAGTTCCTGCGCTGGGGTGCCTTTCTGCCCCTGGTGGACATGCTGCTCTACTCCGGGCGCGTGCCCTTCCACGCCGAGCTCTTCGGCGAGGTCTACCCCGGAGACCCGCTGCGAGACGATCTCTCCGAGCTCTACAGCGAGCGGCCCAGCGGCCAGGTCTTGGCCGTGAAGATCGACGATGCCCAGGGACAGGGTACCGCTCTGGAGTGGGCCAGGATTTGGCTGGAAGAGCAGGATGTAACACTGATCCAAGAGACCCTCGCTCTCTGGACAGGACCCTGGCCGGAGCAGGATTATCAGCTCACTGTCACCCCCGAGGCCAATGGAGTGCTGCTTGAAGTTCAGCGCGAGACCAGCGCCGAGGCGGCCTCGGAGGTGGTCACCGTGGACATCGATGGGGAGCGGCACGTCTACGAGAGCGGGGTTGGCCCTGGACTGCAGCAGATCCACCTCACCCAGAGCCCCAAGCGTGTGGCCTTGGACCCGGACCGGCACCTCAAGCAGCAGGACTTGAGCGGCGATGTCTGGCCGGCGCGCTGGACGGCGGTTGGAACGGTGGCGCCCCAGACCTACAACCTGAGCGAGGGCATCCTGATCGGCTACGCGGTCCTTCGCCTGCGCAAGCGCTACGAGACCCACAACCTGTACATGCTCTCAGCGAGCACCGATGCCCAGAACGCCGTCTCGGCCCGGGCCACCTATGTGCGCTACTTCGGGATGCTGCAGGACCGGCGGCTGCGCAATCAGCGGGTCAGCTTCTGGGCCGGGGGCTCGTGGCTCTCCTCCAGCTACCGGGAGACTGTGGATGGACGCTACGCCGTGGAGATGGGGGTCAGCGCGGTCCGGGACACCCGCGTGGACTGGCGCTTTCCAATCCAGGGACACCGCATCGCCAGCGCCGCAGACCTGGGCGTGGTTCCGGAGAGCGGCCAGCGCTGGAGCTCGGGGTCTCTGAGTCTCAGCGGGGTTCAGGCTGTGCATCCACGCGTGGTCTTCGCTGGGGCGGTCAGTGGCGGCCTGGCCCTTGGAGAAGTGCAGCACCGGCTCTTGTCCCTGGGGGGACCGATGTCCAGCTTGCCGCCTGGGCTCATCGTGGGCCAGAGTCGTGTGGTGGCCGCCGGGGAGCTTCGAGTTCTGGCTTTCAAGAACCTCAGCGTGCCCTTGGCGTGGCTCTACTGGCTGGACGAAGTGCAGCTCACGGGCGGTCTGGAGGTGGGGACCGTGCGCAAGGCCAGCGTCGTAGAGGAGGGGGAGATCGGCGCCCTAAGCAGCCAGGCCCAAGCGCTGGGGGCCACCGGCTCGATGCTGCTGACCATGGATGGGCTTGGCGCGATTCCTTGGACGGTTGGGGTGGTCCTGGGCGTACCGATCTGGAGCGAAGGGCTGCCGGAGAGCGCGCCACAGGTGGGCTTCAGTCTGGGGCAGGCCTTCTAAAGGTCGGACTGTCACTTCATGGTTGACAGATCACTGATTCGGACGGCAAGCTCTCGCGAATGACGATGACTTGGCTCCTCTTGGCTTTGACTTTCGCTCCTGGGTGCACCGGCCCAAGTGAAGCTGAAGCTGCGGACGGCGCGGATTCCTCGGACAGCGCGGATTCATCGGCCGGGGAGACTGGCGGGGGAGCGGACCCCTGCGAGACCCTGAACTGGGGAGAGGCCAGCATCCAGTCTTCAGCGGATTGGTCGGCCTTCTGTGATGCGGGCTACAACGCCCTTCGCAGCGACGAGACGGCTTTTCTGTACTGGGATCAGCGGACGGCGCGCCACCGGATTGCCTCTGCGAGGTGGATGGAGACCTGAGTCTTCGGAGCGATGCAGGTCTGGATGGGCTTCAGCGTCTTCGCAGGGTCCAGTGGATGTCCTTTGGCCTGGAGGAGCCCGCGGTCTTCCCATCCTTGACCCACGCGCAGCGGCTCTCGGGCTCGGGGCCTGCGGTCTCGGCGCCTCAACTGCTTGAGCTGGAGAGCTTGAGCCTGGACGGGGAGTGGGTCGAGCTCCCCAAGTTGGAGCGCGTGGATGAGCTGCTGCTCTTGCTGTCCTCGGACTTGAGCCTTCCCGCCTTGGTGACCCTCCGCTCCGGCCGAATCGAGGCGGGCCCCAGCGTGTCGCTGCCGGGGATTGAGCGAGCGGAGGAACTCCGGCTTGGTCCGGGAAAGACCTGGGATTTGGGGCAGGGTACGCGCTTCTCATTGCCGGCGCTCACCCGGGTCGACACCCTGAGCGTGAACATCTCGGAGATCGAGGCGCCCCTGCTGGAGCGCGTGGAGACTCTGAGTCCCTGTGGCGTGGGGGAGCTGCCTGCATTGACCCAAGTGGGGCAGCTCGCTGCTGGCCATGCCTGTGGCCAGCTGCTCATGCCGAACCTGGAGGAGTTGGGCGGGTTGACGGTCTCCTTTGGAAACCACACGGAGTCCTTTGCTGGCTTTGACGGTCTCCCTGCCTTGCAGCGCGTCGAGCGCCTGACCCTGAGTGGCGTCGGCTTTCCCCTGGGCGAGCTGCCGAGTGTGGTGGTCAGCGAGACCTTGACCCTTGGAGCCTTGAACATGCACGGCTCCCTGTCTCCGAGCTTGATCGGCGGCTCTCTGGTGATCCAGGACACCTACAACATCGAGCCCTCGTATCTGGAGGGGCTCACGGCCATTCCGGGCAGCCTCAGCTTCGTGGACACGCGCACCTCTACGCTGCCGCAGTGGAGCACCTTGAACTCGGTGGGCGGCGATGTGCGCTTCTCAGGGAATCCCTACCTCAAGGAGTCGGAGGTGGAGAAGTGGCTGACCGGGGTGCAGGTCGGCGGCGCGGTGTCTTTCAGCGAGTAGCGCGCACGCTATTTCTTCCCGGGCTGCTCTGCGGCCTCCTCCGCCAAGATGGCCTTGGTACGGTCATCCAGCGGCAAGCGCGTAGACGTGCGTCCCTTCGCGGCAGGGCCCTGACTCGGGCCGCCCTTGATCTGGGACTCCACGTAGGGAATCACGCAGGGCGTCAGGCCCTTGTCCGAGGTGCCGCCGGGAACCGGCTTGCAGAGCATCTCGCAGGGCAGAGAGCTGGTGCAGCGGTAGACGCTGGCGGGCAGGTTGGCGCGCAGGGAGCTGGCGTTGCACATCTCCTCGGGTTGGCCATCCGCGCAGCCGCACTTCTGCAAGTGCGCGCAGTGGTCGGCGATTCGAGCGATGCGTTCGGCGTCGTCCTCTTCCACCTCCGGCAAGACTTCGTCCCCTGCGGCCTCTTCTGCCGTGGGCAGGGTCAGCTCCTGGGTCGGCGCCACCGAGGTCACCTCGCTGGGAGCGGCGGGACCCTCTGAGGGATCAGGCGTTGAAGTCGAGCAGGCGAGCAGAATCAGAAGCAGAGACATGGCCCAAGGGTACCCCAGAGAGTCAGCGGCTCGCCTTCAGCGTGTCGCGGCAATCAAAATGTCTCGGGGGCTGACGGATTCTGCACAAAAACGACCGATCTCTATCGACCAGCCGTTCTCCTCCAAGAAGAGGGCGCGGTCCAAGTTCAGCCAGAGCTCAATGGGCCTGCGGAAGGGTGCGCGAACCATGCCCAAGGCTCTGGCCAGGAGGACCTCGGCGCTGGCTTTTTCCAGCAGAGCCTCGGAATCGAAGGGAGGCAGCGTGTGGCCCTCCCTTGCTGAGATGCGCTCGCAGAACGCAGCGAAGCTGTGGGTGAACCAGGACTCTGGGCCCGACTTGAAGGTCCCGGGCACCAGGCTTCGGTAGGCCACCCGATAGAGCATCTTGTTGGCCCGAATGCGCTTCATTCGGCGGGTCGCGATCACCACGCGTGCCGTGCTCAGGCGCAGGGTGCTCTCGTCCAAGCCGCCCAAGAGGCTCTGGTTGCCCAGGCTAGAGCGTGGGGTGTAGTGGCGGCTCTGACGCTTGTGGTGGCAGCAAGGCGCCAGCATCAGGGCCGGCAGGCCGGCTTCGTGTGCTTGGGACAGTGCGATATCGCTCAGCTCCCCGCAGGCGTGCAGTCCGAGCAGGGTGGCGTTGCTGGGGAGCTCGGGGGGCTGGCTGCGCACGTCGACGAGGTGCGCTTGGAGCTTCACTCCTTGAGCGCTGGCCAAGGACTCGGCCTTCTCGCAGAGGGCCGCCTGGCGCTCATAGCTGTGGACTTGGGCGCCGCTGAGTTTGGCCAGGCTGCGGGAGAGGTGGGCCTTGCCAGCGCACCAATCGGCGAGCACCTCGGTCGTCAGGCGGGGGATGGCCACCTGAGCAAAGGCTTGGATTTGACCGAGCTTTCGGCCCGGAATGCCTCGGGTCAGGCGGAGGTCCAAGGGCTGCTCTGCGCCCTGCAACAGGGGCAGCGCACAGAGGGCCTGGGCCTGTTGGTGCATGCCCAGGAGCGTGGGGGGACAGTCGGGCTCAAGGGCCGCTCTGTCCTCGTTTGCATCCACCCAGTCTTGGGACTTTCCACGCAGCCAGTGGGCCAGATCTGGGGCTTGATCGACCCAGGGGAGAGGGTCTCCATGAAAGGGACGCGGCTGCCAGAAGCTGCGGTGGGCATCGAGGAACGCGTCCACCGCCCGGAAGCGCTCTGCAATTTGGGATGACCCGGACATAGGCCGCGGGCTAACAAGACCCATGAGCTTTCGCCTGAGATGGCAGCATTCCCGGCCTGATTCTGCTCTGCGCGCGCAGGTGGATGGCCTGTTGCTGCAGGCGCGCCAAGCCGCGATGCGTGGGGAAGGGGAGCGCAGCTTTGAGCTGGCCTCGGCGGCGCACAGGCTGGCACAGAATGACCCGGGCCAGCATGCGCTCTCCCACGCCCACATGGCCTTGGGCTACGGCCTTCAACTTCGACCCAGAGGCTGTCTGGGTGAGCTGCGATTGGGCCTGCTCGCGCCCCTCGCCAGCGTGGTGCGTCGGGCCAGCGGTTTTGTGCCCGGAGAGCCCAACCCCCCGGGGATCCTAAAGACCTGGCGTGCGCGAAAAGCGTAAGTGCAAGGGGACTTGGCGCGTGTCACTGTAGAGAGCCGGAGGCCCTGTGTTTTTGCTGTTTGCCCTTTCGAGTCATGCCGCTTCAGTGACGGTGCTGGATGGGGAGAGCATCGCCGAGGCCTGCAACGAGGCGGTTGACACCGATGTCATCACCATCGATGCCGGACGCAAACTGCAGGGGAACGCAGAGGATGACTGTGTCTTGAACCTTGTCACCGGGGTCACCCTTCAGGGGAACGGCAGCGGTGCGGTGATGGGTTCCTTGGAGTCGTACTACGCAGATGGCTTGTTGGTCGACTCGCTGGGTGTGGGGCCCTCTGACTTTGACAGCCTCGGCAGCACGCTCACGGTGTGGTTCAGCGATGGCGTAGAGCTGCGCGACGTGGAGCTGCTCGGAATCGGAGAGACCGGCTACGGCGTCTATTTTTTCGACAGCAACAACGTGGTGATCGATGGACTTAGCGGCTCCTCTCTCGGTCGGCCCGATGACGCCGCCTTGATCTGGGGGGGACAAGAGAGCGCCGGTGCGCTGGCCGGTCAGCTGGATGATGTTGTCTTGCAGGGGCCCGGCGCGCGCGTCTACGTCGGAGCCACCTCCGGCTCCTCTCTGTTGATGTCCGGCTTGGTGTTGCAAGATGGGCAGGGAGATTTTGAGGCGGGCGGCTGTTTCTACCAAGGTGGGACCAAGGGCGGCGCAAGCGTGATCATGGACGAACCTCAGATCAGTGGCTGCTACGCCGACTTTGGCGGGGCGGTCCACCTCGATGAGGGGCTGTTGTTGGTCAAGGGTGGGCGAGTCCACCAGAACGAGGCTTGGTTCGGAGGGGCCTTTGACGTTGCGGCTCTCGGCGAGCTCTCGCTGCAAGACGGCGTGATGGTGGACCAAAATGTGGCCTCGGACGGATCGGCTGTCTACGTGGAGAGTGGGCGACTGAGCATGGTGGATGCGAACATCGAGGCGAACGTCTCGGTCTTCCTGGATGGGGACCCGCCCACCGGAGGCGCGGTGACAGCGGTGGAGCCCAAGAAGCTCATTCTTCAGGAGGTGGTCTTCTGTGGAAACTCCGTGGACTCGCCCGATGAGCCGATGGGCTCGGCGCTGAGCGTCTTTGGCTCCGGGGGCACATCCGACAAACCCTCTCTGAGCTACTCCGAGCTGCGGGACAACTCGGGGGCGCAAGCGGTTCTCTTTCTGGAGGACCACCAGGCCACGACCATTCAGAACAACAGTTTTGTTGGCAATGACGCGTCCACTCTGGTGGACATCGGCCCGGGTGGGGCGGTGCTGCTGGACTCGAACCTGCTCATGGATGCCAAGGTGGGACACCCCTTTTCAGGGACTCTGGGCACCGGCTACAACTACTGGTACCAGGTCGATGAGCCTGCCCCGAACGGCAGCGCGAACGCCCAAGACATCGACGATGGCGTAGATCCAGGCTTGGTCGCTGGCTACAACCCCGCCAAGTGCGGGCTGCCACTGACTCTGGACAAGGGCAGCCCCTTGATCGACGCAGGAAACCCCAGCAAGTCGCTGGATCCCGATGGAACAACGAGAGATATCGGGGCAAATCCGACTGAGCAGATCCCGGACACGGGAGACACCGGCGAGACCGGGGACTCTGGTGGTGAGACTGGGGACTCTGGTGGTGAGACGGGCGAGACTGGGGACAGCGCACCCGTGGAGACTGGAGAGCCGGAGCTGCCGGTTGTGGAGCTGCCCATCACCCTGAGCGGTGGGTGTGGTCAGAGCGGCGGGACCTCGGGGGCGGCGAGCTTTCTCTTGGGTCTGGCGCTGCTGGGCCTGCGTCGGCGCAACAGGCGTCCATAGGGGGAAGAGAGGGTCCAATCCAGCCCGCCGTGCGTCACACCTACGCATGTGGCAGTCCGGGGCGCAGTCTCCAAGGCTCTTTGTCCAAGACTCTCAGGACATCGTGCTGGAGAACCTGAAGGCCACCGGCACGATCATTCCCTTCTACTTTGGGACCGTCACCCTGCTCGACAATGACCGCGTCACCATCAAGAGTGTCGAAATTCCCGGATGCAGCGACTGGGACGTGTAGCGCCTGTACGGCGCCTATGTCGGGAGCGCCGGCGAGCTGCACTTGGCCGATGACGTTCAGGTCCTGGGCAACCTGGCGAGCAGTGGCTCCGCCGCGCGCCGTCTCTGAGTTTCTCCGAGCTGCGGAACAACCTGGGGGGGGGCCGTCCTGTTCATGGATGACCACGACTTGGTCAAGCTCCAGAACCTCAGCGTGATTGGGAACGATGCCGAGACCCTGATCCGCACCAACGGCACTTTCCTGCTGGACTCCTCCTTGATGAGCGATGCAGCGGGGACAGCGGTGACACCGGGGAGACGGGCCAGGTCGGCGAGACGGGCCTGCTGCCCACAAGCGTGTTGCTCAGTGGGGGCTGCGGAGGCGGCGGGACCTCGGGTGCGGCCTCGATGTTGATGGGCCTTCTCTTGCTGGGGTTCAAGCGCAGGGTGAAATCCCCCAGCGGGGGTGGGGCTTCTCGCACACCCTGACGGCCGTCAGTGTTTTTAGGCCAGAGCAAGGCGGCGGGGCAAGGGGATCACAGGGGCCTTGGGTCCTGGCATGGGATCTGCAGAAGGGAGGCCAGAGGTTTTTGATCATGGGTTTTCTTGATGCACGCCCCGGCTTCCACCGCACTTGGGTCTACCCCTTGCAGGTCAAAGGCCGCTTCCAGTCCCTCCGGCGCTGGACCATGGGGGCCCTCCAGGCCTTCTTCTTCATCATGCCTTGGCTCAGCTTCAACGGCCGCCGACTGCTGATGCTGGACGTGGCCGAGCGCAAGCTGCACATCGCAGGCCTGCTCTTCACCAGCACCGACAACGAGTTCATCTTGCTGTTGCTGCTGCTCGGGGCCTTCGGGCTCTTCCTGGTCACCTCGCTGTTCGGTCGCGTCTGGTGCGGCTACGCCTGCCCCCAGACGGTGTTCCTTGAGCAGTGGTTCATGCCCGTGGAGCGCTGGATCGAAGGCGGCCGCGGGGTGCGCATGCGCCGGGACACCAAGGGAAAAGGCACCTTTGACTGGTGGTGGCGCAAGGTCGCCAAGTTCAGCGCCTTCGCCGTGATGTCCGCGGTCTTGGGCATGACCCTTACCTCCTTCTTCGACGACCCCAAGGCCCTCTGGACCGGCCAAGCCTCCTGGGTGGCCTACGGCGCGGCCTTCGTGTTCGGTGGAGGCGCCTTCGCAGACTACGCCTGGTTCCGAGACCAGTTCTGCTCCTACCTCTGCCCCTACGCCCGCTTCCAGGGCGCATTGACTGACGGGGAGTCCTGGGTCATCTCCTATGACGTGCCCCGCGGCGAGCCCCGGCACAAAGGCAAGCGCAAGTCACCGGAGCAGGGCGCCTGCATCGAGTGCAACAAGTGCGTCGCCGTCTGTCCCCAGGGAATCGACATCCGCGATGGCTACCAGCTGGAGTGCACCAGCTGCACCCGCTGCGTGGACGCCTGCGAGGGTGTGATGGCGAAGATGGGAGAGCCCACTCTGGTTCGCTACAGCACCGAGGTCGAGGACAGTGGCGGCAGCAAAGTGCGCTTCTTCCGTCCCCGCACGATGGTCTACATCGCCATCATGGTCGTGCTCTCCACCATCTTTGGCCTGCTGCTCATGGGCCGCCACGAGCTGGCTGCGACGGTCTCTCGCGCGCCAGGCGCCATGTACCAGGTGGACTTGGAGGGCAACACCCGCAACACCTACATGCTGCAGGTAGAGAACCGCAGCACCAGCGGGGATGACGTCCAGGTCACGGTCTCCGTCGACGGTCTACCCGAGAGCGCCGAGCTCATCGCCATTCCGATGTTGCTCAGCGAGGGAGAGAGCAAGACCATTCCGCTGGTGATCACCATGCCCGTCGATGGAGAGCGTGTCCGCACCCTGCCCTTTGAGTTCGTGGTCTCCACACCCGAGGACAGTGTGTCCGTGGGGGCCAGCTTCAAGTCCGGCAACTGAGCTGGGGCCTCCAGGCCTAGTTCTGGTCCTGCTCATCCAAGCGTTTGGCCAGGGCCGGCAGGGCCGCTGCAGGCACGAAGGCGTACTTGTGGTGCACGCTGTGGTGCTCGACAGAGAGCAGGTTGCTCCTGGAGAAGAGCACAATCCACAGAGGACGCAAGGCCTTGGGAATGGGCAGGCGGCTGTTCTTTCCCCAAGCGGCCGGGTGGTGCAGCATCCAGTCAAAGATCACCCAGCTGGCGGTGTTCCCGATGCGTGTGAGCAGCACCCAAACGCCCAGTAGTTTCCAGCCCCCCATGGCAAAGAGCCCCGCGAAGAAGAGCAGGTTCCAGGCCTGTGTCAGGTAGAAGCTGCGAGTGGCCCCGTGTCGTGAGAGCCAGCGCGCGGCAGCCCACTCTGGCTGAAGCAGTGCGGCCAGGGTGCCGTGCGCGATGCCGCCGCGGATCAAGAAGTGGTCTGGGTCCTTCTCGCTGGCAGGGTTGGCGTGGTGCTGCTTGTGGTTGGTCCAGAGGGCGTCGTAGCCCAGCGAGAAGGGGCTCAAGGGAAGCAAGGCCAGGTGGCGGGCTGGACGCAACCAGTTGCCACGGTGTTCGGCGTGAAAGCCCAGGTGGGCTGCGTTGAAGTTGCGTACGAAGGCGCAGACCCCCAAGAAGAGCAGGGCCCAGAGGGGCAGCCAGCCTTGGGCCCAAGCGGCCATGAGCAGCAGCAGGGTTGCGTTCCAGGCCAGGCCTGTTGCGTCCAGAACCAAGCCCTTGGCTGAGCTGTGGTCGGCCGCCACGATGGCCAGTGGGAGCTCTCGATGCAGGGTCATGGTGGGCCTTGTCGCGCTGGGGTTTGAGGAGCTCACCCAGCGTAGGCCGCAGCCGTCATTGCACCGTCAAAGGCCGTCCAGCCAAGCCTGCGCCGCCCGGAGGCGCTTGGGCGTTCCTGCGTCAAACCAGGTCCCGCGGTGTTCGAAGGTGTGTACCGGCGCCAGGGCTTGGATGAGCGCGGGCATGTGCATGGGCTGACCATGCAGGTGGGCGCTCAGGGCTGCGCGGCTGAACACATAGGCGCCGACGGTGACGTGAATGTGCTGAACGGGGCGCTCGGTCCAGCCGGTGAGCTGGCCGTTGACGAGCTGCACCACGCCGTGGGGAACCTCATGGGCCACCGGGTGGACCACCGCCGTGGCGCGGCCATCGTGTGCAGCGAGCAGGGCGGGCAGGTCCAGGTCTGAGACGTGGTCGATGTTCAGAGAGAGCCAGGTCTCGGGCGCTTGGGGGAGCTGGTGTAGGCCGCCAGCGGTTCCCAAGGGGGACCCCTCGACCAGCAGCGCCACCTCCGAGGGCAGCACAGCGGCAATCGCTTGGGCCTGGTGGCCGCCCAGCACCACCACGCGCTCTGGGGCCAAGGGTGCGATGCGCTCCAGAAGGTGGCTGAGCAGCGTGCCCTTGCCCAGGGGTGCCAGGGCTTTGGGTTGGTCTCCGGTCACCGGGCGCAGGCGCGTTCCAGCGCCGCCAGCGACGATCACGACCCCCAGGCTCACGCGGCGCCCGCGGCCCACAGGCTCAGGGCGAAGTTGCGTGCCCCTGCCCACCCCTGGTGCATGGAGTGGCCGCCGCTGCGCTCCGGCATGCACACGGGGGCTTCATGAAGGCGAAGGCCGGCCCGCCATGCGGAGATTCGGATGTTGGCGTCGGCGCAGCCGGGCGCCAAGATCTCTGCGAGCGTCTGAATCGCCAGGGTGTTGGTGGCCCAGAAGCCGCTCATCACGTCCTTCAAGCCCAGGCCGGTGCGTTGGCGAACCACAGCCGCCAGAGCCGCGTTGCCTGCGCGGCGGCTCCAAGGGCCCCCTGAGGGGGTGCCTTGGCGGCTGGCGAAGACCAGATCCGCCTTGTCCAGGCAGTGCAGCAGACGGGGGATCGCCGAGGGGGGATGTTGTCCGTCTGCATCCAGCTGAATGGCACGTTCAACGCCGGCCTTGGCCAGGGCTTGGTAGCCCGTGACCAGGGCCGCCGCGTAGCCTTGGCCAGCCTGCTGCAGCACCTCTGCGCCATGTCGTTGCGCGACTTGGGCGGTGTCGTCTTGGCTCTGGCCATCCACGACCCAGATCTGGGCCTGGGGCTGGAACTTGCGCACCTCGCTCAGCACCGCCGCCAGGCGAGGGCCTTCGTTGCGGGCAGGAATCAAGACGGCAGTCAACATTCGTTGACTCTAACCTTCGCTGGCCTCAGGTATTCTGAAGTCCAGCGGCCGTTGCGCCGTATGCAGGACAGCAACTGGAGCTTCTTGTGTCCCTCTGGATCCCCACCGCCCTCCTCCTCAGCGCCCTGGGGGCGCAAGATGTGGTCGGAAACATCCAACAGGACGGGTCCACCTCGGCCCGAGAGAAGATGCGCTTTGCATCCAGCGCGGTCAATGAGATGCGCAAGGTCAGCGCTGAGCTTGAGGAGCTTCATGAAGGCGCGCAGGTCGTCGATGCGCGCCTGTGCTTGGGACTGGAGTTGGATGGACTCGAGGAGCTGATCTCCGTGTCCGAGGCCAGCACTCTGGCCATTCCCGAGGCCTTGGCCAGCGGGGACCACTCTGCGGCCGAACAAGAGTTCCGCAAAATCAGCGTGGCCCTGGCTCGGGCCCGAAATGCGCGCGAGGCGGGCTTTGCCTGTGCCGTGCTGCCGCCCTCGGAGACCAGCGGCTGGAGCGGAGAGCAGGCCTCTGAGCCGCAAGTGGTCAGCGGTTCCGAGTCCTGAGAGCCCGGCAGTCCTGACAGAGAAAGTGGATGCGGCCGCCGTCGCCGCGACCGTCTGTGGGGCCGACCGGCTGCATCAGCCAAGCCTTCGCCGCAGAGAGCGGCGCGATTTTGCGGCAGACATCGCAGCGCAGGCTAGGGCGCCAAAACTTGAGGCTGCCCACTAGGGCTCAGGACCCAAAGCTGCGCTTGAGACGGGTCCAGAGACCCTCGGACTCTGGCTCCGGATCGTCCCCAGGGTCGCTCTCGGATCCCGTCAGCACTTTGATCTTGTCCGGCGCGGTCTCGCCGAAGATCTCCAGGGCCTTTTGCAGATCCTTGTGGTCCTCGGCTCCGGTGTCCAGGGCCCGTCGTTGGGCAGCTTGGATCAGTGCCAAGACCACGCCCGGGTCGACCACCATCAGCGGCTTGTCGCTGGAGATTCGGATCACCTCGTTCTGGATCTCGCCAGGATGGGCACCCTGCATCAGGTCCACGCCCACCACACCGCCGCGGTCCAAATCGATGTCGAAGATGGCCGCAGTGCGTGCGCCCGTCTCGTGAGAACGTACGGCAAAGGCCCGGACTCGGGCGCCGCGGTCGTGCCAGTCTTCGGAGGCGAAGCACTCTGACCAGTCCCAGTTGGCTGCCACTTCGCTCAAAGGAGCCTTCACGGCTTTGAGCGCAGACTTGTGCTGACGCTTGCGTGCGTCCTTGCGGCTCTGGCTCTTCTTCTTGGCCTTCTCGCGGGCCTTTTGCTTGCTGCGCTCGGTGCGGGCCATGGGGGCTCTCCGTCGGGAGAAGCGATCTATCCCATCCGGGCCCACTGTCCCGGTGCCAGCCATGGGTCGGCCGTTTGCAGCCGCCATGCAGGGTGCTCCGCTGGCAAGGCCAGTCTGGGGACGCCGGCCAAGCTCAGCCCGAAGAGTTGCTGCACCAAGCGCTGTTCCATGGGGGGCAGCGCCTTGCGAGGGCCCAGCTCTTGGGGGGCGCTCAGCTTCCAAGGCAGCAGGGAGGGGCCCAGGGCGGGATCGCTGAGGATGGCCTTGCGACGGCCGATCGCGGGACCCGCGATCAGCCAGAGCCGCGGGTAGAGGTCCGGGCCATTGGCCATCTCGTTCAGTCCGGCGTCCTGGCAAGCCTGGCGCAGGCCTTCGGTCTTGTCATCTGGCGAGGGGGCCATGGCCCAGAGGGCCTCTCCGTGGGGATGGTCGGCCACTGGATCCACTGTCGCCCAGTGCTCGCCGGTGAGGGGCGGGATGTTGCCTTTCCATGTTGCGCCGAAGAGCTTGCCCATCGTGCGGTCCTCCGAGCAGAGGCGCCACGCTGCCCGGCCCATGGCCTCGGCGTCCGCCAAACAGCTCGGCAGCGGGCCAGGGTGCTGGCGGGCAATGCGGCCCAGGAGCTGATGCATGGCCAAGAGCTCCAGGGTGGCCCGTTGAGCCAGGGTGCAGCGCGCTTCAAGTTCGCCGCTGGCCAGTGCGAACCCGGCCGCCTGAAGCCTGGCGAGAGCCTCGCTGCCCTGAGGCGCCCAGGCCAACTCTGGGATGGGCACGCGTTCCGGGGCCGCCTCGCCGATCAGGCCGTGCTGGCGCAAGAGCAAGCGACCGGGCAGGCCCATCAGGGTCTTGGGCACGCGGCTGATCACGTCGATGAAGCGTTCAGGGGCGCTCAGTTGGGTAGGGGAGAGGCGTTCTAGGATGCTGTGAGCGGCCTTGGATCGAAGCCGGCGCAGACCGCTGCTGTTCTCAGGGGCGGGCCCGGGAATACGCAGGGTGCCCAGCACTTGTCCCAGTCGGTTTACGTGGGTGAGCAGGTCTTGGTAGGCCGCCTCAGCCAGCTCCGCGTCTTCTTCTCCCAAAGGGACCACCTCAGGGCCATTCAGGTGGTCCAGCAGCAGCCCGAGTCCCTGAATCAGCCGCAGGCCGATCCCTGAGACCAGCTGCGGGCGTAGGGGGTGCAGCACGCTCTAGGGACCCCTAGTCGCAGGCGGCCGCTGGTGCGCCGCTCTCATCGAGCTCGCCGTCGCGGTAGCCGGAGGCGTAGCCCTCTTTGTAGCAAGTCACGAAGGAGCTGGCTGCGTAGGCATCGGGGTAGTCCAGGAGCTGTGCGTCGGGCACATCGTCGTCGAACTCGCACTCGTTCAGGCCGTGGTTGAAGCCGTCGGTGAATCCCTGGGACTCGCCATCGGAGCAAGCCACGTCGTCGGCGAACCAGCCCTGAACCCAGGAGCATCCAAGGAGCATCATAAACAGCATGTTTGGCCTCGTTTACGGCAGTTTAGCCCGCGAAGGCCGGCGTGGGTGCAGGGGATTCTTGTGGAAGCTTCTTCAAGCGCCAGATCAGCAACCCAAGCCCGATGCCGCCCTCGAAGATGGCGGTCACCGCGACCAGGCCAAAGACCCACTCTGGGGGTGCTTGTGCGGGCACCAGCCAGGCAAAGACTCCGACGAGGATGAGCGCGAGGCGCAGCAGTGCGGCGATGAGCGGCAGCATGGGGCGCTTGAGGGCCTGCAGGATCATCGTGGGCCCCATGGAGAGGGAGATGCCGATGACCATGGGCCAGGACCACACAAAGTAGCTGCGCGCGACCGCCATCTCTTCAGGTTGGGCGAAGAGGGAGGCGAAGAGCTCTGGGGTGAGCAGGAAGAGCCCGGAGATCACGGCGCCGTAGATCACACACCAGATGAGCACCGTGCGCGAGGTCAGTCTGACCCGGTCGAAGGCCGCTGCGCCCATGTTCTGGCCGGACATGGCTGCCGCGGCAGAGGCCAGGGCGACCACGGGCAAGATGCTCTGTTGGAGCACTCTAAAGCCGCCGCCTGCGGCCGCTGTGTACGCCGCCCCGTGGGGCTTCATGGCGTAGAGCACCGCTCCGAGCATGGCGGACATGAGCAGGTATTGGGTGCCGGCAGGGAGGCCGCGCACGATGAGCTGCTTGAAGAAGTCCGGGCTGAACTTGGGCACCCCGAAGGACATGCGCAGCTCGTCTCTTCGGGCCCGAATCAGCAGGCCTGCGTAGACCACAAGGGCCAAGAACTGGCCTGCCACCGTTGCCCAAGCGGCCCCGGCGATGCCCATGCCTTCCCACTCTCCGATTCCGAAGATGAGCAGGGGATCCAAGGCCAGGTTGGTGAGCACCGAGATGACCATCACCACCATCGGGGAGATGAAGTCGCCGCTGGCGCGCAGCCCGTAGCCCAGCACGATGAGCAGGAGCTGGGAGAAGAAGGTCAGGGCGTTGATCTGGAAGTAGGCCAGACCTTGTTCGGCGACCGCCGGGTCGCTGGTGAAGGCGTTGATGTAGACGTCGGCTGTGAGCCAGGCGCCGCCGGTGGTGAGCACGCCGAGGACCAGGGAGACGACCAGGAAGCTGGAGAATGCAGCTCGTGCGCCCTTGCGCTCTCCCTTGCCCCAGAGCTGAGAGATGTCCGCCATGGCCGTTGTGGCGATGACTTGGGAGAGCGCCAGGATCACAAAGAAGATCTGGAAGTTGATGCTCAGGCCTGCGACGGCCTCTTCACCCAGGCGCTTGATCCAGGCCAGGTCGACGATTGCGTAGACCGACTGCAGCAGCATCGCGCCGATGACCGGCACGCCAAGCGCCATCAGGTGCCTGGGGATGGAGCCAGTAGTCAGGTCGCGGGAGGCCATGGTCCGGGGTGTATCGTGCCGCGCACTTGGCGTTGTTGAACCCGAGTCAGAGACACTGTCTCAAGCTTGGTCTCAATCGAGCCAGAGGATTCGAAAGCTCGCTCCGTCTATGCCCCCTGAAGAACCCCGGGGGGTGTGAGGACGCGAAGCGTCCGAACAAGGGGGACCAGGGGGCCCCCTCTAGTCAAACTGGTAGCGCTTGCCCTGCAGATACTCGAAGGGCAGCTCCAGCTCCTTCTTCACCGCGCAGCCGTTGTCGCTGTTCGCCCGGCCTGCGGAGATCGTGTAGACCACCCGATCGTTCAAGCTGACGAAGGGCTCTTCTTCTTCCAGCTCGTTGGCGTTGAGGGTGTCGTTTTCATTGAGGGGCTTGAAAGAGACCGGGCTCTGCAGGCAGTTGCTCTCGTCCGCGCACTTGATGGACCAGTAGAAGTCGTCCAGGCCCTTGGCGTAGTCGATGCGAACCGAGAGCAGGGCGATGTCGCCGCCGGACCAAGAGATCAACGGGTAGTCCCCGGAGCCGTACTCAAAGGTCTTGGCCAGATCCCGCTCCTGGGGGCAGGCCTCGTAGCAGTCCTTGGCCTCGTCTTCGCACTCGGCGATGGTCGGCAAGATCGGTGGGGCCGTGTCCTCCGGGTCCGGGATGTAGATGCCGTTGGCAAAGTCCAGGCACTCCTCTTCAATGTCATCGCACACGTCCTCGCAGGCCCAGCGCTCGTCTCGGCGCTCCAACCAGCGGTACTCCTGGTCTTCCAGGATGTCGTTGACGTCGATGGTCAGGTCCGCGCATTCTTCGGGGCCACAGCTTGTGAAGCTCTGCCAAATCAACGCGTAGAAGGGGAAAGAAAACATGGTGGCCTCGTGCGCGGGTAGCTTACCCAGGTTTCCGCCAGATCTCCTGTAAGTTCTGGGCTCCTGCCCACGTTTGAGGCGCACCATGACCCCCCTCCTACTCTTGCTCGCTGCGCCAGCTCTGGCCGACTCCTCCGACCGGCAGGCCGACCGGCAAGCCCGTGAATGGTCCGATTGGGTTGTGGACCAGATCGAAGGATATGGAGCCTCAGTCCAGGAGATGCAGCAGAACGCGGACAAGGAAAGGCAGCTCTCTGCCTCCCGCTGTCTGTCTCCGAAGACCGGGGAGTTGCAGCGCTTGGCCAGGCAGGCGGATCAGGCCCGCGAGCGCTACGAGGCCGGGCTCAAGGACGACTCAGAATACGCGCTTCACACCGCGACCCAGGAGCTCAACGGCCTGCTCAGCCGTGCGGAGCAGCAGTACAATCAGGCCTCGGGGTGCGGGGTGGCCCTGGTTCCAGTGGACAACGGCATGCAGCTCAACGGCGGCCTGTGGAACTTGGTGGCGCGGGCCTCGGACGGGGTCGGCTATCGCGGGGCCTACTTTGCGCCCGGCATCGATCTGCAGACGGGCTGGGAGGGCAACGCCTTGTTGGCCGAGTCGGACCCCGCCTCCAGCCTGTGGTTTGCCGTCACCCCACGCATGGACGCCAGCGCAAGCTGGCGGAGCTGGACCCTGGCCTTGAGCGGGAGCACCCGCCTCTCCAAGTGGACCGCAGCACCAGAGCGCGACGAGCTGGGAACCTGGGACACCTTCGGCAGCTTGGCTTGGAACTGGGGCAGCTTCTCCATGAGCGGCGCGGCCTACTCCCAGCGCCAGGCCGCACAGCTGACCCCCTGGCCCGATGTCAGCGGTCCCTACGCCAGCGGCAGCAACACCCTGGTTCTGGACATGCGCGGTGATGTTCGCGGACGCCTGGGCCTGGCGGCGTGGGGTGCGCTGAACCAGAGCACGGTGAAGGGCGAGAACCTGGATCGGGTGCGCGAGGGGCTGCCCGTCAACGCCGAGATCGTGCTCGGTGGCTACGAGGGCCTGGTGGTGCAGGGCGGCTACGAGACCTATGGCTGGCGCAGCGAAGATGCCCTGGCCTTGCAGCCCATGAGCAGCGGCCAGAGCTTCACGGCCAAGGCGGGCATTCGCCGCTACGGAAACGGCTACCTCTCGGCGCTCTACGGCGTGGCCTGGGTGGACGACGGCACCGGCCCCGAGCGTGGCTGGGTGGGCCGCACCGACCTGAACTTTGATGTGCGCGGCGTGACTGTGGCCGGCTTTCACGAGCGCAGCTTCAGCGACCACTGGCTGGCCCCCACCGCCACCCACCACCAAGCGGGCGGCAGCCTGTCCACCTGGGTGCGCGGTGTAGAGGTACACGGCTCTGGGGCCTGGGGCGTGGAGCGGCCCGGTGATCTGGCCTTGCGCAGCCTAGACTTCCAGGGGGGCTTTCGCTACGAGATGCCCTTGAACACCGCCTTGGACCTGAGCGGGGGCTGGGAGCAGCGCACAGCCCTGGAGGGAACGGACGAGGCCCTGGGCTACACCAACCCCAAGGTGATGCTGACTCTGGAAGTGTTTTAGACTCCACCTACTGGAGTCCACATGTCCCGCTGGCTGCCTGCCTCTCTGCTGATCCTGGCCACCTCCCTGGCCTTTGCTGAGGAGCCCCTGGAGCCCGAGCAGCAGGTCCAGGAGGAGCCTGAGCCCATGCCGCCCGGTGTGGGCCTGGCGCCCATCGCGGTCAACAAGACTCTGGATGTCCTGCCGGAGGGCACGCAGCGGGAGCAGCTAAGGGCAGCGGGAGAGCAGCTTGGGGAGTGGGAGATCTTGCTCGCCGGAGTGCCGGTCACGGGCGAGAGCCTGACCTCGATTGCGGATCTAAGCCCGGATGAGCCCATCGAGGTCATCTTGCGCGAGGCCATGAAGCGCCCGACGGACTGCGCCGACTTCCTCCTCCTCCTCGACGACGTGCTGGTGGCAGGTGCCGCTGGACGCCGTGGGGAGCCCTTCGACATTGGGGCCGGCCGCATGCGCAGGATGGGGGCCCTGATCCACCCGGACGAGGTCTTCAAGACCAAGGTCAAGGCCTACCCGGTGGGCAAGAAGACCCTGGACGTGGACACCCCGGCGCCGCCCAGGAGCTTTGAGCCCGCCCCCGACGGCAGCATCCTGGGACCAGCCTGGAGCGCCCGCTACCCCAATCCCACTGAGCGCCATGAGCTGATGCGCATCCTGGCCGAGGCCCGTCCCAGCTCCGACTTCATGGCCCGCATGGAGAGCCTGACGCGACAGCTGGAGTACCAAGGGGCCGAGCACTGGGTGACCAGCACCGTGCGCTCCAAGCACCGCGGCTACCTGATGTGGGGGGGCTTTGTGCTCTCCAAGTGCAAGACGGAGAGCTGCGTGGAGGAGCAGGTGGCCATGCTGGATGACCGCAACGGGGCCTGGGGGCTCAACGTCGACATCCAGTGGCACGACCCAGAGGGTTGGGAGGCCACAGTAGAGAAGGGCCGCCAGATGAAGGACGCATACGATGTGGTCTTTGCCACGGAGAATGGTGCCCGGAACTCCAACCACTACGGCGGCGCCTCAATGGACTTGGTGGCCTTGGGACTGCCCCGCAGTGTCCACCTGGATGCCCCCGATGGGGAGAGCATGGACTTTGACCTGAGCGGGGTCGAGCACACCCGCGACCTGAGTATGGAGCCGGAGATCATCGCCTGGGTGGAGAAGCACTTTGGGCTGCGCAAGCTCAAGAGCGACTACCCCCACTGGAATGATGCGCGTTGACGGCATTTTGTTGAACCGAAGCTCCTGCCCGCGGTCCACTCCTTCATGCTCTCTCTACTCCTCTTCGCTTGCGCCCCCGCCGACCTTGACGACCCCTTCTTTCAGGTGGACGAGGTCCCCGACTATGCCCTGCTCGAGGGTCTTGGCAGCGCGCGCATTCTGCCCGATGACCTGGACCCCATCGGCGAGCCCACCGGCCTGATCATGGAGAGCCGCGTGGCCGCTCTGGATTGGACCTTTGAGCAGGTTCAGGTGGGCTGGTCTGCCAGCGGGGTTCTCTGGACGATTTGGGTGGACCGGCAGGACTTGGTCAGCGCGGTGCCCCAGGAGACGTGGGTGGAGGTCGGGGATCAAGGCGCTGGGGTGCTCTTTCCCGCGGGCCTACGCCTGGACACCCGGCGGGACATGGATGGACTCTGGGTCGCACACGAGGACGGACTGGATCCCATCCAAGTCCCGCACGACACCTTGGACCAAGTCTTCCCCGACGAGGTCTACCTGCGCTGGGGGCAGTACTCGGGGAGCGGAGACCGCTTCGCTCTGGTCGAAGGCGCGCTGCTGCGGGACGGGGTGGATGGGCAGCCATTCGCCTGGTTCGATGTTGGGATCAACGACTTGGTCAATCCCGATACCCGCGAGGGCCAGGGCTGGTGGGTAAGCTGGGATGCCCGCTTCGGCACGGTCGAGGCCTGGGTGGCCGACGAAGATCTCATCGACCACGGCAACTGGGCCGGTGGCTGGGGTGGATCCCGCTGCGGCGGCGTGGTGATGGGCGCAATGGGCTACGGCTTCGGCAGCTTGGGAAGCGCGCCCACTTTGCCAATCGGAACCCTGCTGATGGACGCGCCAGCCGGGGTCGCTTTTGCCCGCACGGAGCAGCCCCAGTGGCAGGAGCTGGGTGAGCCGGTGGGGGACTTCTACCCGGTGGTGATCAGCAGCCCGTGGGGCGAGCAGGAGCTGTGGGCCTACTTGCCTTGAGCGTCCAGGGCGGCCTGCGCAGCCTGAGCCAACGCCGCGTCCAAGCGGGTCGCCGCCAGCTGCAGGGCTGGCGCCAAGCCGCCCAGCTTCAGGCGCGTGGCGCACCAGGAAGACAAGGCCTCCCGGATTGGAATGAAGCTCTGGCTCAGTCCAGGGGTACGCGGGTCAGCTTGGGCCAGATCTCCTCGCCCTCCGCCGCCTCCAGCACCACCAGGCTGCTGTGCCCATCGTGGTAGAGGCCCGTGGCCCAGGTGCCGCCGTCCAAGAGCAGATCGGCGATGACGCGGCTCACATCGGTCTGCAGGTCGCGCTCGATGATCTCGCCGGTGTAGCCGTCCGCCAGCCAAGCCGTCTGGCCCACGATGACCAGGCCGTCCACCTTGTTCAGGGTGACGTCTAGATCGGTGACTAGGCCGGCTGAGTCCATCTTGATCAGGCCTCGGTTCGCGTCCACGATGTAGAGCGTCTCGTCGTCGTCAAAGGCCAGGGCGGTGGCGGCCAGCTGCTGGTCAAAGCTCGCGACGGTGGTCACGCCGCCGCCGGGGTTGGCGGGGTCGATGGCCACAACCCGGCCGTGGTACTCGGTGGTCTCGTTGGCGGTGAGCACCAGCCATCCGGCCATGCTTCCCCAGCTCTCGGGGGCTGTGGTCGCGGTGCCGAAGACGATGTCTCCGGGCCACACCGTGGCGAGACTGCCGCCTGTTGCGGGATCGATCTGGTACAGCGCGTAGCCGTCGATGCGCCAGAGGGTCTGGCTGCCTGGCTCGTAGTGAACCCAGTCGCCCTTGCCGGCGCTGAAGGTGGGGATCTGGGTCTGGCTGCCGTCGAAGTTCACCCGGATGGTCCCCCCCAGGCTGCGGGCGTTGACGAAGTAGCTGCCTTCGGGGCCCGGGCTGATGTTGCCGTACTTGTCGCCGTCCACCAGATCCATGGGGTAGAGGTCTTCGCTCACAGGCGCGGCGGTGCAGGTCCAGAAGGGGTCTGCGTTCTCGCAGAGCTGCCAAGCCTCGCAGTCATCGGCTTCTGTCGCGCACTCGTCAATGTCCACGCAGGCGCTCTCCTCAGCGTTGGCCTCGGAGCCATCGGGGCACTCCAATGGCGCAGTGCCGGTGTCGGTCCCGGTGTCGGTGGGGGAGTCAACGACGCTGTCGTCGGTCTGTGGGTCGTTGGTGCACGCGAGGAGCAGCAGGAACATGGAGGCCTCCGGTGACCCCCAATGTGGCCCGCGGAGCGCTGCTTGCCATCCTTCACCGATCCTACGTTCTGCTTTGCAGTACGCCCCTCCGCTCGCCTGCTCTAAGCCTTGTTCTTCATGTGCTGCGCGACCTGCGAGAAGAAGCTCATCAGCTCCGTGCGCAGCTCAGGATGTTCGACCTGCTCCGCCAAAGCCAGATCCATGCAGGTCACCCAAGCCAGGATCTCGGCATCGCCGATGGGGAAGGGCATGTGCCGCATGCGCAGGCGTGGGTGGCCATGCTTCTCAACGTAGAGGTTGGGCCCACCGAAGCGCCCCACCAAGAATCGCCAGAGCTTGTCCTTGGATTCGGTCAAATCCTTTGGATGCATCTTGCGAATGCGCTGCGAGTCTTTGCGCTCGTCCATGTGGAAGTAGAAGCGGTCGACGAGAACCCGAAGGCCCTCCTCTCCGCCGAGGTGTTCAAAGACGGTCAGGGGTGCATCAGCCATGGATGAACCCCTATCCACATTCGTCTCGCTCGGGAACCTAGTCGCCCTGGGTGTTGCCACCGGAGGTGTTCACGACGATTCGGTCCCGCGTCATCGTGCTCATCGTGCCGTCCGCTGTGCGGAACCAGGCGTTGAGGTTTCGTGGCCCATCGCCAGGGGAGAGCACCCAAGGGACCGTGCCCTCAATGGGCCGCCAGTTCTCGCAAGTTGGCTGCTCGCTGATGCAGACCTCGGTGACCACAGGGGTGGTCCTGAGTCGCAGAGTGACGGCCAAGCTGGTGGTCACCAGGTCATTGTTGTTGATGGTCAACCGGCCTCGGGGTTGCAGGTCGGGGTCATCTCCCGGGGTCAGGGCCAGGACCTGGGTGCCGTTGGAGATGTTTCCGTACACGTCGACGGCACATACCCGGTAGGCCACCAAGCGACCGGTGCTCTCAGTCTCGTGGCTCAGGCTGGTATCTGGGCCTTCGTACAGGGGGGTGTTTTGGGTGCAGCCCGCGTCGGTGTCCCCGGCCTCGGAGTAGACCACCAGGTAGCCCTGCAAGCCGTCGTGAGCGACGTAGCGCCCCCAGCTCAGGTCCACCAAGTTGGGGCTGACCCGGCTCTTGACCGTGCCGTTTGTGAACAGGTCCTGGTCGTTGTAGCCCGGGTCTTCAAAGCCCGTGTCTCCCGTATCCCCGGTGTCCTGGGGCCCGGAGTCCTCGGTGCCGGAGTCCTGGGGATCATCGGGGCCCTCCGTCGAGGCCAGTGTGGCTGCGTCCAGGTCGATGCGCGGGTGGGTTCGTCCGCTGCGCATGTCCCGCAGCTCCTCGCCGGTCGCGATGAGCTTGGCCTCCAGCTCCGTGGGGCTCAGCGTGGGGTAGGCCGATGCGAGCACCGCGGCGGCGCCGGCGACGTGGGGGGCAGCTTGGCTTGTCCCCGACATGGAGATTCCGCCGGCGGAGATGACGGAGCCCGGCGCGAGCAGGTCCACGTGGTCGGCGTCATTGGAGAAGCAGGTGATCTGGTCAGGCTCCGTGGTGGCGTCGGTGCACATGGACCACGAGGAGGAGCCCATGTCGGCGTCGTAGGTCGCGCCGACCGTGGTCGCCGAGGGAACACAAGCGGGGAAGCCCGTCGCATCGGACCATCCGTCATTGCCGGAGCTGACACTGACCAGCACGCCGGCGTCCTTGGCCGCGTCGATGGCCGCTGCGAAGACGGAGTCCTGGCAGGTTGTGGCGCTCTCGCCGCCCCCCAGGCTCATGTTCGCAGCCACGATGTTGTAGGTCTCCTGGTTGTCCACGACCCAGTCCAAGGCGGCGAGGATGTCCGAGGTGAAGGCCCCGTTGCCGTCAAAGACGTCCAGGCCGATCAAGTCGGCGCCCGGAGCGACCTGGGCGGCGATGGCGGCGACGTTGGTGCCGTGTCCGCTGGCACCATCCAGGGTGCCGTCCTCTGGCGCAAAGTCCTGTGCAGCGACAACGGAGCAGCCGGCCGCGCCCAGGGTCGTGCAGTTGCCAAAGTCGGGGTGGGTGTAGTCCAGGCCCGTGTCCAGAATGGCGATGGCGGTGCCTTGGCCTTCGTGTCCGCGCAGGGCGGCGATGGGCGAGCCGATGATGGCCTCGCTCTCGGCATCGTGTGCCTTGAGGATCTGGTCGCTCTCGATGCGCAGGACCCCGGGCAGCTTGGCCAGCGCGTCGATCTCCTCTTGAGAGCTCAGCGCGAGGGTGGCCACGGGAATGTGCTTGAAGGCTCGAGCCCGCTGTCCAAAGGTGGGCTCGCTGCCAAAGGCACGCAGGGCGGTGGGATCCAGGAGCACCAGGGCGCGGCTGGTGCCCTGGCTGTTGATCTGCTCGATAAGCTTCGGGTCCACCTGGGCCGCTTCGGGGGCTTGCAGGGCGTCGGGGGACAGGGCGCTTAGGCCGTCAGGGTTGGCACAAGCGAGCAGCATCAAGAACATGGGGGCTTCTCCGGGTTGCCCCAGTGAGCGGATCCCAGGCCCCAAGACATGAGCCCCCGGGACCTGCCCCTTCAGGACACGCGCCCTGGTCTTCTTGGCCTCAGCTCAGAATCCCGTCTTCGGCCTGGTGAGGCTCCGGCAATGGGTCCTCCAAGCGCTCCTTGAGGTTGATCTCAATCATGCGACTCAAGGCGTTGAGGGGCAGATCGTTGGGGTCAAATCCAAAGGGCTCCTCGATCTCGTCGCCGATGCTGTCCAGGCCGTAGAAGGCGAAGGAGACCAGGGCGACCACCAAGGGGGTGAGCACGCCCACGGTGTCCTCGACGCCGAAGGGCAGGGTGATGCAGTAGATCGCGACCAGGCGGTGCATGAGCACGGTGTAGCCAAAGGGGATGGGCGTGGCCTTGATGCGCTCGCAGCCCCCCTGAACCTCGGTGAGCTGGGAGAGGGTGGACTCAATGACGGGCAGGTGAAACTGTTGGATCCAGCCGCGCTGCCAAGCCTCGGTCAGCAGCTCGCCGCTGTGGTGCAGCAGGGCCGCTGGGGTGTTGGACTCGCCCTGGATCTCCTTGCGCTCGCGCTCGTCGATGAAGGCGTCCAGCTCGGCGTAGTCCTCGCCGTCGGCCTCGCGCAAGTGCAGCCTGAGGGCGTGCACGTAGGCGATCTGACGCAGGACCATCTCCCGCTGCAGGGCGTGCAGCTCGGCGGTGTCCAGGCGCTGGGCGTTGGGCGGCGTGGCCAGCATGGTGTAGACCTGCCGCGCCCAGATGCGCGAGAGGTTGACGATGCGGCCCCAGAGCTTGCGGCCCTCCCAGAAGCGGTCGTAGGAGGTGTTGTTGCGGAAACCCAGGAAGATGCCCAGGGCCACGCCGATCAGGCTGAAGGGGAGCGGGCTGATCGACCACTCGGAGAGGCCCCAACGGGTCCAGAAAACGGTCACCAGTACGGCAAAGCCTGTGGTGACGAGGATGCGTTTCCATGTGCGCGGCAGGGTGGTGCCCTGCCAGCGGAGAACGACGCGAATCCAGCTTGTGTTTCCTTGGCCTACGATCACCGAGCGCTCCTACTTTGGTGGAAGAGGCTCCTAATAGAGTGATTTAGATCAGGCGGTCCAACACAAAGTTGATGAAGCTGCCGTAGGGAGGCTTGAACAAGCCGTTCAGGGCGAAGCGGGACTGGTAGAAGACGGCCTTCTCATGGGAGAAGGTCTGAAAGCCTTCCAGGCCGTGGTAGCTGCCGATTCCGGAGTGACCCACGCCGCCAAAGGGCAGCTCTTCATTGGCCAGATGCAGCACCACGTCGTTGATCACGGCGCCTCCGCTCACCGTGCGCTGCAGGACGGACTCGGCGCGCTTGCCGCGGTGATCGAAGTAGTAGAGGGCCAGAGGCCGAGGACGGCTGTTGATGCGCGCGATGGCCTGATCCAGCTCCTCGTAGACCTCGATCGGGAGAATGGGTCCGAAGATCTCCTCCTGCATCAAGGTCATCTCGTCGCTGACATTGAGGACCACCGTGGGTGGGATCTTCCTCCCCTTGCTCTCGCCCTTTTGAATCACCGTCGCGCCCTTGGCTCTGGCGTCTTCGAGCAAGGCCAGCTGGCGCTTGTGGTGCCGCTCCGAGACGATGGCGGTGTAGTCGTCGCCCAAGGTTGGGTACATCTTCTCGGCCTGGGCCAAGATGGCGTCGGCGAAGGCCTGCTCTTTGCCCTTGGGCAGCAGCACGTAGTCCGGGGCCACACAGGTTTGGCCGGCGTTGAGCCACTTGCCGGTGGCGATGCGGCCTGCGGCCTTCTCCAAGGGGTAGGAGTCGTGGATGAGCACGGGGGACTTGCCGCCCAGCTCCAGGGTCACCGGGGTCAGGTTCTTGGCGGCGGCCTGCATGACCAAACGCCCCACTTGGGTGCTTCCGGTGAAGAAGAGGTGGTCGAAGGGCAGGCTGCTGAATGCCGCGCCGACCTCCGGGCCACCCGTGATCACGCTGACCTGGTCCGGTGGGAAGCACGCGGCACACATCTCGGCCAACAAGTCCGAGGTCTGTGGCGTGAGCTCACTGGGCTTGATCAGCACCCGGTTGCCAGCCGCCAGGGCCTGAACCAAGGGCAGCACGGCGAGCTGGAAGGGGTAATTCCATGGGGCCATGACCCCGACCACACCCAAAGGTTGGCGTTGGACCGCGCCCTGAGCAGGCTCCAGCATCCACCACACCTCTCGACGCTGAGGGGCCATCCACTCTTCCAAGTGGCTGCGGGTGTGCTTGATGCCGTTGACGACGATCATCACCTCCGCCAAGCGGGTCTCGTGGTGGCTGCGCCCGCCAAAGTCTGCGTCGATGGCCACTGCCACGCGCTTCTCGTTGGCTTGAACCCACTTGAGCAGGCCCGTCAGGCTCTGCTTCCGCTCCTTGGCGGTGGAGACCGGGCTCTCGCTCCAGGCCTGCCGCATCAGATCGAAAGGTGCGCGCACGCTCTCAGGGAAATCGCTCGTGGAATCAGGCATGGGGCACTCCGCTTCTCAGACTACATCTATGATGTTCCACATGTGGATGTGTTTGCTGAGCCTGTCCTTTGCACAGGATGCCGAAACGGAGGCAGTTGAGCCCAAGCTGGCGCTCAGCTTTGGCTCCTCTCTGCTCTTCGTTGAGCAGGCCTTTGTGGCAGAGGGGCTGCCCAACCAAACCCAGGAGCGCGTGGTCCCGGTTCCGTCCTGGCTGCTGCTCGGCGAGTACATGTGGACGCCGCGCTGGTCCTCGGCGGTGATGCTCAATGTGCCGCTCTCAACGGTGCGCCGAATCGACGAGAATGGGGACATCTACGAGCAGCACTCGGCGGCCGCTGTGGGCTTGGGGGCTGCCTTCTCGCCGGTCAATCTCTCGGTGTTTTCCCAGGCGACCTTTAGACCCCAGGTGGCGCTGCTGGGTGGGCGCACCATCAACGACCTGGAGAAGAACGTCTTCTTCCCGCTCTTGGTCAGCCGAATGGTCTTGGTCAGCGCGTCAGGGACCAGCCTCTACGGCGGCGTGGCCTACGCCTTCCAGGAGGAGACCTTCGCGTTGATCTACGGGATCGGTCACCGCTTCTAGGGCGCAGGTCTGGGGCGCCAAACGCTCCGTCGCTCAAGGCTCCGCCGCTCAGGCTTTGGATTGGCCTTGTGTCGCTGGGAGAAGAGCGTCTAGCTTCGCGCGCCGACTGGGTTGGTGCAGCAGCTCTTCTCGAATCAGAGGGAGCAACATCTCCAGCTCTCGCCGGGGTGGCGGGTCTTCAGTCAGGTGCTCCAGGTGCATGCGGAAGGGAAGTCCACCCCCGCGCGAGGCCACGATGTGTAGCAGTCCCAAGTGCGCAATGGGCTGTGGGCCGAAGTCCAGGGCCCGCTCCAGGTGCAGCTCGGCTTGCTTGCGCTCTCCCAGCAGCAGGGTGGCCATGCCCAGTCGGGCCTCGGCCGCGCCGGCCTTCTGACTGCCCAAGCGCGTGAAGGCTTCCAGAGCGTCTCGGTACAGGGCCTGTGCCTCGTCCAATCGGCCGGTGCTGTGGCGTACCAGGTCTCCCTGCAGCATCTCCGTCATGGCCAGCGTGTAGGGCTGGCCTTGTACCCGGGCCCGCAGTCGCGCCTCTTGCAAGGCGCGCCCAGCCAGTGGAGGCATCTCCAGCTCCAAGGCCACTTCCGCGAGCTTGAGCCAAGCCAGCGCGGCCCATGGGGCCCGTCCATCCAGGGAGAGGGCATCCTCGAAGTGGCTGGCGCCCTTGCGGAACGCGCCGAGCTGCAGCTGGGTCAAGCCCAGCTCGTAGAGGCAGCGGGCGTGCAGGGTGTGGGTCACCAGGGTTCTGGCGCAGGTCACACCGGCTTGTACCTGGAAGGTGGCCTCCTCCAAGTCCCTGCGGTCACGGGCCACGGCGGCCAAGTTCAGTCGGGCCAAGGCCTCGGTGTGGGTCTGGCCAGCGCGCTGGGCGGCGTCCAGGGACCGTTGGGCCAGGAGCTTGGCTTGGTCCAGCTCTCCCCGCAGGCGATGTGCATCGCAGGCCACCAGCCAGCCCGCCACTCTGGCTGGGGCATCAGGGCCCTCGCCAAGTCGGTTCAAGCCCTGTTCGCGCTTCTGAATCAGGCGCAGGCATTGCAGCCACTCGCTGGTGGCCAGGCTGGCGTGGGCGGCGGTCAGCAGGGGCTCCAGAGAGTCCTCGATGTCGCCTGCGGCCAGCAAGTGTGCGCCTTGGCGCGCCGGGCTGTGGGAGAGGGCCACGGCACATGCCCGGTGCAGGCTTGCGTACTGGGTGCTGTCCTCTGCATCACGCAGAAGGCTGCCCCTCAAGAGACTGTGAGCAAAGGACCATCCCTGAGGCTCGTGTCGCGCGAGTCGGGCACGCAGCAGGGCGTCGACCAGTCCCTCGGGCATCTCCATGCCCATCACTTGGCAGGCCGCGCGCCAATCGCGCTCGGAGACCTCCAGGCCCATCAGGGCCGCGATGCGCAGGGGCTGAGTCCAGCGCAGGTCCTGGCGAAGCAGTCGGCTGGTTCGTTCCTTCCAGACCTGGTGCAGGCTGTCGGGCAAGCTGATTTGAAGCTCGCTGCGCAGAGACAAGCCGCCAGGGCTGCGGCGAAGGGCCCCGCGATCCAGCCAGGAGTCCACGAGTTGCACCGCAAAGAGCGGGTTTCCGTGAGTGGTCTCGGCGACCATCTCGGCGGTCTTCGGGGACAACTCCAGGGACTCCATGAGGAGCTGACGTTGTTCGTCCGCCCGAAGGGGCTCCACCCGCACAGTGGTGCACTGGCCCTCACACTCGAGCAGGCGCAGGAGCTGCGGGTTGCTCAGGCTCTCGTCCTGGATGGTCATCACCATCATCATCGGCAGCGGCGTCGCCCGTCGGGCCATGCGCAGGGCGAAGCGCAGGATGTCCTCGTTGTCGTGGGCATCGTCCAACCAGGCGATGGTCGGACCCTTTGCGCAGACCCGCTCCAGGTAGCGCATGCACAGGGCGTGGCGCCGCTCCCGAGCCAGCCGCGTTGGGTGTGCCAAGAACTCCAAGAGGTCCTGGTGCTCATGGTGGTCGTGCATGCCCTGGCGTTCCAGGGCCTCGCGCAGGCGCTCCTCCAGCTTGGACTCTCGCGTCCAGCGCAGGTGGCGGCGGATCAGGCTGTGCAAGCCACCGTTGGCGACCGAGGCGTAGAGCCCTTGGGCCAGACCCAGCTCTTGGGAGCGTTCGAAGATCCATCGGCTCAGGTGAGACTCTGTCTCTTATACACATCTCCGAGCCCACGAGACAGGCAGAAATCTCG
>CAJXRZ010000074.1 GCA_913060515.1 uncultured Pseudomonadota bacterium | reverse complement strand
CGAGATTTCTGCCTGTCTCGTGGGCTCGGAGATGTGTATAAGAGACAGGAACAGGCATGCCGATGAGCCGCTGGATGTCGTTGAGGTAGCCACCCTCCGTCTCATCACAGAAGGCGATGGCGATGCCTTCGCGTCCAGCGCGGCCGGTGCGGCCGATGCGGTGCACGTAGGACTCCGACTCATTGGGCAAGTCGTAGTTGAAGACGTGGGTCACGCCGTCAATGTCGATGCCGCGGCTGGCGACATCGGTGGCGACCAGGGCCTTGACCTTGCCCTTCTTGAAGCCTTCCAGGGCGCGGGTGCGCGCGTTCTGGGACTTGTTGCCGTGGATTGCAGCGGCGGTGTGGCCGTCGATCTCCAGGCTCTTCACCAGTCGGTTGGCGCCGTGCTTGGTGCGGGTGAAGACGATGGCCTTCTCCACATCCAGCTCGTCGAGCAGGTGGGAGAGCAGCTTGCGCTTGTTGGACTGGAGCACGAACATCACCGACTGGTCGATGCGCTCGACAGTCGTGGCCTGGGGGGCCACCTCTACGCGCACTGGGTCGTGCAGGTAGTCCTGGGCCAGCTTGGCGATGTTTGGAGGCATGGTCGCCGAGAAGAGCAGGTTCTGCCGGCGGCTGGGCAGCAGGGCGATGATCTTCTTCAGGTCATGGATAAAGCCCATGTCCAGCATCCGGTCGGCCTCGTCCAGAATCAGGAAGTCCACCTTGTTCAGGCGGCAGTGACCCTGGTTGATCAGGTCCAGCAGTCGGCCAGGCGTGGCCACCAGGATGTCAAAGCCTCGGCGCAAGGCTTGGACCTGGGGGTGCTGGCTGACACCGCCGAAGATGACCTGGTGCTCAATGTCCAGGTAGGTGCCGTAGACCCGCATGCTCTCGCCGATCTGTGTGGCGAGCTCGCGGGTTGGGGTCAGAATCAGGCAGCGAACGTGGCGCCGGCCACCTTCGTCTTGGCTGTCGTGCAGGTGCTGCAGCACGGGCAGGGAAAAGGCAGCGGTCTTGCCGGTGCCCGTCTGGGCTACCCCGAGGACGTCGCGTCCGTCCAGCAGTGGCGGAATGGCCTGGAGCTGGATTGGGGTGGGGGTGTCATAGTTCTGGTCGCGGATTGCGCGCAGAAGGGGCTCGGACAGGCCGAGGTCGTCGAAACTCAAGCGTCCCTCTCGTTGTGAAGGCCGTCACTCGGCCTAGGGGCGCGCGGTCTAAGCGTTGTGCCAGGGAATGTCCATGCCGAGGGGCTGATCTCAGAATCCCACGCCCACTTGAAGGGTGGTCGTCGTGACCGAGTCTTGGGTGAGGTAGATGTCCGCGATCTGCCGTGCCTGGAGCACAAGGTCGAGGTTCAAGTCGCCTAGATTCAGCTCCGCGCCCAATCCGAGCGTGATGCAAGGCATTGGCAGAATCAGCAGGATGCTCAGGCCGACGCCGCCGGAGACGAAGGGCCGAAGAGTCCAGTCTTGGTCGGGCCGCAGGCGCAGCATGGCGTCCAGGTCCAAGATGGGGAGGGGGCGCCCGTCTACGTCGAAGGTCTGTAGGGAGAGGCCGAATGCCCCCGAGAGGCGTTTGGTACGCTCGATGCGCTGTACGCCCAACTCAGCGGTACCGCGCGGTCCCCCGTCCGAGGACACGGCGGTGCCGCCGCCCAGGAAGATGCGCATGCCGTGGTCGGGCTCCGTGCGCTCGGGCGGCTCCGGGGTCTGTGCCAGAGCAAGGGTACTGAGCAGCAACATAGATTCTCTCGGTGGGTTCCCCAATTAGAACCGCAGGCGAGACCAGGGTGAAAACAAAAGCGGCTTAGGCCGCCCAGCGTGCGTAGCTGGCGGCTGCTTTGGCGAGCCCCGGTGGGCGGGTTGTTGGTACGCCGCTGGCCTGGGTGGTCTGGGCCTCCCCTTTGGCCTGCTCCTTTGCCGCTGTCGATTCCGCCTCTGACGCCTTGGCCTCGGCCCTGGCTTGGTCAGCTGCGGCAACCCGCGCCTCGGATCCCATCTGGGCCGCCTTGGCTGCCACCGACTTGTCGGCCGGCGAGGGGTCGGCGGGCGCCAGAGCGGCGGCTTGGATGCGCGCGGCCTTCTGGACCGTCTCCTCTGGGGTGTTTCCAGGGCTCATGTCGATGGGCACGTGGCCCCCGATGACGTAGTCCTTTCCGTCCGGGCCCTTCTCGGTGCTGTAGGTGATCGAGCCGGCGAGGGCGCCACCCACCGCCTTGTGGGCCTGCTCATGTGTGCGGACCTCGGCGTCGCGGGCCTCCATTGCCTTGACCTGGGCCTTCTCCTCAGAGCTCAGCCCATCCAAGGAGGCCTCCTCTCCCTCCTCCTGCGCCTCGGCCTTCTCAGCCTTGGCCTCCTTGGCCTTCGCCAGCTGCAGCTCCTCTTCCAGCTCCTCCAGAGTCTCCTCGGAGCGCTGAACTTGTTGAACCGGCTGTACGGGCAGCTTGACCTCGTCGACGCCCATGGCCATCTGAGCTTGGGCTTCTGGACTCAGGTTCAAGACCACCGCTGGCCCTTGTCCAGGGTCGGCGCGCTCTCTTCCCCCTGAGCGCCCTTTGGCTTGAGAGATTGGCTGGACTTGCGAGGTCTGTATGGCGTGGATCGGTCCCATGCCCTGCCCTTACGGATCAACGTCCTGGGCCGTTAGGAGAGACCCATCCGGGGAAGGGCTCCTTGCTCTCGACCGTGTGGTGACTGTAAAGTGAACCCGATCGGGCCGTAGTGGCTCTTGGAGCGCTGGACATGCCTACCTTTGCATACGAAGGCCGCTCGGCCGATGGCTCGGCCAAGAAGGGCAAGATCGATGCAGACGATCTGAACGCCGCCAAGGTGCGCCTGCGCACGATGCGGATCCAGGTCTCCGAAGTGAAACAGGCCAGCGCCCTGGACATGGAGCTCAAGCTTCCCGACTGGAAGTTCCTCAAGCCCAAGGTCACCACCAAGGACCTGGTCATCTTCGTGCGCCAGTTCGCCACGATGATCGACTCCGGCTTGCCCCTGATCCAGTGCTTGGACATTCAGGCCAAGCAGGCCAGCAATCCCACCCTTCGGGAGGAGCTGACGGCCATCAAGGGCTCCGTGGAGTCGGGAACGACCTTCGCAGACGCCCTCAAGAAGTTCCCGGACACCTTCGACACGCTCTTCCAGAACCTGGTCGCAGCGGGCGAGGTCGGCGGCATCTTGGACACCATCCTGAACCGCCTCGCGGCCTTCATGGAGAAGAGCGAGAAGCTGACCCGGAAGGTCAAGGGCGCGATGACCTACCCGGCCATCGTCATGACCGTGGCGTTGATCGTCGTCGTCGTGCTGTTGCTCTTTGTGGTGCCCACCTTTGAGTCCATGTTCCTGGAGTTCGGCAGCGCCTTGCCCGCCCCGACCCAGGTCGTCGTGGACCTCAGCGTCTTCCTCCAGAACAACTGGTACATCCTGCTCGGCGCCATGCTGGGCACCTTCTTCGCCCTGAAGTGGTCCTACGGCGTGCCAAGGGGCCGCAAGGTCTGGGACACACTGCTGCTCAAGCTGCCGGTCTTCGGTGATCTGCTTCGCAAGGTGGCGGTGGCCCGTTTCTGCCGGACCTTGGGCACCATGGTGTCCTCGGGGGTGCCCATCTTGGATGCCCTGGACATCTGCGCCAAGACGGCCGGAAACGTCGTGATTGAGGAAGCGGTCATGGGGGCGCGTCAGAGCATCTCCGAGGGCCGCACCATCGCCGAGCCCATTCAGGAAGCTGGCGTGTTCCCCGACATGGTCTGTCAGATGATCAGCGTCGGTGAGAGCACCGGTGCCTTGGACATCATGCTCACCAAGATCGCGGACTTCTACGACGAGGAGGTCGACCAGTCGGTCGAGAACCTGACCTCGATGATGGAGCCCATGATCATGTTGTTCCTGGGTGTTGTGGTCGGTGGCTTCGTCATCGCGATGTACATGCCCATCTTCTCGATGGCGTCCGCGATCGGATAGCGCCCTTGGCTGCTTCTCCCCCTGCTGCCCTTGCTGGCAGCGAGCCCACCGGCAGCCAGGAGCCGAGCGAGCGCAGCGAGCTTCGGCAGCGCCTGCTCCAATACATCCTGTTTCGTCTGGTTCTGGCGACGGCGTTGCTCATCTACGCCTCGCTGCTCTTGGGCGCCCAAGTCTCGGCGCCTGCCACCCTGGACCCCGAGCTGGCGCTCCCGGTCGTGGCAGGGACCTACGCCATGCTGGGTTTCTCGGCCTGGGCGGTGCGCCGCATTCAGCGTCCGGGCCGGCTGACCCTGCTCCAGCTGCTGACCGACAGCTTGGTGGTCACCAGCTTGGTGGTGCTCTTTGGAGGCACCGCATCGCCCTTCGTGCCGCTCTTCCCTGCGGCCGTTCTGGGCGCGGCCTACTTGGATGGTCGACGCGGCGCCCTGGGATCCGCCGCTCTGAACGCGCTGCTCTTGGTCGCCGTGGCCCTCTTCGTCTCCGACCTTGCGGATCCGGCCAAGGCGGCTGCGGTCGTGCTGACCGAGGTCTTTGGGGTGTTTTTGGTGGGGCTGCTCGCAGGAGAGCTCGCCTCCAAACTCTTGGTGCAGACCCAGGAGAGGAAGGCCGTGGAGCGCGATCTGGCGCAGGTCTTGGATCACCTGCGGGCCGGCTTGGTGCTTCTGGATCCGCAAGGGGCGGTGCGCACGGCCAACGCCGCGGCGATGCACCTCTTCCCAGGGCTGGTCGAGGGAAGCCTGGCCTCGTTGATTCCAGGCGTGGAAGGGGAGGGCGGGGCCGCTGCCTGGGAGGTCGAGGGTGCTGGTCCAGGGCAAGACCGAACCCTACTCATCTCCCGCTCGCCTGCGGATGAAGGGGAGGCTGTCCTGGTCATCGAGGACGTGACGGAGCTGCGTGCCACCCAGCGTCGAGGGGCACGGGAAGAACGCTTGGACGCGGCCGGGCGCTTCTCACAGGGCTTGGCCCACGAGATCAAAAACCCTCTGACCAGCCTCTCCGGTGCCCTTCAGCTGATGGAGCTCTCGGAGCAAGACCAGCGGCTGCGGGCCATCGTGCTGCGCGAGGTGGAGCGCTTGGACCGCCTGGTCACTGACTTTCGGGACGCCGGTCAGAACCCTCAGCTGCGCTTGTCCCGCGTGGAGCTTGGAGAGTTGCTGCAGGAGGTCTCAGAGACCTTCTCCCACGACCTGCGCTACGCCGCCGTCGCCTTGGAGCACTCCGGCTTGGAGCGGCGCTACTTTCTGATGGGAGACGGCGACCAGCTGCGCCAGGTGTTCTGGAACCTGTTGCTCAACGCGGCCCAGCACATGCCCGACGGAGGGCAGGTTGGGCTGCACTTGGTCAAAGAGGACGGCCAGGCGCTGCTCAGCGTCATTGACCAGGGGCCGGGCATCCCGGCAGACCAGCTCCCGCTGATCTTCGATCCCTTCTTCACCCAGCGAAGCGGCGGCACGGGCCTGGGCTTGGCGATCGTTGAGCGTGTGGTGCGGGCCCATGGCGGGGACATCCGCGTGAAGAGTCGCCCAGGCGAGGGCACTCAATTCCTGTTGCGTTTTCCTTTGGAGGAGTCCAGTGCCTGAGCACTTGTTGGTGGTCGATGACCAGACCTCGATGCGCGAGCTGCTCGGCATTCTCTTTGAGCGCGAGGGCTACACGGTCAGCGCTGCATCCAGCGCGGAGGAGGCGATCGCCCTGCTCAAGTCGCTGCCCATCGATCTGGTGCTCACCGACATGAACATGCCGGGCATGAGCGGGCTGGAGTTGGTGCGCTTGGTGCGCTCTGGCGTGATCCCGCAGCACCGAGACCTGCCCATGGTGATGGTCACCGCCTACGGCACCACGCAGTCTGCGATCCAAGCCATGAAGGAGGGGGCCAGCGACTATGTGCTCAAGCCCTTCGACAACGACGAGCTGCGCATTGTCGTTCGAAAGGCTCTGGGACACCAGGCGCTGGTCCAGGAGAACGAGAGCCTAAAGGCCGCACTCAAGCAGGGTTTTGGAGAAATAATCGGCACGTCCGCTGCCATGCAGGCGGTCTATTCGATGGTTCGTCGCATTCAGGACAGCCAGATCTCTTGCTTGGTACGCGGGGAGAGCGGGACGGGCAAAGAGCTGGTTGCCCGTGCCATTCACGACGGCAGTCCACGGGCTGGCGGGCCCTTTGTGGCGGTAAACTGCGGCGCCATTCCGGAAGGGCTCATCGAGTCTGAGCTCTTTGGGCATCGACGTGGCGCCTTCACGGGCGCCCTGAGAGACCGCGTGGGCTACTTCGCGGCCGCCAACCAGGGCACCCTGTTCTTGGATGAGATCGGTGAGATGCCGCTGTCGGCCCAGGTCAAGCTGCTGCGGGTGCTCCAGGAGCGTCGGGTCACCCAGGTCGGTGACACCCAAGCCCAAGACATCGATGTGCGCATCATCGCGGCGACCAACCGGGACTTGGAGGAAGAGATCCAGGCGGGTCGATTCCGCGAGGATCTGTACTACCGCCTCAACGTCGTGCCCATTGAGCTGCCGCCGCTTCGAGAGAGGAGGGGGGACATTGGGCTGCTCGCAGAGCACTTCGTGCGTCACTACGCCGGCGTACACAGCAAGCCGGTGCGCGGTTTCGCCGACGAGGTCATTGAAGTTCTGCGCGGCTACACCTGGCCTGGCAACGTGCGCGAGCTGCAGAACGCCATGGAAGGGGCGGTGGCGATGGAGCAGGGGCCGCAGATCACGCTGTCCAGCTTGCCGCGCCGCTTGCGCAGCGAACCCGCTCTGTCCTCGACGGCGGAGCTGGGTGCCGTTCTTGTGGGAGAGGAGGGTGTGGACCTGGACAGCATCCTGGCCCAAGTGGAATCCCAGTACCTCCAGGCCGCTTTGGACACCGCCCAGGGCAACAAGACCCGGGCCGCGGCGCTCTTGGGCATGAGCTTCAGGAGCTTCCGCTACCGGCTGGCCAAGCTGGAGCTGGAGAGGTGACGGATCTCGTCAGGTGACGCTTTTTGTCACCCGAAGATCGACGCTGGGTGTCAGTCGGGGGTTGAAGGTGCCCTAATACTCCGTATCGGAGAGTTGGCACGGGTCTTGAATACATTCCAAGTGAACTCAGACTTTCTCAACTACCCCCCCGGAGCTGAACATGTTTAAGAAGGGCTTTACACTGGTCGAGCTGATGATTGTTGTCGCTATCATCGGTATTCTCGCTGCAATCGCCATCCCGAACTTCATCGAGATGCAGTACCGGGCCAAGCGCTCCGAGGTGCCTTCCAACGTGAAGGGCATCAAGACGTCCGAGATGGGCTACGACGCTGCATTCGACACCTTCTTGGTCGCTGCACAGCACCCCGGTGCCCTTCCTGGCAAGGTTCAGGTTGACTGGGTTGGCGGCAACGCTGACTTCCAGAAGCTCGGCTGGGCACCCGACGGCAAGGTCCGTGGTCAGTATGCAGTGACGACCACCACCGCCTCGACCACCCCTGGTGGTGACTTCCTGGTGACCGGTGTGTGCGACGTCGACGGCGACGCCACCACCGCTTCGTACACGGCGACCAAGAGCGTCAACGCGACCGTCAACACGGCCAACGACGTCTACTGAGTCTTGGTTTGAATCGCGCCTTCTGGCGCAAGCGAGAGGCGAGTCCACCCGGGCTCGCCTCTTTGCGTTCTGCGGCTGGGGTAGCATGACGCGGTGCATGACTTGAGTGTAGACCCCCGGGACGAGCACCCCGTGCTGCAGACGCGTGAGCGGCTCTTGCTCTGCTTTCTGCTCAGCCTCGTGCTCCTGGCCAGCTACGGCCCGCTGGTCCAAGCGCCCTATGTTTGGGATGACATCCCTCTGGTGCTGAAC
Source organism: uncultured Pseudomonadota bacterium (assembly GCA_913060515.1). Classification (GTDB taxonomy): domain Bacteria; phylum Myxococcota_A; class UBA796; order UBA796; family CAJQPC01; genus CAJQPC01. The sequence goes on along the minus strand of CAJXRZ010000074.1, from coordinate 24,371 downwards.
AACACCCTGACGGGGGATTGGGCCAACCTGCCGCGCTTCTTCCAGATCGATCTCTGGCAGAGCGCCGGCGATAAGGATGTCGAGTCTGGCTACTACCGGCCCTTGGTGCTGGTGAGCTTTGCCGTTGACCGCAGCTTGTTTGGGGACTGGGCCGGTGGCGCCCACCTGCACTCCTTGGCTTGGCACTTCGCCGCAATCGCCATGCTCTGGCTCTTGCTTCGCCGATGGGTCTCTGAGCTGGCGGCCTCTCTTGGTGCGGCCATTTTCGCCTTGCACCCGATGCAGTCCGAGGCGGTCTCTTGGATCGCCGCTCGAAACGACCTGATGGTTACCGCTTTTGGGCTGGCGGCCTTGTTGCTCCTCGGGGTCAGAAAACCCAAGCTGGCCTCGTTGGTGGGCGGGGGGCTCTTGCTCTTGTGTGCGCTGCTCTCCAAAGAGAGCGGGGTGCTCATTCCGGTGTTCTTGATCGCGCTTCTCCTCGCTGAACATCGACGTCTTCCATCCCCTTGGGTGCTCCTGGCCAGCTCGCTCCCTGTGGTGATCTGGGCGGCCCTGCGCTTTGGCGCGAACCTACGTGGAAGCTCCGTTCCAGACGCGGACCAGTTCGCACTCTTGGTGAGCAAGCTGCCAGCAATCCTGGGTCACTACAGCCTCAAGCTTCTCTGGCCGGCCCCCCTGAACGTGGGGGTGACAATGGAGTACTTGGACGGTCAACGGGCCTGGGGTCTTGTCCCGCTCATCCTTGGCCTTGCGGTCGCGCTCTGGAGGGGCAAGTGGATGGCGGCTTGCGGAGTGCTGATCGCGGCACTGAGTTTGGCGCCGGCGGTGTTGGCCATCGGTGTGCGGGACCAGCTCGGGGAGCGCTACCTGTACATGCCACTGGTCGGGGTGGTCTTGGCCCTTGTCGTCTCCCTGCCCAAGACCCTGCCCAAGTCCTGGCTGCTCATCGCAGCTGTGCCGCTGCTCGGCGCGCACTTGCTCCTGGTTCCACAGCGCAGCTTGGACTGGCGCGGAGAGGATGCCCTCTGGTCTGCAGCAGTCGCGGCGGATCCCAACGGCTTCGCTTTGGCCAGCTTGGGCCACATCGCGAACCGACAGGAGGAGACAGACCGGGCCGCAGCGCTCTTCCGGGCCGCGCTGGAGGTCGAGCCTGCGAACCACCGAGCATGCACCCACGCGGTCAAGATTGGCCTTCGAACGGGGCGTTTGGACTTGGCGGCCCAGGGCGCTGAGGTGGTGGGGCGGCGGTGTGCGCCGACCTCGGAGATCTTGGGGCTGGTCGGCTTGGCACGGCTGCAGACCGGGGACATCGAGGGGACGCGCAGCGCCTTGGCGCGGTGGGATGGTGGTTTGGACGCCCGAATGCCGCTGGTCGCAGGGAGCATCGCAAAGCTGGACGGGGACCAAGTGGCCTATGATCTACAGCGCAATCAGGTCCCCGATCCGGTCTCCTTCGACGCGCAGGTTGAACAGCTGCTCCTGCTCTCGGGTGCTTGGCCCAAGGAGGCCCCATGACCGGTCTTCGCAGAGTGGGTGTATTGGGGCTGGCCGTGCTCTCCGCGGGCTTGGCCCACCTCTGCCAGCGCACCATCGACGCGGATCGGATGGCGAGCCAGCAGCAGCTCTTGCGAGACACGGTTCCGAGCGGGCCCGTCTTGCGCGTGGCCTCGTCCGGCTTCCACGTCTTGACCGCGGATGTGCTCTGGATTCGGACCGTTCTGGCCTTCGGAGAGACCTTGGGCCAAGCCGAGGCGAAGGAGGGGCAGTGGACCGCATGGCTGGAGGGATCGCTGCTGGCAGTGGTCGAACTGGATCCCACCTGGCGCACGCCCTACCAATGGGGCGGCTTGATGCTGGAGGTCTCCGAATCCCCCGAGGGTGCTCTCCAGCTCTACACCTTGGCCACCGAGCGCTTTCCAGAGGACTACCGATTCTGGTTCTCGCTGGGCATGGTGCAGTACCTCAGCTTCTCCGACCCCCAAGCGGCCTCCGAGAGCGTGGCCAGGGCGGCAGAGTGTCCTGGAGCGCCGGAGTGGTACGCCATGGCGGCCTTGGCCTACGGCTCCGAGCGGGACACGGAGGAGGCCTCGATCCTCTATCTGCGCGCCCAGCTTGACCAAACCGGGGACCCGGAGCTCAGGGCGAGCATCGAGGAGCGCATTCAGAGGCTGGACCACCAGCGCTTGGTCTCTCGGATTCAGGCGGTCCGAGAGGAGCTGGAGCGCCAGCTGGGTCGTCCGCTGTCCACCATCGCAGAGCTCGAGTCCGTGAGCGGCAGCCGTCTCCCTCCGGATCCGATGGGCGCCGGATGGGTTGTCGACTTGGACGCGCAGATTTGCTCCCAACAGATCGCCGATGAGAAGGCCGCCCAAGCCCTCAAGTCTGCGCGCTCATTGCTGACCAACACGCGGATACAGGCCCTGTGATGGCCCCCCTCGTCCTGGGGCTGGGCTCCAGCGCCCAGAGCAGGCGGTGGATGGACGCGGCCGTCGCCATCTTGCACGCGCGCATCGGCGTGCTCAGTCACAGCCGACTGTACCGATCTGCCCCTGCTGGGGGAGTGGCTCAGCAGTGGTTTTGGAATGCAGCTGTTCTCGTGGAAGGGGAGCCTCAAGCAGTGCTGGAGCAGGTGCTGCAGATCGAGGCGGACTTGGGCCGCAAGCGAGGTCCACGGTGGGGGGATCGTCGGGTGGACATCGATCTGCTCTGGTCGCCCGATTTGATCGTGGAGGAGCCCGGCCTCAGCCTGCCACACCCCCGTCTGCTGGAGCGGGACTTCGCCATCGCGCCTCTGTTGGAGATCGCGCCTGGAGCAAGGGATCCCCGTACTGGTCAGAGCATCGGTGCTCGGGCACCCTGCTTGCCCCGGGCCTTGGCAGCCGGAACGCTGGGCCCGGTGGGCTGTGACCCCCTCTCGCTGGCCCTTGCCCAGGGGAGGAGCGCGGCATACCTCAGGCCCCGCGGCGCCGACCTTGCACAACGCGGTGCCCGACACCCCAGCCCCAGCCCAAGGCGAGGATCGATCCCCATGAAGTTCTTCATCGATACAGCGAACCTGGACGAGATCCGCCAAGCAGCCCGTTGGGGCATCATTGACGGAGTCACCACCAACCCCTCGCTGATCGCCAAGGAAGGCCGGGACTTTGTGGAGACCATTGCCGAGATCTGCACCTTGGTCGACGGCCCCGTCTCCGCCGAAGTGGTCGCCGAAGATGCCGAGACCATGGTCAAGCAAGGCAGGCTCCTGGCCCGCATTCACGACAACGTCGTGGTCAAGGTTCCGCTGACCAAGGAAGGCATCGTCGCCACCTCGCAGCTCAGCGCCTTGGGCATCAAGACCAACGTCACCCTCTGCTTCCAGCCCATTCAGGCGCTGGTCGCCGCCAAGGCCGGCGCGACCTACATCTCTCCTTTTGTAGGCCGCATCGACGATGTGGGCCGCGACGGCATGATGATGATCGAGGACATGGTTCAGGTCTACTCCAACTACCCCGACTTGGAGACCGAGATCTTGGCCGCGTCGATTCGACATCCTCAGCATGTCCTGCAGGCTGCTTTGGCCGGCGCTCACGTGGCGACCATCCCATTCAACGTGTTGAACAAGCTCTTTTCGCATCCGCTGACCGACAAGGGCAACGCCCAGTTCACGGCAGCCTGGGAGGGAGTGCCCAACAGCGACATCGTGGGCCAAGTGAGCGCTTGGTTGGACAAGAACGAGCGCTGAGGCTTGCCGCTTGGGGGCCTCGATCTTAGGTGAATGAACCTTCATTCAGCGAGCGATCAGCACTTGAGCAAGGCGGAGTCCAGGAAGAGCGAGAAGCGCGGCCGCATCACCGATGCCGCCGTCGCCGTGTTTGCCGAACGAGGCTTCCACGCTGCGCGTGTCAGTGACATCGCGCGTCGTGCGGGCGTCGCTGACGGCACCATCTACTTGTACTTCAAGAACAAGGAAGATCTCCTCCTCAGTATCTTTGAGGACCAGATGGACCTGCTGCGTTCCGGCCTCGACGAGACCCTGCAGGGTATCGAGGACCCACGTGAGCGCATCCGCCGCTTCGCGACCTACCACTTCCGCATGGTGCGCGAGCACCGCAACGTGGCCGAGGTTCTGCAAGTCGAGCTGCGTCTGTCGACCAAGTTCATCAAGGACTACCGGCCTCAACGCCTCTGGGACTATCTGGGCGTGTTCGCCCAGTGCGTACGTGAGGGGCAAGAGCAAGGGCTCATCCGCCCAGAAGTGGTGCCGTTTTCGACCATGTGGGCCTTCTTTGGCGCTTTGGACCAAATCGGCATGCAATGGGTGCTGGCTCGCAACAAAGACAAGTTCAACCTTGACCAGGCTGCCCTGGATGTCGCGGAGATCTTTATCCGTGGCATGGCGGTCGACCCCCCAACTTCCTAGTCTCACTAGACAACAATCATGGAGGCACCGTGAAAATCGGCGTTCTGCTCAAGCAGGTTCCTGCCTCTGATTCCCGCATCAAGATCAACGGGGATCAGACTGGCATCGTGACCGACGACATCAAGTGGGAGATCAACCCCTACGACGAGTTCGCTCTCGAGGCGGGCATTCAGCTGGTTGAGGGCAAGATTGCCTCCAGCTTGGTGCTGATCTCTCTGGGCGGCAAGGATGCCGAGGCCCGCATCAAGGACGGCATCGCTCGCGGGGTCAAGGCCAAGCCCGAAGCCATCCGCTTGGACGATGCAGCCTTTGCTGGCAGCGACCCTCTGGGCGAGGCACGCATCATCGCTGCCGCCATCCAGAAGGCCGGCATTGATCTGCTACTCACCGGCAAGCAGGCCATCGACGACGACAACGCTCAGGTGCCTGCAATGGTCGCCGAGCTCTTGGACCGTCCTCAGGTCACCTTTGTCGAGCAGCTCGAAGTGGCTGGCGATTCCCTCACCGCGCACCGCGTGATGGGCGGCGGTCAGGTCGACGTGGTCATGAGCCCCGTTCAGGCTGTCGTTACCTGCGACAAGGGACTCAACTCCCCTCGCTTCGCTTCCCTGCCCGGCATCATGAAGGCCAAGCGCGCCAAGATCGCCGTCTGGGGCGCAGCTGACTTGGGTCTGGACGCCGGCACCGTGGGTGCAGGCGCCGCAGTGGTGAGCGAAGGGGCCTACCGCCTCCCAGCGGACCGCCCCTCCGGAAAGATCATCGAAGGCGCCGACGCCGCGGCCAAGGTCAAGGAGCTGGTCCGCCTGCTCCGTGACGAAGCCAAGGTCCTTTAGGGCTCCCCCAACAAACTTTCGTCCAAAGGACAAAACAAAATGGCTTCTGGAATTCTAGTTTTCAGCGAGCACGATGGCGGGAAGATCAAGAAGACCGCCTTTGAGCTCATCGCCAAGGCTGTCTCCCTGAACATGGGACCCGTCAGCGCTGTTGTGGTCGGCGCCGCCGACACCTCCGCTCTGGGCAGCTACGGCGCCACCACCGTGTACACGGTCAGTGGCGACGCCTTCAGCTCCTACACCACCGGTACCTACACCAAGGCGCTCGCTGCTGTGATCGCCAAGGCGGATCCCGCCGTAGTGCTCGGTGCTGCAAGCAACCTGGGCAAGGACCTCTTCCCCCGCTTGGGTGCCCGCTTGGGCGCCGGCGTCATCACCGAGGCCACCGAGCTGAGCAACGACGGAGGGCTCGTCGCCCACCGCCCTGTTTACGCTGGAAAGGCCCTCGTGACCGCCAAGCCTTCTGGCTTGGCCCTGGTCACGGTGCGCCCCAACTCCTTCGGTGCACCCACCGCAGGTTCGGGCAGCGCCGAGGTAGTCGCCGTGGACGCAGGCGTGAGCGCCGCGGACGCCAAGGTGAATGTCTTGGAGAGCAAGAAGAGCGACGCCAGCGTGGCCGACCTGACCGAGGCAGACAAGATTGTCTCCGCCGGTCGCTCGATCAAGACCGCAGAGCAGTACGACTCCATCATCCGTCCATTGGCTGCAAGCATCGGGGCTACCCCTGGCGCCAGCCGCGCCGCTGTGGATGCTGGCTACGCGCCGCACAGCCACCAGGTTGGACAGACCGGCAAGGTCGTGAACCCGAACCTTTACGTGGCCCTGGGTATCTCCGGCGCCATCCAGCACTTGGCTGGCATGCGGACCTCCAAGGTCATCGTGGCGGTCAACAAGGATCCGGACGCTCCCATCTTTGCGCACGCAACCTACGGGCTGGTGGACGACCTCTTTGACGTCGCCCCTCTGCTGCAGAAGGAGTTCGAGGCGCTCTAAGCCCCGACTCTTGTTCCCCATCGCGCCCCGCGTCGCCACTGGCGGCCCGGGGCGCGTTGCTATAGTGGGCGTCCCCCAAAGATACGCCCCGTGGACCGCCAGACTTCCCCCATCCCACCGACCGACGCAGCCTTCCTGGAGCGGGCCTTGGCGCACCTTCAAGAGAAGGGTGACGTTCAGGGCGTGATTCGTGTCGTGGAGCGCTGGGGTCGAGTTGGCGAGCCGAGCGACGAGGCGGTCCTGGAACAGGCCAGCGCGTTCTTGAGCCTGAACCTCATGGATCGGGCGTGGGTGCGTCTGAAGGAGCTCAGCGACCGCAGCCCAGACTCTCGCCCTGCCAAGCTGCTCACCGCTCAGATGTTCATCGAGCGCGGGTGGCCACTTCGCGCCCGGAAGCTGCTCGAGAAGTTGCCGGAGCAGGACGCTCAGAGCGAAGCGCTCATGGTGCGCGCTCGACAGCCCGCGCTTCAGCCCCCAAAAGACGCTCGCCGGATCGAGGTCGAGGGCACTCCGGAAGAGAAGCTTGCGATGGCCGAGCGCCTCATGGCTGCAGGCACCTTCCTGCGAGCCAAGTCGGTACTGGAACGCCTTCATCGGGCCGGTGGCGAGCCCGCTGCGCGCGCCGAGGTCTTGCTCTGGGGTGTGGCTGGAGCCTTCGTCAACGAAGCTGGCTCTCCCCTGGACCTGCTGCGCACCCGCGCCCCTGAGCTCTTCTCCGTGGACGAGGCCAATACGCTCTCCTCCACCTTGGATGAAGAGGATGGCTACGGCGGCGAGGTCACCTCTGCGGGATTGGCCACCGAGGACGCTGGCGGCAGCGACGAAGGTTTCCCGGCCTTGTTCCGCCGCGCCGACGCCGGCCCCCTCTCGCCGATCTCGGACGAGGTGACCGCTGTCTCTAAGCTGGCCTCGCCGGGGGAGCTGGCTCACCGTGACCCGACCGAGGACACCGATCATGGGCCTGGGGGACCGCTGGTGAGCGGGGACACCCAAATCATGATGGTGATCCGCAAGGACGGGCAGGCGGACACCGGCGAGCACCACGTGCTCAAGGAAGAGGACGACTCCCTGCGCGAGACCCTCAACCTCCGGGACTACCTCAGTCATATGGGCGTGGACCCAGCGCTCTCGGACTTGGGAAGCTCAGATTTGGACTTGGATCAGGATGACGAAGACCTGATCGTGGTGACCAAGCGGGAGCCGCGTCCAGTAGAGCGGGAGCATACAGAGGAGCTGATGCTCGATGAGCCGGTAGAGGTGGTCCAGCGGCCCCTCACTCCGATTCACCCGCCAGAGGAGCTGAGTGTCGGCGAGCAGACCATTGGTGAACCGGCCCCTGCGGTTCGACCTCGGGAGCCCCAGGCGGAAGCTGAGGCGGAGTCCGAGGAGTCGGAGTCGGAGTCTCGCAGTCTCGGGCGAATTTTCCTGATCTTGGTCTTGGGGCTCGGGTTCTTGGCCGCCGTGGCGCTGGCAGGCTGGATGCTCAGTCAGCGTATGGCGCGCAATGCGGTCATGGAGGAGGCGCTGCAGGCGGTCGCTGCGCAGGATCTCCAAGGGATGCAGCAGATCGAGTCCCAGTTGGCCTCGCGTTTGGAGCAAAACCCACAAGATGCAACGGCAAACGCCAGCTTCGCACTGGTGGAATTGGTGCTCTGGCAGGAGTACACCGGCGACATCAGCCGACTTAAGCAGGCCTCTCAGGCTGGAGCGACGGCGGCACAAGCCGGTGGAGAAGGGCGTAGCGTTGCGCTGGTCTACGCCTACAAAGCCTTGGCCCAAGGGAACCTCGACTCTGCCGAGAGCAACCTAAAAGCGGTGCGAGAGATTCCGGAGGGAGAGCACCTTCGTTCCGAGCTGGCCCTCGCTCGTGGGGAACTCGACCAGGCCCGCACGCACGCAGACCGCGCTGTGGAGTTGGCTCCAGATTCGCCGCGCTACGGACTGGCCCTGGCGCGGGTATGCGTTGCGCAACGGGACACCCGCTGTACCCAGCAGGCCATCGCGGATGCGGAGGCGCTTGGGGGAGGGCCAGAACTCAGCCTCTTGGCCTTGCAGCAGGAGACGGCCTCCGGTGCTCCGAGTATGCAACTCAAGGCCGTGCAGAGCTTCTTGGAAGACCCCGATTTGCACGCGCGCGTACACAGCCAAGCGCAGATCTGGCGGGCTGAGCTTTTGGCGCGCTCCGGGAAAGCGTCGGAGGCCGCAGTGGCCGTTCAGGAGGGACTGGGACGAGACCCGGACAACCCCGATCTCCTGTTGAATCTTGCCGCTCTTCAAGCCTCTCAGGGGCACCACCGCGAAGCCTTGGCGTCCCTGGAGCGCGCGTCCGCGAGCAGGCCCCTTGATTTTCGCATCCAGGGAGCTCGTCTCCAGGTGCTCATTGAGCTGGACCGGGTCACCCAGGCCGAGCGGCTGCTGGCGCAGCTTCCGGAGGATCCTCGCAGGGACACCTTGGAGGGGCTGCTCGACCTCTTCGCGCGCAGCGATCCGGAGCACGCCAAGGAGTTGGCTCAGCGTCGCTTGAAGCTTGGGCAGGATCCGCTGGCCACCTATGTCCTGGGCTTCGCTCTGGGGCGTCTTGGTTTGGACCGGGCCTCAGAGATGCTGGGAGAGGCTCACGCAGAATTGCGCGAGAGCGAGAATCCCTTTGATGCCCGCTTGGCCTCACGAGCGCTCGCTGCTCAAGCACTCTTCGACCGCGATCTTGACCTGGGGCGCCAAGCGCTCCAGGGAAAGGACCCCATCGCCCTCATTCTCGTCGCTCAGCTCTATGCTTCCGAGGATCCCAAGAGGGCCGAAGCCCTGTACGACCAGGCGGTCCTCCTTGGACCGGAGACCGCACTGGTTCACTATGCCCGGGGCCAGTACTACAGTGAGAAGCTTGAGAATTCCACGCAGGCGCTCGCGAGTTTTTCCAGCTATTTGGCTCTCTCGCCGAGCGGAGAGCGCGCCAGAGACATCCGAGCAGCCGCCCCAGGGCGCTAAGAGCCGCTTGCAGTTTGGGCGTGGTGGTCGGAGAAACTCGCTCTTACAGTTGGCATGAAAGGTTGCGAGGTGCCCTGTCAGGGGACTAAGCTGCCTTGCTCGACGATCTCAGGCCTGTGCCGAAGGTCTCCGATTTTGACCCCCGGGGCACTGCCCCAAGATGGAGGAAATCCCTATGATCACTCGCAAGCTTGGTCTCGGTCTCTTGACCCTGAGCCTTCTCGCCGGTCTGTCCGCCTGCACCGACAAGGATGATGTCTGCGACTCCGCCGCTGGTGAGGACTGCACCGACACCGACGCAGACGCAGACGCAGACGCTGATGCCGACTCCGACACCGACGCCGACGCCGACGCCGACGCCGTGTTTGAGCCCTACCGGATCGGCTTCAGCTTCACCACCGCTTACACCGACGGTGCCTACGGCCCCTTCGTGGCCAGCGATGGAACCGAAGTGCGTCCCTACGCCACCGTGACCCTCTACGAAGAGGCTTACTTCGAGGCTGGTGACGAGCGTTACACCTGCACCTACTTCGCCTACTTCAACGAGGTCGCCGTCGACAACATGGGTCTCGATGACCTGTGGTACGGCGCAGAAGTTGAGCTGGAAGATGCTGGCAACACCGACTGCACCAACCTGAACCCCGACGACTGGGGCGCAACCGACCCAAGTGGCTTCCTCTTGGACACCCGCTTCGCCGTTGGCTTCGGTCCGCTGGGTCCCAACACGGGCCCCGCTCTGGAGCAGGCTGTCATCGACGCCGAGCTGGACTGGTCCGCTGACTTCGAGCCCTACGCCTTCAGCTACTACGCTGCATGGACCAAGGACTCTTCGGCTGCCTTTGCAGACACCGAGACCCTCTACGACTACGGCTACGTCTATGCTTTCGAGATGGAAGATGACCTGACCTTGTCGGTTGACGCTGACGGAAACAACGTCGCCGTCGAGGCTGGCCTTGGCAGCGAGATGCCAAACGGTCTGATGGATTCCCGCATCTGGTGGATTGCCGACCTCTCGGCCTTCGAGTAAGCATCCTCGCTGGATTCGTCCGGCGATTTGGCACCAAGAGGCGTCTCAGCTTAGCTGGGGCGCCTCTTGTCCTTCCTTGTGAGAGAATGCGCGCATGTTCCTGTTGCTCCTTGCTTGTACCTCCGCTCCCTCCGGCACTGGCCCCCCCAGCTGGGGGCTCCAATACGCCTCGGTCTCACCAGGCGATGATGGTGCGTGGCGTGGGCACAGCGTATGGACCTTCTACGAGGAGGGGTGGAGCCAGGAGCCAAGCGCCGACTGGCACCTCTGCAGCTTGCTCCAGACCCTGGAGGGGGTTCCCGATCCAGCCATCGCGGGTTGTCCCGATTGCCAGGACAAGGTCCGCGTCACAGTGCGAAACCTGGAGACGGACTGCGAGCCTGACTGGGTTGAGGACGCCAGCTTCACGGCGCCCACGGCGATGGCCGTTGGGCCTGCGGATCCGGACATGGCGGACCGTGCGCCTCACCCAGACTCCATGGGCTGGTACCAGGCTTTCGGAGACGAAGAGCTGGCCTTCCAAGGCCACGCCACCTCCGAAGATGCCGAGCTCGGACGTGAAGGGCCCGATGGCTGGGCGCCGGAGGCTTGGTACACGCTCTGGCCCAGTTTCGCTTGGTCCCTGTAGGCAGTGGTGCATCTCAGGGCTATTGTTGAAGCAGGCAGGGTGGAGTCACCCATGAAACGAGAATTCCTCAGCGTGGTCGCCCTTGCGTGCTTGTGTGCGTGTACCGGTGCCGGCATGAACGCAGAGGACACGGGTGCTCGGGGGTGGGACAGCGCGGACACCGCGAACGACACCTCGGATACGGACACGGGCGCACCAGATTTTGCTCGGGTTCGACTCAGCGGTGGCCTGGAGGTCGCCGATGGACAGGTCTCGTCCGGCACCGTGATCTACACCTTGTACGAGGCCAGCGGCACCGAGGTTTCCTGCGTTCAGGAGCACATCGTCGCCACCACCAGCGAGCTGGCCAGCACCGAGCCGGAGTGGGTGATCTCCTGGTCCGAGCTCAGCTTGATGGAGGCCGAGGGTGGCTGCGGGGTCAGCTTGCCGCTGGAGCTGCGGGTGGGCCTGGGAGCGCTCTACCCTGAGGTGGTTCCGCTCTTGGACAAATACGGAGTGGCGGACTCCAAGGAATCCCTGCAAGGGTTCTACGCCGCTTTGCCGCTTCCTTTGGGCAAGGGCTTGGATGGAGAGGTGCTGGCCATGGGCTACGGCGGCACCAGCGCGGCCCTGGCCGGCGAGGGAGAGGCCGTCACGGAGGGACCCTTTCCCGATGGGCTCTACCTCATCGAGTCGGTCTACTTCCTTCAGCTTCCCTAGGGCTCACCAATCTAAGGTGGGCTCCAAGGTGTGCCCCGCCGAGGCCAGCACCCTGCCGGTCTCCGGGCAGTAGTGCCAGTCCACGTCCTCCTCGCTCAGGGTGAGCTGGTCAGGGGTGGCGTTGCAGTAGGGCAAGACGCTGCCCTCGCCTGGGGAGAGCAGGTTTCTTGGCAGGCCCTTGGGGAAGAGCACTCCGAGCGCCTGCCCAGGCCCGTCTCCGTCCAGATCGTAGTGGTTGGCCTGCACCTCTTCCAAGGTGGGGTAGCTGCGTCCGCCTCGGCCCTTCAGGTTCTCGTGAGCCGCAGCGATTCCGAGCCGAAAGTCCTGGAGTTGGCTCTGGGTCTCTGTGTCGGCGTCCACGCTCGGCATCCATCCCGCCGGCGAGGCCACCTTGGGCTCTGCTGGCGCCGAGGGCAGGCTGAGCGCAGCGACTGTCAGGCCGAGTACCAAGGCGGCCCCCAAGGGCAGCAGAAGGGCGCTGAGGGCACCTTGCAGTGGAGCAGGGAGGGGCTCCTGCCATGTGGCATGCGTTCTGGCACCGGCCGCCACCAGGAGAGCGCGTTGCTCTGTGGTGAGGCCTTTGACGTCGCGGATGTCTGCCCCCAAGGCCTTCACGCCCTCGAGGGTGCAGTTTAGGAGCGTGGCACCATAGAAGTTGGTCCGGCTCAGATCGGCCCCCGTCAGGTCAACGCCGTCCAGCCTGGCATGGGCCAGCTCGCAGGACCTGAGGCTGTGAATGCGGACATTCTTTAGGGAGGCCCCGCGAAGCGTGCAGGACTTCAAGTTGCCCAGGTCCCCCCCGCTGGCGCGGCACTCCAGCAGGGAGCTGTCTTGCCAGATGAGCTGCGGGTCCTGGGGAAGAGTGATCGTGCAGCCATGGAGCTCAGCGCCCCTCTGCTCACCACCACGGACCAGAGAGAGCGCTCCTCCGTGCTGTCGGAGCGGGTCGGGCCGGCGTGGGCTCTTCTCCAGCGGGGCCTGGCTCAGCGGGCTCGGGACAGGCAGATCTGGTTGTAGGCAACGGGGAAGCCGGTCGCTTTGGTCGCGAACTCCAAATCACTGGAGTGGGGCCCCCAACCGGCAGCGCTCTGATCTTGTACCCATTGGCCGATCGGGTCGGTTGCATCAGTGGTTTCGAAGACTCCGCCGTACTCGTCGTCCGGGGTGACCTTGAAGGTCTTGCAGAGCAGCTCCGTCTGAGGGGGGGAGAGTGGAACCGCAGTCGGCGATGGATCCTGGGCCTGTGCGCTGGGCATCAAAGTCCCCAACAGGGTGCCAAAAGAGAGGAAGGTGACTGCGATGAGAAGAGGCTGTGAGCGAGTGCGCATTGGATCTCCGCAGCCAAGTTACCCCGTTTGATCGATGGAGGTGAGCGGACAAAAAATGTCCGCGGACAATTTTTGGTCTACAACCCGTGGGAATGTTCAGTAGGTTGTTTGTGTCGCCACCGACAACAGGAGTTCCATCATGCTGCTTCAAGCCTTCAGCCCCGCGCCCCTTCAGGTTCCAAGCCTGGTGTTTGCAGACGCTGCGGTGTCCGCCCGTATGGGCGGGGTGTGTGTGGAAGTGCGCGCTCCTGGTGAGATTCACGGTCTTTCGCTGTTCCCGGGAGACCTCCTGTTGGTGGATCCGGGCGCGAAAGACGGTGAGCTGGTTGTGGTTGCACCACGCGGACGCGGACGCCCCATGCTGGCGCTGCAGACCGCCGAAGGAGCCATGGCGCTGCCCTCCGGTGTGCGCTGCACGCCAAGCCGTTGGCAGGTCCTGGGCCGAGTCGTCCTGCAGCAGCGCCCTCAGCCCCAGTCTATGGACAAGGTTCTGGCCTTCCCAGCCCGCGCACAGGCGCTCTTGCCGCTGACCCCTGGCAGCCTGGAGGGAGCGGCCCTGGTGTTTCGCTTCTGGGGCGCGCCCAGCTCGGAGCTTGTAGACCACGTCGCCGCCCGCTTTGGTGCGCTCAAGCTGCAGGGCGCTGAGCTGCAGTTGCCGCGGCCCAAGGGGCACAGCTTGGAGCAGCTCGGAGACTTTGCGCGCGAGCTGGGTGTGCGCTTCGGGGTGCGCGTAGTGGCCTCGATCGCGGATGATCTGGCATCGGCTCAGAGTGCCTGCCAGGTCTTGGCACCTGGAGCAGTGGCCCTGGTCCCTCATGGGCAGGAGCTACCTGAGCCCGGTCTGGAGCAAGAGCTGTTCTTGGCCTCTGAGATGAACACAGTGGCCCGCGAGACCCAGGTACCTCAGCTGGCCCTGTTTTAGAGCGCGCCAGCCGGCTAAAGCTCAGAGATGTCCACCTTTGCTTCACTGCTCGCCCATCCCAAGCCCCTCATTGGAGTGCTGCACCTGCCGCCGCTTCCAGGCGCGCCGCGCTCAGGCCCCGGCCTCCAGGCCATTGTGGAGGGTGCGCTTCGGGATGCGCGTGTATTGGCTGAGGGGGGCGCCCAGGCTGTGATCGTCGAGAACCTGGGAGATGCGCCTTTTGCCGAGCTGGTGGAGCCTCACGTGACCGCGATGTTGGCTGTGGTGGCTCAGCAGGTGGTTGCCGAACTCGGTGACAGCCTGATGGTCGGGGTCAACGCGCTGCGCAACGACGGCCTGTCCGCCCTTGGTGCTGCGGCAGCGGCTGGAGCAGGATTCGTACGGATCAACGTGCTCAGCGGCGCGATGGTGACGGACCAAGGGGTCATCCAAGGGCGGGCTCGAGAGACCTTGCTCTACCGCAAGCGGGTCGCGCCTCACCTCGGCATTGTCGCGGATGTCATGGTCAAGCACGCAGCTCCCCTGGGCGTGGGAAGCGATCTGGCCCAATCCGCCAAGGACTGCTTTGGTCGTGGGGGAGCTGATGTGCTGGTGGTCTCCGGATCGGGCACTGGGGCAGCGACCTCGCCGGCGGATCTGGAGGCTGTTCGGCGTGCCGTTCCCAGAGCGCCCCTGTGGATCGGAAGCGGCTTCTCACTGGCCACGGCCGAGATCCTGGCCCCCCTATGCACGGGCGCGATTGTGGGCACGGCGCTGCACCAAGACGGCGACCTGGACGCACCCTTGGACCTGAAGCGGGTTCAAGCCATCCGCGCAGCCTTGGGCTGACGGGAAGCAAGTCCTGTTCAGCCCTTCGGCCCTCTGCCTCAGCCGGCTTGGCTGCCGACGATGCTGAGCACCAAGTAGGCCACCAAGACGACCGCAGCCCACATCGCGGTCTCACCGCTGGGCCAAGGCTCACCGAAGGAGCGGTCGCCGGGACGGAACATCTGGCCAAAGCGATTGACCCCTGCCAGAACAGCACGGCCAACGGCCGCTTTGGTCTTCTCTGCGCCCTTGTCTATGGCGTTGTAGGTGGCACGCAGGCCACCGGGCAGCAGCTTGCGGTAGACCCAGTCCACGTCGAGCACTGTGCTGCGCAGCTCTGCTGGGTACCAGCCCATCTTCTGAAGGAAGACGAAGGCGGCCGCGGAGCCCAAGAGCAGCTGCATCTGGGTGACCACATGGGTCAGGTCGTAGGCGCTGTAGTCCCCAACGTCGTAGGGCAGCATCGCGTAGAGAGGTGCTGGATAGACACCAACAGCGATGCATAGGAAGGCAGCGATTGCCATGGCCACCAGCATGTTGCGGGGGGCCTCGCCAGTGATCTTTGGCAGCAGCTTGGAGTCATGGGCAAAGAAGGCAAAGTAGGGGATCTTGATGCCGGAGTGATGGAACACACCCGCGCTGGCGAAGAGCAGAATCAAGAAGGTCCACGTGTGGCCCTCGTCCGCCGCTGCCGTCAGGATCATGGACTTTGTGACAAAGCCTGAGAAGAGCGGGAAGGCCGAGATGGCCATGGCACCGATCACACAGAAGGTGGTCGTCCACGGCATCTTGCGCCACAGCCCACCCAAGTCGGAGCCGTTGACCGTGCCCGCGCGCAGCAGCACGGCACCCATGGTCATGAAGAGCAAGCCCTTGTAGAGGATGTGCGCGAATGCATGCGCTGCGGCGCCGTTGATGGCCAGCTCTGTGCCCACGCCTACGCCCACGACCATGTAGCCAAGCTGGTTGTTCAGGCTGTAGGCCAGAACCCGGCGCAGGTCGTTCTCAATCACCGCGTAGAAGATTGGGAAGGCCGTCATGGCTGCCCCAATGGGGATGAGCATCTCGGTGCCGGCAAAACCACGGGCCAATGCGTAGATGGCCATCTTGGTGGTGAAGGCGCTCATCCACACAGTGCCGGTGATGGTGGCCTCGGGGTAGGCGTCCTCCAGCCAGCTGTGCAGCATGGGGAAGGCAGCCTTGATTCCAAAGGCCAGGAAGATCAGCCAGTGGCCCAGGGAGCCGTCCAGGCTGAGCAGATCGAAGGCCAGCGAGCCGGTGTCCGCGTAGTGGAAGAGCGTGCCGGCGAGCAGCAATACACCGGAGAGCACCTGCACAATTAGGTAGCGCATGCCCACGCGGGTGGCGCGGTTGGTGCGCTTGGCCCAGATCAAGAAGACCGAGGTCAGGGCGGTGAGCTCCCAATACACGAAGAGCGTGATCAGGTCGCCGGAGAAGACCGCGCCAATGGCGGCGCCTGCATAGGCCAAGCCGCTGAGGTTCTGCAGCGTGTCCCGTACCCGCAGGGCGTAGATCACGGAGATCAAGGCCGCGATGTGGAAGATGGTGCCGAAGATGCGCGAGAGACGATCGACTCGGACCGGCTGAAGGGCGTAGCCAAAGACTTCGACGTCTACGGTGTGACCCAGGGGTAGCAGCCACATCTGAGCCAGGCCCAAGATCGGCAGGAGCAGCATCAAGATGCCGCGCATGCCCAGCTTGCTCTTGCCGGACAGTGGCCAGATGCCGTCAGCGGACTCGCCCGTGGGAGCGCTCTCCCCTGGAATCAGGGGAAGGAGTAGCGCACCAAAGATTAGGATCAACCCGGGTGGCAGCGAGGCTGCAATGCTCTCAAGCATGGCCTTCCTCCGTCTGCGCTTCGTCCAGCGGCGCGTCGTCGCCGTAGTAGTCCTCGTCCCTCATGACCACCATTCGCAGGACCCGCGCAGCGAGGACCAACAACACGCAGCCGGCGAAGCCGTAGAGCGCGTGGAAGATGGGCAGCTTCTCGAAGGCGTAGTGGCCGTGCTTGTGACCACCGAAGCCGTGCTCTTCGGTGTTTGGGTTGGCCATGTGGCCGACGGGGTGAGCCTCATCGCCTTCGTGGGCGACCTTCTCATCCGGCCAGAACTCCTCCGGGCCACCTTGGTCCTCCGGCTCTGAGTGCGCTGCTTCCTCGTGGCCTGGCTCTTCGTGGTGCGTCTCTTGGCCCAAGTTGGAGACCCAGTCTGGGCCGAACCAGACGACGTCGATGGCGATGAAGATCGCCACCACGGCGTAGAGCACCCACAGGACGCGCTTGACGCCGCCCGCGCTGACGCTCGGTGGCCCGTGCTCGTGCTCGCTCATGGGGCACCTCCGACGATGGGGCGCAAGAAGGCCTCGAGCTGAGGCGCCAGCAGGAAGAGCGCGACGCAGCCGGCGGCGGTGAGCACGATCGGGCCCAACATCAGCAGGTGGGTCTCCCGGATGCTCTCGCCAATTGGCAGGATGGGCACCAGGCTTGGGTCCTCGATGGAGGGCTCTACTTCCGCGTGGTGTCCCTCATCGTGGTGCGCGTCATGATGGGCGTCGTGGCCGTGGTCCACCTTCTCCGGCAAGAAGAAGGCTCGGGCGACGATGGGCATCAGGTAGCCGATGGCCAGCAAAGAGCTGAGCATGTAGACAAAGACGAAGGGGTAGTCGCTGGGCTGGGTGGTCGAGCCAAGGGCCATGAACCACTTGCTCCAGGAGCCTCCCCCAGGGGGCAAGCCGATGATGGAGAAGGCGGCTACGGTGAAGGCGCCGAACATCACCGGCATCTTGCGGCCCAGCCCGTTGAGCTCGCTGACCTTGGACTTGTGTACGCTGACCAAGCAGGCACCGGCCACGAAGAAGAGCGTGATCTTGCCCATGGCGTGCATGGCGATGTGCATGCTGGCGCCGACCACGGCATCTGGTGTCACCAGCATGGCCCCCAGCACGATGTAGGCGAGCTGGGAGATGGTGGAGTAGGCCAGGCGTGCCTTGAAGTTGTCCAGGCGCAAGGCGACGATCGAGGAGATCAGGATGGTGCCTGCGGCCACCCACTTGAGGATGTCGGAGCCCCCTGTGGTGTAGAGCAGGTCCAGCCCAAAGATGTAGATGACCACCTTCAGGATGGTAAACACGCCGGCCTTGACCACGGCCACAGCGTGCAGGAGCGCAGACACCGGAGTGGGCGCGACCATCGCGTTGGGAAGCCAGCGGTGGAAGGGCATCAGCGCTGCCTTGCCGGCGCCAAAGGCGAACAGGCCCAGCAGGATGGGGATGACCGGGCCGTCCACCTTGCCGGCCAGGATGCCGCCGACAGTGAAGTCCAGGGTCCCAGCGATGACAAAGGTCCACATCACAGCCAGCAGCAGCATGGTGACCGATGTGGTGACCAAGATGCCCAGGTAGATGCGTCCCGCTCGCTTGGCGTCTTCATTCCCGGCGTGGGTGACCAAGGGGTAGGTCGAGAAGGTGAGCACTTCGTAGAAGGTGAAGAGCGTGAAGAGGTTGGCCGACATCGCGATGCCCAGGGCCGCGAAGATGGCCAGGGCGAAGCAGATGAAGAAGCGGGTCTGGTTCGTCTCTCCGTGGCCTCGCATGTAGCCAAAGGCGTAGAGGCTGGTGGGGACCCAGAGGCCCGAGGCCACCAAGGCATAGACCAGGCCCAAGGGCTCCAACTTAAAGGCCAGAGGAACGCCGTCGAAGACATGGAAGAACACGACCTCGGGTCTTGCTCCGGCTGCGACGGCTGGGACCATGCCGACCACGCACGCGAAGGTCAGCAGCCCAGCAACCACCATCAACCCATCGCGCAGGTCGGGCACCTTGCGTGCGGCCCACATCAAGGGGACCACCCCGATGGGGATGAAGAAGGCAGCCATCATCAGGGTGGCGGTCATCGCAGCCCCATCAGCGTCTCTGCGGCCACTTCAGCGACCGTTCCGGTCCAGGTGGTCCAGAGTCCGAAGACCACGGTGGAGCCGATCATCACCCAGACGGGCCAGATCATGCTCAGGGGGGCGGGCTTGGTGTTCTCGACCCGGTCGGTGGGCGGCTTGAGGAGCATGACCTCGATGACCTTCCAGACGTAGCCGACGGCGAGCAGGCTGCTCATGAGAATGAGCAGGGCCAGCCAGACTTGTCCCTTCACCAGGGCGCCTTGGACCAGGTACCACTTGGAGATGAAGCCAGCGGTGCCGGGCACGCCAATCAGGGAAAGCCCTCCGATGGCAAAGGCAAGGCTGGTCCAGGGCATTTTGCGGGCCAGGCCCGCCATGTCCTCGATCTTGGACGAGTTCAGCCGGAAGGTGATGTTGGCCACGACTAAGAAGAGTCCGCCCTTCATCAAGCCGTGGTTGAAGAGGTGTACCAAGCCGCCGGTCAGACCCTCGACGCTGTTCATGGACAGGCCCAGGGTCATGTACCCAATCTGGGCCATGGAGCTGTAGGCCAGCAGGCGCTTGATGTGGGTCTGGTACATCGCCGCGATGGAGCCCACGAACATGGCCGCGATGCTCAAGGGCATCAGCAGCCACTCAAAGTGCACGGTGCCGAAGACGTAGGCGGCGCCGAAGATGGTGAAGACCACCCGGACGAGCACGAAGTAGGAGACCTTGGTCGCCGTGGCGCTCAGGAAGGCGCTGACCACGGAGGGGGCGTGGGTGTAGGCGTTGGGCATCCACTGGTGCAGTGGGAAGACCGCCAGCTTGATGGAGGCGCCCACGACGAAGAAGCCAAAGGCCACCAAGACCGTGCGTGTTCCCATCACGGGCTGCAGGCGTAGGGCCATGTCCGCCATGTTTAGGGTGCCGGTCATCTGGTAGCAGAGGCCGATGGCCAGCAGGATGAAGGTGCCGCCGATGGTGCCCATCACCAGGTAGGAGAAGGCCGCAGTGAGTGCCCGCCTGCCCTTGCCCAGTGCGATGAGCGTGTACGAGGACAGGGAGGTGATCTCCACGAAGACGAAGACGTTGAAGGCGTCTCCGGTCACCGACATGCCCAGCAAGCCCGTCATGCAGAGCAGAAAGGCCGTGTAGAAGAGGTACTGCTTGTCCTCGGGGATGGCGAGGGTCGCTGAACCCGGTCCATAGGGCAGGACCATACTCGCGATGCCGGTCACGATGGTGGCCAGGAAGGCGTTGGCGACATCAACCCGGAGCTCGATCCCCAGGGGGGACTCCCAGCCGCCCAGGGCGTAGGAGATGGTCCCGTGCTCCATGGTGTGGACGAGCATGGTAATGGCGATGGCAAAGCTGGCCCAAGCGACCAGAGTCGCCCAGACACCCACGACCTTGCGGTTCTGGAGCAAGACGCAGACCGGCGCTGCCAGCAGAGGCAACACCACTTGGATTGCGGGCAAGTGGGCGTTCAAGCGCCGCCCTCCTGGTCGATGCGAACGAGCTCGTCTTCTTCGACGGTGCCGTAGGCTTCCTGGATGCGAACCACCAAGGCCAAGCCCAAGGCGGTGGTGGCGATTCCCACGACGATGGCGGTGAGCATCAGCACGTGGGGCAAGGGGTTGGAGAACACCACCTCGGTGTCGAGGTGCTCTCCGTGCGTGGCCTTGAAGATGGGCGCGGTGCCGCCGTCGACCTTCCCCAAGGCGACGTAGAACATGATCACGGAGACCTGAAAGATGTTCAGGCCCATGATCTTCTTCACCAGGTTGTCCCTGGAGATCACGGTGTACAGGCCAATCATCATCAGCACGATGACAACGGCGTAGACCCAAAGCCCTGCGACGGCGTTCATCGGGCCTCCTCGTCGCGGGCGCGGTCCCGGCCGGCGAAGGCGTAGAAGATGGCGGTCATCGCCGCGGTCACGGTGATGCCGACCCCGGCCTCGATGAGCAGCAAGCCGTAGTGTTCGCCGTGGTGGGGATCGAAGATCTTGTACTCCAAGAACTGCCCTCCCATCACCATGCTCGCCACGCCCACCCCGCCGTAGATCAGGACGCCGCCTGCAGCGAGGACCTCGATGAGGCGCGGAGGAACGGCCCGTTGGAGCGCATCAAGGCCGTAGACCAGACCGTAGAGCACCAAGCCGGCCGCGAAGATCACCCCCGCCTGAAAGCCGCCGCCTGGTCCAAAGTCCCCGTGGAACTGGACGTAGAGGGCGAAGAGCAGGATGAATGGGATGAGCAGCCGGGAGATCTCCCGCACCACCACCATCTCGCGCATGCGCATGGGGTTGGGCCCGCTCATTCTTCGCCCTCGTCCGGCTCGGGGACTTCGGGGACGAGCTGGTCCTGGTCCTGGCGGCGGTAGGCCAGCAGCAGGAGCACGCCCGTGGCGGCGGTGAACACCACGGTGGTCTCGCCAAAGGTGTCGTAGCCACGGTAGCTGCCGAGCACGGCGGTCACGATGTTGGGGATGTGGAAGTGCTCAGCGGTGCCCTGGATGTAGTCGGGGGCCAAGTAGACGTGTACCGGCGCGGCTGGGTCGCCGTAGTAGGGCATGTCGGCGATGCCCCAGAGGAGCACCAGGCCGGTGATGATGACGGCCAGCAGCGGCAGGACCTTGAACTTGCCTTGCTTCTCTTGCGTTGGGGTCAAGGCAAGGGTGCCCAAGAACAGCACTGTGGAGATGCCTGCACCCACGGCGGCCTCAGTAAAGGCCACATCGACGGCGTCCATCAGCACGAAGAGCCCCGCACTAATCAGGGAGAAGATCCCTGAAAGCATCGCGGCTGCGAGCAAGCTGCGCATGCGGATGATGACCACTGCCATGACGATCAGGAAGCCGAAGAGAAGAGGTTCTACTGTCATTCTTCGCCCTCCTTCTTCTTGTTCAGCAGCGGGACATCGCCTTGGTTCCAGCGGACGCCCCGCGCGTAGGCGGCCTTGACCAGAGCGTGCCCGCTCGTGGGGCTGGTGATGAGCAAGAAAGCCGCGATGGCCATCAGCTTGACCAAGATCAGCCAGTCACCGTCCATGAAGTGCGGCAGGGTCTGCACACCCAAGCCAGCCAGCATCAGACCAGCTCCAAGGGTGTCCGTGATGGAGGCGCCGTGGGTGCGGGTGTAGAAGTCCGGAAGGCGGATGATGCCTATGCCACCGATGATGCAGAACAGGCCGCCGCTCACCAAGAGCACCCAACTGATGATGTCCAGGACGATCACAGCTGGCTCCGAGGACGCTTCGCGTCGCTGCCTAGGGAGCCGAAACGGGCGTACTTGAGGATGGCGATGGTGCCAATGAAGTTCATCAGTGCGTAGATGAGCGCCAGGTCCAAGAAGTCCGGTCGACCGACCAAGAAGCCGACCACTGCGATGAGCAGCACCGTTTTGGTACCGAACATGTTCAAGGCCAGGATGCGGTCAAAGACCGTTGGGCCAAGAATCGCGCGGATCATGGCCAGCACCATCGTCACGATGACCCCGATCATGGCTGCCCAGAACATCAGGACTGGCCCTCGACGTGGCGGCAGCGGCGATCCATTTCACCCTGTGAGCTGCCCTTGCTGAGCGCGTGGACCAACACCGTGTCGTCGCGGAGGTCCAGGGTGATGGTGCCCGGGGTCAGGGTGATGCTGTTTGCGTAGAGGGTCTGACCCAGTGGGGTCTTGGGGCCACATGGCACACGCAGCATCTGCGGGCTGATGGGCATGCTCGGAGAGCAGATCACCCGCGCCACCTGAAGGTTCGCGATGACGATCTCTTTGAGCAGCCAGGGAACGTAGAGCAGCAGACGGAACCAGAAGCCCATGTCTGTCTTGGGCTGTGGTCCTGGCTCCAAGCGCGTCGTGAACCAGGCAACGAAGGCGCAGCTGGCCACACCGAGACCGATGGTCAGGGGCTCGTAGACACCGGACCACAGCAACCAAGTGCTGAGCAGTACGGCAAAAACGACAAGCGCGCGCGGCAAGGCTGGGCCCTCTACAGAATGAGGGGCGATTAAAGCATGCGCAGAGTTCGCCCAGTCGTCCTTGGCAGGCCCTTGACCCTCAGGGAGCCAGCGGATTCACCCACAGGCTGCCCTTGCAGGCCTGCGCCATGTCTGTGGAGAGGGTGTCCTGCTGGGCATTTCCAGGCAAGGGAGCTTGACCGCAGGCCAGGGCCCAGTCGGTAGCGAGCCCAGGGTCTTGCAGTCCTGGGAGGCGGATCCCCTGACAGGCCAAGAGTCCCCCGCGCAGAGCCCTCCACTGCGGCGTCATGACTTCTCCTGTCTCCGCTACCGAGGCCAGCACGGCGCCCTCGAAGTCTCCGGCTGCAGCCAAGCCGGCCACCCGCTCTCGCAAGGCCCACTCTCTGACCTCGTCTGGGGAGAGCTGCGGCAGATCGCCGCCGTCCAGGGCGGTGCCCGGGCCACAGGGGCCCACTCTGGCGCGCCGTGATCCCACCTCGATGATCAGGGTGTCGCTGTTGGCGCCGTAGATCTGCACCGGAACATCGGCTGCAAGGCCCAGTGCCAAGGCCGCGCTGGCCGAGGCCGCAGGAGAGCCACCGCCGTAGCGCAAGACCAGGCCTGGCTCGCCGCGTTGACCGGCCTGCCATGCCGAGGACCCGTAGCTATGAGCGGGATGGGCCACCAGACCCAGGAGCCGCCCCTCTGGGTTGGGAGACTCGAGAACGCTCTGGGCCGCCCGGTGAAAGAGGGCCAAGTCCTCGGGGGCGACGCCGAGAAGGGGCGCAAGGGGGGCTTGCGGGGCGCCTGCGTGGCCATCGAGCTCGTTCAGCAGCAGAGTCAGGCAGGCCGGATCCGCCTGGCTGCAGTCGCTGCCACCTTGCTGGAGCAGGCGGAGGGTGTGGCCCTCGAGCTGCTGAATAGGATGGCCCAGCTCCAAATCCTTCAAGGCCTCGGCCAGCAGCGCGCTGCTCCACCCCAAGCCTTCGAGGGTGCCTTCCACCAGCACTTGAGGGAGCGCCGCCTGCTCCGGGGCGTGCTCCGGGTCCACCAGGGTGGGCCAGCGGAGCTCTGCGTACAAGGCATCCGCCAGCTCCTCTCGCACGGCCCAATCCCCCCGTGAAAAGCGCTGAGCGGCGCTGGCACCGGTGGCGTCAAAGGGCAGGTCCAGGCCCTCAAGCTGAGGGTTCAGGGTACGCAGAAGGGCCTGCCGCGCCTCTGGCCCCAGGTGGCCCGTCCTCAGCTCGGCCGCGGCAGAGTCTGGGCGCTCCATCCGCACCAAGCTCTGGGCGGCTCGAAGGCGCAGACTCTCGGGACCTGAGAGCTCACCCAAGACCTCTGTCTGAAGCCAGCGTTCCGCTGCGGGGTGCGTCGGGATGGCGGCGTCAATTCGGCCGCAAGGATCCACGAGGCCGGAGCGCAGCGCCGCGATGAGTTGGGCGTCGGAGAGCTGGGGAGCCTGTGCGCATGGCGTTTGCTCCAGCAGCCTTTGAACCTGTTCCGGCATCCAGGGCAGGCGCGCGCGTCTCGCCGGCGAGGACAGTGTGAGCCCGACCGCTCCTAAGAGCAGGGTCGAAGTCAAAATCAAGCCGTGGGTGCGCTGCATAAGTGCAAGCTAAGCACAGGCACGGAGAGGGTGAGCGAGGGGGACTCGCTCACCCTGTCCGTCGTGCTGAATCGTGCCCGCCGGAGCTTCTGCGAAAGCTGGGACACCCGCTGGCCAGTGAGCGGTTCTGGAAGGACACCAGATTGAGGAGAGGGGAGGCTCCTCGGCGGGGACCGTGGTCGAGCGCGGGTGGCTCCGCAGTTCAAGAAAAGATCAACAAAATGGGGACCCTCCGCACCGGATGCTGTCTCTTATACACATCTGACGCTGCCGACGAAGAGGATAG
>CAJXRZ010000073.1 GCA_913060515.1 uncultured Pseudomonadota bacterium | reverse complement strand
ACGAGATTTCTGCCTGTCTCGTGGGCTCGGAGATGTGTATAAGAGACAGCCCTGTACGCGGTCTTCCGCTACATGTACCTGGTGCAGCAGGGCAAGACCGGAGACCCCTCCAAGGTGTTGCTCACCGACAAGCCGATCCTGGTCATCTGTGTGGTGTACGCCTTGCTGGCGATGGGCCTGCTGCTCTTCGCGCCCACCGGTGGCGGCATGCTCTTTGGGCCGCTCTAAGCGGAGAGCACCGGTCGGCCATCGGCATCCCACTCCAAGAAGGGATTCCAGGCCACCTCCCAGGCGTGTCCGGCGGGATCTACAAAGTAGCCCCGGTGACCGCCCCAGAACACATCGCTGGCCGGCACCGTGATGCGGCCTCCGGCGGACTGGGCCTTGTCCAGCCAGAGCTGAACGTCCTCCTTTTGGCGAACGTTGTGGGCCAGGGCGATCCTGGCGGTCCCCGCATCGGCGGACACCGGCACCCCAGCGTCCGTGGCCAAGGCCTCCACACCGTAGAGGGAGAGAATCAGCCCATCGAGTCCGAAGAAGACCACGCGCTCGTTGCTCTTCTCGGAGGCCACCAGGCCCATCGCTTCGTAGAAGGCGCGGGCGAGGGGCAAATCCGGGCAGGCCAAGGTGACAAAGGTCGGTTGCATCACAGCTCCTGGGCGATCCTCGGAGGCGGTCCGGCGGCCGGAACGTCGAGAAGGGATTGAATGGAGGGTGCCGTCTGCAGCACCGTGGCCTCGTCTGTGCCATCGACGTCGACATAGCGAAGGATCAACCCGGTCTCCACCACCGAGGCCAGGTCGGCGCCGAGCTCCAGTCCCGTCCCAAAACCCACCTGCTCGGTGAAGGCACAGGACCAACGCTCCAGCGCCGCACAGGGCCCCGCTGGCTGGATGGGCACGCGCACCACCCCGTGCACCGTCACCAGCTCGATGCGGTCTTCACCCAGGCGCAGATCCTCATCACGCACGCGGACCCCAACGACGATGCGTTCGCCCCGAATCCGCCCTACGACGGCCAGGGAGGCATCCCGCGGACCCTCCCACTGGCCCAAGCCAGAGGCCACGTAGCCCGCGCCGTCTACGGGCAAGCTCTTGGCTCCCCGCCACTCGTCAAAGCTGCCGTCCGCCACGGCGTCCCCCGTGCCAAGCAACACGACGGAGACCACACCATAGGGCGCCAGGGCCGCATCGGTGGCCTGGGAGATGGGCAACATCTCCACCGAGTGCAGGCTGGCCACACCGGTCGCCAGCACCAGCGGCTCCTCACGCAGCGGGAGGTTCAGCTGAACTTGCCCCTGGTTGAGCAGCACCCCGAACCCCTGGCCTGGCCCTTGAGCGTGCACCTCGCCCTGGGGAAGGGCCGCCCCAGGAGCTTGGCCATCCACCCGGCGCAGGCCATCGGTGTAGCGCAGGCGCGGCGGACGCTCGGGGTCGTCCAGCTGCACGACAACGCTGAAGGCGTGGCCATCTTCACCTGTTGCAGAGATCGCAACAGCGGCAGGCAGAAGGTCCGCTCGGTCCGGAATGGGCGTACACCCCAGAAGGAGCAGCCCAATCACGCTTGGCTTGCCTTGAAGGCCGCGAGCAGCGCGTCCAAGCCCAAGTCTTCGCCCACAGACTGGGCGTAGTGGGCCGCCAGGATCTTGCCGTCCTTGATCAGGAACTGGGCAGGCAGGCGCAGCTGACGCCGCTCGATGGGTCCTACGCCGTGCTTGAGGGCGCGAAAGGCACCGCGGACATTGGCCACACCCAGACCGCGCAGCCGACCGAGCACCGGGTTGTGGCCGCCGACTCCCCACTCCTTGAAGAGGACCTGCTCCGGGTCGCAGATCACAGGGGCGAGCACGTGGTAGCGGGGCACAAAGTCTTGAGCCAGCTCGGCCTCGGAGTCCGTGATGGCCGCGATTCGGATGCCCTCTACGTCAAAATCACTGTTGCGCTCCTGAAGCTCCGCCAAGCGCTGTCGCGTCAGGGGCGAGGACAGAGAGCGCACAAAGCACAGCAACAGCGGTGTGCTGCTCGGCACCTGAACGGGGAGACCAAAGACGGGCTGGCGCTCGAAGCTCGGCGCAGGATCACCAATAGAAAGCATGGGCCAAGGCTAACCCAAGCCCGGCTGGCAGGCGGCAAAGCGGCACACCAGAGGCCAAAGCAAAGCGAAAGGAAATCGGAAAGCAAGCCAAAAGCAAGCGACTCATGCGAAGATGCTTGAACATTCAGGACAGGCACCATGAAGGACATCGAGAGCCACATCCACGGAGCACTGCTGCGCAGCGCGACCCAGGAGACCACCCTCTTCAATGGCCTGATCGACGATCTGGGGCATCTTGAGCGCCTAGACGGCCCAGAGCTGGACCCTGCCCTTCGGCAACTGATCTTGGACCGACGCAACGAGCTCCAACGCGCGCTCGCCCAGCAGCTGGTTCGCTGGCGCACCATGGGGGGCAGCTTGAGCCTGACTGCAGCCCCGCTGAGCACCCCGGCCCCAGAGCTTCACGCGGTGCCGGACCAACCCACCCCAGGCTGGGGGGACACCCTCATTGAGCTGCTCACCGTGGGCCGCCACCAGGTCGGCTACAACGACGAGTTGGTGGCCATCGGCGCCGTGGTCGAGGGCGTCTCCAAGTGGCCCGATCTGCCCCGCAAGTCCCAAGCCACCCTCATCGAGTGGCTGACCGCACGCCTGCGCAACCTGCAGCACAGCGGCGAGGAGCGAGACTGGCGTGTAGAGCAGGCATTCTCGGCGCTCACCCGCTACAGTCGTGTCGAAAAGCCAGGATTTTGCTACGGTTTGGCCAGAGATCACCTCCCACGGGACGAGTCTTGGGCAGCCGATGCCGTCGCACTGCGCGAGCGCCTCAGAGAACAGCTCGGCGCCGGCGAGGCCAGTCCTGGCGCGGCCCAGCAGCTGCTCTCCGAGCTCCAAGAGCTCTCCAAAGAACTGGACATCGCCCCAGAGGCTGCCAAGGACGCCGTACTGGGTCAGTTCCTCACCGCCCTGCACAAGGCGCTGGACCAGGGCCTGACCGTGCGCGATCCCTTGCTGCTGGCGATGACCGCTCCCCACCTCGAGGCCATGGAAGGGGCGCCCTTTAAGGCGCTGCGGCGCGCGATTCTGGACCAGATGGACCACCGGATCTGAGCGCCAGAAGGGGCCGCGAGACGCCTGACCTCGTGGGTGAAATGGACAGAAACAGATGAGCGAGCGCTCAGGGCTACCTTGGATTCACCAAGGAGTCCTTCATGCTCATCTTCCTCCCTTTCCTCGCCTACAAAGGAGAAAACGGGATCTCCGCCCGAGAGGAGACCCTCAACGGCTGCCTGGACGGGCAGATCGACTCCGACGCCCAAGAAGACGGCACGGGCGACGGTCTGAGCGACTTCTGGGAGCTGCGGGAGGGCTGGATGGTCACCCTGGAAGGCGAGGAGCCCTACCGAGCCTTCTCCAGTCCAGCCCACCTGGACCTGGACGGAGACGGGCTCGCCGATGACCTAGAGCTATCCTGGGGTACCGACCCGAACCGTGCGGACACAGACGGGGACGGCAAGAACGACAACGTGGACCCCTACCCCCTGGACCGGAGCCTTTAGAGCGTGCACCCTCAGGGCCACCACTCAGGCCAGAACCTGAGCGACTGGGAGCTGCTTTGGCGCATCGGCCAGGGCAGCCAGGCGGTGGTCTACCGCGCGCAGCACACAGACGGCCGAAACGCTGCAATTAAGCTTGCGATCGACGCTGCACAGCAGCAGCGAATCCGCGAGGAGGGCCGCACCCTCTCGGCCCTGAGCCACCCCGGGCTGCCCACCTACATCGAGGAGGTGCCCGGCGGCTTTGCCATGGAGCTGGTCCAAGGCACCCACCTCGGCGGCGCCAAGCTGCCCATCGACAAGGCCGCTGCGCTGGTGGCCCAGGTGGCCGATACCGTGGGCTACCTCCATGAGCAGGGGGTCGCGCACCGGGACTTGAAACCGGAGAACATCCTGGTCAATGCCCAGGGACAAGCCCGCTTGATCGATCTGGGGGGCGTGGGACCCGCTCAGGGACAGGGGGCCTCGATGCACACCCCCGGCTTCGCACCGCCGGAGCCCAGTCCCCGCGGCCTGGACATGGACCGGTTCGCACTTGGCCGCATCCTGGAGAGCTTGGTCGAGGTGCCCAGCGCGGAGATCAGCGCCTTGATCTCTGAGCTCACCCACCACGACCCTTCCCTGCGCCCAGAGGCCAGCGTGGTCAGGGCGCGCCTGGCCCCCATCGCCTCCCAAGCGGGACCGATGATTGCGGCGACCTTGGCCGAGGCCGCTGCCCAGACCCGACTGACGGCCGGTCCCTTCGGCCGCTACGAGCTCAAGCGCCTGCGCGGACGGGGCGCAATGGGCGAGGTCTGGCAGGCCTGGGACACGGTCCTGCGCAGAGAAGTGGCCCTAAAGGTCACCCGTGGGGATCCCGCCCGCTTCGCCCGAGAAGCCCGCGCCATCGCCCAGCTCGACCACCCCAACCTGGTTCGTCTGCTGGACTTTGGAGCGGATCAAGGCCGCCTGTACATGGCCATGGACCTTGTGGACGGCCCCTCCCTACAGGCCCTCTTGGAGCAGGGCCCCCCGCCCGAGGCCAAGCTGCTGCACATCGCCGCCGAGGTGGCCGCAGGGCTCTCGGCCGTACATGCCGCCGGACTGCTGCACCGAGACCTAAAGCCCGCCAACGTGCTGCTCTCGGACGCCGGGGCCAAGCTGGCCGACTTTGGACTGGTCAGCAGCGCCTCCGGAACCCACCTCACCCACGAAGGCACCCGCCTGGGCACGCCGGCCTTCATGGCCCCTGAACAGGCCCGGGCCGAGGCGTTGACCCCAGCGGCCGACGTCTACGGCCTGGGCGCGGTGCTCTTCCGGGCCATGACCGGGGCACCGCCCCATGTCGGCCCGGACGCCGTCCAGACCTTGGCCTTGGTCGCCCAAGGCGGCGCGCCCAAGCTGAACCAAGGCAGCGCCGGTCTGCAGCGCATTGTGAACCGCTGTCTGCAGGACCACGCCCAAGACCGCTACCCAGATGCTCAAGCGCTGCTGACCGACCTGGAGCGACTGCGCGCCGGGGAGGACATCGCCCGAGGAAGCCTGCGGCCTTGGCTGCGGCAGCACGGCCCCACGGCCGGCGTAGCGCTCGGGCTGCTGGCCCTGGTGTTGGGCCTGGGCGGGATGAGCAAGGTGCGCGCCGAGAAGGCCCAAGAGGCGCTCGCGCAGCAGGTGGCCTCGCTGGAGGAGCGGGTGCAGAGCCGCTGGCTGGAGGACCCGGACGGCGCTCGGGAGATGCTGGCCCAAGGGCTACAGGATCCCAGCCTCCAGCAGACCCAAGCTGCCGCCGATGCATGGCTGCGGCAGGCGGAGCGCGAGAGCGGCGAGGCGCGCTTGGACGCCCTGGCGAACGCCTACTTTCAGGCACCGGACCCACGAGATGCCCTGAGCCGCCTTGCGGGCGCGACCGCTGCAGCAGGCGACAACGACTCGGCGCTGGCGGCGGGTTGGATCCTGAGCGGAATGGGGCCCCAGGGGCCCACCCAGACCCGACAAGCCAGCGCAGCGCTGCTCGCCCTGGGGCGCATCGACCAGGCCCAGGCCCCACTGGACAGCATCCTGAGCGCCTTGTCGAGCACGACAGCGCTCCCGATGGCTCCGGAAGAGTGGGTGTTCACCGGTGGCGGCTGGGTGGCCTCGCCTGCGGGGGTTCAGTCCCTGCGGGTGGTGGATGCAGAGGTGCTGCTGGGCCCTGTTCAGAGCACCGCGAGCTCCAAGATGATGACCCTGCTCCCCAAGGTGATCGCCGGAGACTTGGAGCGAGGACCGCCCACCCTGCTCACCCCACAGGGCGAGACCCTGGTGACCCTGCATGGGGATGTGGCCGACAGCCTGACCTATGCGGACATCGATGGGGACGAGATCCCCGAGTACGTGGCTGCGGGGAACGACGCCACAGGGATCGTGGCCTGGAGCTGGGGCGATGAGGCCCCTCGCAACCTCAGCGAAGGCGTCCCTGGCCAGCACCGCGACCTGGTGGTCTTGGACATGGACGGCGACGGGAACGTGGAACTGGCGCGGCCCTCGGGTGCTTGGGGGCCCATGGACGTGCGCATCTACCAAGGCGGGGCCTCCGGCCAGCTTCCCCTGCGCACCCGCCTTCCTTTGGGCCACATCACCCGAATGGAAGGACTGGCGGATGCCCAGGGAGACTGGCTGCTCATCTCCAAGACCCTGCTCTTTGGCAGCAGACTGGTCTTCCCCAGTGGAAACCCCGAGGGCTTGGCCCGGGGTGTACACATCTTCACCCTGGAGGCTGGGCGCTTGACCCAAGCCCACGAGATCCTGGACCAGAGAGGCTGCCTGGAGATTCACAGCGGGGATGTGGACGGAGACGGCGTGCAGGAGGCCTTCGCAATCTGTGGAGGAGACCTTCTGATTTTGGCCCGGCGCCAAGGCGCATGGCACAGCACCCGGCTCAAGCGCATCACGGATCTGCAGCCGCTGCACGACCTGGACGGCGACGGTGAGGACGAGCTGGTGGTGCGCATCGACGGTGCCTGGCAGGTCCTGGGCTCGGGTGCGGTCCCCCTACGGATCCTGCCGCCCCCGGCCTCCACCCAAGTGGACGATCCCAAGGTCAAACGGGCGGTGGAGATGGTGGAGATCGGCCTCTACGAGCAGGCACTGATGCGCCTGGAGCTCCTGGAGAACGACCCCGTCAAAGGCCCCCTGGCCGCCTTCCACCGAGGCCGAATTCTGGTGTCCCTCTCTCGCAGCAGCCAAGCTGAGGCGTCTTGGGCCCTGGCCGCCAGCGATCCGGCGATGCGGCCTGAAGTAGAGCGCATGGCGGCGATGGCCGCATGGGCCGATGGACGCAGCGCCGACGCCCTCAGACACCTGGAGGCATTGCTTCAGACCACCCCCAGCGACCAAGCAGAGCTGCTCGCGCTCCAGGAGCGCTGGGCCCGGAGCCAGACTCAAGTGCTCGAGCTCTCCTTCACCGAAGGGCTGCCCGAGGGGGTGCGACTGCTCCACCCCGCGGAGTGGAGCGAGCAGGGCCTTCGCATCCGAGGCAGCCACAGCACCCCGCTGATCGCGCTGCAGCTCTCGGGCCTTGACGGCCCTGTGCGCATCGAGCTGGACCTGGTCTTGGAGCGCATGGAGTGGAGCGGCGGAGTCGACCTACGCCTGGTCCAAGACGGCGAGTCAGTGGGCAGCATGGCCGTGCGCGCCATCGGGGGCTCCGGCATGGTCTCCACCGAGATGTATTGCACCGTCCTTGAGCCTGGAACTTCGCACCGGATGAACCAGCCAGAGGCCTCGCTGGCCTTGCACAGCACGATGAGCCTGCGCTTGATGGACGGTGAGAGCGCCTGTGGCTTCTCCGCGCTCGGAATCTCCGAGGTGCCAAGAGGCCTGAACCTTCAGGGCGACGCCACCCTAAAGATCAGCCTGATCGGCACACCGGGGCTCAGCACCCAGGCGACCCTGAAGGGCCTGCGCATCTACGGCGCCGAGCTGGGCTTGAGCGAGCCCACCCCCTACGCCCGGGCCTTCGCTCTGGGCCAGCCGGCTCCCGCCGATTCGAGCGACGAATCGGCGCTGTATTTGCGGGTCCTGGATTTGGAGCGCCGTGGAGAGAGCGAGAGCGCCGAGGCGCTGGTCCTCGCTCTGGACGCGCTGCCTCCCTGGTTTGTAGACCTGCTGCACAACGACGGCGCCAGGTGGCTGCCGGTCTTGGCCCAGATGCACCCCGACCCTCTGGACTTCTACGCCAACACATTCGCGGGCGTCATCGTCCACCACAGCCCCGACCCACAGGTCGATGCCATGTTGATTCGCGATCTGCCCCAACTGCAGGTCCTGGAACACCCGGACGCGGAGCTCTTGGCCTTCCTGCTGCGCCACCGCGGCGCGGCTCTGCGCCGCGCCGGCCAGACCTCCAGCGCCAAGGCCCACCTCGAGAGAGCTTGGGCGCTGGAGCAGCACGACATGGTCACCGCCCGGGAGCTGGCCATCCTGCACCTGAACGCCCACGACACCGAAGAGGCGATGCGGTGGGCCTTGGCCGCCATGGGCGAGAGCTGGAGCTCCATCCGAGCGGACCACCTGGATGCCCACCCCGGGCTCTTGGCCTTGCATGGCCATCCCGAGTGGGCGCGCATCTCGGCAGCGCGCCTTGTGGACGGCCCATTGCCTCGCTAACCTGGGGCCAATGGGTTCCATCCTCAGCCCCACGGGCACCTCTCATCCCCTCTCTGCGCGCAGCGTCTTGGGCCGTGCCCCAAGCTGCGGAATCGTTGGAGAAGACGCTCGGGTCAGCGGCGAGCACCTGGTTCTGACCTGGAGCGGTGAGCGCTGGCTGGTGCGTGACTTGGGCAGCAGCAACGGCACCTGGGTCAACAACGTCCGCTTGGGTGCCGGCGAGAAGGTCCCCATCACAACGCAGGACCGCTTGGCCATTGGCAGCCCAGAGCAAGTCTGGGTGCTCGAAGATGCAGCAGCGCCCGGCGCCTGGGCCCAGAGCGAGAGCGGCGTGCGCATCCAGGCCCGAGGAGGCGTGCTCTTGCTTCCCAACCCACAGGACCCCGAGCTGGCCCTGGTCCTGAGCGCCCAGGGATGGCGCCTGGACGACGCCGAGGACAGCATCCAGGACGGCGCCAAGCTCCAGGCGGGCGGGCAGAGCTGGACCCTCCGAGTTCCTCACCATGTCGCACCGACCGTGGACGCCCGGGCCGCACCGGCGCTGCACTTTCGGATCAGCCAGGACGAGGAGTTCTGCGAGATCTCCGTCCAGAAGGGCTCTCAGATCCTCAGCAACCCGCCGCGCAGCTTCAACTACATGCTGCTCACCCTGGCGCGCCTGCGTCAGAAGGATCACGACCTGGCCCCCGAGAGCCAAGGCTGGGTGCACCAAGAAGACCTGGCCGACATGCTTCGCGTAGAGCCCACGACCATCAACGTGCAGGTTCACCGTGCGCGACAGAGCTTGGGTCAACTACACCCGGGCCTTGGCGCAGAGCTCGTCGAGCGACGCGCCCGCACCCGCCAGCTTCGCCTGGGCGTGAGCCAGTTTCAGATCGAACGCATGGGACAGGTCTCCTGAGCGGCTCAGCCCCTGACCCAAGGGCCTCCAAGGCCCGGGGGCTGGCGCGTCTCCTGCACCTGGATGGCCGCGCGATCTCGCTCTTTCGCGTTGGACTTGGGGTGACCTCGCTGGTGGACCTGGGCTCCAGAGCGGTGGACCTGCAGGCCCACTACACGGACGCGGGGATCTTGCCTCGGGCCATGCTGGCTCCCTCCCTCTGGCCGCACTTCTGGTCGGGCAGCGGACTGTGGCAGGGAGCGCTCTTCGCGGTGGCCGCGCTGGCGTCTATAGCGCTGATCTTGGGCTGGAAGAGCCGCTGGATGGCTGGAATCGTCGCTCTGCTCTTGTGGAGCTTGCACGCCCGCAATCCCCAGGTACTCTTCGCCGCCGACCCCCTGCTGCGCTGGCTCATGCTGCTGGCCACCTTGCTGCCTCTGGGCGGCGCGTGGAACGTGGAGGGCCGGCCCCCGCGCAGCCTCCAAGGCCTGCCCGCGGCCATTCCCTTGGCCCTGCTGATGGCCCTCTACGGGGTGGGCGGGCTGCTCAAGTCCGGCGCTTGGCACAGCGGGGAGGCGGTGGCCATGGCCCTACGCATTCAGCACTACGCCGGCCCCATGGCCCCATGGCTACTGGACCACCCACAGCTCTGCGAGGGGCTCACCTGGTTCACCCTGGCCGCCGAGCTGGCCACCCCGCTGCTGCTCCTGATCCCACGATGGCGACTTCGGGTGGGGCTGGTGGCCTTCTGGATCCTGACGCATGGGGCCTTCTCGCTGGGGCTGCGCGTGGGCATCTTCCCCCTGGTGGCCTGGAGCGCCTGGCTGCTGCTTCTGCCCGCACAGCTCTTCGGCAAGGAGCTCCTCGGCCAGCGCCCCGGCCCCCTCAACCTGGGCATCAGCGCCGCCTTGTTGTTGGTTCTGGCCCTCACCAACCTTCACAGCCTGGGCTGGACCCACACCCCGCGCATCGAGGCCGCCTTGCACACGGTGCGTCTGTCCCAGCACTGGAACATGTACGCGCCCCAGCCCATGAACCGGGAGGGTTGGCTGCTGCTGCAGGGCCAGTTCGCGGAGCGTCCCGACACCGAGCTCTTCAGTGGCCGGCACTGGAGCCTGGACAAACCCCAGGACCTAAGCCAACACTACGGCGGCATGCGCTGGCGAAAGGCCATCCGCGCGCAGATGGTCGACCCTACCAATCGCTATCGGGAGCCGATGGTGATCTGGGCCTGCCAACATTGGTCCCAGGTCTTGCCCAAGGACCCACCCACGCACATCAACATGGTCTGGGTCTTCGAGGCCAGTGGACCGCCGGAGCGGGTCACCCAAGTACTTCCAGTCGGCGGCATGGACTGCCCGCCGAACTGAAGCAGCTACTCGTAGCGGTAGCCGGCGCCGGAGACGAAGGGGAAGGCTTCCACCCCTGCATCCCGCAGGGCATCAACGGGCAAGGTCAGGATGTTCACCGGCAGGCCCAGCTGGGCACGCTTCTCGTTGACCAGGTCCGTGATGTGCACGAACTTGCCCTCGAATGCGGTGATCATCTCAGAGACGGCGGCCTCCTCACCGGGCTCCATGCCCACGACGATCCAGTCGGCGCCTCCAAAGTGCTCCTGAGCCCGACGCAGCCACTCGGCATCGGTGCTCCGGTGAAGCGAGCAACCCAGATGCAGCAGTCGGCCACCATCAGGGAAGGTGAGCTGAACGACCTGGGGATCGGACTCCGGCTGGCGGCTCCGGTTCAGGAAGTGCCGTGCGGCTTGGGTGGGGTTCATCAGCGCGGCGCTGGCCTTGGCCAGGTTCTCGTTGATCTGACGTGGGGTGTAGGGCATGGCCTCGACCAGCACCTCTTTGTCCACGTAGCCACCGGGCGCGCTCAGCTGTGGGCTGCCTGCTTCCTTGAGCCATGGGTGCAGGGCGGCGTCGGCCAGGACCCGGACGCGGCTGCCGCCCTTGAGGGCCTCGATCAACACATTGCTGTGCTCGGGCTGATGCCAAGTCAAGACGACCTGGTCCTCCTCTGCCACCGACTCATAGGGGTCGAAGCGGAAGGTTCTTCCAGCCCATTCGGCACGAATGCCGGCGAAGCCTTCGTGGAAGAGACGGAGGCGCCAAGGGAAAGGCTTGCCGGAAGGCGTGGTCGTCATGTCCAGATCACCGCGTTCAGATGACCAACGGCCCAGTCGAGCTCGTCGGTGGAGATGGAGAGAGGTGCGCAAATCAGTAGCTCATTTGCGCCGTTTGCGTGCACCATCAGGCCAGCTTCACGCAGCTTTGTGGCCACCTTGCTCGCACCACCCAGCTCGGGGGTCAGGCGCAGAACCGCCATCAGACCCAAAGCGTCCAGCTCCTGAACCAGCGTGCCAGGCAGCTTGCGCAGGGCGCTGAAGAGGTGGCGTCCAGAGCGTTGACTGGCCGGGAGCTGGGTTTGCACGGCCGTCCAAGCAGCGTGGGCGCACACACCCACCAGGTGGCCGACTCCAGGGCCTTGGGGCAGCCAGACCGGCCCCAGTACGGCGCCGGCGTTGACCACACCGCCCCCCAATCCAGCACCCAGGACCACAAAGTCTGGCGCCAGGTGCTCATGCTGGTAGGCGAAGAGCTTCCCGGTGCGGCCCAGCCCGGTCTGCCGCTCATCGCAGATCAGCAGTGCGTTCAGGGCCGCATCGTTCACCTCGCCCAGCCAGCCCTCGGGCGCGAGGCGCTCTCCCAACATGGAGACGACAACAACAGTGCAGTCGCTGGGAATGTCGATGGCCTGGCCGCCGTGCAGCTCCACCACCCGACCCGGATTCTGAGCCAAAGCCGATTGAATCGCGAAAGCCTTGGCCTGCTCGCCGCAGGAGAAGAGCTGGGCGCGCTCAAAGGCGGTGCGCTGCACCAGGAGCGACTCGGCCTGGCTCTGTCCCTCGCTCTGGGCGGGGGTGTAGCCCAAGGTGCCCAAGGCACGTTGAGCGACCGCCAGCACGCTGGGCTCGCAGTACCCAAGGACCAATTCGGGGCTGGACAAGTCCATGCGAGGCGCGCCCAGGGCGTTTCGCACCCAGGCCCCATCGCCTTGTTCCAAGAGAAAGGACACACACGCTCCCAGGAGGTCTCTCCCATAGCCCGCCCTGCGATCTCCAGTAGACTTCGGAGCGCACCTCGGAGCAAAAATTGGCCACGTACCGCCCCCCTGATTTTGCCACTTTGGGCCTCTCTGACGCCCCTGACTGCCGATTTGAGGCTGCACCGGCCGATGCCATGCTTCCCCACGGCTTTTTATGCACGACCAACTTCCCCACCTATGTGCGGGCTGGCGGCGCCTGGCGCATGCCAGAAGACCCACGCATGGACTCCCATATTGTCTGGGACAAAGCCAATGATCGGCTGATGGTTCGGGAGTTCCGGAACATCTCCAAGGGGGACCTGGTGGCCATCGCCGCGGCCGAAGATGGCAGCGAAGGCGTTTATGTCTGGGACAAGGGTTTCCAGGCCCCAAGTGATGGAACGCACCACGAAGAGGCCTTCTCTTTCATGTCTTCGGACGTGAGTCGTGAAAAACCGGTGGACTACGATGGTCTATTGGCCGCATTCAAGAAAAACCGTGGTGACAACGGTCATATTATCTGGGTCATCGGTCCAGCATTGGTCCACTCACGAGGCCGCGCTGCCATGGACTGGCTGATCCGAAATGGCTACTGCCACGCGCTGCTCACGGGCAACGCCGTGCCGGTCCACGATATCGAGATGGCGCTCTTTGGCAGCACCCTGGGCATGTACAGCGACGGCAGCCCCGCCGCGGGCGGCCACAACTTGCACATGAAGGCCATCAACGCCGTCAAACATGCCGGCGGCATCCAAGCCATCTGTCAAAACGGCCAGGTCGAGAGCGGGATCATGAAGGCCTGCGTGGACACCGGCACGCCCTATGTCATCTGCGGAAGCATCCGAGACGACGGCCCCCTGCCCGAGACCATCACAGATGCCGGTGAATCCCAGAGCGCCATGCGGGAGCAGACGGTCAAGGCCACCATGGTCGTGATGGTCGCCACCGCCCTTCACGCCATCGCGGTGGGCAACATGCTGGCCACCTTCTGCACGCGTCCAGACGGCAGCCTAGACGAGCTGGCCACCATCGTGGTCGACCAGACCGAGTTCTTGGTCTCCAAACTCAAGGACCGCGGCACCCACCAAGCCTTTGGCGTGGTGACCAACGCCCAAGACTTTATGCGGGTCCTTCAGCTCGAGCTGGCCGAGTAGCCGCGGGCACTACTGCAGCTTGTAGGGCACGGTCCAAGTGACCGGCTCCTCCAGGCTGTCGCTGGCCAGGGACACGGTCAGCTTCATGGTGCCGTCGGGCTTGAACACAAAGGTGTTCACCCGCCTTCCGCTCTCGGTCTGCAGGCTCAAGATCACCTTGTCGCCCTTGCGGGAGATGCGGGTCTTGACCGGGCCGCCATCCCCCTGCCAGGTGGTCACCGACTTGTCGATGGGCCGGTTGAGCGGGGGCAGCGCGTCACACTTGTTGGACCAAGAGTCGGCCTGCAGGTCGATCTCGTAGGTCTCACAGAAGGTCATCGCTTCGACCAGGCGCCCCTCCGCGATGCTCTTGGCGTAGAAGGGGAAGCTGGCAGCGGCCTCTGCGGCCTTCTGGTCCAGATCAGCACGGATGGCCGTTTTACTCTGGGCGACCACGTAGGTGCCCGTGTAGACATTGACCGTCTCTTGGGCGGTCCAAGAGGCAGGCATAAGCGGGGCGGCCATGACGGCGAGCAGTGAAATCACGAGGGCTCCGGGTTGGGGTCCAGGCTGCACTCACAGCTGGGATCGAGGGCTCAGACGATAGCCTCTGCGTGCCTATTCAGGGCATTACAATGAACAACAGAGCGGTGTCAGACCGTGCCTGGCACTCCGTGGTCCGCGACGACGCGATGCCACTGGGCCGCCAAATGCACCAGTACAGCCCAAGCCAGCGGGGCCACAAACAGGGCCAACCAGCCAAAGACGCCGCTCACAATCCAGGAGACTCCCAGCACAATGCCGCTCATAACCACGACCTTCTGGTAGCCGTCCAGGTTCATCTTGATGGCCAGCATTGAAGGCCCAGGGTTTTGCCAAGGGAAAGCATCTCCCTGGTAAACGCGCCGCACAAGCTCTGGCAGCAGCAGCACCCATGGAATCCACAGTAGGGTCACTGCCCAAGAGGCCAGGCGGCTGCCGCCGTAGAGCAGCACCTCGAGTTGCACCAGCAGATCCGGCCCGAGGTGCTCGGTCAACTGTCGCAAGAGAAGACCGGTCCCCCAGACCAAGATGCGGCGCAGACCGTCGATAGCCAGCAACGCAGCCGGCCAGCCCAAGATCCCCGGTGCGGTGTCCTTGCCAATGTTGAGATCGCGCTCGAAGGCCACCTCTGTGAGCTGGTTGGGCTCGGTCAGCCCATGCTCGTAGAGTGCTCTCCCCCATCCGATGACCACGACGGGCCCTAGAAAAGGGATCAGCGCGTTTAGTGCAGCGACCCAGGCCGACTTGAACCAGCCCTGCGAATCTTCAAAGATTGCAGTGGCTTGGTTGATATCAATCCGGGAATGAGGCTTCTCCTCGCTCACTCAGGCAGCCTGCGGATCGCCCGCGACGCGGTCCCACTGGGCCAAGAGGTGGCTCATCCCGACCATCGCCAGGGGCATGGTCACGAACATGCCCACAAAGCAGAGCATCACGCCCACCTGGCTGATCATGTTGAAGGCAAAGCTACCCACCAACACCATCAGGAAAGCCCCGCCGTTGTTCTTGATGGCCACGATGGAGGCCTTGGGGCTCAGGATGGGCATCATCTCGCCACGCATGCCGCGGCGCATCACCTCTGGCACGACCGCAGAGATGGCGAAGATCGCGACAAACATGACCAGGCTGATCAACACACCCAACAGACCCATGAGCGCACCCAGGACCCCAGCAACCGCGGTCCCCTGAGTGGCCTCGGCCAAGAGCGCGAAGGGAATCATCAGCAGCTGCAGTCCAAACATGCCAATCATCATCGCGGCCATAGGACCGAGCATCGCCACGAAAGGGGCGATGCCCTTCTCGAGCTGCGTACCAAAGTCCAAGGCGGGCAGCTCCTGGCGGCCCTCCTTGGCGCGCTCGAAGATCTCACGCATCCAGCCAAAGACGACCAGGTAGCCGGCGACGGGAATCAGGGTGACCAGCCCCATGATGACCACCTTGTTCAACCACTGGGGGTCGGCGGTCATGTAGGAGAAGGCTTGGCCAATGTCCACAGTGGTGGCGGCTGGGGTCGCCTCTGGGCTGGCATAGGGCGTTTGTTTGGGCTTGATGTCCACGAACACACTCCGGTTCCGAGCAGAGTATCGCAGCTGGCTTCCACGTGGGCGCACACAGAGCCATTGCCCAGCCCGCTTGCCATTGAGCTTTATGCCTGAACAAAGTCCTAAAGCCTGGCCCGCTTGGTCCGATCCCGCCCCATCTTGGAGCCGGACCACATGGACAACCACCTCACACGCTTTGACGCCCGCTTTGACTTGGCGGCCAGCGAGGACTCCGCGCCCATCTTCCTGCTCTCCGCCGGCTGGCGAAGCGGCAGCACCCTGCTCCAGCGCCTGCTCTGCTCTACGGGCGAGGCTCTGGTCTGGGGAGAGCCCTACGGACGCGCCGGACTGATTCCATCCCTGACCCGCGCCAGCATGGCGCTGCGTCCGGAGTGGCCCACCGAGATGCACTTCGCCGAACCCAGCCACGGTGACCTCGTGGGCGGATGGATCGCGAACCTGTATCCGCCACCACAGGCCCTGCGCGACAGCTTCCGTGCCCAGCTGGACACCCTCTTTGCCCTCCCCGCTCAGGCCCGCGGCTTCACTCGTTGGGGCCTCAAAGAGGTGCGCCTCCAGGCCATGGACGCCCGCTTTCTGAGCTGGGTCTACCCCCAGGCCCGCTTCATCTTCTTGGTACGCAACCCCTGGGATGCCTGGTCCAGCGCCAAGGGCCTGCCCC
The DNA here is from genome assembly GCA_913060515.1 of uncultured Pseudomonadota bacterium. Classification (GTDB taxonomy): domain Bacteria; phylum Myxococcota_A; class UBA796; order UBA796; family CAJQPC01; genus CAJQPC01. The sequence goes on along the minus strand of CAJXRZ010000073.1, from coordinate 16,165 downwards.
TCTACGAGCAGTGGCCCAACCGGCCCATTCAGACCGCCGAGCACTTCGGCAAGCACTGGGCCAAGCTCACCCGCAGCTTCCTACAGTGGCCCAGCGATTCCGGCATTTTGGTGCGCTACGAAGACCTGATTCAGCCCGGCTTTGACCTGGGACAGATCAGCACCCACTGCGGCTTGAAGGACTTGGACCCCGGCCCCCTGGCCGTGAAGATCCGCGGCGTGCGCAAGCCCCCCAGCCTGCTGGACGCCCACGACACCGCAATCATCGCCCAGAGCTGCGCACAACTGGCGGAGATGCTTGGATATCAGGGACCAGAAGCGGAGCGTTCCGCGACGGCATAGGATTCGCGTAGGGTCACAACTGGGGATGCAGACTCTACAAAGAAAGGGAACCCAAGCGAGGTCCCCGTGCTCAAGAAGATCGCCCTGACCAGCTCCCTGCTCCTTCTGCCGGCCCAAGACGTCGGGGCTGGTCGGCGATGCACCCATAGCTTTGCTTCGCTTGACTCCGAGTGAGTGAGAGTTCCCTGGGGAGGGGGCGAGCGGCGTAGGGGCATCCCTGCGCCGCTCCTTTGTTTTGGGGAGGGGAGCGGCACCCCGTAGGAGCCGCGTGGGATCCCAACTCCGTGTCTGCATTTTAGGTTCAAGGGGAACCCGAAAATCGAGGCCACCATGCTCAAGAAAATCACTCTGGCAAGCACCCTTCTCGCACTCTGCGGCCTAGCCGTCAGCACCGGCGCACAGCTCGTGGACCAGCCTGGTCTCTCCGTGGCACAGGCAGCGGATTTCACGGGACGGGTCAAGAACATCCGCATCAAGAAGCGGCGCACAGGCTCCGGCTTCAAGGTGGTGGTCAAGTCCGAAGGCGATGAGGCCGGCTCGGTGTCCAGCGCACAGGTCAGCATCACGGACTCCGATGGCCTCGTTCTCGAGGAGATGACGATGGACAGCGCTGTGCGCGGCCGGGTCGTGGGCAGCGGAACCCTGGACGTCAGCGGCATGAGCGCTGAGTCCACCTTGACCCTCAGCTTTGCAGACAGCAACGGCGACCCCTTCGGCGAGCAGCAGGAGTTCGAGGTCAGCGTGGACGGCCTGGACGCCCGTACGGCAGAAGGCGGCAACGATGATGGCTGGAAGGTGCGGGCCAAGGTCAACGCCGAAACCGGCGCGCTCTCCGTCGTGCTGATGAACGAGGACAAGAGCTGGGACGGAAGCGGGGACTACACCATCACGGCGAGCCTGGACTCCGGCACCCCGGTCTCTCTGAGCATCGATGAGGTGCGGCAGAAGTGGACCCAGAGCACCGAGACCGACCTAAGCGCCTACGACTCGGTCGTGGTGGACACGGTGCTCTACGACGCCGATGGCGTGGTGCTGGACAGCCAGAGTGAGACGGTGACTCTGGTAGAGAACACCACCACCCCTGAGCTGAGCAAGATGACCCTGAAGGAGAACAAGAAGGGCAACGCCAAGCTGGCCACCTGGACCATCAGCGATGGCAGCGCCTCGGCCTTGGAAGTGGACCTGGTGGACAACGCCACCGGTGAGAGCGTGATGATGACTGTGGACGACACGCCGGTCCGCACACAGCAGGCCTTTGTCTACGAAGGCCTGGAGTTCGACCCTGGAGAGTCTCCCGCGGACTACATCTACCTCTGCCTCATCGACCTGATCGACGAAGCGGGCGACCCGGTGGGTCAGCAGTACGAGGTGGAGCTGACGGTTCCTGCCACCAACGAAGATGGCTCGAACAACACCGCCTACGTCACCTTTGGCGATGGACAGGGCGCCATCAGCCTGGTGACGAACAGCAACGGCACCCACGCCCATGTGGCCTGGGAGGGCGAGGACGTCTCCGGCGCCAACATCATCTTCGAGGAGCCCTACGAGGGCCCCGCTCCCCTGGAGACGGAGTTGAACGCCGAGCTCCTGCTGCAGTTCGACCGCTGGGTACAGGTGGCCGACGCTGGACTTCCCGCCAACTACAGCCTGACCACCACCCTGACCACCGCCGAGGGCAGCGAGCTGGACACCCTGAGCGCGTCGGGCAGCACCTCGGGCAAGATCTCCGGCGCGGACAACACCGCGAAGTACGGCGACATCTTGATCGACGGCGTGCCCCTCCAGTTCGACTGAGCCCAAGCGCTCGGCTAAACGGCCCGGGCTCGCGATCTCCTCGCGGGCCTGGGTCCCCTCGCCATGAGAGCGTGTTTGTGAGTGAGCTGAGCTACCAACTGGAGATGGGCCACCTAGACCTGGGGGAGCTCAAGCTCGCCGCGCAGAGCGTGGCAGCGATGTTCCAAGGGGTCACCGTCGAAGTGGAGAAGGAGGCGCCGGATACGGTGACCTGCTTCTTCAAGGTGCCTCAGGAAGAGGGCAGCGGGAACTTCGAGGTGGAGATCTCCGCTTACGACATGGGCCGGGACGGCATCGTGTTGAACATGGAGGCCGGGGATGGGGACAACAACGAGGCCTGGGACGATGCCTGCGAGTTGATCGAGCGCATGTCGGAGGAGCTGGAGGGCGAGACCCTGGACTGAGCCTCGCCTCCGTCAGCTCTGGGTCAGTCTGGCCAACTCGTCTTCGAGCCAGAGGCGCTCCGGCCGGTTTCCGACGCGCTCAAGGGCCTCCCGCAGACACTGCGCTGCCGCAACCCGAGCACCCTGCTCCCTGAGCATCGCGGCCTTGGCCGACCAGTAGACATGCGAGCCGCCCAGCTCCAGCTCCAGCACCACCAGAGCATTGAGTCCAGCTTGGGCACCCCGGACCTGGAAGAGCGCAGCGGCCCGGTTCATGGCCACGACCGCATCGGGCTGCAGGGTGTAGAGCTGCTCGTAGAGCGCCAGAATCTGCTTCCAGTCGGTGTCCTGGTAGTGCGGGGCTCGGGCGTGAACACCGGCGATGGCGGCCTGAAGTCCGTAGGAGTCGATGGCCTCTAGGCGCACCGCTTCCTGCAGACTGAGCATGCCGGCCATGATGCGCTGGTGGTCCCACTGGCCTCGGTCTTGCTCAGAGAGCAACAGAGGTCGGCCACGTTCATCCTGCCGGGTGCTGCGCCGGGCGTCTTGCAGCAGCATCAGTGCTAGAAGCGCATGCACGCGCCCCTGCTGGGGCAACAGAGCCCGCAGCACCAGCGCCAGCGAGAGGGCTTGGTCGCAGAGCCCAGCGCGCACGACCTGGGTGCCCGAGGTGGCCGCCCAGCCCTCGGTGAAGATCAGGTAGAGCACCTTGAGCACAGCGCTCAGGCGCTCGGGCAAGGCCTCGGGGCCAGGGACTTGGTAGGGAATCCCAGCGTCTCGGATCTTGCGCTTGGCCCGAACCAGGCGCTGCTGCATGGTGACGGGCTCGACAAGAAAAGCCCGAGCAAGCTCCGGAATCTCCATTCCAGCCACGGTCTTCAGAGTCAGAGCGACCTGGGCACTCTGAGAGAGCGCGGGGTGACAGCAGGTGCAGATCAGCCGCAGTCGCTCATCGGGGATCTCCCCTGCCTCTGGTCCGCCTTCCCCCGCGACCGCGTCCAGCTCAGGACCGAGCTGCACCTGTTTGCCTTGGCGCCGCATCTGGTCCACCAGCTTGTTTCGGGCCGTACGCAGCAACCAAGCGGCGGGGTTGTCGGGGGCCTGGTGCCATTGCTCCAAGGCGGCCACGCAGGCCTGCTGGAGGGCATCCTCGGCCAACCCCAAGTCGCCCCCGGCCCAGCGCCCCAGGAGCGCGACCAAGCGGCCGTGCTCCAGGGAGAGGGTTTGGGCCAGGGTCTCTCGACTCACCCGCCGTAGACCATCACCGGGCGAATCTCCACGGTTCCGGTCTTGGCGATGGGAAGGCGGGCGGCGATGGCTTTGGCGGTCGCCAGGTCTTCCACCTCGATGAGGTAGTAGCCACCCAAGGCCTCGCGGGTCTCCGCAAAGGGCCCGTCCGTGCGCTCGACCTTGCCGTCGCGAACCCGCACAGAGACCGCCGCGTCGACGCCTTGCAGGCCCTCCCCGCCCTTGAACTGACCGGCGTCGATGATGGACTGGGTGAAGGTGCCAAACTCCTCCATCATGGTCTCGAACTCCTTGGAACCCGGCTGGTAGGCGGTGGACTCGTTTTCATAGAGGATAAGCATGAACTGCATCAAATTCTCCTGTCGTGCCCGCTCAGGGCAGTCACTGGACGCTCAAAAATGGACTCCTCAGTGGAGCCCGGACCCGAATCACTCGCCGTAGACCATCACAGGGCGGACTTCGATGGTGCCGGTCTGGGCGGTGGGGATGCGGGCGGCGATGGCGGTGGCCTCGTCCAGATCCTTGGCTTCGATCAGGTAGTAGCCGCCGAGCGCCTCACGGGTCTCAGCGAAGGGGCCGTCGGTCAGAGCAGTCTTGCCGTCACGAACCCGCACAGAAGTGGCGGTCTGGGTACCCTGGAGTCCGTCGCCTGCCTTGAAGTGGCCGCTCTCGATGATGGACTGGGTGAAGGCCTGGTACTTGGCCATGTACGGGCCCCAGTCCTCTGGGCTGCGGTTGGCGTTGATGGATTCGTCTTCGTAGATGGCGAGCAGGTACTGCATGGGAAATCTCCTTTGGGGGTACCTACCGAAAAGGCAGGTTCACCAAGATGTCGAAGCAGCCTGCCAAAGATCGACAGCCCAGGCGTACTTTTCCAAGAAAAGCTCGCCCAGGCTGCAATCGGATCGCCCCTAAACCGAGGTCATACCTCCATCAACTGGAATCTCGACTCCTTGAATAAAGGAGGATGCTGAGCTGGCCAAGAACAGGGCGGTCTCGGCGATCTCGCTGGGCTCGCCAAAGCGTCCCAAGGGAACCTGTCCTACGACCCCTGCCGCGAAGCCGTCCAAGGCCTCTTTGGGCATGCCCAGCTTGCCGTAGATGGGCGTGGAGATGGGACCTGGGGAGATCGCGTTGATGCGAATGCCCAAGGGAGAGAGTTCGGTGGCTGCGGTGCGCACGATGCTGCGCAGAGCCGCCTTGGTAGCGCCGTAAGCGCTGGCTCCAGCCATGCCCTTTACGTTGGAGATCGAGGTGTTGACGATCACGCTGCTGCCCTGACCGAGCACCGGCATGGCGGCCTGAATGGCGAGCCAGGGGCCACGCACGTTGACCTGGTACATGCGGTCGAAGAACTCGGCCGGTGCATCTCCAAGAGGCGCGAACTGGGCGATTCCGGCGTTGAGGAAGAGCACGTCCAGCCGACCATGTTCCTTCTTCACCCACTCAAAGAGCGCGGCAATGGCTGCAGGATCTCCCGCATCCGAGGCCAACACGACGGCCTTGTCCCCCAGCTCCGCTCGAGCGGCCTCCAAGGTCTCCGGGTTGCGACCAGTGACGATGACCGTGGCGCCAGCGGCTGCGAAGCGCTTGGCCGTAGCAAGGCCGATGCCCGTGGTTCCGCCAGTGATGAGTGCGATCTTGTTGTTCAGTGCTTGGGCCATGATGGCCTCCTTTTTGAATGTGTGTTGCTAACTTACTTACAGTTTAGGGAGTCAGAGCAGCGGCATGCTGCCCCAAGAGAAAGAGATGCTTAAACCCGGACTTCTTCAGCCACCTGAGCGATGCTCGTGCCCGCCAACTCCGCAGCCACCGCTGCATCCAAGCGCGCTGAGAGCCGACTCATCACCTGTGGGACACCTTGGGCCACGAAGCACTCACTGTCAGGGGGACAGTCGTGCGTGGCCAATCCAGCGGTTCCCACGGTGGCCCGGTAGACATCGAGCAGGCTGATGTCCTGGGCCTCTCGGTCCAGCAGCGAGCCCCCACCCTTTCCGAGCTTGGTCTGAACCAGGCCTGCCTTGCGCAGCTGACCGATGACCTGCCGAAGAAACGCCGGGTTGGTGTCTACGCTCTCCGCCAGCTTGGTGGAGGTCACCGGACTGCCGCGATGAACGGCCAGCGCCGTGAGCACATGGACGCCGATGCTGAAGTGGGTGTTGCGGGTGAGCATATGTAAGCAGTTTAGGTACACACTCGACCCAGGCAAGGCCCAAGAGGGATTTTTCTTGAGTTCCTGGCCCATCCAAGTCCATGCTGCTTGCATGATCTCCCTGCTTCTCTCTGCTTTCCTCGCGCAAACCCAGCCAGAGCCGGCGCCCGCACAGGACGCGGATCCCATGGTCCTGCCAGACGTGACCTACAAGGTCCAGGTCCCTGGGCCGGATGTGGCCATCATGCTGGGAATGCAGAAAGCCGAGCTGGACACTGAGTTGAAGCTGGACGCAAGCTTTGTCGGCAAGATTCCAGCCAGCATCGACTGATCGCTACTCAGGCCGCGCCAGCACCCGCTGGTCACCGCCACCGCCACCATCCAGCTCAAGCTCGGACACCAGAACCGCTGGCACCGCCCAGCTGCCTGGAAGGCCGCCCACAGCGCCAATGTAAAAGCGCTCCGGCCCGGGAGGACCGTCCATGACACCAACCGGCGCCGCGGTCTCTCCCGCCAGCACCACATCGCGTAGAGCGCGCCGGTCCACACCGGAGAACTGCAATCCGCGCACCGGCTGCTCGCTGCCATCGGGCATGAGCAGATAGGCCTCGTAAGGGCGAGTCAGGCCAGCGCCGGGTCCCTCGCCCATGAAGGTGATGTCCATGTCCTCAGACATGGCGGGCGGCTCGATTCGGCGAATGACCAACAGGCCCTCGTTCTGAGTCTGGGCCGCCATCCTCAGGCCCTTGCGACGCAGGGCACGCTCGGCGCGGGCACGCTTGGCGGAGACCTGAACATTGCTAGGCAGAGCCTCACGGCGCTCGGCGCCCATGCTGCGGCCGTGACCCGTGGACTTCTCGGCCCCCTTGGAAGGAATCCGACTGTTGAGAGACCGGCGTACAACACCATCTTCGATGAGCACAACGCGCTCACCGGGCACCCCTTCTTGGTCCCGGCTGTAGCGCCCGGCTTCCTGGGCGTTGGGGTCGTCTACGACGGTCCAGCCAGCGGGCATGAGCCGGCGACCCACCCGCGCGGTTGGCCTGGAGATGGGGGCCTCGCCAAACATGCCGCGGCCTTGCGCTTCGGGAGGCGTGCCCACAAACTCGCCGGCAGCCAGCTGACGGTAGAGCTCCACACTGGCGATCTCTTCAAAGAGCACTGGACCCAAGTACTCCTTGAGCACCGGGGCGTCCTCGAGCGCGACCAGCCACTCGGCCATCTCGCGGACCTCGGCCTCCATCTCTTCCATGGGCGGCAACTCTGCGGCGGTGCGCGCCACCCACCAGCGGCCGTTGCGAAGGCGGCTTCCATCGGAGTGCTTGAGCACCGCTTCTACACGGATCACCGTGTAGCCAGTGTCCGTCACCAGGCGGGTGCCCTCGCTGCTGACCGTGATGCGCTGACCCTGCCAGTCGCGGCCAGCGGCTTGGCCCTGCTCCAGCTCAGGGTACTCAGAGAGCACCTTGGAGAGGTACACGACCGTGGACTTTACGCCCTCTGGATCCAAGGGCAGCGGGCCACCGCTCAGGTCCACCACAGGCTCAGCCGGCAGCATGGCTGGCAGCTCACTCACGGCGGGGTCACTTGGAGGCAACTCGGCGCGCTTGCGGGAGAGCTGCTCTACGGCCTGCTTGTAGGAGGCATCTGTGGCCAACCAGATGCTGCGGCGGAAGGCCGTCTCATCGTTGTCCAGGGGCAAGCGCACGGAGAGCACCCCGTTGGACTCGCCAAAGGCATCAAAGTTGCCGGAGTCGTAGCTGGCGTCCCCTGCCCGCGTCTCCACGCGCATGATCCGGTATGGAACGACATCCGAGGAGAGCACCGCGCCCATCTCCGCAAAGAAGGTCGCGAACTCTCCGTCCACCACGTCGTAGGACACCCAGTAGGGAGGGGCCTCGTCTTGAAGCTTGAGCTCGGTGGTCGCCCGCTCCAGCTCAGACTCCAGGGCCGGCATCAGACCCGGAGGTGGGGTCGCCAAGGCTGCGTTCATCAGGAGAAAGATCATGCGGGCTCCTGGGTGGCGTCGGCCACGGACTTGCTCTTTCCCTCAGGGGCGGGAGGCGCAGGCAGCAAGGGCGGCCTGTCGTTCTCCTTCTCCTTGCGCTGAACCTCGATCTCTTCCAAGAGCAGCGAGGGGGAGACCGCGCTGACCGGCACCCAGCCAGACTCAGCGCCGCAGACGCCGTTGAAGACCTCGGGGTCGTCTCCGGCGGCCAGGATGCGCGAGAAGGTGGTCAGTGGCGTTCCGATGAAGTCACCGCCGCGCACCAGCTCGTCCGGGCGCCCATCGGCGTACACGCGCCAGACGCTCACCGGGCGCACGTTGAAGGAATTCGGGGTGACCCGCCCCGTCAGGGTAAATCCGCCGGTGATGTCGTCCACGATCAGGCCGAAGGGCTTGTCCTGCGCGACCACCTGCTTGATCAGCATCTCACGCAGCTCCTCGTAAGGAACGGACTCGTGGGCCTGCACGATCAGGTTGCCCTGGCGGGCGACGATGGCGTTGCCAGGCTGGCGTCGGCCGTGGCCATTGCTGGAGTCGATGCCCTCGATGGGGGCACGGGACATCAGGAAGCCTTGGAGCTCCCCGTGGTCCACCAGGGAGACCTTCTGGGCGACGACACCCTCGTCGTCGTAGGGGTAGGTGCCGTTGAGATCCAAGCCGGCCATGCTGCGGATCGTCGGGTCATCCACCACGGAGATAAAGTCAGGAAGGACCTGCTCTCCGACCATGTCAGTGAAGGTCTGTCCTTCATCCTCGTCCTTCTGACGGTGGCCTTCGATGCGGTGGCCGAAGATCTCGTGGAAGAACACGCCGGCGGCCCGTCCTCGCAGAATGGCCGGACCGGTGTAGGGCTCCAGCAGAGGCGCCTTCTTCAAGTCCGTGACCCGCTGAGCAGCGACGTGGGCCAGCTCCGTCAGCGTCTCAGCATCGGGCAGCCCTTCTTCGGTGGATGCGTCCAGGTAGTCGTAGACGGCCAACTGCGCGCCGTCATCGGCGACGGAGACCGCGTAGACGCTGGCCCGATAGCGCACCCGGGTGTGCTGGATCTGGGTGCCCTCTGAGTTGGCCAACAGGAAGGTCTCCGCCTCTGCGGTGACCTCGACCCCGGACTTCAGCACGTCGGGGTACTCGAGAAAGACAGAGGAGACCTCACGCAGGGAGTCCTCCCAGGCCTCGCTCAATGCGACATCCTGAACAGGACGGATGTCCACGACCTTGGGGGCCGGTGAGAAGTCGTCCGAGGGATCGTCGCGTTCGACCTTGACTGCCTGGTTGGCCCGCACCTTGGTCATGCGGCGAACGGCCTGCTGGTAGGAGTCGTCCAGCTCTCGCCAAAGGGTCAGCTCGGCGGCGTCCATGTCGTCGGCGCCATCCCCTACAGGCAGCCGCACCACGCTGCGTCCCTCCTCGGAGAACCAGCCGGCGTCCAGCAGCTTGTGGGTGTTGTCCAGTGCGAACTCACCCACGCGCAGGTCCAGGTCGGCGTAGCGATTCCAGTCCTCGTTGCGGGACATGATGGCGCCGTTGCTGGCGCTCAAGCTCAGAGAGTGGCTCTGGGTGACCCCGATGGCCAAGTGGTAGGGCGGCTCGTCCTGGTCTTCCAGATCCGCCATGGTGTGATCCACGGCGTCACGGGCGACCTGGAGCATCGGAGCGGGCTCAGCAGCCCCTACAGGCCGCGCGTTGGGGCCTGGAGCTTGGGGTGCCTGCTGGGCAGCAAGGCTGGGCAGGAGCAAGAACAACAACTGGGGAAGCATCAACACCCTCCGGGCGAGCCGCAGTGGCTCTCCTGGAAGCTAACGACCCCGAAGGGCGTGCGTCGGTTCCATTCCCCCAGGCACCTCCCTAGGAAGGGCCCAGAATGGCTGCCTTAGAGCGGCTGCCTCAAAACCACAGCTTCAGAAGCCGGTCCCGTCGTCTTCGTCGTCGTCGTCGTCCACGTCGTCATCGCCGTAGGAATCGAGGGAGTCCTCGTCCATTCCGTCGCGGTGCCACAAGATTCCGATCAGGCGCTCGACCACAGCCACGACGTCTTCGCCGGTGAGCTCGATCTCGTCGTTCTTGGTGAACTCGTACTCCAGGGTGTCCTGGAGGGGCTCCTCAAGCTCGGCCTCTTCCTCGATCTCACCGAGGATATCGTCGGTGTCGTAGTCGGCGTCCTCGGCAGCCTGCTCAAGGCAGCGCACCAAGGCGTCGGCCAGGGTGGAGGCATCTGGATCGTCGTTGACGGTCTCTAGGTAATCGTCGACTGCGATCACAAGGGACTCGCGGAGCTCAAATGGCAACTTCATGGCAACCTCGGACGGCGCTTCGGGGGGCGATGTGCGGGTCCTACCGTGTAGCCTCCAAGGCTGCAAGCGCTGCAATGCAACAGGGCCACGCAGGCGAGGCGAGCTGACCTCGGGTTAGGGAGGCTCATGCTGACCCACGACTTGCTCCACGCCCTGCCCAAGACCGACCTACATGTGCACTTGGACGGCTCACTTCGAATCGAATCTCTGATCGAGATGGCACAGGAAAGAGGCGTCAGCCTGCCGTCAAATTCTCCTGACGGTCTCCGGGAGTTGGTCTTCAAGCCCTCCTACGAATCTTTGGGCGAGTACCTGGCCGGCTTCGCCCTGACCGGGGCGGTGCTCCAGGACGCTGAGTCATTGGAGCGCAGCGCCTACGAGCTGGCGCTGGACAATCTGGCCGAGAACGTCTGCTACATCGAGGTGCGCTTCGCCCCTCAGCTCCACATGGGGCCAAAGATGAACATGGAGCAGGTGGTACGGGCCGTCGCCGACGGTCTGGAGCGCGCCAAGAGAGAGCATGCCCAGAAGCCAGCGGTGATCGATGGCACCCTGCCGCCCTTCCACTACGGCTTGATCCTCTGCGCGATGCGCATGTTCGAACCTGGGTTTAGCGCATGGTTCGCCGAGTTCTACACGGCCTTGGGAGAGTCCAAGCCCAACAAGCTCTACGCCGAGGCCGCCGAACAGCTCGCCCGAGGTGCGGTCCGCTTGCGCAACGCCGGTCTCCCGATCGTGGCCTTTGACTTGGCGGGTCACGAGGCCGGGCATCCCGCGGTTCACTACAAGGCCGCTTTCCTACACGCCCACCGCCACTTCCTGGCCAGGACCATTCACGCGGGCGAGGCCTATGGACCAGAGTCCATCTACCAGGCGATCGCCGAGTGCCACGCGGACCGCATCGGCCACGGCTACCACCTCTTCTCCGCCGACCTGCTGGCGGATCCCGGCGTGAAGGATCCCCAGGCCTACTGCGAGGATCTGGCGCAGTACTTGGCCGACCGGCGCACGACCATCGAGGTGTGCATCACCTCCAACATGCAGACCAACCCCAGCATCGGCGATGTACGCAACCACGCCTTCCGCAAGATGCTGGATCACAAGCTCTCGGCCACCTTGTGCACCGACAACCGCTTGGTCAGCCACACCACCGTGACCCGGGAATACGGGATCGCGGTGCAGGCCTTCGACATGACCCCCAAGCAGCTCAAGAACACCATCGTATACGGCTTTAAGCGCAGCTTCTTCCCAGGAAACTACCGAGACAAGCGGGCGTACGTGCGCCAGTGCATGGCGCGCTACGAGGCGGTCATCGCAGAGCACACGGCCGCCCAGAGCTGAAGGGTGCGCCTGGACTCGGCCACCCAAGACTGGCTGGCGCGTGCCCTGGGTGACGCGGTGGAGAGCGCTGCGCTGCTCCAGTCCCTCTGGAGCGGCTACGGCGCGATCTGGCGCTGCGGTCTGCGCGGTGGCCGGAGCGTCATCCTCAAGTCGGTCACGCCTCCTGCCGGCGATGGCCGCTCTCACCAACGCAAGCTGCGCTCCTACGCCGTAGAGACCCACTGGTACGCCCAGTGGTCGCCGCTCTGTGGGCCTGAGGTGCGCCTGGCAGCCGTGCTGGCTTTGGATCCGACACCGGGGGCTTGGCGCCTGGTCCTGGAGGACCTCGACGCAGCAGGCTTCTCGGGACGGCCTGCCCTGGCCACCCCAGCCCAGATAGACTGGCTGGCCCACTTCCACGCCACCTTCATGGGACAGGCCCCTCAGGGCCTCTGGCCGATGGGCTGCTACTGGCACCTGCAGACCCGCCCAGACGAGCTGGCCGCCTCAGCCGATGGCCCGCTCAAGGCCGCAGCCCAGGCCATCGACGCGCGCTTGAACGCCGCCACCTTTCAGACCTTGGTCCACGGAGACGCTAAGCCGGCCAACTTCTGCCTGGGCCCACAGGGCGCGGCGGCCGTGGACTTTCAGTACGTGGGCGGCGGCTGCGGCATGAAGGACTTGGCCTACCTGATTCGACGCGGGGATCGACCGGGGGATCCAGCGCACCTGAACCGATACTTCTCAACCCTGCGCGGCGCCCTGTCGTCCTGGCCCTCCGCGCGGCTGGACGCCCTAGAGTCGGAGTGGCGGACGCTCTACCCCCTGGCCTGGGCCGACTACTGCCGCTTCTTGACCGGGTGGGCGCCAAGTCGTCGACTGGATGCCTTGGACCACCGGATGGTCCGGAGCGCAATCGGCGCGCTCTGAGTCGCACTACTTCTTGAAGAAGCGCCCGAAGAACCCCGCTTTCTTCTCCTCTGCCTTGGCCGCCTTGGCCTTGTCCCGCTGCATCTCTTGCATGCTGCGTCGCAGCTCCCGCTCGGCGTCCACGTTGGAGGCGTTCATCTCCAGGGCCTTTCGGAACGACCCGATGCTGCGCTTGTGGTTGCCCGCGCTGCGGTAAACCAGCCCCATCAGCACCCAGCCACCGTCCAGCTTGACGTGGTTGTCGATGGCCTTTTTGATCAGGTCAACGCCCAGCTGAGCTTGGTCCGAGTCCTTGCCGTAGTTCAGCTTGAAGAGCGTGTAGCCGTAGTAGGCCTGAAACTCCGCCTCTTCGGGGACAGCCAGGTGCGCAGCCAGGAAGAGCTCATGGGCTTTGACCAGGTTTCCCCGGCGGAACATCATCTGCCCAGCCTTGAACTCATCCTCTGCGGCCAGGATGGCGCGCACCTTCTCCATCGCCAGCTCGTCCTCGGACTTGATGCCGTGGATGACCCGGTCGGTGTAGACCTTGCGCTTCTCGTCATCGCCCAGATCCTCCCAGGCCTCGTTCACCTTGGCGAAGATGTCCGCCGCGAGCTCACTGACTTGTGGGGCCGAGCCTGTCCAGCGGTCCGGATGCAGACGCTGCGCCAGGGCGAAGTAGGCCTTTCGCAGGGCCGGCTCTCCCACATCCCAGTGCACTTCCAGGATCTCAAAGTGGTTCTCCGCCAGCTCAACGCGCTGGAGCTCCGCCCGTAGATTCATCAGCTCGGGATCCTCTTTGGGGGAGGCTGGCTGGGTGCTGACTTCTGGCAGCGGCTCCGGCTCCGGGGCCCGGGACGGCTGACTGGGCCCACCGAGCGCCGCTTTTCCCGCCGGCGAGGTCTGTATGGGCGCATCGAAGAGATCCGCCAAGCTGCTGGGCGAGCTGGGCACGCTCGCCTCACGGTGTACTTGGGTGGACAAGCTGTCGTGGTCGATCGTGGTCTTGATGCGGGCCATGGTGGCCTCGTCTTCGCCAAACTCGACAATCCCGGTGATCAGCCCCAGATAGACCACCCGGTTTGCGGCAGCGATCTCAAGGGGAGAGAACTCCAGCACATCCTCCAGAGGACGTGCCCCATCCATGGAGAGCAGCAGCTCGTTGGCCATGGCGTCCAGACCGAGAACCATGGGATCCGAGGAGTCCATGCTGCGGCGAGGGAAGCGCCCACCCAGGCCAGCGAGCCGCTGGGAGATGGTGTTCTCGGGCAATTTCTCCATGACCATGCGCGCAAGGATCGGGAGCAGCGCCTGAGGCGCGCGCTTGGGCGGCACCATGTTGGGCGTAAAGGTCCAGCTGCCATCTTTGAGGGCCATCGCGTTGCCGATGCGCAAGACGAGCTGGGCGTGGCCAAGCTTGTCAGCATCCAGCCCCGGCATGCGCTCAGCGATGCGCTCCACCGTCTCACTGCGCAGGTTGCTCTTGGAGTAGGAGAGCTGGCCCCCCTCAAACCAAAAGGCGCGTTTGCGCTTGTCTTGAATGACATCCAGGCGGCCACTGGCGCCTTGGGCGATGAGGCTGCCCAAGAGCTCGGCCAAGGGCGGGTCGTTGACGCTTCCAGACTGCATGCCCCAAGCATAATCCAGCGCCGCCATAGAAGGCGCTAAGCTGGAGTCATGGATCCCCTCCGCCGCTTTGGACAGGCCGGCCTGTCCACCTGGAGCACTCTGGGCTCCCTGCACCAGTTGGTGATCGGGGTGGGCGTTCAGGCGTGGGAAGGGCCAAATCCCAGGCACCGGGTGCGCGCAGTCCTTCAACGGGTCGGCGTGGAGGGCGGCTCCACAGCCATCGTGGTGGGCTCGGTCGCCGGCATGTTGATGATCGGCCTACCCCTGGCCTTCTTGGGGGAGTTCGCCCTACAGCAGCCTGGACTGGGGCTCTTGGGTCTGCCTGCGGTGCGCGTGCTGGCGCCGGTGGTCGCTGCCGCTGTGGTCGCCGGACGCCTCCTGATCGAGCCCGACAACCGACCCATCGCCGAGCAAGCAACCCCCGTCGTTCTGGGCAGCGTGCTCTCGGCCCTGGGCCACTTCATCTTGGCCGCCTTGGCCGCCATCGTGTGTGGCTACGGGGCGGGCGGCACTCTGGGCGGCCAGAGCTATGCCTCTTTGTTCCACGACTTCGCCAGCGACTTTGGCTTTATCGACTTGGCCCACGGCTTGACCAAGGCGGCGCTCTTTGGGCTGGTTGTCGGCGTCATTCGCGCCCACCAGGCCTTGCTCAAGGGCCAACCCAGAGGCGCCCTGCGCGCCGTCCTGGCCTGTATTGTCCTGGACGGGCTGCTCAACCTGCCTTGGCTTATGGGGCTCCTGTGAGCGAAAGAACAGAGAGAACGGTGGGGCTGTTTGTCCTGCTCTGTGGACTGGGCCTGGCCGCGCTGCTGATCTTCGCAGCGGCCGGGGACCGTCTCTGGGCCAACAAGAAGGCCTATGTGGTCGTCTACCCAGACGGCGTGGGCCTGACCCCTGGCCTGGACGTCACCATCGCAGGACTGGTCGTCGGCGAGGTCACCGCGGTGCAGCTCACCCCCGAACGGCAGGTCGCCGTCTCCCTCTCCGTGGATGCCGCCTACGCGGACTTTGTGCACACCGACTCGGTGGCCCAGGCCCGCATGACCTTTGGCGGAAAACAAGTGGACATCGGCCCCGGTGAGGGTCCCGTGCTCCAGGACGGCGGCACCCTGCTGGCGGGCGACAACATGGACCCCTTCGTGGTCATCGACGCGGCAGAGACCTTGGCTCAGCTGGCAGAGGCCCTCTCCGAGCTCAGAGGTCTGAGCGAGTCCTTTGGTTTGGGTGAGGGCGAGATCCCCAAGGCCATCGAGGATCTGGCCTTCATCCTGGAGCAGATCCGCGAGGGCGAGGGCATCCTGGGCCAAGCCATTCAGGATCCCGAGCTGAGCAAGCAGACCCTAGCCACTCTGGAAGACGTCAAGCAGGCCTCCCAGAGCTTGGTCGCGGCCAGCCAGGCCATCCAAGATGCGGGCACATCGATCTCCAGCGCTTCGACGGATCTGAGCACCGGAAGCGAAGCGGTGGAAGGCGGCGCTCAGGCCATCCAGAGCGGCATGCCAGCCATCCAAGCAGGGGCCGAGTCCATCGACGTGGCCATGGAAGAGATCAACCGCACGCTCAAGGAGCTCAACCGCAGCCTGACCCGCATGCAGCAGGTCATGGAGCAGCTGCCGGGGGCCCGGGTCTTGGGCAAAGAGCAGAAGGATCCCAAGGCAAAGGCCCCCACGCCGGATCCTTGATCGCCCGGACACTTTCTGGCCGAGGCCGTGCTGGCGTTGCGTTATGGTCGCCACCTCAATTCCTCCTAAACAAGGCGAGGCGAATCCGTGATCAACAAGGTGATTCTAGTCGGCAACTTGGGTCAAGACCCAGAGATGCGCACCACAGGCAGCGGCATGGCCGTTTGCAACCTGAACATCGCAACCACCACCCGGAAGAAGGGTCAGGACGGTACCTGGACCGACTCCACCGAGTGGCATCGCGTCGTGGTCTTCGGCCGCACCGCGGAGAACGCGGGTCAGTACTTGCGCAAGGGCCGACAGGTCTACATCGAAGGCCGCCTTCAGACCCGCAAGTGGCAGACCAAGGAGGGCCAGGACCTGTCTCTTATACACATCTGACGCTGCCGACGAAGAGGATAGTGTAGA
>CAJXRZ010000072.1 GCA_913060515.1 uncultured Pseudomonadota bacterium | reverse complement strand
CGAG
The DNA here is from genome assembly GCA_913060515.1 of uncultured Pseudomonadota bacterium. Classification (GTDB taxonomy): domain Bacteria; phylum Myxococcota_A; class UBA796; order UBA796; family CAJQPC01; genus CAJQPC01. The sequence goes on along the minus strand of CAJXRZ010000072.1, from coordinate 32,426 downwards.
ATTTCTGCCTGTCTCGTGGGCTCGGAGATGTGTATAAGAGACAGCTTGTGGTCCCCTCCGAGGATGCTTGGTCCCAAGGCACCGCGGCGATGTCCGAGGCTGCTCTTCCGGAGGGAGCCTACGAGGTGCCCCAGGTCAGTGAATCCGCATGGAAGCATGCCGAGACCGCCCACGCTGCGGCGGCCTCCCAAGACGCAGACCGCAGCATGACCTACGCCACCGTGGTGGCGAGCTGTGCGGGCTGTCACTCTGAGATGCGTGGCGAGTAGAGAGCCTTCAGTCTTGGCCGTCTAAAGGTAGAAGGTCAGCTCGGGCACCATGTGGGCCAAGGCGTCCTTCAGACTGTCCCTGGAGGAGTTCTGAAGGTCTTGGGCCGGGGAGGGCGTCTCCGCCTTCTTAGCGACGCCTTCAAAGGGCAGCCCGCCGCAGACCAGGGTCTTGCTCTCCGTGTCGTAGAGATAGACCCGCGCCCGCACGTGCCCAGGCACGTAGGTGGCGTTCTGAAAGTCTACTTCTGGGAAGCGCAGCTCGTCCTCCACGCTGACGCCCAGATAGCGCTTGGCCAACAGCCATTGAACTTGGCGACCGGTGCCGACCAAGTCCGAGTCGCTCATCGTGGCGCTCGGCCCCAAGCGTCCGTTGAACTCGCTGGGAACGCCGGCTCCGATGTAGTGGGGAGCATCCTCCGTGCCGGCCGCAACTGCGCGGGCCCAGTTGGACTCCACGATGTAGTGGTTCCCCTCTGCGCTCACCGTGCTGCAGCTCAGAGGCAGATTCGGGTCGGCAGACTCCGCTGCGCTCACCGCTTCAGCCAGGCGTGCGTGCAGGGTGTCTACCAGGGCCTTGTGTTGGGCGACGTCCCGCATGCAGGTGCCGGTCGCCCAGTCCTCGTCGCCGACCGGCTTGAACTGGCTCCCCAAGCACTGCAGCTCGGGCCCGCACTCCTCGGTCTCCTTGCAGCGCGCATACTCGACCAAGTCGGACTTGGGGGGCTCCGCGGAACCGAAGCAGCCTAAGAGCAAGTAAAACACAGGGAAATCCTTGGAATTTCCTGCGTTCTAACCGCTCAGAGGCCGGGGGCTTCCCGAACGGAGATCAGCTCTCCGAGTCCCTTCGCCCGCTCCAAGGCCGAGAGGAAGGTGGGGGCGGAGATCACGCTGAGCTGGACCCCTTCGGCGTTCGTGTACTCGGCCGTCCACAGCAGCATCTCAGCGCGCTCTGGCGTAGTCGAGGCCACTGGACGCCGGCGCACAGGCACGCTGGGTTGCTCAATGGTCTCTGCGAGCGAGCTGGCCAGTGAGCTGACTGGGGACATGCTCTCTTGAACCGTCTCGACCAGGGCCGCGACCGGAGACATGGCCAGCTCCACTTCTTCGAGCAGATCCTCCACGCTTGGATGTGCCGGCAGCGCCGCCGGCTCCTCGATCTGAGGCGCTGGCTCCTCCTTGGGCAGAGGTTCCGGCACGAAGCGTGGCGGGGACGGGGGCTTGCTCAGCTCCCGGCGTGGCGAGGCCTGAAGCTCTGGAGTCTCGGGCTTGGTGTGCTCGGCTGCCCGGCTCAAGGCCTTGGAGATTCGAGCGGCGGCTAGGGCGCTGTTCCTTGATCCGCCAGGCTCATCGTCGCCTCCGTCGGAACGGGGGGTGAGCTTGCGGACTCCGACCCGTGGCATACGCCGGCGGGTCGTGCGTCCGTCACCTTCGGCAGTGGTAGGCAGACTGGATGGCTTCAAGCCGCGCATCTCTTCGTTGCGCTCTGGGCTGACCACCCGACGTCGGCGGCTTGTCTCGCCCTCGTCAGGTGCTCTGGGAGCGGGAGCCTCGTCGCTTCGAATTCTACCCAGAGTGTTGGCCAACTTCTGGGCGCCTTCGTCCACGCGGCTGGCGCTGCGTTCGGGGTCTACACGGCTGCGGGTACGCTTGACGACCACCGTGGGAACCACGGGTTCGGAGCGGTTGTAGCGCTCACGGACCGGGCGCTCGGGCCGTGGGGGCTTGGCCTTCTTTGGCTTGCGCACCTTGGGCTTGGGCAGAGTCTTGGGGTTGAATGCTTCGATCTTGCGGCGCAGTCGGGCGCCCTTGATGAGCTCGGGTGTGACACCGATGTCGGCGGCCAAGCTGTCATCTGGACAGGTGCCCAAGCGCTCAGCGGCAGCGAGCAGCTCGGGTGGTTCGTTGGTCAGCCCGCAGCGCTGCGCAGCCCGGCGAAGGCGCCTCGGATTGGTTCCGAAACGCTTTGCGAGAGCCCGCAAGGATTCCTTGCCGTAGCTCTGCGTGAAATCTTCCCACCAAGGCTCTTGTTGAGCCGCGTTGGTCTGCTCCATCTGTGCTTTCTCTCGTCCGACTAGGGGTTCCGAGCGTCTGGATTCGGCGGCACCGCCGATGTGGTCACTCAGGAACTTGGAATGTTGTTCTCTTCTTCGATCGAATCAACCCACCCCGGCGCTTGAGTCTCACGTTCCGAGGGTCCCGTCAAGGTGGATTCGCTTAGCGGAAGTGGTCCGCTGAATTCAGCGCATTGCACCAATCCCCTCCCTCGGGTATCGGCGGCGTGTCCGGAGGACTTGTGGTCTTTTACGTGTTTCTACTCACTCTGCTCTTTCCGGCGGCTTACGCCCAGGACTTGCCGAGCTGTGAGAGCCCTGCCCAAGCCGCGGATACGCTGCTCGCGTTGCTCCAACCGGAAGACTTCCGCCCCAAAGAGGCGGCGGCGTGCTTGAACCTGTCGCCGGCGGCGGAGTCCAAGGGTCCAAAGCTGGCCGCCCAGCTCAAGGAGGTCCTGGACGCGCGGGGCTACTACATCAAGGTGGCGGAGCTCCCTGGGCCTGACGATGTCATCCCAGAAGAGGTGAAGAGCTTCCCCTTGGTGGACGCTGAGCCAGTCATCTACCTGGAGAAGGTCGGAGACCGCTGGTTGTGGTCCTCGGATACGGTGCGGGCCATCCCCGAGCTGCACGCCGCGACCTTCACCGGCTTTGGCAGTACCGTGCGCAAGGCGCTGCCTCCCAGCTTCCAGACCCCACTTGTCGGACCGCTGAAACCCTGGCAGTTCGTGGTCTTTGGGCTCTTGCTGGCCGCCGCCCTGCTCGGGGCCTTGCTGGTCAACCTGGTGCTGCGGAACTGGCTGCTCCGGCTGGTCAAGGGCTGGGGCTTGGCCATTGACGAGCAGACCTTCGAGCGCACACGAGGCCCGGTTCGCGCGCTTGTCTTTTGCACCATCTTCTTGGTGGGCATCAGCGAGATGGCGCTGCCGGTGCAGGTCAGCGTTGTGCTGCTCTTCATGACGCGCGTTGCGCTGGCTGGTACCGCCGTCGTCATCGGGCTGCGCTGGATCGACGTCTTCTCGGGTGTCTTCAAGCAGCGCGCGGCGCAGACCGACACGCGCATGGACGACCAGGTGGTCCCTCTGGTGGCCCGCCTGCTCAAGTTCATCGTCTCGGCCACCGCCTTGGTCTTTGTGCTCTCCAACTTGGGCATTGACGTTGGCGGCCTCATCGCTGGTCTGGGCATCGGCGGCATCGCGATCGCCTTTGGCGCTCAGGACACCGTTGCCAATCTATTTGGCAGCATCACAATCTTTGCCGATCGCCCCTTTCAGGTCGGCGACTGGGTCAAGATCGGTGGCGTAGAAGGCGCAGTGGAGGAGGTGGGCTTTCGCAGCACACGAATCCGTGCCGTGTCCTCCTCCGTGGTCACCGTGCCCAACCGCACGGTGGCCGGGGCTGAGATCGACAACCTGGGGCAACGCACCGCCCGCAGAACGAGCACAACTCTGGGGCTGACCTACGGCACCGACCGGGCGCGCTTGCAGGCCTTCATCGAAGGCGTGCGGCAGATCATCAATGCCCATCCCTTCACCCTGGCCGGGCCCATCGTCGAGCTGAAGGACTTCGGAGCCAGCAGCCTGGATGTGATGGTCATCTTCAACATGAAGGCCGACGACTACGCCGGTGAGTGCGCCATTCGTGGGGAGATCTACATGCAGTTCATCGCTCTGGGCGAGGCGCTGGAAGTGGACTTTGCCTTCCCAAGTCAGTCTCTGTACATGGAGAGCACGCCGGAGCGGCCACTGCAGGCCAAGCAGGTGGTGTCCGCCGAGGAGCTGCAAGCGCGCATCGACGCGGTAGCGCCCTTGCCGGTGCTCGGCCCCCACGATGAGGGCGTGGTCGAGCCCACGGACTAAAGCGCGCTCCGCTCAGTCGGCGGTGCAGGCGCTCATGCTGCCGGCCGCTGACACGCAGAGGCTCAAGGCGCGGTCGCTGGGGGCACCAGCGGCCTTGGTGTAGTCCAGCCACTCGCGGGCGTAGTCCAAGGTCACCCCGCGCCACTTGGCGGTCAGGGCGTCCGCCTTGGCGCTGGGGTCGGCCACCAGGTTTTGCTCGGCGTCCTGCCAGAGCTCGGCGGCCGCCTCGGTGCGCAGGCGGTACAGGCTGCTCACGCGCGCCTTGTAGAGCTCTCCCTTCCAGTTCTGCTTGTTCTCTAGGGCGCGGTTGGCCCACATGATGGCTTGCTCGCCCTCCTCGACGCCTTGTTTGTAGAGGTGTAGGGCGAAGAGGAAGCAGAGGTCCGGGTCGGACTGGGTGATGTCCAGGAGATGGCGTTCCACCAAGAGCGCCCATTGATCCTTGTCTCCGCTTGCCTCGGCGTTGGCGATGAGCAAGCGGGAGAGTTTGTCTTGCTCGGTCTGAGGGGACTTGAGCATGCGCTTCTCAATACAGGCGATTCGCCCAGGGGAGAAGCGGCCCATCAAGGCGTCGGGCTCCATGGCCACGATGTCCTTGCAGGTGTCGTCAGAGAGGCTGGACTTGGGTGGCTCGGTGGTCTGGAGCTCGGCCACATCGGGGCCCTCTTCGCCATCGGGGCTGCCCTGCCGGAGCAGGTTTTCCTTGTCGGCCAAGAGCAGCTTGGCCTCTTCCACCACGCTCATCGGTGGAATCCACTCCACGCTGACCCGGTGCTGAGACCATTGGTCCACAAAGCGTTCCAGGCTCTCAGGGGGCATCTGACCGGACTCGATGGCCGCCAAGAGGGAGAGCAGTGCGTCCTCGGCGGCGTCTTGGGCCTCTCGCTCGGCCAGGGCGACGCGGCGGTTGAGATCCTCTTTGCCCCAGGCCAACAAGTCCTCGGTCTTGGGGCCGTCTGCGCGCACGCGCTTGCCCGAGACCACCCAGTCTTGGAGCTCCGTGCTCACCGTGGAGCGCTGGGTGCGGCCCAAGGCCCGACTGGATTCACGGACCCAGAGCTGGGCTTCGTCCAAGCGAACCAAGCCGTCGCCGTCCATGTCGCCCCAGCCCTGCAGGGCACCCAGGGCCAGGTAGGTGAACAGGCCGTGGCCGCTGGGCTCAAAGCCTCGGGCGCCGCCGCGCTCATCTCCAACCCAGAGCACCACCTTGTCGTAGGGATCGTCACCCCAGTCGATGGCCTTTGGCGGGGTGGGGGCCAGCTCGCTTCGCGCACTGCCATCGAAGCTGGCATCGATCAGGATGAAGACCTTCTCGGCTCGGCTTCGGGCGGCTGCTTCCTGAAGCGCGATGAGGGAGATGCCGGCCTTGGGGTCCTCGAGCTTGGAGTCCGCTCCCAGAAGTCGGGGGACGCCATCCACGATTCGGCCTTGGCCAGAGAAGGTGATCCACAGAGTGCCGCCCTTCTTCACCCGCGCCATGGCCCGGTCTACGGCATCCTGCATCGCCCGGTTGCTGGGGTCCATTGCCACTGTGGTGCGGCTCTTGCTGGGGCCCCAGGTCTCGCGCAGCCAGCTGTCGGCGGCGCTGGCGTCGGCCAAGGCGTAGGGCACATCCTCCAGGTGGTGGTAGTCCTCTACGCCCAGCACCACGATGGCGTCCCGTTTGCTGCGGGTCCCCGTGTCAATGCTCTTGTCGATAGAGGGCAGGTCTGCAGCCCAGGCGCTGGCGATCAAGCAGAAGGTCATCATGGCCGGATATTACACTCCGCTGGAGTCAAGTCTTGTGACGCCCCTCTTGTTCCTTCCCGCCCCCGAGCCAGCGCCAGCGCGTCGGTTGCCCCTGCGTCCGCTGCCTCCGTATCGCTACCTACCTGGGCACGGCCCACACCCCTTTCGGCACCCCGCGGGGCACGCCTACCTTGCAGGACAAGCCCCTGTGGCGCCGTTGTGGGAGCCAATCGTGCCCCCCGAGCAGGATCCCTTGTGGCTCTGGCCGATGGATCTCTTCGACCAGCGCTTCTTTTGGGAGGCGCACGAGGCCTGGGAAGGCCTATGGCATCAGCTCCCCCGCCAGAGCCCACGGGCCCAGCTTCTCCAAGGCCTGATCCAGGTCAGCGCCGCGGTGCTCAAGTCTCACTTGGGGCAGGAGCGCGCCGCGCGCAGCTTGATCACGGCGGCCAGACCTCGTGTGGGGAAGGGGGGATGGACCATTGATGGCGGGCGACTGTTGGCCCGCACGGAGCACTTCATGAAGGGGGGACCATGGCCTCTGATCTGATCGACGCCCGAGGCCAGGCCCTCCACCTCAAGGCCCCGCCGCGGCGCATCGTCTCTCTGGTTCCCAGCACCACGGAGAGCTTGTTTGCCTTGGGGCTGGGGGAGCGCGTGGTTGGGGTGACCCGCTTCTGCGAGAGCCCGTCCCAGGTCAAAGAGCTGCCCAAGGTGGGCGGCACCAAGGATGTGGACCTGGACCGGCTTCTGGCCCTGAAGCCGGACCTGGTCATCGGCAACGTGGAGGAGAACAGCGCGCAGATCGCCGAGCAGGTTGGGGCTCACTTCCCCCTATGGATGGCCTTCCCCAAGTCGGTGGACGATGCGCTGCAGGACTTGCGGGATCTGGGTGCGATCTGTGGGGTTCAGGACGCCGCTCTGGACTGGGTCGCGCGCATCCAGAGGGCGCGGGACTCCCTGGTGCCGACGCCCTTCACCTACCTGTACTTGATCTGGCGAAAGCCTTGGATGGCGGCAGGACAGGACTGCTTTATCTCGGCCTTGCTCCAGGAGTTTGGTGGAGAGAATCTACTGCCTGGGCGCTATCCAGAGCTGGCCCTGGAGCAGATGCAGGCGCTGCGTCCCGACCGCGTGCTGCTCTCCAGCGAGCCCTTCCCCTTCTCGGAGAAGCACCGTGCCGAGCTGGAGGGACTGGAGACGGCCTTGGTAGATGGCGCTCTGTGCTCTTGGCATGGTGTGCGGCTGGAGCGGGCCTTCTTGGAGCTGGGCGTGCAGCTCGGCTAAGAGCGGGGCTACTTGGTCTGGTAGAGCTGCACGTAGCGATCGGAGAGGGCTGTAGCGACAGAGGCCCAGTCCAGGAAGTTGTCGTTGCCGCTGCCAGCCTGATCCCCCACGCTGTCCCGCTTGTTCTCGTTCACCTTGGCGTAGCCGATGCCCTTCTCGCCTTGGCCGACCAAGTGGCCCCAGGGGTCGTCCACGCGCAGGCCCTTGTCCTCGATCCACTGCAGGCGGATGATGTGGCGGAAGGTGCCCTGCTGGATGCCGAGTGTGGCTTGGGCGCCGGCTTGCATGTGCGGGGTGATGTGGGTCTCGAACCACTTCTTGGCCGCCGCGGCGTTGGTGAAAGTGGGGGTGTCGATGGTCTGGGACTTCAGGCCGCGCTGTTTGGCGTAGCGTTCGCGTTGATCTCCTTCGATTCGGCTGCTGTTGCCGCGGCTGTAGAAGTCTTTGTAGATCGCCTCTTCACCTTGGGTCGTGGCGGTGTCCCCCACGTTCATGCCCAAGCCCTCGAAGGCCATGGCCATGGAGGTGAAGTTGCAGGTGGTGTCTGGGTTCTTGCTGTTGTCGCGCTGGTTTCGGTAGCGCGGGGCAGCGTTCAGCTTCTCCAGCAGCTCAATGCGCTCGGAGTTGGACAGGCCCTCGCCAAGGACGGCCTGCCGGGCCGCTCCGATCTGGGTGGGGTCTTTTTGGGCTGCGTTGACCTGCTTCTCGGCGACCTTTGCGGCCTTGCTTCTGCGGCTAAACCAGCCCATGGGGTGCTCCTTGTTCTGAGAGGGTAGTGGTTCAGCGGTGAAACACGATCGAGAAGGCAGCGTCCGGCGTCAGCTCGACGAAGTGCAAGGTCTCGGGGGGCACCACCCAGCTCTCCCCGGCGCCCACCTCCGCGCTCGGCTCCAGCTCTCCGGCCAAGAAGTAGCGCAGGCGTCCAGAGTGCACTTGGATCAGCCCCCAAGTGCCGGCCTTCAGGCTGTGGTCCTTGAGCAGGCCCCTGGGCACGGTGTCGACGCCAAAGCGTGGTGTGGTCTTGTAGGGTGCAACCCCCGGAGGCAGGCTCACTCCTCGATCTCCTCTTCACCCGAGCAGATCTTGGAGAGGCGCTCGCTGGCCCCCAGAGACTTGTTCACGGCGTAGTTGAGCACCAGGGGATCATCGGGCTCCAAGCCAGCTCCGTAGGGCTCGGCCCAGACGGCCAGCATGCGCAGGGTCTTGTCGTTGTCCTGCTGCACGTTGAGCTCGATGGAGAAGGCCTGAATCAGGCCGTTCTTGCCCTCTTCATCCCAGACGGCGTCCCGGTTGAAGGTCAGGATGGCCATCGCGCCGATCTCCTCGTCCTCCACCTCGTAGATGCCGTGGCGCAGGTCCAGGCGCAGCTCGTAGGGCTCCATGTCGGCGGTGAGCACCTTGTCGGGGTCGGCCTGGTTCTTCGTGAAGAGGATGGAGCGCTCATACAGGCTGGCGTCGAAGTCGTCGGCGAAGGGATCCAGCGCCTCTTCAATGGGATCGAAGACGCCCTCGGATGAGGCCCCCTGGAAGGTGTCCTTGTCCGTGAGGTACTCCCGGTCGTAGGCCTCCCAGTCGCCGTTGAAGACCGCGTCTTGGTCTGGGCGAATCAGATAGGACTCGGTCTCGATCCAGTCGCAGTCCATCTCCGCCAGGGAGACGACGCCCTTGGCCCGGGACATGTCGCGGGGGCCGGTGATGTCTTCCTCGCCGTTGAGCAGCAGGGTGGGCTCCAAGGGCAGGTTGGCCACGTTGGCGTCGGAGAGCTCGCCTACGGTGTAGGAGTCGGTGTTGGACCCATCGGCGCCTTGGCCGACCAGGAGGTAGCCCTCGTCGGCGTACCAACCCATGAAGCCCTGCACGCCGGCTTGGAAGAGGGGATCGGAGTCGTAGAAGTGCTCGACCATGTAGCTGGTGCTGGCGTCCAGCCCCTCAGGGGCGGGGGGCGGGGGCTTGCAGCCCAGCAGGGTGCCCGTCAGGGCCAGGGTGAGCATCATCATGGGTCTCTCCAGAGGTGGCCCACGATAGCCGCTGCCTGTGGGCCTAGTCCACAGCGCTGTGCGCTGTGCCTGCGCGGCGGTCTGCTCTGTGCCGGGTTCAAGGGCCCTAGAGGGAGGCCTCTGGGTCGCCGGGAATGCGCTGCTGTACACGCAGGGTGTGTGGGCGCACGGCCACGCCGATCAGGCCCTGTACTGGGCGCTGGGCTTGGCAGACCAGCCATGGATCCTGGGGCCAGATCTCCACCTCGGTGGCGTTCTCTGGGAATTCCGCTTGGGGGTCCAGCTCTGGGGCGCTGAAGGCGGGCGGCGTGGCCTCGTTTGCGGATCGTGCTTGTTGGCAGGCCTTGGCCAGTTGGCCCTTCAGGAGCGCGCGCTCCAGTGCTAGGCCGGCCAGATCCACCCCCACCACCAACACGAAAAGCAGGCAGGGCAGGGCAGCAACGAGCTCTAAAGTGCTGAGGGCGCGGCGCGACATGGGGGCAGCCTACACCGTGGCTCTCGGCAATCCCTCTGGGGGTCGGCTAAGGAGTCTGAAAGGAGAGACGCCATGCTGTTCTTGCTCTGCGCTGCCGCGAGTGCTGCCCCGAAGATTAGTCTGATCTTGGGTCCGAACACCGCCGATGACACCCCTGTGGGCGACTTCAATCCAACCGGAGATGTGGCATTCGATGCCACTTATGCCTTCTACGAGGACATCGAGGTGGACGAGGTCGTGCAGGACTTCATCTTGCGCAACGATGGGGACGAGGCGCTGACCATCTCCAATGGCCAGGTCTGGGATGATGTGGAGCTGCCGCTGACGATGGGGACCTGCGAGGGCAACATTGAGCTGGCTCCCGAGGAGAGCTGCGTCTTTGGCTTGGGCGTGCTCGCCGAGGCTGCGGGCCAAGGGAACTACCAGGCGCGGGTTGAGTTCTTGAGCAACGATCCCGATGCATCGACCTGGTCCTTCGAGGGCACCTGGTCCAAGCCGAACTCGGACGAGGGCTGCAGCAGCACGGGCTCCACGCTTGCGCCTTGGGCTCTATTGGGTGCTTTTGCACTGCTCTTCAGACGAAAGCGGCAGGCCTAGGCCTTGGCCTTGGCCAGACTGTAGGCCTGTAGATAGTCTGCGATGTCCGAGGACTCGAAGAGGGGCTTGCCGTCAATGAAGAGGCATGGCACTTGGGTGCGGCCAGTGCTCTCCTGGAGCAAGGTCCTGGCCTTGGGGTCCTGGCGGGTGTCTTGCATCTCGATGCTCTCAGTCAGGCCCAGGGGTGCGATCTGTTGCATGACACGCTGACAGTAGGGGCAGGAGTCGAACTTGTAGAGCACCAAGGCCTCGGTGCCGGTGGGGGGCTCTACTCCCCGAGGGAGACGGGGCTTGCGTGGTGCGGCGGGGCGCTTGGGGCCGGCAGAGGGGGCCGGTCGGTTCTGGGATCCGAAGAGGCGGCTGAGAATTCCCATAGAGGACTCCAGTGTTGGTCAGAAGAGTAGGCACGGCCCACAGGATTCCAAGGCCGGCTCAGGGTTCCGCGTCCCAGCGCTGAAGCAATGCATCTGCCACGGCGATTCGCCAGTCTTTGTGGAGGCGCAGGGTCTGGCCAAAGACGCGCCAACAGCCGGGACCGGTCTCCACCAAGCGGGTGAGCAAGCGGCCAGCCGTGGGGTCGTCTGTGAGCATGGGGAGGGGCTCGTCGAGTCGAACCAAGACCCCTTCGTGCCGGCGAAAACTGCCGTCGGCGTAGATCTCCCCCATCTGCAGTTCCCACCGCCAGTTTCGGGCCCGAACCAGAGCCCAAGACAGGGCCCAGATCTTGGGTTTCATGTGGGGCAATCGCTGCCAATGGCTGAGGGGACGCATGAGCTACCTGAACAGGTGTACAGTACTCGATTGCGTCTCTTGGGGCCAACCCGAGGTGGATCAGGCTGCTTGGCGATCCTTCTCGGCGAGCTGAATGGCTTTGTCCATCAAGGCGCTGGTGCTGAAGGTGCCGCCCTCCTGGGCCGCAAGGGCTGCTTGGGCCCGCACATCGTCCAGGCCTTGCAGAGCCGCGCCGGCGCCGTGGGAGGCGATGTCTGCCCGGTGGATCAGCCTGCCGACAGGGTCTTCCTCACCATGGTGGAAGGCGATGGCACTGGCGGCCTGGGGCATGTTCCAAGAGTTGGCCACCAAGCCGCCTAGGCCCGAGTGACAGTGGTCCATCAGGGTGGCGAGCACCGGGGCGTTGTTGGGCACACCGACCTCGCTGGCCATGCGGCAGATCAGCAACTTGCCGGAGTCGTGTAGCAGTCCACCCATCCAGGCTTGGCCCTTGAGCCTGTTGGGTGCCATCCACTCTGCCAAGTCGGCCACGTGGGTGCCGTGTCCGCGCAGGAAGAGCACTTCTTCCTCAAAGGAGGTGACCTGAAAGAGCGCCTCGTCCAGAGCGACAAACATCGCCACCTTCCAGAGCTGCTGATGGCCCAGACGTCCCACGGCCTGCTGCAGGGTCTTGGGACGTTGACCGCCCATGGCTGCGCTGGAGGCCACCCGCCAGACTTCTTCGGCGAGGCCGGGGTCGGTGCGCACCAGTTTGGAGATCTCTGCGCTGTCCACACGATCCGAATCCAGCAGGCCACGGAGCTTGATGACCGTGTCCGGAAAGGGTGGCAGGCCCAGATCGTTGGTGTCCAGCGCCGTCTGAAGGCGCGCGATGAGCTCCAATTCGCGGCCGCGGTAGTTCTTTGCGAGGACCGCAAGCCCAGTCTGTAGGCCGCCACGCATGCCTTCGATGTCGGCGCTGGCGCCGTTCTGACCGCGCTCCCACGGAGGCAAGTCGCCACCGTGCAAGGTCTCGCAGAATCCGCCGCCAGAGTGAATGCTACCGGTGGGCTCGGTGGGCGCTTGGACCGGGTCTGCTGCCGCTGGTGAGGCTTGGACCGATTCGGAGTTGGGCGCTTGATCCTCGCCGTCGGCGAAGAGATCGTTGAGCCAGGACATCGTGACCTCGTTGATATGCAGGTACCTCTCCAAACGGCACGGTGGCACATGGACTCAAGCGGAAGTGCAGTCAAAGGGCCCAACAATCCAAGGCCCGGCTTTTCTCGATCCCCCCGCGGATGATAAACCGGGGGTCACGAGTTGAGGCGGACACATGCTGTGGTTGACGTTGAGCGCGTGCGTGTTGTCCCGGGTGGACAACAGCACACTGACCCAAGTGAGTCCGGAGGTGCTGGCCATCTCGGATGTCGGCATGGCGTGCGCGGTCGGTGAGACCACCGTGCCGCTCATGACTGCGATGGACGATGAGAAGCTGCGGCGGAGCATCGCCTTCTCTCTGATCTCCGCGGCGATGTGCTCGGAGATTCGGGTGTGGGATGCTGAGCTGGAGCGTCGCCAAGCGGTGTACTTGGCCGGGATCAGCAGCGAGCCTGCCACGTGGTCGGCCCTGGCGACGGATGCAGCCGCGCGGGAGACCCGGGCCCACCTGGAGGCCGCTCAACGCAACCTGTGGGTGTGGGAGGCCTTGGAGGCCGAGTACGGCACCGTCGGGGAGGAATGCCCCGAGCTGGAAGAAGAAGAGCAGGTGCTCTACCTGATGGGTTTGGCGTCGGGATCGCTGGCAGTGCTGCATGACGGCGCCGCCGACCACGCCTTGGACATCAACCAGGGCGTGGCTCGCCAGGTTGAGCGTGGTGCGGCCTGCTTGGACAGTGGCGCTCTCTGGGGCGTGCCGGGCGCCCTGCGGGCTTCGGTGTGGATCGCAGTACCGGGTGCCGGTCCCGAGGACGTGGACCCCTGGGTTCAGCTCGAAGCATCCGCCATGCTGGGAGACAGCCAGGGTGTTTGGCTGGCCCGAGCCCTGCACGCCCAGGCTGCAGGGGCCGCTGGAAACAGCGAGGCCTTGGACGCGGCCATCACTGCCCACAAGGTGGCAATGGAGACCGGTGGAAGCCCTGAGCACGGCTTGCTCAACGACTACTCCCACCGCACGATCCGGCATGAATCCGACCGGATCTGGATGTCGCAGACCGGCCACCGCACGGAGAGCGGACGCTTTGGCAGTCAGCCAGGCGCGGAGCTTGAAGTGGACTTTGATCTGGATGCGTTCTTTGGCCCCGAAACGCCCGAGACGCCCGCTGAACCCTTGATGGAGGAGACCTCCCCATGAACCGTCGAACTTTGCTTCGTGCCGCCGCCGGCGTGTTGGTGCTTGCCGCTGGCCTGACCGCCGCTGCCCCTGCCGTTCAGGCCCAAGACACCAAGACCGTCTGCGTGTACGACCCCAGCGGAAAGAACGGAGACGCCTTCAAGCAGGCGGTCAAGTACCAGACCGCTGCGGCCGGAATGGGCGTGACCCTGACCCTAAAGCCCTACACCGACGAGGCCATCGCCGCCCAGGACTTCGCCAACAAGCAGTGCGACGCTGCTCTGCTCACCGGCGTTCGCGCCCAGAAGTTCTCCAAGGCCAGCTACTCGGTCGAGGCCCTGGGCCTGATCCAGTCCTACGACGACTTGGGCTCGGCCATCAAGGTGCTCTCCAAGGAGCGGGCCTCCAAGCTGATGGTCTCCGGTGACTACGAGGTGGCTGGCATCTACCCAGCCGGCGCTGTGTACCTCTACGTGGGGGACAAAGAGATCGCTGATGTGCGCGCCCTGGCTGGCAAGAAGATCGCCACCCTGACCTTCGACGATGCAGCCATGACCATGGTTCGCCAGGTGGGCGCTACGCCCGTCCCTGCGGACATCGGCACCTTCGCCAGCCTCTTCAACGAGGGCGGCGTGGATGTCTGCTACGCACCGGCCACCGCCTACAACCCCCTGGAGCTGCACCGCGGCCTGGGAGACACCGGTGGTGTCATCCGCTTCCCGGTCAGCCAGCTCACCCTGCAGCTGCTGATTCGCAGTGAGGAGTTCCCTGCTGGCTTTGGCCTGCAGTCCCGAGGCTGGGCAGCCAGCCAGTACGACACCTTGCTGGGCGTTGTGAAGAAGGGCGAGGCCAGCGTGCCCGCGAAGCACTGGATCGACCTGCCCCCAGAGGACCACCAGCGCTACCGCGACATGCTCACCAAGGTACGCGGTGAGCTGACGGCAAAGGGCCAGTACGACCCCACCACGGTGGCCTTGCTTGAGCAGCTGACCGGACAGTAGCCGACGAGCCGGTCCCCGGTTTCCGGGGACTGGACTCCATTTCGGATCGCCGTGCCTAGTAGCAGCTCCGAGGCTCCGTCTTGTCCCTGTTTCTGGGTGGGTCGCTCTGTTCGGCGACCAAGCCCTCTGGCCAGCGGATGATTCCGCCGGTCCACTCTTGGTTGTTGCTCATCACCTGGGATTGCTCCAGCTCGAGCACCCCGTTGAGGTAGTAGCGCAGCGTGGCGGTGGATTGGCCATCGCCGTTCGCATCGAAGTAGTGCACCACGACGGGGTAGCGACCGTCCGCAGGGGCCAGCACGTTGATGTTCTCGGGACCAAAGCCGCCGCGGTCATCGATGTCCAGACGGGGGTCATCATCTGAGCTGGTCAGGGCGCCCCAGTTTGGGGTTCGGTTGCAGAAGCACACGTCATCGGGGGAGTCGAAGAGGTCGGTCTCCTCGTTGTTGAGCATGTGCAGGTCCATGTCGGCGTTGTTGGTGTTCCAGAGCAGCTCGACGTGGATGGCGTCTTCCGGGATCGCTTCGATGTCGCACTCGGCCGGTGCGCTCTTGACGCCCAGCTCGTTGACCACCTGCAGGGTGACCTCGTAGCTGCCAGCGATGTCGAAGTAGACCTCGGCGGAGTCGCCCACGGTGTCGGTCATCTCTGCACTGGCGCCACTTGGGACCCTCCCCAAGTTCCAGATGTACTCGACGATCTCCAGGCCGTTGGGCTCGTATGAGTCGCTGCCGTCTACGATGCGGGTCTCGGGAGGCGCGATGTCTGAGGGACAGTCGATCACCGCCACGGGGTACTGGTAGTCGCCGCCGCCGTTGCCCAGCAACTGCACGGTGAGCTCCGGCTCGTCAGGGTCGTCGCTGCGCAGGGTCCAGGCGCCGTTGTCGCCGTCGGCGGTCTCGGGCAGGTAGGAGACGATGGCTGTTGTGCTGCTTCCGGCGGCGATGACGCTGCCGTCGATCGGCTTCTGGGCGAAGGTGAAGGCTCCGGAGCCGGTCTGGGCGCTGTCCAAGATGGTGAGCGGGCCGTCGCCGATGTTCGTGATGGTCACCCACTTGACCGCCGGCTGGCCTGGAGTGACCACGTCGAAGTCCAGAGTCTGGGTGTCCAGCTCGATGTCCGGGGTCGGGCCGTCGGAGCCAATGCCCGTCACCGGCAGCTCAAAGTCGGCCTGGTCGGGGTCGTTGTGGGTGAAGCTAAGGGCGGTGCTGTAGTCCTGGTAGGTGCCAGGCAGGAAGCTCACCGAGAGCTGCAGGCGCTCATCACCCGCCAAGGTGATGGGCAGCTCCAGGGGGATCTCCATGGCCTCGACCCCGGTGTCCTGCTCCTCGATCTCCTCGAGCGCCATGAGGGTGTAGACCCCGCCGAAATCGTTGGTGAAGCTGATCTCATTCAGATCCAACTCCACGCGTCCGCCGTTGATGATCTCCACCACGGCGGAGACTTTGTAGTCTACGACCACCTCGCCGAAGTCCACCTCGCCTGGGCTGACGACCAGGGAAGGGTAGAGCTGGTTGATGTTGGACTCTGTGGGCGTACAGGCGGCAAGCAGGGCCAGCAGCATGGTGTTCTCCTCTCTGGCCCCAAGGTACCCCGCCTTGGGGGGACTTGCCCCTTCACCCTTCTCTGACATGTGCCAGCGGGCCGCACTAGTGGCGGGTTAGTCTGAAGATCATCGCGCTGGCTCGGTCAAGAGTGGGCGAGCTGGAGAGAGAATGACGCGCTTATCCCTGGGACTGCTCGGCGCGATGCTGGCATGCCAGAGCTGCCAAGGCTGCAAGCCCGAGCCGTCGACCGTCGACACCTCTGAGACGGAGGACACCCAAGACTCCGAAGGGGACAGCCAGGACTCCCTGGTGGACACGGACACCGCGCCTCCTCCGCCTTGTGAGTTCCCGGAAGAGGAGCCGAACAACAACCCGGACCAGGCGACCCTCGCCGAGCTGGAAGGCTGGGCCTGTGGGGTCTTTGATGTGGCCTATGACTTTGACCACTTCGAGGTCGAGGTGCCCTATGCGGGTTGGCTGAAGGTGGATGTAGACGCCGCCGACCGGGGGAGCGCTGCGGCGCCCTTCCTCTTCGTTGACAGCGAGAGCGGGCTGGGCTTTGGGGCGGACGCTGGAGCTGGGAGCAGCGACCCCTTGCTGGTCGTGCCCATCCCCAGCGCAGACACCTTCACCATCCTGCTCACCGACGGCTACAACGGCTCTGGGGAGGACTTTGAGTACCAGGTCAAGACCAGCCTCACCAAGGCCCCTTTGAGCTGGGACTTTGGCATGGTGGACGGCACGTCCAAGGAAGCGCCGATGTCCATGGACTGGGGTGAGCGGGTCTACGGTGTCATCGACGACAGCCAGACCGTTCACTGGATCGAGCTGCCTGTTCCCGAGGGCAAGGCAGAGGTTCAGTTCCAGGTCCTGGCGCACCGCTACGGCAGCCCCTTGAACAGCACCCTGCGGCTCTTCCCCCGCACCGACGGCGTGGTCTCTGCGGGCTACACGGCCTACTCGAGCAGCGACCCGGGCTCCAGCTCCTGGGACCCGGTTCTGAAGACCAGCGCTGAGGGCGAGGAGAGCTGGGTGATCAGCCTCAAGGTGAGCAACGGCAAGAGCGCCAGTGAGCTGCACTGGTTTGTGTTCGAGGCTATCGAGCTCTAAAGACAGCGATTCCAAGAATGTGTGTCCGTGCCAGGACGCTCTTGACCCCCGACGGGGTCCAACCTCATAGAGATGGAGAGACCCCATGACCATGATGCTCTTGCTGGCAGCCCTCGGCTGCAAGAAGGACGCGGACGACAGCGCACCGGGCGATGACACCTCCGTGGACGACACCTCCGGTGGCGATGACACCGGGGAGGAGGTCTGCGAGGTCAAGCCCAGCGAGTTCACTCCCGAGGACGAGGCCGAAGCGGTCTACTACCGAACCGAGATGAGCGTGGCGTTCACCGGACCGGTGTCCAGCGCGACCTTTGAGCTGGCCCTCTCCGATGGCAGCAGCCCCGTGCTTCTGACGGAAGAGTGGGCTGATCCGGCCGATCGGGTGACGCTCGTGAGCGGCGCTCCTCTCTTGCCGGACTCCGACTACGCCCTGTCCGTGACGGTGTGTGGCCAGACCTTCGTGAACAGCTTCTCGACCTCCGCCTACGGTACCCCTCTGGAGGTGACCCCAGAGGAGCTGGTCGAGCGCACCTACTTGATCAAGCTGGAGGACGTGAAGTTCGTCAAGCCGGACAACGTCGCCGCCTTGATCAAGACCTTCCTGGACATGCCCATCCTGGTCAACGTGCAGGAAGTGGACGGCCAGGACATGGTTCTGGTCGGCGCAGAAGGCTGGATTGATGGCTCTGGCGGCGTGAATCAGCGCAAGCGCCGCAACGAAGAAGACGTGCCCACCTGGGACTTTGAGGGTGTGGACTTCGCGCAGCCCCCCTACTTTGCCGCGGACAGCCCCGGCATCGTGTTGGTCTACGACGGCATCGACATCCCCGTGTACGACTTCCACCTGGAAGGCACCTTCTCGGCCGACGCCAGCAGCTTTGGTGGCGGCCGCCTCTGGGGCCTGGCTGACACCCGGGACACCGCGCCCTTGCTCAATGAGTCCGACCCCAACCATGTCTGTGACTTGGTCGCGAGCTTTGGTGCGGCGTGCGAGCCTTGCCCGGACGGGGAAGTGTTCTGCCTCTTCCTGCAGGGAGAGGAGATCACCGCAGACGAGGTCGTCGTAAAGAATGACTTCGAGCGCATCGTGCTCGAAGAGTAGTCCTGGGCGTGCTTAGAGCATGCCCAAGATGTCCTCGAGGCCTTCGCGAACCGTCGCCAAGTCCTCGGCGCTCATCGGGTCCTTCTCTGTGACCACGCGCAGGTGAACCAAGGTCTCCTCCAAGGGCCCGAGCATTCCGGAAGGGATGGTGCCTTGGCCCACGCTGGAGACGTAGCCGCTGAAGTACTGGCCAACGACCGGGCGGAAGAAGAGGGCGTGGCCTGGGCCTGGGTTGTTGTTGGCCTCGAGGCCTTGTGCCATCAGCAGGTAGGTCTGCATCCAGGCACCGGCGAGCAGCACAGGCAGCAGCTCGCTCTCGCTCTGCGCCTCCATGTTCATCAACAGCTTGGCGTGGAGCTGGTCAAGCTGCACGCTGACCTGGTCAGGTTCGGGATTCTGAGAGAGGAAGACCAGGAGATTGGCGGTGTCCTGGAGCGCCAAGCTCTCCTCGTTCAGGCTGGCCAGCCCCGCTTGGATGCGCTGGACGCGCTCGGCCAGCTTGGCGGGCTCCGTGACGGGGGCCTCGACCACCAAGGCACCGATCTCCGCGCCGGTGCGGGCTGCAGCGACGGTGGAGACGCTCACGTCGGTCTTGAAGGAGACCCGTGCTGCGTACTCTGCGCAGGCCTTCTGGATGCCGTGGGTCTGCAGACTGGCCGCTACCCTGCTGGGCGCGGGAAGCAGCTCCGGGGTGCCGGGCCACGCATCGAAGCTGGGCACCGCTGGCTCAGGCTCCACCAGGGGTGGGGCTTGCACGATGGGCTCGGTGGGCTCGGGGTTGCCTGTGCAGGCGAGCATCAGAAACAGCACTAGCGAATCACCACCGTGGCGCCTTGCTCTGGGAGCAGCTCGGCCAGGCTGTTGGGTGTGGTCCAGAGCTGTCCGGTGTGGTTGATCACCACCAGGGCGTACTCTCCGCGCGGAAAGTCATCCCCACTGAGCAGATCGACGCTGCCGTCGGCGTTGGTGCGCTGGGCGAGGGGCAGGAACATGAGCGGCAGGGTGTCCGTGGCGAAGGGCGTGTTCACGGGCACCTCATCGGGCAGGCCGAAGGGCGAGACGAGCAATTGAGTGATGACCTCTTCCTCCACCGGGTTTCCATCTAGATCCCGACGGTAGCTCAAGATCACCAGTGGCCACATGTCCAGACCGCCCAGGGCGGCCACCGCTGGGTCCGAGAAGGGGTCGGCGACGCCGTCGCCGTCTAAGTCCTTCTTCATCACCGTAAACAGGGTGGGGCAGTCTTGGGCGGTGGGCGGGTTCAGACGCAGCAGCGGACTCTCAATGCCCGTAGAGCGCAGGGTGAGCGTCTGAAGGGTGCCGGCCAGGTCGTTTGGGTCTGGCGCAATCAATGGGTCGAAGCTGGGGTTCTCAGTGCCCATCACGTAGGCGGGGCGCTCGGTGGTCAACGGAGATCCCACCAGCAAGCTCAGCTCTTCGACGTTCTGGGCCCGCTCCAGCTGCACAGGCAGGGGACCGGTGGCCGTCGCCGAGGCCACGTAGGCGCCAGTTTGGTCCCCACAGGTCGCGCCACCTGCGTAGTCGCTGATCCCGGGGAAGGGGTTGAAGTCCCCGTCGTTGTCGACGAGCGCTGTGATCAGGTAGTCCCCAGGAGGCACATTGGTCATGGACCACGCCGCCGAGGCCACGCCGTCCACATCTGCATAGGTGGCGTAAGACCAGGCATCTTCAGCAACCGTGGAGAAGGTCACTGGAGATCCCACGCCCGCAGGGGGAGGGGGATCAATCAGGTCGTAGAGCAGCACATGTCCCACCCCGGGGCCGCCCGCGGGTGTTCCCTGAGCGAGCACGATCTCACCGGAGAGCGCCGCTTGGCTGGGGTAGCTGGAGGTGTCTTCGATCAAGGGGGCCGTGTAGCAGGCCAAGCTGAGCAGAAGCATGATCAGAACCTGTAGGCCAAAGAGGCGGTGTAGCGGGAGCCGACGGGTTGACCCAGTGGATGCTGTTTGGTGGGGCCGGTGATGTCTGCGGTCCAGTTCCAGGCGTTCAGGGACACCGTCAGCGGCGGGGCTGGCGTCCACGCCAAGCGGGCGGTGCCCACCACGCGCGAGGGCAGCTCGGCGTCGGTGACGACCACCTGTCCGGTCTCGTCAAAGGAACGAATGCCCCAGACCTGTTTGTCTACGAACTGAGCGCCCAGCGTCGCGTCCACCTGGAAGGGACTGCGGTAGACCACCTGGCCATTGAGCTTGTGCCGTGGGTTGGCCCGCACCGGGGTGGTCTGTCCTTCCAAGCTCTGGTTGATGAACTCCAGTGCATAGGAGCCGGTCAGGTCCAGGCCGGGCAAGCCAAAGTAGTCCGCTGAGATCTCGCCGCCTGCGGCCCGGTATGTGGTGGCCTCGTTCACGAAGCTGCTCTCCCCTGCGATGTAGACACCGGCGTTGGGGTCAAAGCCCGACTGGGGGTAGCCGGTGGTGTCCACCGGCCCCAGGTCGATCAAGTCGTCCACCTGGTAAACAAAGAGGTTCGCCTCAGCGCGGAAGACGTCGCTGGACTCGTCCATGTACCCGACCTCAAAGGCGGCGATGCGCTCCGGTCGGAAGCTCTGGTCGCCGATGGTGCGCGCCTGGATGCCGTCGGTGCCTGTGGACAGGTAGAGGTCCGCGTAAGACTCCATGTAGGTCGGTGTCCGGAAGGCCGTTCCGCCGTTGATTCGAAGCGCTTTGCCTTGCCCCAAGCTGGTGATCACAGCCAAGCGAGGGCTGGCCACGGGTCGGTCAAGGAGTGGGTGGCGGTCCACGCGCACGGCGGCGTTGACGAGCACGGGGTCAAAGCGGCTCTGGAGCTGGGCATAGCCGCCCAAGTGGTGCTCGACGGGAGACTGGCCCAAGAAGTCCCAGTCCATCTGCTTGTAGCGGTAGTTCAGGCCCACCAAGAGCTTGTGCCGCTCGGCCTCGCCAAAGCTGAAGTCACCGGTGAGGGTGGCATCGGCGATGGTGGAGTCCAGGTTCGCGTTCAGCGGGGCGGTGGTGCCCGCTGGCTCGTACCAGTTTCCGACCACGCCGCCTTGGCTGTTGACGAAGACGCGTGCGTAGAAAGGCCCGTAGCCCGCGTCTGCGCGCACATAGGACAGGCGCTGGTCAAAGTAGAAGTTTCGCAGAGCGCCCAGAGAGTAGAGCTCCACCGTGCCATCGCTGACGCCGCCGGAGACGCTGGCGAAGCCCTCGTCACCCAGGCGCCAGTCCAGCTGCCCGTTGGCGGTCAGCGCCTCCAGGGAGCGGTCCTGGTTCGCGACGGTCGAGGTCCAGTAGGGGTCGTTGTCCAGATCGATCTCTTTGCCCCAGCGGCCCAGGGTGGTGTACCCAGCGCTGGCTCGGTACCCCAGGTCTCCGGTGCGGCCCGTGATGACGGTAGCTCCCTGTGTGGTGCCTTTCGTGCCTGCGGTGAGGCGGACGACGTTCTGGGCGCCAGGCTCACCTGGGGTCTGCGTGATGATGTTGACCACGCCTGCGAAGGCATCTGCGCCGTAGATGGCGGAGCCTGGGCCACGGATGACCTCGATGCGCTCGATCTCGTCCATTGTCACGGGCAGCGTGGCCCAGAGGGTCGTGCCCACCGAGTCCAAGTAGACCGATCGTCCGTCGACCAACACCAGCAGCTTGTTGCTCAGGCGTCGGTTGAATCCGCGGGCGCTCACGTCGGCTTGGCCGGCGGTGAGTTGCATCACGTCCATGCCAGGCACCGTCGCCAGCAGCTCCGGGATGGTGGTCGCGCCACTGGCCTGGATGTCCTCGCGCTCGATCAAGGTGACTGCTGCAGGGGCCTCGAGGGGGTCCTGCCCGAAACGAGAAGCCGTGACCACCTTTCGAGCGTACAGATCCTCGACCAAGCCACCTTCCAGGCCTGCGCCCTCGGCGGGAGGCAGGGCAGGGCCGGTCGACACACCCGGGCCAGTCTCAGTGGGGCCGTCTGGGACCACCACTGGCTTCTCCGCGGCCGCCTCGCGCTGGGCCAGGGTGTCCGCCAAGGCAGAGAGCTCTTCGGCGTAGCGCTGCAGCTGGGCGATCTCCTCGGCGGTGGCGTTCCCCGTTCCCGTCCCTGTTCCAGCGGCTGCGGGCGCTGTTGTGGGCGCTATGGGCTCCATCTCCGCCAGTCGCGACTGCATCAGCCGGATGTTGGCCTCGACCTCGGTGCGGTCGATGGGCTCGGTCTCCAGGTACTTCTCAAAGTAGACGATGGCCTGTTGGTAGTCCCCAGCGTCCGCGTAGGCTCTGGCGATGTTGTAGAGCACCACGGGGTGGGGCACCAAGGCATAGGCCTGCTCGAAGGACGCGATACCGCCCTCGTAGTCGCCGGCAGCGATCAGCTCCAGGCCCCCGTTGAAGGCGCGTCGGGCCTCGTCTTTGGGGTCGGCGTGTGCCGATGGGCTCACCAGCGCGAGCGCCAGCAGGGTCAGCCATCCGGCGGCCTTCCAAGGCGTGCGCAGCGTGCTCATTTGGGCTTCTTAGTCAAAGGGGTTGGACTTGTAGCCCGCGGGCGCTTTGTCCTCGGCTGCGGGGGTCGGGTCAGCCGTGGCGGGTTCTGGGTCTGCCTTGGGCACGGGATCCTGCTTGGGCGGGATTGGATCCGTCTTCACAGGCACCTTGACCTGGGTCACCGGCTTGATCTTGGGCTTGACCGCGAGGACAGGCTTGTCGGGTTCCGGTGTTGGAACGGCGCTCTTGGCCAGGCTCAGCTCAAGCTTGGTGGGCTGTCCAGCGATCAGCTCCTTGCGGATGGTCAGGGCGTCGTAGCCCTCGAGGCTGAGCTCGAACTGGGCGCTCCCAGGGGGCAGGTCGATCAGGAGCGGGGTGGTGCCCATGCGCTCCCCGTCGACGGAGACCGAGGCGCCAGAGGGGGCGCTCACCAAGCTGACGGTGGCCATGGCGACTGCCGCCGGAATGACCGGGTCGGTGCTCGGGTCGGGTCGGGTCAGTCCGTAAGCCACGCCAGCGATGGCCAGAACGGCGGCGATACCGGCGATGGCAGCCCAGGGGCCGCGGCGCGGGGGCGCCATCTCGCTCGGCGCAGGCTCCACCAGGGTGGACACGGTGGTGAATTGGTCGGTCGGAACTTCGATGCAGGCGCGCAGCACACGGCCCAGCTCGCCCATGTCCTGAAAGCGCTCGCTGGGCTTCTTGGCCAAGCAGCGGCGCACCACCAACTCCAGGCCCTCGGGCAGCTCCAGGTTTGGCGCGGCTTTGGCCAGCGAGGGGATGTCCTGCTGGATGTGGGCGATCATCGTCGCGGTCGTGGTCGAGCCATGGAAGGGGTACTGGCCCGCCAAGCAGCGGTAGAGCAGCACCCCGATGGCGTAGACATCCGCCCGGTGGTCGACGGTGTCGCCCTGAACCTGCTCGGGCGCCATGCAGTGCGGGCTGCCCATGATCATGCCGGTGACCGTGATGGCTTGGTCGCCTTCGGTGAGCTTGACCAGCCCAAAGTCCACGACCTTGACCAGCTCCTTGCCGCTGCTGTCCTGGGTCACCAGCAGGTTGCCGGGCTTGAGATCCCGGTGGACCACGCCGGCCCTGTGGGCGTTCTCGAGCGCGTCGCTCACTTGAGCCATCAGCGTCAGGACGCGGTGCGGTTCCAGGACGCCTTGGCTCTGCTTGAGCACCTTGGAGAGCGCGGGACCGTCCACGTACTCCATGACCAGGTAGAAGATGTGGTCCTTGGTCTGCCCGTAGTCGAAGAGGGTGACCGTGTTCGGGTGATCTAGCTTGGCCAGGGTCGCCGCTTCCAGAAAGAAGCGCCGCTGAAAGGCGTCCGAGTCACCTGAGTTTGGCGGCTCCTGGAGCACCTTGACGGCCACTCGGCGGCCCAGAGGTCGCTGCTCGGCTTCGTACACCGCACCCATTCCGCCGCGCGCGATCAGTCTCCTGATCGAGTATCGATCGGCGATCACCCTGCCCAGAAGGGGATCTTGGGGTGCCGTGGGCTGTTCCGAATTGAGTTTCACGCTTGCGCCGAATCAGACTCATCTGTCATGGGTCTTTCACAGGCAGAGTACACCGCGGCGACGGGGAGACGGGGCTTGTTGCCAACAAAGTGCCCGAGTATTGCCCTGCCGAGGCGCGCCCTCCGGGGCTTCACCGGGGTAGAATGTCTCCATGGAGATGGCGCATGCCCCTGCCTGAGCTCGACTGGAGCACCCTGGCCTCGCCGGTCGTTACGGCTGGCTCGATGACCTTGTTTCTGCTTCTAGGCGCCGTCTTTCCGCGCGTGCAGCCTGCCGTGAACTGGAAGGACACCGGCATCAACCTGATCACCGGCGGCGGGCTCTTCTTGCTTCGGGTCGCGCTGATCGCGGCGATCGGAGCGAACTTGGGAGAGCAGGGCTTGCTCAACTTGGGCTTTTTGGCTGAGCGGCCGGTGCTCTCCGGCGTGCTTGCTTTTCTGCTGGTGGACTTCACCCGCTACTGGGTGCATCGGGCGCATCACCGGGTGCCGCTTCTCTGGCGCTTCCACCGCACACACCACAGCTCCGAGCACATCAACGCCACCAGCGGGCTGCGAATGCACGTGGTGGACATGGTGCAGCTCACCTTGATCCCCGTGTTGCTCTTCCGGGTGCTCTTCGACTTCCATTTGCAGCCCGGCGTGCTCGAGGCCGTGTTGCTCATCGGCGTGGCTATGGATGGTTTTCAGCACGCGAACCTGCGTTTTCCGCTGAGTCGCGGCATCAACCGGGCCTGGAGCGCGCTCTTCAACAACCCGGGCTTCCACGCCTGGCACCACACCCGTGACGGACACCTCTGTGACGGGAATTACGGCCAGGCTCTGACGATCTGGGACCGCATCTTTGGCTCCGACGTTACCCAGGATGCACCCCCCGAGCTCTATGGCTTGGACCGGGATTCCGCCCTGGAGAACAGCCTGCTTGGCCTGCACCTGCTTCGATCGCGAGAGCCATAAACCCTGCCGGTCCTCACCGGCTTTGGGGGAGCTGCGATGAAGTGGAAGATCGGTGCGGTGCTTGTGGTCACAGGTCTATGCCTGGCGTGGGTGCTGCACGGCATCGAGTGGCCGGAGCTCCTTGGGGCCTTGGAACAAGCCGACCTGCTCATGGTGCTGCCCGTCTTTGGGGTTTACCTGCTCAACCACTGCATCCGCTCAGTGCGGCTGCGCTTGCTCTTGAACCGACCGGACATTCCCTTTCGGGAGATGTTCTCCATCACGACAGTGGGCTTCTTGGCCATCAACGTGGTGCCCCTGCGTTTGGGGGAGTTCGTGCGCCCGTACCTGCTCAAGGAGCGGCAGCAGGTCGACTTCGGACAGTCCCTGGCCGCGATCGTGGTGGAGCGCTTGGTCGATCTGGTCTGCCTGATGGTGCTCCTGCTGATGGTGGGGCTCTTCGTAGACATCCCAGAGACCGGGTTGATCATTCAGGGCGTGGACGTCGTTCGCGTCGGTCAGCAGGTCTTTGGGGTCAGCATTGCTGCGGGCTTGGTCTTCCTGGTCGCCTTGGTCGCCATCGGCGAGCCGGTCATCCGACTGGTGGTTCGCCTGATTCCGGTGCCCGCAGTGGCGGAAAAGATCGGCGGCTTTCTGGGCAGCTTTCACACCGGCTTGGTGGGCTTGCTCAAGCGGCCGGTACACGGCGCCCTGATCCTGCTCATGAGCGCGGCGATGTGGACGGGAATTGTGGGCTCGACCTGGTTGGTGCTCTTCGCCTTTGAGGGACTGCCCACGACCTTCGGAGCCGCGCTCACGACTTGGACCTTGACCATTACGGGCATGACTCTGGTGCCCACCCCTGGATTCTTTGGAAGCTACGAGGCCTTCTGCGTCGCGGCCCTCGGACTCTGGTCCGTAGACCGCAGTGTGGCGACGGCCTTCGCCGGCACTCTGCACCTGACCCAGTTCGGCTTTATCGTCGGGTTGGGCGTCGTCTTCCTGCTGATCGAAGGCATCAACCTCAAGGACGTAGTTACCCGTAGCCGAGAGGAACTCTCCTAAAGGGTCTCCGCCAGTGTCCGAACGCGCGGGGGCACTGGAGATTGTAATGAATGCCCCTGTACATCGTGTAGCGGACCGTGTGGCCGCCGCCTTGAGGAAGATTGGCGCGAAAAATATCTGGGGAATCCCAGGGGGAACCATCAGTCCGGTGGTTGACGCCTGCAGGGTGGGCGGGATTGGTATTCAGACCTGCGTGAACGAGACCACTGCGGCCTACCTGGCCTCGGGTGTGTCTGCGGTGGGCGGGGTGGGGGTGGTCTTTGTCACCTCGGGACCGGGAGCCTTGGGAGCGCTGGCAGCCATTGCTGCAGCCACCCAAGACGGTCATGCGCTGCTGGTTCTCGTAGGGGCGATTCGAGGCAAGGACCGGGGCCTGGGGGTCATCCAGGACCACTCGGAAGGTGGCCTGCGCATGCAGCGGGTGATGGGTGCCCTCGCCAAGGCCAGCTACCGCATCGAGCAGCCGCAGCACGCCGAACTCTTGGTGCAGCGAGCATGGCAAGAGGCCTGCTCTGGGAGCCCGGGCGCCGTGGTCTTGGAGTGCCCGATGGACGTGCTCAGCGGCACCAGCTTTGTGCCGCAGCTGGCCCTGCAGTTGGCCGCACAGACCCTGGCTCCTCCGAAGGCGGAGCTGCGGCGCTTCGTCGAGCAGGGTCGGGGGCCTTGGGTGCTGGCTTTGGGGGTCGGCGCGGTGGTTCGTGGCGTCTGCCCGGAGAAGCTCTTGGCCGCGGCCGAGGCCCTGGATGCTGTGGTGGTGTGCGAGCCCGAGGCCCGGGGCCTGATCGATGAGCTGCATCCACGCTATGGCGGACGCCTCGGCATTGGAGGAGAAGGTGAGGGCTTGGTCGCCATGCGCGGCGCGGGACAGGTCATCAGCTTGGGGTGCCGCTTTGATGACACGGTGACCGGAGGCTCCTCTGGAGGCTGGCGTCCTGCCGGGGTGTGGCTGCAGGTGGACATCGATGTGCGCCGCTTGGGCCGCTCCGCTGCGCCCGAGATCGCTTGGCAGGCCTGTCCGGCTGCGGTGGTGGAGCTGCTCGCCGAAGGGAGCGAGGCACCAAGCTGGGAGCGCCCCAAGCAGCTGATGCCGAGCTGGGATGCACGCTGTCCCCGGGCCCTCCTGACACGCCTGCACGAGCTCGCGGGGACCCGTGTCCAGAACTGGGTGAGCGACATCGGAAACCACCTGCTCTTCTTGGCCGAATGTGCCCACTTTCGTCAGGGCGAGCGCCTGGTGGTCAGCATGGGCTTGGGCGGCATGGGCTCAGGCATCGGCATGTCCATTGGGGTTGCGGCTGAGACCGCGAAGCGCACCGTGCTGGTCGTCGGTGACGGCGGCCTGCGCATGTTCGGCAATGAGCTGCTGACGGCCGTGCGTTTGGGACTGCCTCTCACCGTTGTGGTGTTGGATGACGCCAGCTTGGGCATGGTTCGGCAGGGCCACGGCCTCTTGTACGGCGAGGTGCCTGACTTCGACCAGGGGCCTTGGCAGGCCGTCTTATGGGCAGAGTCCTTGGGCATGCCAGGCAGACGTGTGGACCGCCCCGAGGATCTGGAGTGGGGCTTTGGGCCAGGGCCGCGCCTCCTGCACTGTCGCATTGACTCCGAGATTCAGGCCCCCACGCCACGCTTTCGCCCCAAGAGGAAGAAGTGAAGCCCTTCCCCAGGTGGGGAGACCTGAGTCGGAGCCGCCGTTCTGTGCGCAGCTTTCTTGAGGAGGCCCCCCCACGCGAGGACATCGCGGCCCTGATCCAAGAGGCCCGCTGGGCACCCTCTGGCGGAAACCGGCAGCCGTGGGCTGTGGTGGCCATCTCTCCTGGACGAACCCGGGCGCTCTTGGACCGCTGGCAAGCACGCCTCTGGACCTGGGTTCTGCCCAGCTACGTAGGGCTCCTGGCCGAGCGCCGTCCGGAGATGAGCGAGTCGGAGCTCTGGTCTTTTGCCCAAGACAGAGTCGCCCAGGCCGGCTCGGTGACCGGCCACCCTTGGCTCCTGTTGGTCCATCAGGTCGGCGGTGGAGAACAGAGCAGGCACCACCTAGAGAACACGCCCACCGCGCGTCGTAGCGCAGACTTTGAGGCCCGCATCGAGCGGGCGGTGCAGCTCACGGAGGATGTGGGCCGCTGCAGCGTAGGGCTGTTTGCCCACCACTTGCACCTTGGGGCGGCTGCGCGGGGCTGGGGCAGCTGCCTGCAGTGGCAGTGGGTGATGCTGCAGGAGGAGCTGGAGCAGGAGGGGGTGCTGCCGTCTGGGCTGGCTCTGCGTTGCGGGGTGGTCGTCGGCCATGCGCTCGCCCATCCCAAGGTGCCGGAGCGAGAGGCGGTGCAGGTGAGTTGGGTCGACTAGGTCGGTCTGCTGCTGGACCTGCGCAGGAGGGCCAGAGCCCCCAAGAGAAGGACAGCAATGAGGGAAGCGGGGCTGTTTGAGGGGCTGCTGGTGCAGCTGCAGCCTTCGGGCGCTGGCGTGAGCAGGTCACCGGTGTCCGGCTCGGTGTCTGCCGGGTTGTTCTCGGGGCCGGTGTCCTGGGGCTCTTCGCCGATCCCGTAGGCGCCGACATCGGGTGCGTCGTCGTCCCAGCGTGGCTCGCTTCCGCCCAGGATGTACTGCTGGGTTGGGACCAAGGCGGAGAAGGTGGCCTCGATGGGGGAGCCGGCGTTGATGGCGGTGGCACCGGAAGCCAGTCGGTAGTCGTAGGCCAAGCGGTCCATGAGCTCGGATCCCGCCTCCACCTGCAGATCCCCGAGCCGGTCGATCTCACCCGAGTCGCTCTCCAGTGGTGTCCCCGTTCCAATGAAGAGGTTGTTGCGCATCACGACCTGCGTGGCCCCTTTGGTGCGCACAAAGGCCGGCGTGTTGTCCCGGTCGTTCACGAAGGTGTTGTGGGCCAGCAAGAGCAC
Organism: uncultured Pseudomonadota bacterium; assembly: GCA_913060515.1. Classification (GTDB taxonomy): domain Bacteria; phylum Myxococcota_A; class UBA796; order UBA796; family CAJQPC01; genus CAJQPC01. The sequence continues at coordinate 3,504 of CAJXRZ010000072.1, read as the reverse complement.
CATCTCGGGGTTGTCGCTCTCGGCGCCATAGCTGATGATCGTGCTGGAGTTCTCGGCCTTCGGCCCCTGCTGGATCAGGTTTCCCACCACCTCGCTGTAGCCGCCTTCAGGAAGATCGATGGTGTAGGAGGCCTGCCCTTCGGCCAGGTCGCCCAGAAAGTTGTAGCGGATGGTGTTGTTGCGGCAGCGGCTCTTGATCTGGTGTCCGCTCTTGGCCCCAAAGCTGGCGTTGCCCTCGAACACGAAGGCCGCACACTGGTCCGATCCGATGTAGATGTTGTGCTCGTAACCGTAGCTTTGCTGGGCGTTGTGGTCGAAGGTCGAGTTGGTGACCGTGACGGTGAAGTCCTGGGTGCCGCCGGCCAGCAAGCCGGTCTGGTTCTGGGTGAACACGCAGTCGTTGACCGTCAGCTCGCTGCCTTGCATGCGGATGCCGGCGCCGTTGCCGCCATCGGACTCGGGGATGCGCGCGCCCTCGAAGTGCAAGCCGTCGATCAGGACCGGGCCGGCATCCACAGGGATGACGAAGATGCCCTTGCGGTTGGGGATGTCTTGGGTGACCCGAAGCACGGGGCGCTCGGAAGGGGAGGAGGAGCGGATCTCTAGGTCGCCGTGAGGGAAGGCCACCCAGTCATCCACGTACTCCCCTGGGTCCACCTCAATGACATCCCCCGGCGACGAGGCCAGCACGGCGTCTGAGACACGCGTGTAGGCCTTGTCAGGGCCGACTTGGAGGGTGGCAGCATGGACCTGGGCAGCGAGCAGCAACAGCATTCTTGGGCTCCGGTGGCCCAATGGTAGCTGCTCGCAGAGCTGTCAGACTTACGCCTCGTCCCGCTTGCGCCGCAGCAAGGCCAAGCCGGCCAGCGCCAGCACCCAGAGGGCACTCGAGCTGGCAGGGGCGCTCGAGCAGGTCATGCCGCCGCCACCGCCGAAGAGGTAGTCCGGGGCCACGAGCTCAGGGTTGTCGTCGCTGCCGTCCAAGGGGTCAGTGCCGACCTCGACCTCGTCTCCATCGTCCACGCCACCGTCGTCGGTGTCCGCGTCGTTGGGATCGGTCTGGTAGGTGTCGACCTCCTCGCCGTCCAAGAGCCCATCGTCGTCGCTGTCGTCGTCGTTGGGATCCGTGTCCGTCTCGTTGACCTCGCGGCCGTCCTCCAGTCCGTCGTTGTCCGAGTCGGGGTTGTTCGGATCGGTGAGGGTGTCGTTGACCTCGGCGCCGTCATCCAGGCCATCCTCATCCGAGTCGGGGTTGTTTGGATCGGTCTGGGTCTCGTTGACCTCCACACCGTCGTCCAGCCCGTCCTCATCCGAGTCTGCGTTGTTGGGATCGGTCTCGGTGTCGTTGACCTCCACGCCGTCGTCCAGGCCGTCGTCGTCGGTGTCGGAGTCGTTGGGATCGGTGCCCACATCCTTGACCTCGTCGCCGTCTGAGAGACCGTCACCGTCGCTGTCTGGGTCGTTGGGATCGGTGCCGTAGATGTCGGTCTCGGAGATGTCGGTCAGGCCGTCACCGTCGGAGTCCTGCTGGTCATCGGGTCCGTAGAGGGGATCCGTGCCGTCAAAGTCGACCTCGTCGCCGTCCTCGCGTCCACCATCATCGGTGTCGGCGTCGTTGGGATCGGTGTCGTAGATCTCGACCTCGCGGCCGTCGATCAGGCGGTCATCATCGGAGTCAGCGTCCAGAGGGTCGGTGCCCCAGACCAGGATCTCTTCACCGTCCTCCAGACCGTCATCATCCGTGTCGTTGTCCATCGGATCGGTGCCGGTGTCGTTGACCTCCTCCTCGTCCGTCAGGCCGTCGCCGTCGCTGTCCACGGCCCAGGGGTTGGTGCCGGTGTCGTTGACCTCCACGTCGTCGTCCAGGCCATCGCCGTCAGAGTCTGCCTTGGTGGGGTCGGTGCCATGGATGAAGACCTCGTCGTAGTCGGAGAGACCATCGCCGTCGGTGTCGGTCAGATCCGGGTCGGAGCCAATGGCGGCCTCGGCCTGGTTGCTCAGCCCGTCGCCGTCCCGGTCGCCGGAGACATCGTCGTCCAGGGGATTGGCCAAGGGGTCGCGACCGCGCCGCACTTCCGCGCCGTCGAGCTCGCCGCCGTGGTCGGTGTCGGCGTTGCGCGGGTTGGTGCCGTAGGTGCGCACCTCTTCGTTGTCCTGCAGGCCGTCGTCGTCGGTGTCGGGATCCAAGGGTTCGGTGTCGAACTTGGTGGCCTCGACGTAGTCGTTCAGGCCGTCGTCGTCGGTGTTCTTGTCGTTGGGGTCGGTCTTGTAGGTGTCGACCTCGGCAGCATCGTCCAGGCCCTCGCCGTCGGTGTCGGCCAAGTTGGGGTCGGTGCTGTGAACCAGAACTTCAACGCCGTCTTTCAGACCGTCGTCGTCGCTGTCGTTGTCGAGGGGGTCGGTGCCGTAGTCGTTGACTTCTTCGCCGTCGCTCAGGCCGTCGTTGTCGGAGTCCGGATCGAAGGGATCGGTGCCATACGAGGCCACCTCTTCGCCGTCATCGAGGCCGTCGCCGTCGGTGTCCGCCACGTTGGGATCTGTGCCGTAGGCCAGCTCCTCATCGTCGCTCAGGCCGTCACCGTCGCTGTCGGTGTTGTCGGCAGCATCGTCTGAGCTGTCGTTGGGATCGGTGCCCAGGGCAACCTCGGTGCCGTCGTTCACGCCACCGTCATCGGAGTCTGCATCCAGCGGGTCTGTTCCGGTCGTGAGGACCTCTTCGCCGTCCTTGAGCCCGTCGTCATCGCTGTCGCGGTCCAAGGGGTTGGTTCCGTGGGTGTTGACCTCCTCGCCGTCCTCCAGACCGTCGTTGTCCGTGTCCACGTTGAGTGGGTCACTGCTGTAGGTCAGGCCCTCTTCCCCGTCGGAGAGGCCATCACCGTCGGTGTCGGCGATGTTGGGGTCGGTGCCCCAGGTGTTCACTTCCTGAGCGTCGTTCAGCCCATCGTCGTCGGAGTCTTCGTCCATTGGGTCGGTGGCGGTCTCGTTGACCTCGACGCCGTCTTTCAGGCCGTCATCGTCCGAGTCGGTGTCCAGGGGGTCGCTGCCGTAGGTGTTGACCTCGTCCCCGTCATCCAGGCCATCACCATCTGAATCGGCGACCAGAGGGTCGGTGCCCAGGTCCAGCTCTTCGGCGTCGGAGAGACCATCCCCATCCGCATCGTCGTCCACGGAGGGGTCGGTGCCGATGGCGATCTCGGTCCCGTCAGGGATGCCGTCGTCATCGGAGTCGCCGTCGAAGGGATCGGAGCCGTCCTTGACCTCGTCTTCGTCGGAGATGCCGTCGCCGTCGCTGTCTTCGTCCAAGTAGTTGGGCACCCCATCGCCGTCTTCATCGTCGTTGGTGGGGTCGCCGTCTCCGTTGGTGTCCTCGTCGATGGTGTCGATGCCGTCGCCGTCGTCGTCGGTGTCCAAGTAGTCGGGGGTACCGTCTCCGTCCGAGTCGTCATCGGTGGGGTCCTGTCTCTTATACACATCTCCGAGCCCACGAGACAGGCAGAAATCTCG
>CAJXRZ010000071.1 GCA_913060515.1 uncultured Pseudomonadota bacterium | reverse complement strand
AGGCTGGTTCCGAGCTTGCGGCTATCAGGCTCAACAGCTGTGATCAGCACAGTAGATGGGACGGACACCTGGAGCCCCAGCACTGGCGTGGACTACACCAGCCAATTGCCCAGGGCGGGCAGCGGCAACTGGGAGGACAAAGTTCAGGTCCTCTTGTCGCCCTCTCTCAACGGGGATGCGTTCTCCGATGTCGTGCATGTCGAGTATGTTTGCGACGCGACGGTCAGCACGGGGGTGACGGGGCGCACGGGCCACGAGCTGGGTGGAATGCTCAATGCGGGGGTTTACGTTGCCAAGTGCACGGCTGATGTTGCGGTTTGGGTCAACCAGCCCCTGGCCGTGGCCGGCGGTTGGCGGCTCTCTGACTCCTATGTGCCTACATTCTCTTCCTCAGATCCCGTAGCCCAGGACTACCAGGCCAAATTGAAATACATTCTCAGACAAGGACCAGATCTCGGCCAAGTTCTGGCCCAAGGCACCCACTGGTCCCTGACGGACCTAAACGGAGATGGCCGACCCGAGATTGTGGTCGGCAAGTGGAAGAACGGTGCTAGCTCCTTCGAGGACGCAAAGGCTTGGAGCTACTCCCCTCATGATTGCGACCCGTCCGATACCGTAAACAGCTGCTGGACCGAACGCGCCATGCCGGATCTACCCTCTGTTCCCGGGAGTATGAACAAGGAATTTGGATGGAAGAACGTCCAGTTTGTTGATATTGATGGAGACGGACTGGTCGATCTTGTACAGCGGCCGCTGAGCTGGGGAGAAGAGCCAGGAACTGAGACGGATCCGGACCCGAATGATGAGGAATTCGTCGTCAGTGGGGCTCCCGACTACCACTACGGCGATGCGGGCATCGATCGTGACGACAGTGTTTGGTACCGCAACAACGGTGACTTTACCTTCGAACTGCAGGAGATTGACTTGGAGCTTCCTCTGGAAGACTCCTTACGCTGGACGACGGAGTTCAACTCTGTGAGTGGCTGTGGAAGCGTTCCCACCGAGACCCTCGGTGTGCTCTACGAGCATGAGTACTTTGAGTCCCAGGGGACGCTCTCAGACTACAACGCAGATGGAATCGCCGACGTCGCCTATTCCTTCTATGCCTGTGAGATTTCGCCCAGCCACGGACCGGAGACGGGCGATAGCAGCCGGATCTATTCGGAGATCTTTTGGGGTGATGGTCGCGGTGGCTTTGTCGCCTCGGGTCTCTCGGCGGGCAAGCCGAACATGCTCCATGAGAACCATCCCTTTCCGGATACCCACGGCTATGAACCGGAGTCGTGGACCTACCGTCCCCACCACGCCTCGATCGACCTGAACCGTTCTGGTCGTCCTGAGTTGGTGAACTCCAGGTCGGACGAGACCCTTGGCTACTCAAAGTTCATCAACCTGGTGGACGGTTTCGACATCGCTGGACTGGGTGCTCAGACGATTCCGGACCTGTCTGTTCCGATAGACTTGGAGCAGGCCCATTCTACTGTGCCGCTCGGTCTAGGAAACATTCCCATTTTGGGCAGTCAGACCCCTTGGGTACAAGCATCTACGACGGGTGACTTTGACGCCAACGGCTTCCCCGACCTGCTCTTTGTCAATGCCTCTGTCGACAGCTTGGGGGCTGTGACCTGGGCTGTGGAGCTCCAGCTCTCCGACCGTGACGAGAGCTATGGCGTGCTCAAGTCCATAGAGAACCCCTTCGGTGGGGTCACTGATCTTGAATGGGGAAGCTCTGCGAGGGTCGGTGACAACGACCAGCTGCACTACACCCGAGAGGTCATCGCGGAGGTACAGCGAAGCGGCGTGGACTCTGCTGGCTACTACTACAGCGAGGACCCCGTAGAGCTTCGCTACTTCAAGGGTGAACATGCCCTGGGTCGTTTCCGCGGCTTTGGCATGGTGGAAGTGACCCGCGGCGGCGCAAGCACCGAGTATGGATACGCTACGTCGCCCTTTCTAGAGAGAAAGCCCGTTTCGGTTGCCTCCTATCGCTCCGACGGAACCCTAGAGTCGGCCCAGGTCAACGCCTATGGCATCACTGGGGTCGGGACCGGTTGGGCTGTCTTCTCTTGGGACTTAACGGCCCCGTATGCGAATCCGCTGGGCCGAAGCTGCACCTATGAAGTCGGCCATGGGGCAAACAAGACGGACGGAACACGTGGGCAGACCATTGACATGGACGATCTAGTCGCCATGTGCCTGGACACCCCAAACGCTGATGAGTGGGTCACCGGGAACGGCTGGCACCCTGATCCTGATCCCCTTGGTCCCCTCGCCAACTTGGCTGAGTCGATTTGGGAGACCGGTGACGACACACTCCCGGAGTTCACCACCTCGGGGACCAGTGGATTTGGACTTGTACCGAACACCTTCACCCCTGATGGACCAGCCAACGAAGGGCATGTCTATGCGGCTGAAGTAGATGGGCCGGAGCTGTTGACTGGGACCTCACTGGCTTCCGGTCCCAGCTTTGTGGGCGAGAGTCTCCCCAATCCCGGTGGCCCGACAGAGGTTTGGGAGTACACCAAAGTCTTTGGCTACACCACGGACATCGACTCTGACGGCGCGACCGATCTGCTCCTTGAAAGGGTAGACGACTTGGGGCTGACCGATGCCCCGAGCGGTTTTACGACCGGCTCGGTTCCCTATTCGGGGGGACTTTCGGCCGACGACACCTTCGTTGAGATGCAGTACTCCGGCCGCTGGGTGTCTGACTGGGGCTTCAGCTTGGTCTCCCGGACTGAAGGCGCTGGAAGCACGGTCCACAGCCACCAAGAGTTCGACCTGTTTGCGGCCCTGGATGTGCCAACACAAGTCAGAGACTGCGGTGACGATCCCTCCTGTGGGGTCTCTCACGACTCCCATTTCTACTACCACACCGGTGGGACCATTCCTGGCACGCTGTTCGGAATCGACGACAGCGAGGGGAACGCGACGACTTGGACCGTTGACTCTTCGGGACCCTGTGCGGGAATGGTGGTCGAGGAGATTGATGCGGAGGGCAGAATCCGTACCTTTGGGCGGGACAGCCGCTGCCGTGTGGATCTCGAGGACTGGGAAGGTTCAACCACAACGACCAGCTATGATGGCTTGAATCGCAAGCTCGCCGTGACCACCGCGGTTCAGAATGTGGACGGGTCTGTCTCCAGCGTAGAGCAGGTACACGCCTACACCCGGAACTCGGCAGCTGTCGGCATTCAGACCCAGTCTGGAGCCGCTGTCTTTCGGGTTGACGAGCAGACCCTCGACTCCTTCGGTCGGGTCATTCAAAGCGACACCTGCTCGGCCCCCGTTCTTGATTGCGTCTCGCCGATCAGCGACTTGGTCCGGCATGCGCAGACCTACGGCACGGACGGCCGGCTCTTTGCGGAGTACGGCCCAATGGCTGTCGGCTCGGGTGAGGTGTTCACCAGCTACAAAGAGTACAGCGGTACCGGTCGGGTGGTCGCGGTTCATCAGAGCGATCATGATGTGACCACGACTGCGTGGCGAACCACACAGCTTGAGTACCATCCCCGTACACAGCTTGTCTGGGATGCCCTGGGTGTGCTTCACGAGAGCTACTCGGACCCACTAGAGTCCACCTCCATCGTCGCCGGCGTCTCGCGGGGATACGAACTCCGTGACCCACTTGGACGCGTCATCGAAGTCGAAGATGCCGGTGGCAAGGTCGTGGCCAGATCCTACGACGGCTTTGGCCGCGTGGACTTGGTCTGGAATACGGTCAGCGAGACCTGCGTCACCCCGACGTCTGGATCGGCACTCTTGACCTACCAAGTGGAGTACGTACACGACTCCTTGGGGAGAGTGACTGAGGAGATTGGTCCAGACGGGAGCAGCCTCGTCTACAGCTACGACGGCATGGGTCGGGTTGTCACAGAGAGCTTCGTCGACTTGAGCGCGTCCACCACGCTTCTCAAAGAGTACATCTACACCCCGGCCTCTCCTGGAGTTCTGCCGAAGGTGGTGGAGATCGATTCGGAAACTGGTACGACGATTCAGGTCGAGGCGGACGCGTTGGGGCGTCTGCAGCGGCAAACGGACTTGAGCGGCACCACCACGTGGTCTTTTGGGGATGTTCCTGAACCTCTCGCGGTCCAGGATGTCGATGGCTTGATCACCGGCTTCACCTATGACGGGATCGGCCGACTCTCTACCAAGAGCCGAGGCACGGGGTCCAGCGCTACGCTCCTTGACCAATACACCTACAACGCTGCCGGCCAGCTCGTCTCTTCGATGGATGCAGACGGTGTCGTGGTGGACATAGAGTATACGCTCACTGGCTTGCCTCTGCGTACCTCAATCCCATCAGGATCCAGCAGCCGCACGCTCTTGAGCGAGGCGAGCTATGATGCCTTGGGTCGGGTCTCCTGGGACAACCAAGGGGGCGTTGACAGCTTCTACGAGTACGACAGCATTGGGCACTTGACGCGTGTGGACGTCGGGGCCTCTTCGGCGGTCTCTGGGTACGTCTTGGACGGAGTGGCCAATGGGGTCGAGTACTCCCAGATCCTGACCTACGTCGGGGATCAGGTGGCGTCTGAGACTCTGGTACCTGTCCACACAGGCAGCGGGCAGACGGACTATGCCTACGATGCCTGGGGAAGACTAAAGACAACCACGCATCCAAGTGGAGGTGGCACGGAGTCCTATGAGTACGACGTCAATGGCTTCCTAAGGCAGCACACCGACGCCGTTGGAGCGGAGTCTGAGTGGCGCTACACCGACCGTGGAGAGATGGAGTACCACAAGCCCAAGAACCAGGGTGCCAGCAGCTATGTCTACAGCGCCCATACCGGTGGACGGAGCGTGCAAGTCACCGACCCACTTGGAAACACGAGCGCCCAGCACACCGATGGGCTGGGTCGCTTGCTTCAAGCGGACTACGCCAACGGCTCGTCGGTCGAGTACATCTACAGCGGCAGCCGGTTGAGTGAAGAGCTGGTGCGCGACGCCTCTGGAGGAGTCACTGCCCGTCAGAATCACGGCTACTACAGCAGCACGGGTTGGTTGGCCTCCACTTGGAGCTGGCATGACCCTTCCGCTTCGGTCTTCGACCCAAGCACCGACTACGCTATCGAGTACGCCTACTCCACCGCCGGACGAGTCATCGAGTCGGGCAACCAGCATGAGCTCACCGGCTTTGTCTACGACAGCGACGGCATGCTGGTGGAGGAGGAGTGGGATGAGAAGGTGAAGCTCTTTAGCTACACCGACCTGCTCTATACCGAAGGCGGAGTTGACTACTACTCCCCGCTCTTGACGGGCACGGACGTCATTCCGACCATCTCGGGTGTCGGCCTGGTGAGTGAGCCCGTGGTCACCGCTGGGGGCTCGCATCCTGTGCGCGTCGAAGACTACCTCTACGACGGCGCCGGCCGCATGGTCGGAAAGACCACCTATAAGGGCTCGGGTATCCCGGGCATGACTATGGATTCGGTCGACGTCCAATCCTATGACTTGGACGCCTTCGGCAATCCTCTGGAGACCCAGGTCAGCAGGCTTACGCCGCTGACCCCTTCGCTCGTTTCAGGGGGGAACATCTCCCAGTGGACCTACGATGACATGGGGAGGCCTGAAACCCGGCAGACCCAGACCAGCTTCGGGCTTGGATTGGCAGGTGGAGGGACTGCGTGGACCTGGTACGCCGACGGCAGCCTGGCCTCCATCGACACACCCGGACTGCAGAGCCTGGAGTATGTCCGTAGCCTGAGTGGTGGGGAGTTTGAGCTCGATACCATCAAGGTCAACGGCAGCGCTGCCGTGACCGTGAGTTCTCGAGACGCCTTGGGTCGAATCCTTGGAGCTAGCTTCGGTGGCGACACACACGCCTTCGGCTACGACCCCATGGGCCGTCTAGACAGTCGCATCTTGACCAGCAGTGGTGGCTTGACCAGTACTTGGACGGCCTTCTTCACCGATGACGGGCAGCTTGAGTCCGAGCAGATCTCTGACTTCAATGGAAGCACTTGGACCAACGACTACACCTACTTTGAAGAGGGGTGGCTCAAGTCGGAGGTCCGAGGCGCGACCGGTGAGACACGGGACTACACCTACGATTCGGGTGGTCGCCGCACCGAGACCTACGTCAACGGGACCCTGGAGCGTGCCACCAACTGGGCGGGTTCGCGGGTCGTAGACATTGACGGTGTGGCCGTAGACTACGACGGCCTCGACGGCGTAGAGTTGGACCATCTGGACTACGCCTACGAGCGAGATGCCACAGGTCGCGTCGCAGAGATGAGTGACGGCACTTCCGGCTCGAGTCTCTACCAGATGATGCGTGACGAAGCCGGCCGCGTCGTCGCCCTGGATGATGGCGCAGGCCCGCGGGTCACCACTTGGGGCCTGGGTCTTGGCGGATTGCCCCTGGAAGTCGAAGACTCCTCCGGTGCCCTGTTGAACTATGTCGGCGCCGAAGGAATTGTCTTTGGGCTGAGTGACGGCTCCTCACTCACTTCCGTGATGACTGATGGTACCGGTTCCCTCCTGCAGGTTGGAAGCGAAGCGGTAGAGCCCGGAACAGCATTTGGCGAGGGCACCTCGGTCTCCTCAACGGATGCACGCTTCGCCTTCGCTGGGTTGGAGGCCCTGCCCGGTGCGCCTGGCGTGCAGATGAGTCAGCAGCGCATGTATGACTCGGAGACGGGGCGTTTCTTGAGTCCTGACCCGATTGGGCTGGGGGGGGGGAATCATCGTACGCGCTATGGGTCGGGCAATCCGACTAGGTATACGGATCCAACTGGGTATATGAATTGGGATGCGTTCCACACCGGGTCCGAGTTGTTTGCATCTGACTGGCAAACAAGTTTTGCGCAGATTGGTGGCTCGGAGAGTCACTTGTACTTTGACCGGCCCGCATCTTCCAGTTGGATTGCGGACGACTGGCAGAACTCGACGATGCGGGATTGGGTAGGCCGAACGGAGCTCATGGGCGCGTTGAGCGACCTTGAAGACATGATTGATGCTGCGGTCCAGGAGAACAAGAATGCTGTAAACGGGGTCTCGTATGGGCAGATGGCTCCACCAAGCTTTGAAGGCGGTCGGATTGGCAGGGCGATTCAACACTTTGGTCATGAGCTTGCGCTTCGCTTCGTCCAAGATGACGTCCAGAGGATGACACTACAACTTAATAGCCAGATGAAGAGGCACGCTTCAGGAGCAGGAGTCATGCTGGTTGAAGGAAAGCGTATAGCTGAGATTGAGGGAGCTAGCCGTAGAACCCTTCGAGAGAAAATGGATGGGATTAGGAATTTAAAGTGGCGTACGGCTGTAAGAACAGGTCTTGAAAATCTATCTCCAGTTCTGCTTCTTAGTGCTCTTAAGAACGGTGAGGTTGCAGCGGTTACAAAGGCTGGGACTTTCGGCATTGATGGTGGCAATGTGGCGGAATTGATCGTTCGCAATGAGCCGACAGCAATCCTAAATGACGTCGTCACACTGTTGGCGAGTTCGGACCGAGGAGAAATTGCGAACGCTAGTGAACGCATGGTGGACCGTAGTTTAGACGTCGCAGTCGTCCTTGCCACCGAAGGGGGATTTGCTGCATATGGGTCGGTTCGGGGGGCTGCCGCCGGTAAGACAATGGGGCCGAGTATGGCTGAACAATCAGCCTCAAAGGGGGCAGGGGAGGTTGTCGCTCTCGGCAAGACCCGTGGGCTTGACGACTTCGCTGCGAAGGTTGGCGGCCAGTCCTACCGAGACCTGAAATGGGGGAGCAGGACCGGTCGCTGGCAGGACGACTTTCTTGAATCCCTGTATGACGACGGCACTCAGCTTCGCGTCAACCTAGACGGAGTGGAGGGCGGGGCTTGGCAAGCCGCCAGCCGGTCCGCTTCGGGACGGGGCAGCCCGATGGATTGGGAACTCTCACAGATTTACCAATCGCCGGACCGCTGGTCGAACATTCAGTGGTATAAAGCAGGCGAAGAAGTCGCCAACCCGTTCCAGTAGGAGAAGGAATGACCTCGATTGACTCTTGGGCCGAGTGTGCGACTTGGTTCGACGCCTTTGCCGCCGATGAGGCGTACTCCTGGGCGTCTTTCTTCCCAACCCTGCTTCGGGAGCTTCCGCTTCGCCAGTTCGGCGCAGGTTTGTACGCCCACAGGTGGGCCACGACAGTCGTCGTCTCCCGGTTTGGCGTCCATCCGGATTGGGCAGACGGGCCGAAGATCGAGTTGCTTGCTCTGCCCGGCCATCGGCTGGAGGTGAAGGTGTACGAGCCGTACAACCAGAAAGTCAATGAGAATATCTGGCATGTCCCGTTCGATGTTGCCGAGTTCGACCTCTTGCTGCGATTCGTGGCTGGCGAGGGCGACCCTCCTCAGGACCGATAGCTCATACTCCCGCCACCTGTAGCCCAACCCGACCCGCTCGGTGAGGACCAGGGGCCTCGTCGGTCGTCGGCCTATCGGGCTCGGTGGTCACACCCTCGACCTCGTCCGCCAGACCGATGCCCTGATCCACGCCCTTCACCAGCATCCCGTCGAGAAGCGAAGGCGGATCGTGATGGGCTTGGTCAGACGGCTGATCAAGAACAGCGGAGTCCACGGTCTCGACCTAGTGATCATCGACCATGGCTATGGGACCAAGCCGAAGCCAGCCTCGAACACCTGTTCGTCAGCGTCCTCAGTGCGGTGAGGAGGGGTCTGGCTGACCCCGTGCTCGAAGACCGGGTCGTTGAGACCGTCATCGCCCGTCACTGAGATCGCCGCCGACCGGGATGGGCGGGGCAGCAAGAAGCTCATCGATGCCACTCGATAGGCGGGTTGGTGAGCCGAGCTTCTTGAACCAGCCCTCGTCCATCATCTGCTTCAAGAAGGGCCTGACCGGCGTGTTCTCCGGGAACCCCCACCTCGTCGTCTGCGTTCTCGTCCGGCTCGAGACCTCGACCTCGGTGTCTCGGGGTATCCCTCCGGTCTACCCATCTTGCGGGTTCAACGAATGCTCTCCAGCTGGGATGCTCTCCAGGCGGCGGGCTCCAACTCCAAGACCCGATTCACCGGCCAGTCATTCAGCTTCGGCAGCACATCGTTGAGATACATCCAAGGGTCTACGGCGTTTAGCAGGCAGGTTCCGATCAGCGAATACCAGATCGCAGCGGACTTGGCGCCGCCTTCGCTGCCAGCGAACATGTAGTTCTTCCGGCCGATGACGGCCTGTCGGAGTGCGAGCTCGCTGTAGTTGTTGTGCGCCGGGATGTGGCCATTGTCGACGAAGACGGTCAGAGGTTTCCACTGCCGAAGCACGTAGGCTGTCGCCTTGGCCAAGGGCGATCTGGGCGGCAGGATGAAGCTCAGTTTTTGACACCAGATGCGAAAGCTGGCCAGGATGGGGTCTCGATCAGCACCTTCCGTCGGTGGTTGACGTCCGCCGAACCGCAGCTCGTGGAAGTCGTCGAGGCCAGGAAGCTTGGAGGACTCCTGCTCGAGTTGGCTCTGGCGACTTTGATGCGTCGTCGGCGTCGATGGCCGGTTTTCGCTCGGTGAGCGACCTTGGGACACGAAAGACTTACACAGCCCTCCGGCTCAGCAGACTACCTTGGCCGCCCAGCCTCGGAGCCCCAACAATGCTGACCGTCCTCCTCGCCCTGCTCGCCTGCAAAAACGACCCCATCGACACCGGCACAGCCGTGGTGGACATGGACGGCGACGGCTTCTCCGTGGAGGAGGACTGCGACGACAACGATCCCGCGGCCTTCCCCGGCGGCGCTGAGATCTGCGATGGCTTGGACAACGACTGCGATGGCACGGTGGACAACAACGCCAGCGATGCCTTTGAGTGGTACGGTGACGCAGACGGCGATGGCTTCGGAGACGCCGCACAGCTCACCCAGGCCTGCACCGCACCGCTTGGCTACGTGCCCGCCGATGGGGACTGCGATGACGCCGACTCCCGCGTCTACCCCACGGCCCCAGAGACCGACTGCACCGACCCCATCGACTACAACTGCGATGGCTCCGTTGGCTACGCAGACGCGGACGGCGACGGATCCCCTGCTTGCGAGGACTGCGATGATGCGGAGGGGACCGCTTTCCCCGGTGGCACGGAGATCTGCGATGCCATCGACAACGACTGCGATGGGGACGTAGACGACTCGGCGCTAGACGCCAGCACCTGGTACATCGACTACGACGCCGATGGCTTCGGCTCCTCCAGCTACACGGAGCAGGCCTGCGAGCAGCCGATCGGGTTCACGGACAACGACTTGGACTGTGATGACACCTCCGCCTTGGCCTTGCCCGGTGGAATCGAAGTCTGCGATGGCCTGGACAACGACTGCAATGGCGACACCGACGAGGACTCGGCCACCGACGCCTTGACCTTTTACGCCGACACCGACTCCGATGGCTACGGCGACCCCAGCAGCACCCAGGTGGCCTGTGAGGTGGGCAGCGGCTTTGTGGAGGACGACCAAGACTGTGACGACACAGACTCCAAGGTGAACCCGGCCGCCACTGAGATCTGCGATGGCTTGGACAACGACTGCGATGGGGCCACCGATGACGCCAGCGCCAGCGACGCGGCCACTTGGTACATCGACTACGACGCCGATGGCTACGGCACCAGCACCTACACCACCCAGGCCTGCAGCCAACCCACCGGCTACGCCAGCACCTCCGACGACTGTGATGACACCTCTGCGCTGGCCAGCCCAGGCGTGACCGAGATCTGCGATGAGATCGACAACAACTGCGATGGGGACGTGGACGAGGACAGCGCCTCGGACGCGACCACTTGGTACCTGGACCTGGACCTGGACGGCTACGGGGACCCCAGCAACACCAGCACGAGCTGTGTTCAGCCCAGCGGCACGGTCACAGACTTTGGTGACTGTGATGACTCCGAGGCCGACATCTCTCCCGACGCTGACGAGGTGTGTGACACGGTGGACAACAACTGCGATGGCGCCATCGACGAGGACACTGCGGTCGACGCCGACACCTGGTACGCCGACACCGACGGCGACGGCTACGGGGACCCAGACAGCACGACCCAGGCCTGTGACCAGCCCACGGGCTATGTCTCGGACAACACAGACTGTGATGATACGGATGCCACGTCTGGAGACTGTACGATCTGTACGATCTCCTCGGTGTCTGCGGCGACGAGCTTGGTCTCCCGGGGAACGACCTACGGCGCATGGATGAAGGATCCACTGGAGACCCTCGGCGCCGGAATCATCTGGGAGATGGACAGCCACTACGGATACTCCGTGACCGAGTACCCCAGCGAAGCGGACATGGTGGCCAACACCAATGGCACCACAATCACGCTCCCGACCTCCTCCAGTGGCGCCTACGCTTGGGATGGTACAGGTGGCACCGTCTATGATGGGTATCTGTACTACGTTGAGTCTGGTTCAAACAACCTGGTCGAGTACGACCTGAACACCAACAGCATCAACAGCACGTTGACCCTGACTGGCGCCGGCTACCGGAACACCTACCACTACCCCTGGGGTGGCTGGTCGGACATCGACTTTGCCTCGGATGAAAACGGACTGTGGGTGCTCTACGCGACCTCCGCCAACAGCGGCCGCATGGTTGTCTCCAGCTTGAGCACCAACCCACTGGCCATCGACAACACTTGGAACACCGCCTCGGCGGCCAAGCCCTCTGGGGTCGGTCAAGCTTGGATGACCTGTGGCGTGATGTACACCACGAGCAGCTACAACAGCAGCTCGGCGACCATCAACTACGCCTACGACACCAACACCAGCACAGACACCACTCTGTCCATCTCAGCGGGTTCGGCCTACGGCTACGTCAGCCAGCTGGAGTACAGCCCACTTGAAGGGGTGCTCTACGGCTGGGATTCGAGAAACCGCGTGGAGTACACCGTCTCCTACTGACCCTACGCCCATCCCACGTCCGAGGCACCTTTGGCCTCGGGCGGGGTAGGATCTCCAACCTCGTTGGAGTCTCCATGTTGTTCAAGTCGCGTACCCGCCTGCTGCCTGCACTCACCGTGCTGCTCTCTCTCCTGGGCCTGGCCTGTGGTGGAGGGGACCCGGTCATCCAGAGCGGAGAGCAAGAAGCCAGCGAGCCACCCCACGACGTACAGGGGGCCTTGCCCACAGCCGACGAGCTGGCCGCGTACACCAACTCCAGCTTCACCATGTGTGATGTCAAGGTGCTCGGCGCCTACTGGGGCTCGCTGGAGTACGACACCAAGGAGACCATCTCCAGCAAGATCCTGGCGGGTGGCGAGCCCCTGGTCGGCGTGGCCCTGGATGAAGGGCGGAGCAAGGCTTTGAGCACCGGTCAGCCCACCTGCAGCATTGCGGAGATGGGCTACACGCCCAGCGATGCCCAGGCGGTCGCAGACAACTGGAACTATGACTTGTCCGAGGCCAAGTCGGCGATGTTCAACAAGTACCTCAACCAGGGCAAGGACTGGCTGGCGGAGGAGGTGGCGCGCTCTCGGTCCGCGACGGGCCACATGACGGCCGCCGAGGCTGGCGAAGACGACGACGGCGAGCTGCCCGATGCGGGCATCGAGGCCTTCTGGGACCAGTCGGACATGTGCGAGGCGCGCATGCTGGCGCACATCTGGAACCAGGGGCTCTATGAGACCAAGGTGCAGATCGGCGAGAAGCTGCTCGCGGACATGGGAGAGGCCGTTCGCTCCCAGGTCAACGCCTCCTACTTCACCGAGAGCGCCCCGGAGTGCAGCTGGTCGGACCTGAGCTACGGCTACGACGATGCCCAGGCCCTCTCCAAGTACTGGGGGAGCGAGGTCTCCGAGACCAAGACGCGCATGACCCACAAGATCCGCTCGGGCAACCGCGAGTACCTGAACGAGGAGCTGCAGCGCGCACAGACGATGTGAGCCCAGTGGGCTCGCCGTGGGTGTAGGCTCTCCAGCATCTGTTGGAGACCCCATGCTGTTCAAGTCGCGTACCCGCCTGCTCCCCGCGCTCACCGTGCTGCTCTCTCTGCTGGGCCTGGCTTGCGGAGGCGAGCAGGTCACGGAGCCCGCGGTAGATGCGGTCGGTGCACCGGGTCACGACGTGCGGGAGGAGGGCTTGCAGCTCCAAGCCTACAGAGACTCCAGCTTCAACATCTGTGATGTGAAGGTCCTCGGGGCCTTTTGGGGCTCCCTGGAGTACGACACCAAGTCCACGATCTCCGACAAGCTCCAAGATGTCGGTGAGCAGGTGGTGAGCAACTCTTTGGCTCAGGCCCGAGAGAAGGCGCTCTCAAGTGGAGAGCCGACCTGTTCCATCGACGAGATGGGCTACACGCCCGCAGACGCCCAGGCCGTCGCCGACAACTGGGGCATGTCCGTGAGCGAGGCCAAGTCGGCGATGTTCAACAAGTACCTCAACGGCGGGAAGCAGGGCTTGGCCGAGGACGTGGAGCGCTCCCATGGTGTGGCTCTGGAGCGGGCGAACATGCGGGAAGGCGAGGATGAGGAGGGCGGCGTGCAAGCGCCGATGGAGCCCCTCGATGCCTTCTTTGAGTTCTCGGACATGTGCGAGGCCAAGATGCTCTCGAACTTCTGGGGACAGCCCATCGTGGAGACCAAGGCGCGCATCGGCGCGAAGTACTTGGCGGGCCAGGAGGGGCTGGTCAGCGAGGAAGTCAGCCGGGCCAACGGGGACGGGAACGCCGCCGGATGTGACTGGAGCGATGTGGCCTACGGCTACGAGGACGCGGTGGTCCTGGCCAAGTACTGGGGCATCTCGGTGGAGGACACCAAGGCCACCATCGTGGACAAGATCCGAATCGGGAATCGGCCCTACCTGCTGCAGGAGTTGGGGGCGGCCTACGCGGACTGAGGTGGCCGCTCTTTGGGACCCTATCTGGGACCCTCCCGGGGACCCTACGCGCTTCATACACTTGGGAATCCCATGGCCTCGCACGGGGTAGGATGGGCAACCTGGAGAACCCACGATGAACTTGACCAAGACCCTGAAGCACAAGCTGCCGGCACTCACACTGCTCCTCGCCCTCATCGGGCTGCCTGCCACCGCGCACGCACAAGCCGACAAGACGGCCTTCTTTGAGAGCAGTTTTGACTACTGCGATGCCAAGCTCATGGCTGGGTTTTGGGGCGAAGACATCTCCGAGGCCAAGGCCACCATCTCCTTCAAGCTGGGCGTGGGCGGTGAGGACCTGGTGCGCCAGTCTCTGAAGATGGCCCGTGAGAAGGCCCTGCAGACCGGCTCGCCGACCTGCTCCATCTACGAGATGGGCTACGCACCGGCCGACGCCGAGGCCCTGGCCAAGTACTTCAACTACAGCAGCACCTCCGAGGCCAAGGCCGCGATGTTCAACAAGATGTTGAACCAAGGAGAGCCCGCTCTGATTCAGGTGCTCAAGGCTGCCGGGGCGCCCACCGTCTCCGCCAAGCCAGTCCAGCCCGTGAACAAAGACCCCTTCCAGGCCTTCATCGCCAGCCGCTTTGACTACTGCGATGCCAAGGTCTTGGGTCAGCTCTGGGGCATGCCGGTCGACGACGCCAAGATGCGCATTGGGGACAAGCTCGTCAACGGCTACCCGCAGATCGTGTCTTCTGAGCTGGACCGGGCCTTTGGGACCGCCGGTCACGCAGAGTGTGAGTGGCCCGAGCTGGACTACACTTACGAAGACGCGGAAGCCATGGCCGCGATGTGGGGTCAGTCCACGGAAGAGTCCAAGGCGCGCATGACCCGCAAGGTCAACTTCGGCAACCGCGTGCTGCTGGACCAGATGGTCAAGGACGCCAGAAAGGGCAAGTGATGCTTCTGGCCCTCTCGGCGTTGGCCTGTCACAAGCCAGCGCCGCCGCCACCTGTGGATCCCCCCGTCGTCCAGGTCAGCCCGGTCGCGTTGTCCTGCTCGTGGACCTGGGGCGAGAGGGGTTTGCGGGAGGGCCCCCAGGGTCCAGAGACGCTCTCGGCCTTTGTGGTGAACACCAACGGCGACGCCATCCCGGACCTGCTGGCGAACCTAGATCTTTGCGGCAACCACGGGGACTGTGAGCTCGTGGTGCTTCAAGGCTGCGGCGATGGCAGCTACTCGGCGCGGTGGGGGCCGGAGTACGCCCAGTACATCGAGATTCGTGGGGTGGAGGGTCAGGGGGTGCCGCTTCGTTTGGCCTTGGGTGAGCGCCACGCAAATGCGGGCTGCGATCTGCCTTTGGAGACACCGCTGAGTTGGCAGGACGACCAGTGGGTGGCGGGCGAGACCTGCCATTGGGAGGGGCTGTGGGACGCGGAGTGTGGCCCCATGCCAGGACAGAGTTGCCCGGTGCCGGCGCCGGAGCCTCTGGACGCGCGGGCCTGCGACGCCAAGATGCTGGCGGGCTTCTGGAAGATGGATGTGGCCCAGGCCCAGGCCCAGATGCGGGACAAGGTCAGCCAAGGCTACGGGGAGATTGTGGCCTTTGACTTGGCGGGGGCCAAGGAGCTGGGCTCCGCTCAGTGCAGCGCCCAGGAGCTTGGGTACAGCGCCCCAGATGTGGCTGTGGTGCAGGCACATCTGGGGCCCGAGCAGGATGCGGAGCAGGCGCTCTTTGCGGGCTACAAATCCGGCTCTCTGCGCGCCTTGGCCCGGGCTGCTGGGGTTCCAGCGGCGATCGCCCCCGAGCGGGTGCTGGAGGAGGAGGGTTTTACGGCCTGCGATGCCAAGCAGCTCGCGGCGTTCTGGGGCAACGAGCAGGCCGCGGCGACCATGCGGGACAAGATCCTGGTCGGGGGCAAAGAGACGGTGGCCAGCGAGCTGCAGTTGGCCTTTGACAACGGGGCCACCGCTGAGTGCGCCTGGTTTGAGACCGGGTTCAATACGGTGGAGATCTTTGAGCTGTCCAAGGCCTGGGGTTTGACCCCAGACCGGGCCGCACTGCGGGTCGCCAAAGAAGCCAGCTTGGGCGGTGCGGCCCAACTTGAGGAGCAGTTGCCATGAGCGCCCTGTCTCGATTGCCCACCCGACTGGGTTGGGAACTGGAACTGATGGCGCCCGCCGGCGCCACACGTTTGGATTTGGCTCAGGCCCTGGCCGAGCGGCTGGAGGCGACGGTTCACCGCATCTGGCTGCCGCAGTCCGAGCCCAGCCTGGTCCCCAACCAGCCGGTGTTTGAGAACCTGACACTGGGCTTTGAGCTGCGGGACGCACAAGGCCAGTGGCTGCTGCGCTGCGTGGACGATCTGACCCTCCAGGGCGACTTGAACCGCAAGGCGGTGCCCTTGGCGGGGTGGTACCGCATCGTGAGCGACGATCTGCGCCTGCTGCACTTGATCGCACGGCACTGCGATGCGGAGGCGCCCCTGGAGCGGGTGCTGGATCCCGTCGCAGCGCTCTTTGGTAGCGAGGTGACCGGGGGACCCGGCGGCATGCGGCGCATCGCGGATCCCAACGATCTGCCCATCGCCATTGGCGCGCCTCTGCCCGGGGAGCGGCACCGGCCCTGTGAGGTGGTGAGCGCGCCGATGCTGGCCTCGGACTCGAAGGAGCTGTTGAGCTTGGTGTGCGTCGAGGCCCAGCGATTGGGGTTCACGGTGCCCGAAGAGAGCGCCACGCACCTGCACCTGGACGCCTCTCTGGTTGAGGATGCCCGGGTTCTCGCCAACCTGGTGGCCCTCTGGCAGCGCTGGGGTGAGGCCGTCAAGGCGGCCGTACAGACCAACCCACGCTGTGTTCGCCTGGGTCCTTTCGAGGCCGCGGTGCTCGAGGTCGTGCGGGCGCCGGACTTTGTGGGCTTGTCCTGGGCCCAGGCCCAAGAGCGTCTGAAGAAGGCCCGGCCCAGCAAGTACCGGGACATCAACCTGCGAAACGCGGTGTTCCCTTTCCTGGGCAAGCCCACGGTGGAGCTGCGGGTTCTGCCGACTTCTCTGGATGCCGAGAGCGCCTGGCGTGGCCTGGAAGCGATGGGCGTGGTGGTGGAGATGGCCCGCGCTGGGCGGAACCCGGAGAGCGAGACGGAGCTGAAGGCGGCCTTGGGGTATTGAGGGAGGCAAGTCTGGGTGAACGCTCCACGCGCTCTAGGCAAGTCGGGTTCAACGCTCCACTTTGGCGCTCTGGACCATAGAAATTGGCTGTTTTCGGGTCCCTCTGGCCCTGCCGGACGGCGAACACCCCCAGAGTGACGCGTTGAACCCGACTTGCTTCCCTTGGGTGGAGCGTTCGACCCAAGATGCTTGGGTCGGGTGTCGAAATTGACGGCGGGGTGTCGAAAACTGGACACCCGAACGGCGAGAAGTCCGCTGAGCTGGGCCTTCCCGGCTGGCATGGCCCATGCAAATGGGCTGGCATGTACCACTACGTCGCCCGCGCCCGCCAAGGCTTGCTCTTCCACAGTCCCGCTCAGGCCGCGGGCCTCTGGCGCACTCTGGTGGCGGCCACGCCTGGCTTGAGTGCTCTCTGTTTGATGCCCAACCACATCCACTTGCAGCATCCGCGCAAGCAGCCCGGATTGAACCAAGCCTTGGCCGGCTATGCCCGCTGGCTCAACTGTCAGCGCGGGCACACAGGCCCGCTCTTCGCGCCGCTGCCGCCCCCGACCTGGGCAGAGGGGGAGCTGAAGGTGCGGCGGGATGGGCGCTACATCCACCTGAACCCCTGTCGGGCGACCCTTGTCAACGACCCTCTGGCTTGGCCTTGGTCCACCTATCGAGACCGCGTCGGTCTCAGCTTGGAGCCCGTGGTGAAGGTGTCGTGGAATCCCCAGCGCCTGCATCGCTACGTCTCCGCCGACCCGAGCACCCAGGTCCAGGGCACCGCGTTGCCGATGGCGAGCGGAGCCGTGGACCGGTGGGCGCTTCAAGCCGCGGTCTCTGAAGTGACGCGGACACCGCTGGGTGCGATGAAGCAGCGGGGTCGGGCGAGGCGACTGTGGATGCAGTGCACTGTGGCGCTCTCCGATGCACCCATCGCCCACCTGGCTCAGTCTCTGGGTGTGGCCCGGTCCACCCTCCACCGCCTGCCGCCTGCCCCTCCAGCCCATCTGGAGCTCGTGCTGCGCGTGGCCGGCGACCCGCGCTTTCCGGGGATCTGAACGCCCACCAGTTCAGAGGCACCAGCCAGGGCTCGGGATGTCCTCCGCCTCCTGGCAATCCAAGGGGTCCGCGCTTCGGGTCAGGGTGGGTTGCACCCCGGCCTCCACCTCAAAGGCGTAGGCCACCCCTGCTCCAGGATCGAGCCCCGGGTGGAACCACTGCTGCAGGATCTCTTGGCCGTCCCACAAGGTCACGCTGCCGGACTGGGCGCTCATGGTGCCGTAGTTGGCCAGGATCACCTCGCCGATCACGCGCTCCCCGCACTCCAGCTCGCAGACCGCCTGAAAACGCAGATCCAGATCCACCCCAGGCGAGGACAGGCCGGGCCAGGCCCGGAAGCTGCCATCCCCTGCGCTCAGGGCGTGCTGAGGCCAGGCCAAGGGCCCCTGGGGCCAGCTCGGAGACTCCAAGACGGCGAGACCGGTGTAGCTGCGCTCGGGGTCATTGGGGTTCTCGGAGCGGGCCACCATCAGCTCGGCGTGCCCATCGCTGTCGATGTCCGCGAAGGTGGCGTACTCCACCGTGGTCCAGTTGCCGTGGTTCTCGTAGGTCCAGAGCAGGGCGCCATCGGGACCGAAGGCGCGCACAGCGACCTCGTCGGCGAGGATGAGCTCTGGGGTGCCATCGCCGGAGAGATCGAAGGCGCTCAGGGCCGTGATTCCCGTGGAGGAGTCTTGGGTCTCTACCTCCCAGAGTAGGCTGCCGGAGCCATCGAAGACCGAGAGGGCTGCGCCAGCGCTTACAGCGATCTCGTGGGCGCCGTCGCCGTCCAGGTCTGCCAAGGTTGGGGGCCCGCCTTGGGTGGACTGAGCGCCGGGCAGGTCCACACTCCAGCGCACGCCTTCTGCGGTTTGAACCCTCAGCTTGCCGCCGCCGGAGACCACCACCTCATCGCTGCCGTCGCCGTCCACGTCCCCCACGCCCACAAAGCCGTCGGAGGCCTCCAAGGACCAGAGGGTGTTGCCTTGGGCATCGAAGGCGCCGTCGCCAACGAGCACCTCCAGAGTGCCATCACCGTCCAGGTCTGCGGCCACCGGGGTGGCGCCGTAGCTGCCGGGGGTTCCCTTGCCCAAGCTGCCGATGCCCAGTGTCTCGCCGGTGTGAGAGACCACCCCGCGGCCGATCAGGACCTCGAGGGTGCCGTCACCGTCCAGGTCGGCGAGGGTGGGGTTGGCCGAGTAGCCCACGTCGCTGGCGAAGGCCTGAGAGCGCCAGAGCTCGCTGCCCTGCCAGTCAAATGCGATGGCCTGGCCGGTGGTGCTGATGCCCACGACCTCCAGGGTGCCGTCGCCGTCCAAGTCGCCCAGCGCCAGACCCGAGCTGCCCTCGAGCTCGCTGTTTGCGATGGAGACGAGGACCTCGCCGGTGGCCCCGTCCAGAGCGCGCAGTACGCCGCCCTTGTACCAAGAGCGTCCTTCAAAGCTGACAAACCAGACCCGGTTTTCAGCAGCCACCGGCGTCATCATCACCATCTTGGCGGCAGGCTTGTGCAGGAAGCTGGAGACCTCCCAGGCCAGGGTCGGCGGGGTGTGGCCGCGGGGTGGGCGCTGGCACTCGGCGGTGGTGACGGTGGGAGCCACCGGCTGGGTCTCGGGACACTCGGCGTCCAAGGCTGTGTCTTGGGGTGTGACCGTGCCTGGATCCGGGTCGGCGACGCGGTCTTGAACGCCGGTCTCGATGCAGGCCAGGA
This sequence comes from uncultured Pseudomonadota bacterium, assembly GCA_913060515.1. Lineage (GTDB taxonomy): Bacteria > Myxococcota_A > UBA796 > UBA796 > CAJQPC01 > CAJQPC01. The sequence continues at coordinate 13,564 of CAJXRZ010000071.1, read as the reverse complement.
GGAGGAACATGTTCAATGGGGTCAGCGTGCCCCCGATGTTGCGGCCCAGGGCGCTTTAGGGCGTCCCACGCACGCAGCGAAATCCGATGTTCCCCGTCTGCAGCTCCGGGGTCGCCGAACCTCGGTCCGAGTTGTACATCGGCTCCATGTCCGGCTCGCCACCTCGGGCGGCCATGTGGCCCTGAGGGAAGGGGGCGGAGGGGATGGCCCACTCTGTGGCCCCGTGGCTGTGGCCGTTGAAGTCCACGCCGTACTCCCAGTTCATGTTGTACCCAGCGTCCGCAGCGAACTCCCACTGCAGCTCCGTTGGGAGTGCACCGCCCACCCACGAGCAGAAGGCCTCGGCCTGGGGGTAGGCCACGCAGGTCACCGGAGAGCTGGGCTGGGTGTTGTGGCACCAGCGTTCCCCGCTTGGAGCCGAGCAGGCACCGTCTGCCACGCAGGCCTGGTACTCGGCCACGGTCACCCGGCCGCGGCCCATCCAAAATCCGGGCAGGTGCACAGCCTGAGGGGGCGCTTGGGTCGGGCGTTCGCAGTCGCCGCCTGGGCAGCCGTAGACGAAGGGTCCCCCGGACATCCACACCCAGACCATGCCGGTCTTGGTCTCCCGCAGACTGGGACCGGTCTCGGTCTGCCCAGCGGCCGGACTCACGAGCGGGGCCAGCAGGACGACGGATCCAAGCAGGATGTGCGGCAGGATAGATTTGGAGGGCGAAATCATGGGGTCTCCGGGGGCTCTACTCCTTGGACTGCAGGTGCCGTGCCAGGAAGCAGGTAGCCCTCCACAAGCCGAATCAACTCTCGCTCAACAGCGGGGTCGTCCAGCTTGTCCGGCCGCTCCATCAAGCTGCGGTGCACCACGGCCTCGACCGCGAACACGATGACCTCGGCGACGAGGCGGGGATTCTCCATGGGACGCAGCGACTTGGATTGCACCCGAAAGTAGGCCTCCAGGGCCTGGATTGCTCGGGTATCCAGAGTGAGCAATTCCGCTGCCTGCTCCAGCCCCCCGAGCTGGCTGATCAAGAGCAGGTGCAGCTCGGGCTGGACCTGATGCGAGGCCACCAGAGCGCGCACGGCTTGGGTGATGAGCACCGGCGGAGGACTGCCGAGAGAGATTGAAAAGAGCGCAGAGAAGGCATCGTTTTGGGCGCTCACGTGGCGCTCGATCAAGGCCTGAAACAGGGCGTCTTTGTTGGGGAAGTACTGGTAAAGCGAGCCCACACTGACCCCGGCCCGCTTCGCGATGCGGTTGGTGCTCGATTTGGCGTAGCCGTGTTCGGCCAAAACCTGAGCGGTGGCCTGTAGGATCACCTCGACCGTCTCTTGGGAGCGCTGCTGACGTGGCGTTCTACGGGGCTTTTTGGTGTCTGACTGAGGCATGAGAGCTCCAGGTGAACGCGAGTTGGAAAGGTGAGCATTTGTTCATATCTTAAACATGAACAAACGCTCACTTTTGGATCCAACATGCGCCGTGCCCTGCTCCTCCTCCGCTTCTTCCGTCACTTCACCAAGGTGGTGCGGGACCTCTCCAAGCTCGATGACATCCTGGCCTTTGTTGCCGGCTTTGATGACCCCGAATTCATCGCCCCCATGGCGGAGCACTTCGCCAAGAGCGCCCGAGGGGCCCGAGCGCTGGCGCAGCGTCCCAGGGTGGGGGCCATCGACCTGGAGGCGCTGGCCTTGCTTCCGGAAGGCTCCTTGGGCCAGGCCTTTGCCGCCCACATGCGCAGCGCGGGCTTGGATCCCGCGGCGATACCCGTGCTCCCAGCCAACGACCCGGTCTCCTACACCTTCGCCCACCTGCACGAGGTGCACGACATCTGGCATGTGGTCACTGGCTTTGGAACGGACACGGCCGGTGAGCTGGGCTTGCAGGCCTTCAACGCCGCGCAGTTCCCGACCCGATTGGGAATCGCCCTGCTGGCCGCCGGCTTGCTCAACACCCTTCTCTTTGAGTGGGAGGAGCGCGAGGTGCGCATGGATGAGATCAGTCGAGGCTGGGCCTTGGGCCGGCGCACGCCGCACCTCTTTGGCGTGCCCTGGGCCAAGCGGTGGTCTCAGCCCCTCGATCAGCTCCGGGCAGAGCTTGGGGTGGAGGCGCCTGCTCGCGCTGCGGCTTGATTCACTTTGATCCGGGCAGCCGCTCGGCGGCTTTTTCGCTCCACTTGTTGAAGAGCTGCCCGGTGAAGTTCAGCTGTTTTGAGGCTTTCTTCATTTCGCCGTCGTTGTCCCGCAGGGCCTCCTCGGCCAGGTTGATCTGGTGCGGCTCTGCGGCCCCCAGCTCCGCGCCCTGGTCCTTCAGGTCGGCTGTGGCTCCACCTGAGTTGCAGGCGTCCAAGACCACCGTGACGTGGAAGTTGCCCATCTTTGCGGCGATGACGGCGTCTAGAGCCGCAGCGAAGGGCACGACGGAGGGCCCCCAGTCGTTGTTCTTGGTCACAAGGCGGTTGGCCTCGGCGCCGATCAGGCCGGTCGTGGTGCCGTGGCCCGCATAGTAGATCAGCAGCTCGTCGCCTTCCACCAGGCCTTCTTCGGCTCCTTGTAGGGTCTTGCTCAGGGAGCTGGACTCCTGATCGCTGTGCTCGATGACGTCAAAGCCAAGCCCCTTGTAGATGCCGGCGACGGTCTTGGCGTCTCGGCCGGCCCCTCCGAGGTCGGCCACCAGGAACTCATCGCGCTTGTCGCCCGCCTTCTCGGCGGCCGCCTTCGCCAGCGGCAAGTAGGTCTTCCTTTTGTAGTCCGAGTTGCCGACCACGACGGCGCGCTTGGCCCCCCGCGAGTACTTTTTGCTCCCCATCTTGTAGTGGCTACCCCCCATATTGTGATCGTGGAGCTGCGCTTGGCCCCAGGCTTCCTCTTGGGAGCCGTAGCGCTCACGAACGTCTGGAAGGCGCTTGGCGAACTCTTTGCTGGTGGAGTAGGCGTCGGCGGCGTTGGCCCACTTGGCGGTGCTCGTGAAGATGTCGGCGCTGCCTTCGCCCTCGTAGGGCATGGTGAAAGGCACATCCACGGAGCCCAGTCCGCTCAGGCTGCTGTGGGAGCCGCCGAAGCGCTCGGCCAGCTCCACGCCCTTTGCTGTTCCGACCTCGCCATCCATGGAGACCCCATCGTCTCCAGGCTTGTGCTTCTTCTTGTCACCTGGGCCGCCGCGCACGGTGTGATTGGCCTGGTGGCTGCTCACTTGGCGCTGGCTGTTTCCCGCTTGAGGGGTCGCACTCGCCGAAGCCAGGGGATCGGTCAGGTGGTCGCTAGGGGGGGCCGCCACTTGAACGGGGGGCGGACCGGCAGTGAGCTTGGACTGGGTCTCGGTCATATGCGCGGCTCCCTCGATTTTGTCTAGTGTAGTTGCTCGCTCGCCTCATCGGACCCTTCGCCGATCCTACGCCTCGGCTTGGCCCGGGGTGCTGATGCCCCTGGGTCTCTGTGCAGAACGAGAGAAGGGAAGGTGTCCAGTGGGGTCAGTTTGGCGCCAACACGGCGCAGGTCTGCGGCGACGCGATGCCCTCGGCCTGCGGCAAAACGCCCCAGATCCCACCCCTGACAGAGGGCGATCTTCTGCGTCAGCTCTACCCATGCGGCAACTGCGTATCGACGCGTCAACACCCTGAAAAAAGCAACGTGGAAGCTGGGCTTTTTTGCCCAGTTCTGACCCCCCTCTTCTTTATTCCCACGTGCGCAAGCCCCTGTAAGACGAGTGAAAGTAAAATAGTCTCAAGTTCCTGGCCAGGTAACCGCAGGTGGTCCCCATGTCCCTTGCTCCCCTCCTACTCTCGCTGCTCGCATGTGTCGATGAGCAGGCTCTTTTAGAGGAGCTTGAGGGTGCCGGGATGGAGTGCGCGTTTCTGACTCCAGAGAGCGGCACTTTTGGAGAGTTTGGACAAACCCTGGAGGTCCAGGGGGAGATCTGGGAGCTCAGCGGCCAGCCTGAAGACCTGGACTTGGTCTTGAGCAGCGATCTGGATGGAGAGCTTGGCAGCGCCCATGTCAACCCGGATGGCAGCTTTACTTGGGCCTGCCAGGACTTGTCCACCGGCACCCACCGCATCCAGCTCTTGGCCACGCATCCCTCGGGGAGCTCCTGCGAGCAAGAGCTGCTCTACAGCGTGGGCACCCCGCCCGTGGCCGAGATCACCCACCCCATCGAAGACAGCATCCTGGACGCTGTGGACTTGGTGCTTCGTGGAACCGCCCGAGACGCTGAGGACGGTCCTGAGCTGCTCGAGGCGGTGTGGATTTTGGATGGCGAGATCGAGCTTGGCTGGATGAACCCGGATTCCTACGGTGAGCTGGATCTGAGCATCGCGGCTCCTGAGCCTGGCTTGCACAGCCTGACCCTGCGCGTGGTTGACCCCATGGGGCTGTACGCCGAGTCCGAGGTGCGCGTTCTCGTCGACGGTGCCCCCAGCAGCCCCGTTGTCGGAATCAACCCGGAGCTGGCTACCGCGGCCGCTGGGTTGGAAGCCCTCATTTTGGAAGAGGGTGTGGATCCCGAAGGGGAGAAGGTCCTCTACAGCTACAAGTGGTTTGTGGACGGACAGGACTCCGGCCTGCGCAGCGAGACGGTGCCTGCCAACCGCCTCCTTCGCGACCAGCTCTGGGAGGTGCAGGTCACACCCACAGATGGCGCCCGCATTGGAGAGACGGCCTCGGCTACGACCACCATCGGAAACGCAGTGCCCACCTTGGACATGGCCACCTTGGGTCCAGAGCCTGCAAGCCGCGAGCAGTCTCTGAGCTGCACCCCGGGTCTGGCCACGGACGCGGACTCAGATGCCCTGTTTTTTGCCTACTCTTGGAAGGTGGATGGGGTGAGCATCACCCGCAACGGAGAGGTCCTGGACCCCCAGGACTTCGCCAAGGGTCAGACGGTGGAGTGCTTGGTCCAGCCGGACGACGGACGCACCTTGGGCTTGGCGGTGACCTCCAACGCGGTGGTGATTCAGAACGCGGTGCCGGTGATCTCGGGCGTGCTCCTGGGAACGAGCACCGTGTACGCGGACAGCGAGCTGACTTGCAGCGCCTCGGCCACCGACGCCGACACCGAGGACACCTTGACCTGGTCCTACGACTGGAGCGTGGACGGGGTGAGCTTGGGCTTGGACCAAGACACCCTGAGCGGCAGCTTCACCAAGGGCCAGAGCGTGGGCTGCACGGCCACCGTGAGCGACGGCACGGACAGCAACAGCATGGCCTCGAGCGCGGTGGTGGTCTCCAACACGGCCCCAAGCGCACCGGTGGCCAGCGTCAACAGCAGCGCGACGGAAGGGGAAGACCTGCTCTGTTCCCTGGACACTGCATCCACGGACATTGACGGCGACGCCCTCAGCTACAGCGTCCAGTGGTTCAAGAATGGCCGAAGCTACGGGGGCAGCACCTTGAGCGTGAGCTTGAGTGGGGACAGCATCGCCGCGAGCAACACGGTCGCTGGGGACTTGTTCAGCTGCCAGATTCAGGTCAGCGACGGCACCGACACCGCCTGGAGCGCATCGGTCAACGTGACGGTGGCGCCCTAAGGGCTTGACACTCAAGGAGCGCCAAGGGCTTCCGAGACGGCTCAGGCGCGTTAGCCGGGCCCCATGGACCAACCCATTCCCATCCTCGCTCGCGGCCGTGAGTGGGTCGTCGTGGCCAAGCCCCCGCGCATCATCTGTCACCGCAACAAGCAGGCCCGCAAGGCTCGCGCGATGCTTCAGCGCGTGCGCGACCAGCTCGGCAAGCGGGTGTACCTGGTGCATCGCCTGGACCGGAACACCAGCGGCTGCATGATCATCGCCACGGACAACAACGTGGCCGGTCAGCTCCACAGCGCGCTGGGCAAGGGCCAGAAGACCTACGTGGCCTTTGTGCGCGGCTACTTCAACCACGAGGGCGTGGTCACCGTAGATACGGACATTCCCAGCCCGCGCGGCAGCCAGACGGCGCTCTCTCAGGTCAGCTGTTTGGGGCGTTCCCATGATCCGCGCTGCTCGCTGTTGAAGGTTCAGCCCAAGACCGGACGTCACCACCAGGTCCGTCGCCATGTGCGCGACCTGCACCATCCCGTGCTGGGCGACCGGGAGCATGGCGACCACCGCGAGAGTCGGGTCTGGCGTGAGCAGCATGGTCTCTCCCGCTTGGGGCTGCACGCTCTGCGCATTGAGATGGATCTGCCGGAAGGAGGCCGCCTCAGCGTGACCTCGCCGCTCTATGCCGACCACCAGGCGGTGTTTGAGAAGCTGCCCTTCTGGGACGATGCGCTTGCAAAGGAGCCAACGCTGGCTCTGCCCCCCATTCACTGGGAGGGCGAGGACGGCATGGACGCGCCCACCCACGACGAGGTTGGAGACTGACGTGGACAATCCCTACGCTGCACCGCAGAGAGGCGGTGGAACGGAGAGCAGCCCTGCGGTGGAGGGCCCCAGCCGGGCTCAGGATCTGGCGCTGGTCCGTACTTGGCTCGGTCAGAGCGGCTTTGTGATCTTGGGCATCAGCGGGGCCGCTGGGGTGCTCACCTCGCTGCTCCTGGACCTGCAGGCCTTCTACATGCCGGAGAGCGGCTCCTCCATGATGGGGCTGGTCAACACGGTCCTGATGATCATCGTCTCGATGTCGGCCATCCACATCGCTGTGGGCCGCTGGAGGGATCCCAAGGCGCCCCTTGGACCGATGATCAGCCGAGGCTTCCAGACCGGTGGCCGTGCGGTCTTGCCTTTGGTGTTGCGCGGCTTTGCCCTGATCATTGGCTTGATCTTCTTCGTGGTTCCCGGCGTGATCGTTGGCGTGCGCACCCTGATGATTCACGGCATGTTCGCTCTGGGCTACCGCGATGAAGGGGTCAAGAGTCTCAAGCACGCCTGGGAGCGCAGCGAGGGCCAGAGCGCGGACCTGTTTGTGCTCGTTGTGCTCGGCACCGCCCCCCTGATCTTCATGAGCCTGCTCGAGGGCGCCTGGCAGTACGTGGCCTATGAGCAGGGCTTGGGCATCGGCATGCTCCTGGCCGCCTCCCTGCCCCTGGCCTTCATCCGGGCCTTTGTCTCCACGTTGCTTCCCCTGCTTGGCGCCGCCCGCGTCATCGGCTGGATTCGGGAAGACCAAGGCGAGCTCTCCTTCCCCTGGGAGCAATGAGTCGCCTTTTTTGGAGGACTTGGGTCACGCTTGGGTCGCTGCCGTCTATGACGAACACCGGAGCTTCTCCGGCACCCAATCTGGAGACACCATGTCCTTCAAACGAATCGCTTTCATCGCCGCTGGCCTGCTCATTCCTACGGCCGCTCTGGCCGCGGACACCCTCGGTGGCGGCTTCTGTGGCCTCTGTCCCTTCTGAGTGACCCTGAGCGTCCCCGACCCCACATCGGACTTGCTCCGCCTGGCGGACGGGGACCGCTCTGCCTTTGACGCCGTGTATGCAGCTTGCCAGCCCAGAGTGCTCGCCCTGACGCGCCGCATGATGGCCGGAGACCCAGAGTGCGAGGACGTGGCCCAGCAGGCCCTGCTGCGGGTCTTTGAGCGGGCCAGCGAGTATCAGCCTGAGCTTGGCAAGGGGATGCCCTGGGTCTTGGGCATTGCCGCTTGGGAGGTCCGATCTTGGCGCACCCGAAGGCGCCGGCGTGGGCACGGTCCTCTGGACCCTGAACACCCCCAATCACAGGGCCCCACCGTCGAGGCCACCGTGGCCCAGGCGCAGCTCTTGGCCCACCTAGAGGGCATCTTGGATGGCTTGGAAGAAGCCGACCACGCCACTCTGATGGCTGCAGCAGGCTTGGCTCCGCGACCGGAAGGCCTCGCGCCCGCGACCTTTAGAAAGCGCGTGCAGCGGGCCATGACACGCCTGCGCCTTGCATGGAGTGACAAGCATGGATGAACTCAAGCGCCAAGCGCAGGCGGCCTATGAGCGCGGACGACGGCGCCTAGGACTGAGGCAGGCCCTGTTGGTGCTCCCGGTGGGTGCGTTGGCCATATGGCGCGGCTCCGCCCTGGAGCAGGGGCCCATCGCCCTTGGCGTGTTCTTGATGGTGGCGGCCTTTGCCTGGCGTGGTGGGGCCCTGGGGCGTGCCGTTTGGCCGGGTCTGCTGGGTGGCACCGTGGCCTTCGGTCTGCCCCTGCTGGCCACCGCGGGGGGCCTGGCACCTGTGGGCTGCGGCGCCACCGCCGGCTGCTTGTCGGCGTGCATCGCAGGGGGCGTGGGGGCTGGCATCGCCATTGGGCGCTTGGCCGGTCCACGCAGCAGCCTGCTGGCCGCGTTGGCCATCGCTGGGGGCCTGGCGGCCTTGAGCTGCCTTCCCTTGGGCGCCAGCGCGCTTATCGCTGCGGGTGCCGCTGCCGGAGTCTCCGCGCCGGTCACACGCTGGCTCATTCCAGCGCGGACCTGAACGCGGCGGAAGGAACATGGAAGCGCTCGATACCCTGCTCTCTCAAGTCGACCCCACCAAGCCCGTCGTCGTGCTCACCGGCGCGGGCATCTCCGTGGAGTCCGGCATCCCCACCTTCCGTGGACCGGAGGGCTACTGGACGGTGGGCAGTCAGAACTTCACGCCCATGGAGATCGGCACCTGGGCCCACTTCTCCAAGCACCCCGAGCAGGTGTGGTGTTGGTACCTCTTTCGGCGAGCGGCCTGTCACGCAGCCCAGCCCAACGCCGGCCACCTGGCCCTGGTGGAGCTTGAGCAGCGCCTGCAAGACCGCTTCGCGCTGATCACCCAGAACGTCGATGGCCTGCACGTGCGCGCCGGCAACAGCCCCGAGCGCGTCTATGAGGTGCACGGCAACGGCGACCGAATGCGCGTTGGAGCCGGCTACCGGGAGATCCAGAGCATCCCGATGGGGGTGGGCTACGCAAAGAGGGGAGATCAGCTCCTGGACGAGCAGAGCCGCGCGCTCTTGACCGTCGATGGCCACCTGGCGCGGCCTCATATTCTCTGGTTCGACGAGGTCTACGAGGAGCCGCTGCACCGCTCGGACTCGGCCATGGAGATGGCCCTGCAGGCCGGACTCTTCATCACGATTGGAAGCTCGGGGGCGACCAACCTGCCGCTGCATGCGGCCTCTGCGGCTGCCCAGAACGGCGCGGTGATGTTGGACATCAACCCCAACGCCAACCCCTTCTCCCAGTTCGTTCAGGGCTACAACAAGGGCGCTTGGCTCAAGGGATCCAGCAGCCAGTGGCTGCCCGAAGTGGTGGCCCGGATTCGCTGACCGAAGCTCAAGCGGCCGGTGGGTTAGGGTGCGGCCACACCAGGCCCGTCATGCAGAATCCCTATCAGGCGCCCCAGAGCGCAGCACCCACGCAGGTTTTGGCCCGGGTCTGGCACGCCGAGCCCTCGGTGAACACCGACCTAAAGACCGTCTGGAGCTGGCTGGCCCGCTCCTGGGGCATGCTCTTCGGGGTCAGCGTGGGCATCTCCCTGGCCTCCGCCATTCTGGCCAGGCTCTGCATCACCTACCTGCCGCAGTTCTTGGGCTCCCTGCTCAGCATGGGGGTCTCGGCGGCCTTTGGGTTGGTGGTCTCCGCGGCCGCCATCCGGGTGGTGTTGGACCACGAAGACGGCCGCGAGCTGGGCGTGGGCAAGGCCTTGCGCTTCGGCTTCTCCTACTTTGGCGTGCTCATCCTGCCGGTGGCCTTGCGCTACATGTTCGGGGTCATCGCCGCGATGTGCGCCTTCTTCCCCACAGCCTTGGTTCAAGGGCGTCTGATGGCGGTCGAGGCCCTGTTTGTGCTGGGCGTGGAGGACCCCTCCAAGACCGTGTTCGGCGGCGCCTGGGAGCTCGGGGACGGGCACACCTTTGGCTTTGCCGGCTCCTGGCTGGTGCTCTACCTGCCGGTGCTTCTGGTCAGCGGGTTGATGGGGATGATCGGCTACGGCACGATGGTCCTGGAGTGGCCCGCGTGGACCGCCACCGCCGTCAGCCTACCGGGTGGGCTGCTCATCGGCTTTATGAGCATCTTGCCGGCTCTGGGCGGGCTCTCCCGCTTGCTGTCTATGCGCCACCAGCAGGGGCTGGTGACGGAGTACCGCTGGCGGCTGATGGAAGACTTGGAGGACTAGGGTGGACGACCCCTACCGGGCCCCTGGGACTCTGGCCGAGAAACCACCTTGGAAGGGGCCGCCCACGCTGAAGCGCAGTCTGCGAACGGTGTGGAGTTGGCTGCGGCGATCCTGGTGGCGAATTGCGCTGGTGAGCATCGGCTTGGAGGAGGTGGCGCTGGCCATCAAAGTGCATGTGATCGGTCCCACAGATGGGCCTTACCTGGCCGTCCTGTTGAGCGCGCTCATGTTCGCTGTGGAGCTATGGTGTGGCCTGATTGTCAGTGGTGCGGTGATTCGCATTGTGCTGGATGAAGAAGCTGGCCGAGCGGTGAGCATTCGGCAAGCGCTTGTGTTCGGCGTGGGTCGTGCGCCGGCGATGCTGGTCGCCGTCGCGTTGCGCATGCTCTTGGCGGTGCTGGCGACTCTGGCCCTGGGGGTTGGCCGGATCGCTGTCCACGGAAGACTGTTGAGCGTCGATGCCCTTTTCGCTCTGAATCTTCAGGACCGGGACGAAGGAGTCTTCGGGGGCGCGAAGGAACAATCAGAAGGACATACCTGGCATCTCGCCGTTCTGTGGATCTGTTGCTTGGGTCCACGGATCGCACTGAATGTGGTGATGTTTTGCTCGCCTCTGCTCGTTGGGGTGATGGATTGGCCGCACGACTGGATCATGCTTCCAGCCCGCCCCTTGTCCATCCTGGCCAAGATTAGCTACGCCCTGCTGCCTTTGGGCGGCCTGGCCTTTCTGCTGTCCTCGCGTCACAACGCAGGCCTAGCCACACCGCTATTCTGGCGGGAAGACCCCGTGGATCCACCCGCCGACGGTCCGCAAGCCCTGGTTCAACCCTTGAGCTGATCCCCGATCGGCAGACTACGAATCCGAGTCCCAGTCGCCGCAAAGATGGCGTTGCACAAGGCTCCTGCGATGGGAGGCAGTCCCGGCTCTCCCACGCCTCCCAGCTTCTCGCCGGAGATGACCAGCTCCACGTTGACCGTGGGGGCCTGGTCCATGCGCATGATCTGGTAGTTGTGGAAGTTGCTCTGCTGGGCGGCTCCGTCCACGAAGTTCACCTGGCCGTAAAAGGCCTCGGACAGGCCCATGGTCAGGGCGCCCATGACCTGGGCTCGCACGGTGTCAGGGTGGATGACGTCGCCGCAGTCGATGCTGGCGCCCACGTTGACCGGGATCACGCGGCCGTCCTCGATGCGGATGTCGATGACCTCGGCGCAGATGGATCCAAAAGACTCGAAGATGGCGGTACCTCGGTGGGTGCCGGCGGGGGCCGGTCCTGCTGCGGTCAGCGCGGCTTCGTAGACCCGCAGCTCTCTGGGGTGCTCGGCCATCAGCTTGCGTCGGTACGCAATGGGGTCTTGGCCAGCGGCGTGGGCCAGCTCATCGACGAAGCACTCTCGGAAGAAGCCGTTGGTGCTGCCCTCGACCGAGCGCCACCAGCCCACGTGGATAGGCAGCTCGGTGTGGGCGTAGTTCACCATCATGTTGGGCACGGTGTAGGGCATGTGGCCGCCCATGCCGCCCGTCACTAGGGCGTAGGCCACCTTGGACTCGTGCAGGAATCCAGGCAGCACGATCTCGCCAGGGTTCTGTCCGGCAAAGCCAGCGTTCCAGTGGGTGGGCATGCCGTCATCACCCAAAACGGCGGTCTGCTCGCAGATCATGCGTGGGCGGTAATAGCCCCGGGTGAAGCACTGCTCTCGGGTCCACTGCACCTTGACGGGCACCTCGAAGTTCATGGCCACCTTGACCGCCAGCTCCGTAAAGTCGGCGAAGCTGCGCCGGCCAAAGCCGCCGCCCAGCATCAAGGTGTGGATGAAGGTCTGCTTCTTGGACAGGCCAGCGGCCTTGGCTGCGAGCTTGCGGTCGGCCTGTTGGGCTTGGGTGCCTGCCCAGACGTCGACCCGGTTCGGCTGAACCCAGGCTGCGGCGACCAAGGGCTCCATCATGGCGTGGGCCAGGTAGGGCACCTCGTAGCGCACGGTGATGGCCTTGGCGTCCTCTGGAATCTTGTACTTGCCCTGCTTGAACAGGCGCTTTCCTTGCCAAAGGTCGCCGGCCATGCGCGCGCCGATCTCGGCATCGTCCAGGCCTGCACCTTCTCCCATCTCCCAGGTCACATCCACGGCCAGAGCCGCTTGTTTGGCCCGCCAAAATGTATCAGCCACCGCGACGATGGTGAACTCGTCGATGACCAGGATGTCTTGGACGCCCGGCATCTTGCGTGCCGCCGTATCGTCCACGCTGGCCACCTTGCCGCCGAAGTGAGGACAGTGGCGCACGGATCCCACGAGCGCCTTCATGTCGGGGCGCCCAGGGGGATGGATAAAGTCCGTCGCGAACTGAGCGGTGCCGTCCGTCTTGGGCGGGATGTCCAGGCGCTGGGGGCTGGTGCCGCGCAGGGTGTAGTCGCCCTTGGCTTTGATTCCCCGCTTCTTGGGCTTCTCCAAGGCGGCCAGCTCGGCGAGCTCGCCGTAGGTGATGCTCTGCTCGCCGGAGATGACCGTTCCGGCCGAGGTGCTGCAGGTGGACTCCTCCACGCCCCAGAGGCCAGCCGCGGCGGAGATCAGCATGCCGCGGGCCACGGCCCCGACCTCTTGCAGCATGGGCGCGTAGCCCTTGATGGACTCGCTTCCACCGGTGAGCTGCATCTTGACGGGGCCTCCGCCGACGGGGCGTCCGAAGTCCTTGTGCGCTGGGCTGGCTTCCGCGCGCACCAGCTCCCAAGGCACGTCCAGCTCTTCAGCCAGGATCATCGGCAGCGAGGTCAGCACGCCCTGTCCCATCTCGGATGCGCCCACCTGGAAGGTGACCACGTTGTTGGGTGCGATGCGGATCCAGGCGTTGAGATCCTCGGCGCCTTCTCCCGACTCCGGACCCAGCCCCATCGCGGCATCCCAGGCCAGCCCTTGGGCGTAGCCAGGCAGAGAGAACGCCAGCATCAAGCCGGGGACTCCAGCCAGCGCTGCGCGCCGGGAGAGGTTGAGAACGGCGCTCATTCGGCACCTCCCGTCGTGTCCGTGGTGTTGGATGCCGTGGCGCTGGCGTTGTCCGCCGCCACGCGCTTGATGCCCTTGCGGATGCGGTCGTAGGTGGCACAGCGGCAGATGTTGGTCATCGTGCTGTTGATCTGGGCATCGCTGGGGTTTGGAATCTGCTCCAATAGCGCAGCGGCCGCCATGAGCTGACCGGACTGGCAGTAGCCGCACTGGGGCACCTGCTCCTCGATCCACGCCGCCTGCAGAGGGTGAGGCGTGATGCCCTCGATGGTGGTGATCTCTCCAGAGCCGGCCGAGACGACGGGAAGCAGGCAAGAGCGCATGGCCTTTCCGTCAAAGTGCACAGTACAAGCACCACACTGACCGATTCCGCAGCCGAACTTTGTGCCGGTCATGCCGAGCTGCTCGCGCAGTACCCAGAGCAGCGGGGTCTCCGGCTCAGCGTCTACGTCGTAACTCTGGCCGTTGATCTTCAGTTTCATGAGGCGCCTGGCGGCTGTCTCTTATACACATCTCCGAGCCCACGAGACAGGCAGAAATCTCGT
>CAJXRZ010000070.1 GCA_913060515.1 uncultured Pseudomonadota bacterium | reverse complement strand
CTACACTATCCTCTTCGTCGGCAGCGTCAGATGTGTATAAGAGACAGGTGATGATCGATGCCTTTGACGGCGACCACAAAGACCTGAGCAAGTCCAAGCGGGTCTCCTTGGTCTCCCGGGCCAAAATCGAGGGGCCCGGCGCCTTTGAGATCGCTGTGCCCGAGGGTGGAAAAGTCTGGATCTCCGCCTACAACGACGTGAACGGAGACGGGCGACCCAGCAGGGAAGAGCCCTTCGCCGAGTACGGGGACAACCCGGTCTTTGCCGACAAAGGACAGCCCATCAGGCTGAGCTTGAGCACCGAACACGGCCGCAAGAAGTGAGCCACGATCCCGCTCTTCGCGTCCTGATTCCAACCGCCCAAGCCCACCCCCTCATGCAGCGCAGCTTGGCCTTGTTGGCGGACTGCGCCCCGCTGGTGGTCGACGACTCCACCGCCGATCTGGGGCCAAAGGGTCTGGGCATTCCCGGTCTCCGCACCGCTGGTGGCCAGGGCTTTGCCCGCGCCGTCAACCTGGGACTGGAGCAGCTCGAAGGGGAAGGAGCTCAGTGGGTTTTGCTGCTCAACGACGACGCGCTCCCAGAGCCGGAGTGCTTGCCCACCCTTCTCCAGTACGCCGCAGACGAGGCCAGTGTCTCCATGCTCGGCCCCCTGCTGGTCGGCCCCGACGGCGTGGAGTCCGCTGGCCTGCGCTTCAACGTGCGCAGCGCACGCCTGGTTCAAAACAAAGACGTGCCCGACGGACCGGTGGATGTGGAGGCGCTCTCTGGCGCATGTGTGCTGATGCGCGCCCACCTGCGCTTCGATCCGGCCTTCTCCCACGCGATGGAGGACGTTGAGCTCAGCTTGAGAGTGCGCGCAGAAGGGGGCCGTTGTGTCTTGCTGCCCGGCGCCCGCTGTTGGCACGAAGGCGGTGGAACCCTGGCCCGAGACTCCGCCCTGGCGCAGCAACATGCCTTGAGTGGCCACATGCGCCTGCACGCCGGACAGCCCCTCCGTCAGGGCCTGGCCACCGCCTACGCCCTGGGCCAAGTCTTGCGAGAGGGCCCCTCTGCGCAGCGCTTTGGGGCCATACTCACCGCCTGGAAGGAGCGCTGATGCAGATCGAATTTGAAGGCCTACGCGATGCCTGGGCCCACCGCCCAGAGTTCGAGAAGGGCACCATGATGGGCTTTCCCTGCATGCGGCGAAAAGGCAATTTCTTCGCCAGCTTGGAGAAGGACACCGGCAACCTGATCCTCAAGCTGCCCAGAGCCGACGTAGACGCCATGGTGGCAGATGGCCGCGGCCTGGCCTTTGCCCCTGCCGGCCGCACCTTCAAGGAGTGGGTGGCCATTCCTTCCGAAGACTTTGAGCGCTGGGAGCCGCTGCTCGAAGAAGCCTGGGCTTTTGCGGGGACCTTTGCTGCGAAGGTGAAGAAGCCGAAGAAACCGAAGAAGCCGAAGAAGCCGAAGAAGTAAGCGAAACCGACTGGCGAGCCGCAGACTCCTCCGACGGCCCCGTGATCATGAGCAGCTCGGGGCGCCCGTGGTCGACCCGTACATCCACCAAGCAGCCCACCTGCAGCCTGTGCGCATGCAGGGCATGGACTCGGTAGGTGCAGCTGCCCTGGTAGACCCGGCCGTCCAGGCGATGGATCTCCAAAGTGAAGCGGGCGCGGTCGCCGTACTTAGAGGGCGGTAGAGGCTCCGCCTCCAGGATTCGAGCTTGTGCCCGCTCCCCATTGCGCAGCAAGCGTCCTTGGGTGCTCAAGGCCTTGATGAACGCGAGGCTCAGCAGCAAGCTGATGACCGTCGTGGCGACCACCCCGACAAAGACAATGACACTGGAAACACCGACCAAGCCGGACACGCTGGACTCCGTTGTAGGCCTTGAATACGCAGGCCTCCGCCGCAGAATTTCGCACCGGGGACTGGCACCGAATCGCACAGGCGGATGCCAAGAAGTCATCCCAGCCAAGGCCCCACAATGACGAAACGCTCCGGGCGCTCCGGGTCCACCCGAACCTCCACCTGCGCACCAACCAGCAGCCACTCCCGCTGAGCGAAGGAGTAGCGCCGTTTGTGTCGTGTGACGTAGCGCTGACCGTCCGCCCGTTGCACCCGGAGCTCCACGCTGAACTTGGACCGGCCACGGGCGCGAATGTGCCGTTCAATGGACACAACCTGCGCCGAGCACAGCTCTCCCTGGGCCAGCAGCTTGGCGGATTCCTTCGCCCCCTCGGCTATCAACGCCGCAGAACCAGAGACCGCGAGAACTGCAAAAATGGCCAGGCCTGCGCCAAAGGCCAGGAACAACAGGACCGCAATCACAGCGACGGAGAAGGTAGGGACAGCGGACACAGGAGGCCTCGAGAGCGTCTACGGGTGCGAGCTATGAGACATTTCCGGCCAAGGGTGGCTCGGGCCAACGCCCTCCATATTGAGGAGGCGAGGAAGTAGCCAAGCCCAACAATGACGCTGCATTGACGCCCCCCGGTGATGAGTCTCCCCGGAGGTTGTCATGTCCCTACTCAGTCTACTCTCTCTGCTCGCTTGCCCCCTTGGAATCCCCGGGGAGACCGTGGACCCCGGCGCCCAGTTCGGCGCCCAGGAAGACGCCCTGATGGTGCTGAAAGAGCAAGCCGGTGAGCGCTTCGAGCTGCGCTGGCAAGACGACTTGCCCACCGGACTGAGCCTGGCCTCGCCGGTACAGAACAGCCCCCAAGGGGTGATCGACTGGGTCGCTGCCCAAGACCCCATCTTCCAGCTCTCCGAGGCACCCGGGCTCTCTCTCTACCTGAAGCGCTGGACCCAGGACGATGCGTCCGGCGTGAGCAGCTACTTCTTCGGCCTGAGCCAAGATGGGCTGCCCATCGTGGACGCAGAGCTGGTGTTCATCGTGGAGAACGAGACCCTCACACAGTACAGCGGTCGATACACGCTGGCACAGGGTCGGGTGGAAGCTGCGCCGATCTTGAGCGCACGAGAAGCCCAGGCCATCGCCCAGGCCCAGCTCTCCGAGACACGGCCGTCCCTGAGCACCGCCGGCGAGGTCATGTTGGTCCTGATCGACCCCGCACTGCAGCAAGATGGCGAGGCCGGCGGCCTGATCCAAGCCTACCGAGTCCCACTGCACGACGTGGGCGAAAATGAGTCTTGGCTCTCCGCCTACGTGGGCGTGGAGAGCGCCTCTGTGCTGCGCGTGGACGCCACCCGCCAAGAGGAAGCCTTTGAGACCCAGATCATCGACGCGGACTGGACCAAGAGTGATGTGTGCTGGTACCCGGTGATCTCCTGGTCCCGGATCTGGGAGGCCGACCAAGTCTGTGACACCAACGGCTGCGATTCAGGGGCCACCGCCGATGCGCGCACCGCCTACACCATGAACCAGGCCACCTGGAGTCATCTGTGGGACACCTTCCGCCGCGACGGCTACGACCGCTGGGGTGGGGAGCACGAGACCATCGTGCGGGTGGGCGGACCCAGCAACGCCTCCTACGTGCCCGGCTGCGACCACACCCGCTTTAGCTCCGGCAACGTCACCCACGACATCGTCGGCCACGAGTGGGGGCATGCCATCGATGAGAAGACGGCCCAGCTGGTCTACGCCAACCAGAGCGGCGCCATCGACGAGCACCTGGGCGACATCCGCGGGGTCTACTTCCGCTGGGACGAGACGGGCAGCTACAGCCCCGACATCGGAACGGGCTCTGCGCTGGGCAAGATCCGCGACATCGAAGATCCCCCCTCCGAGGGAGACCCCGAGCACATGAGCGGCTACCTGACCTGCACCGCTAGCAACTGCGGCTCGGACAGCGACAAGTGGGACAGCGCCGAGGTCCACACCAACAGCGGCATCCTCAACAAGGCCCTCTCCATGCTGATCGTGGGCGGTACGCACCCGGTCACGAGCATCCCCGTGGACGCCGTAGACAGCCAGAGACTCTACAAGGTGATGCACCGCGCACACGTCTCCAGGCTGCGCTCCAACGCCACCTTCGCCGACTACCGCAGCGCCATGATGGCCGAGGCCACCCACCAGAGCTGGAGCGCCCAGGATCTGTGTCAGGTCAACAACGCCTTCGCCGCCGTGGGCATCGGAAACCCCGACTACGACTGCGACGGCGTCCAGGATGTCTTCGCCGGGGGAGACGTGGACCGAGACGGCATCCCAGACACCCTAGACAACTGCCCCAACTCCGCCAACCCCACCCAAGCGGACTGGGACAGCGACGGTGTCGGAAACTCCTGTGATGTGGACTACGACAACGACGGTATCGACAACGACGTGGACACCTGCCCCTACGATGCGGACCCCACGAACGCCGACAGCGACGGGGACGGCGAGGGCGACGCCTGCGCCAACCAAGACGGAGATGCCTGGCTGGACACCGAAGATGGCTGCCCCCTCAACGTCGACTACGCGATCTACGACACCGACGGCGACGGCATCTGGGACAAGTGCGATGACGACATGGACGGCGACGGCATCGGCAACAGCGAGGACGTGTGCTGGACGGTCTACGACCCTGAGCAAGCCGACTTTGACAACGACGGCAGGGGCGATCTGTGCGGCGACGCCGACGGAGATGGGATCATCGACCAGGACGACGCCTGCCCCTTGGACCGAGACAGCTTCCCGCTGGACCGGGACAACGACGGCCTACTGGACGCCTGCGAGGACAGCGACGATGACAACGATGGCGTACCGGACGAGGTCGACACCTGCCCCTGGGACTACGACAACGACAACGTGGACTCTGACGGAGACGGCTTCGGCGATGTCTGTGATCAGTGCCCCACAGTCTCGGACACCACCAACCGCGACCTAAACAAGAACGGCATCCCCGACGCCTGCGACCCCCACCACAACTGGATCGTTGGCGAGAGTGCCCTGGACGAGCACTGCGCAGTGTGGAGCTCCAAGCCCGAGGCCTGTCTGGACCTGAGCAGCCCCGACCTAGACGAGCTCTGGGTGGTCAGCATGGGGCCATGGATCGGCGACTTAATCCACGCCGGCGAAGTCCCCGGCTTGGTGCCCCTGCCCGCCTGCGTCAGCGACTGCCCCGACTTTCTGAGCCCCGACTGGACCGTCACCGTCCACTCCAGCGTGGACGCCAACCACCAGCTCCTGGTCCTGGACGACCGCGGCCGCATCGTCGCCAAGGCCACCCCACCGATGGACCAGAGCATGGCCGAGCAGAGCGTGTCCTTTCAGCCGGGCGCCGGCGCACGCAGCGTGGTCAACGGCCAGATCGTCAGCGACCAGAGCTTCTGGTTGGCCGTGGTGCCCGACACCAGCTTTGGCGGCCAGCCCTATGGTGTGCAGCTCAGCATCGAGACCGGCGTGCCTGAGCTGGAGTAGGGCTACAGCGACGTCCACTTTGGTTGATGTCGTCCTGCTTGCCCTGGAGCCGACTGCCTAGGTCACTTCGACTCTCGGTATGCCTCGGCATACCGTCGGTCTCACTCCTGGGCAGTCGACCCCAGTTCGGCGCAGTACTCCGATCAACCATGCGGGACGGCGCTGTACTGAACGCGCAGCTCAACCTCGTTCTTGCGCATGAAGAAGGGCACCCAGGGCGGGTCAAACTGCGAGACCATGACCTGCCCATCGGGGCTCAGTCCTTCAGCCTGCATCGATGCCCGGAGCTTCTCGCCCTGGGCATCGATCTTGTCCGGATTCACCTTCCCGGAGAAGGTGCGTACCGCGGCGGTGTAGCCCGGTACTTCGAGCAGCTCGATGCGAGCGTCATCGGGCACAGGCAGCGTGTCCAGGGTCCACTTGGCGGGCATCATGAAGCTGATGGTGTAGCCCTGCTCCTGGGCCACAGTACTCACTGGCGCGGTCATCGCGATGCTCTGGCTGGTGTCGGCAGAGGTGGAGACCGGCGCGGTCATCGCGATGGCCTCCTGACCTGTGTTGCCCCCGAAAATGTATCCGGCGAGAATTCTAAAGCCCTTGTTTGTGGCCTCTTCTCTGGGTCCCTCGACTGTGACTTGAGCTTGGACTCTTGGCGCGTATTCCCGCAGCTCAAGGTCCTCATAGCTGGTCGTGACTGTGTACTGAGGCTTCTCCAAGCTCTCTCTCGAAGACTGGAACTGCTTCAAAACCAAGGCCCCTCCAACGAGCACAACCGCGACAACGACAACCGGGATGACCTTGCTCATTTGCTCTTTCCTGTGGACCTCTGTCAGGGGTTCAGGAGCGCGAAGTTGCACTGGCCCACCTGCCTCCGTCGATTTGGCAGAGCTTCCCGCCCCGTCGGGCACCCCAGCGACACCCTGTCGCAAACGAGGCCAAACCAGGCCCTGGATCCCTGGCACGAAGCTTGCTTCTTGGTGGCTCTGGAGTCCTGATGCTTGTCGCCCCCGCGCCCCTGTTTCCAAAGCTCGCGCTGCTCGCCGCGTCCACCCTTGGCTTTGGCATCGCCTTGCTCGCAACGCCCACCACAACCCTGGCGCCCGCTCAACCCCGCCTGCTGGGCACCTACGTCTACGACCCCGGCGGCTACACCGGCGCCATCATCGACTTCGGAGAAGGGCCGGTCAACCTGCCGCTTGGAGAGTTCCGAGAAGGCGCCTACCTGGTGTCCGTCAACGACTACCAAGCCATCGTCCGCATCAAAGGAGAGCGCCACTTCCTGCCCTTCGCGCGCCTGCAGAGTCAGGACTACGCTCGACGCGAAGCGCCGGCCTATCCGCCTGGCGAAGAGACGGTCGGCGGAACATGCGGGTTCAGTACCCGCGCCGTCTGGCACCGCCCGGAGCCTCCAGCGACCCAGTGCACCACCAAACGCGGGAGCCTGTGGACCCCCACGCCTTGCCCGGAGCTCAGAGACTGAGCAGCAGGGTCAGCGGCAGCCCCAGCCCTGCCCCAAGCTCTGCTCCGGCAGCTCCAAGGCCCACCCGCTCTGCTCCAGCACCCACGCCGCATAGGTGTTCGAGTTTGGCCCAGGCAGCATCAGGTAGCGGTCCGCGCAGGGATAGCCCGCCTCCAAGACCTCGATGACGGCCAGCGCCTCAGGCCCCTGAAGTTCACCCCAAAGCACCGTGCCCGTGCCCATCGTGAAATAGGTGGAGTTGTCATCCACCCACAGATGGCTGCTGGCGACCCCTGTGCTCTGCCAGACCTCGTAGCGGTGGATCTCTTGGTCGGACCCGCGCACCAAAAAGAAGGGATGCACCGCCCGCTGCCCGCTGTAGGGCACGGCCGAGAGGTGCAGCTGAACCGAGGGGCCCTCGGGCACCAAGACGGTCTCGAACCAGTCTGAATCCGACTGGAGCTCCATGGGTGCTGGCGCAGCCGCCATGGCCAGACCCGCGCAAATCACCAGCACCAAGCCCGTGACCCAAGACCACCGCTTCACGCGTGGCCTGTGTTGACCCTCACCCGCAAGATCTCGGGGATGCCGGGGGGGAACTGAACGTCCACGGCCAGCTCAGGGCCGATGCGGCGCACGCTGACCTTGGAGCGGCCAAGACCGTGCCGGTGCAAGACCGTGGCGATGGCCAGGCGCGCCGAGCTCTCAATGCTGCGGGGATCGGCGCTGTAGATCAGACCCTCGACCGCGTCTTGGATCTCGGCATTGACAGCCGCCAGGTCGACCCGCCGGGCCACTCAAAGACCTCGCACGAGTTCGAGGTTTCCGTCGTACAACCTGCGCAAGTCATCGATGCCGTAGCGAAGCATGACCATGCGGTCAAAGCCCATTCCGAAAGCGAATCCGTTCCACTCCTCTGGGTCGTGGCCACAGGCGCGCAGCACGTTGGGGTGCACCATGCCGCAGGGGATGACCTCGATCCAGCCCGAGTGCTTGCAGATGCTGCAGCCGGAGCCCTTGCAGAAGATGCACTCGATGTCCAAGTCCAAGCCGGGCTCCACAAAGGGATAGAAAGCCGGGCGGAATCGGGTGGGCACCTTGTAGCCCATCAAGCGCTCGACCAGCCCTTCCAGAGTGGCCTTGAGGTGGCCCACGGTCACGTTCTTGTCGATGAACAGACCCTCGCACTGGTTGAATGCAGCCAGGTGCGTCGCATCGATGGTCTCGTTGCGGAAGCACTTGCCGGGCGCGATGATGCGCAGGGGCAAGGTGGCCTTCTCCAGGGTCCGAATCTGCACCGAGCTTGTGTGGGTGCGGGGGATGCCGCCCTCTTCGGTGTAGAAGGTGTCCCACACATCCCGGGCCGGGTGGTTGGCCGGGATGTTCAGTGCGTCGAAGTTGTGGAAGGCATCCTCGATCTCGGGACCGCTGGCCACGGTGAAGCCCAGACCATGGAAGTGGTCGGTGACCTCGCGCAGCAGACCGGTGATGGGGTGCTCTTTGCCGACCCGGGGGGTGTCGGCGGGCAGAGTCACGTCCAGCCAACCGGCCTCCAAACGAGCCGCTTCAGCCTGAGCTTGGAGGGTGGCCTTTCGGGCCTCCAGCTCGGTGGTGACTGCGTCTCGCAGCGCGTTGACGGCCTGTCCAAAGGGACGACGCTCTTCCGGGGCCAAGGCGCCGGTCTGCTTGAGCAGAGCCTTGATGGCGCCCTTCTTGCCCAAGTAGGACACGCGCACTTGGTCCAGAGCGTTCAGGTCGTCCGCCCCAGCGATGGCTTGGGTCGCCTGCTCCTGCAATTCGGAGAGAGAGGGGTTCATCCAGCGTTCTCCAGCTCGCGCTCGATCACAGCCACGAACTGCTCCTTGGGCTGCGCGCCGTTGAGGAACACCCCGTTGATGAAGAAGGCCGGGGTGCCGTTCACGCCAGCCTCTCCGCCGTCCTGGAAGTCCTTCATGATCTCCTGCGCCTGCTTGGCCGGGTCTGCCATGCAAGCCGCGTAGGCGTCCATGTCCAAGCCGATCTTGGTGGCGTAGGCCGTGAGCCCCACCTCGGAGTAGTTGCTGTTGTTCATCAGCTCGTCGTGCATCGGCCAGTACTTGTCCTGCTCGCCGGCACAGTTGGCCGCGATGCTGGGCTCCAGGCCGCCCTGACCACCAGAGAGGGGGTAGTCGCGGTACACGATGCGGATCTGGTCGGGGTACTCCTCCATCAGCTCGAGCAGCGTGGGGTAGACCTTGCGGCAGTAGCCGCACTGGTAGTCGGCGAACTCCACGATGGTAATGGGCGCATCGATGTTGCCCAGGACGGGATCGTCATCGACGCTGACCTCGATCTTGGGCAGATCGGGGAAGGGCAGCTGGGTCTGCAGTCCGTAGGCGGCCTCCAGCTCCTTGATGTAGGCCTCCATGCGCTCGGTCTGTCGCTGGTTGAGCAGGTAGCCTTCCACCTGGGGACGCACCTGCTCCAGAGGGGCATTGCGCAGCTGTCGTGCGATGACCGGGTAGAACTCCTCGACCTCGGAGTCGGTGGGCTTGGTGACCTTGTCCTCGACCTCGGCCTTGAGCAGGCCGTCCAGGTCCATGGAGCGCTTGGCCGCCTCGGCCTCCAGCAGCTTCATCAAGGCCAGCTCACGAAGGGCGCCGGACTCCACCGCGTAGCGGTTCTGCAGGTACTCGATCTTCAGCTGCTTGAGCTGCTGATCGGCGTGGGTACCCAGCTCGGAGTAGAGCAGCTCTCCGCCGTTCCACTTGGCCACGACGCCGTCCCCTTCCATCATCGACTCAGGAGCCGTGGCGGCGGTAGGCTTGGGGCCCAGGTCAACGGCCGGCGTGGTCGTGGTCGACTCGGCACCGGTGCAGGCAAAGAAGGACAGCAGGAGGATCATCTGGACTCCGGGGGCAAGGCGCAGGCTCCTAACGTGTTCACCGCGCCAGGGCTGTCCAGGGACGATCCCGCCGACGAGGTCAAGCTCTTAGCCTTGCAACCGGGGTGTGCAATGCGCGATCCAGACGAGTTGGGTGAAGAAGACCTGGGCGGATACGCCGAGGAGTTCAAGGTAGATCCAGCAGATGCACCGCCTGCCAGGAAGACGTACCCCCACAGCGCACGCGGCGTCCTGATTTGGATGGTTGAGCACAAGGTCCGGAACGGCCTTCTGACGACGATCGCTGGCGCCGGCTGCTTGGCGCTGACCATGGCCCAATTGGAAGCCAGCGGAAGCGCCTACGTCCTGATCATGGTCCTGGGCTGGCTGACGACACCGGTTGGCCTATGCGTCGCCATCCTGCCGCTGCCAGAGGAAGCAGAGGCCAAGCTGCGCGGAGAAATCCGTCCCGATGGGACCTACTGGAGGTTTTGGCACGGTGCGGTGCGAGCCGCTTTTCTTGGTGGCTTGGTGGCCGCACTCTTCTCGGTCTTCGTCCCCTACATCTAAGGGACGCGAATCAGTCCAAGGACCACCAGAACACCACCCAGGTCCCAGTCCGACATCCGCGCTCCTGCCTGAGCGAATGGCACAGCCTCGGTCGGAAGCTTCGACTGGACCCCCGATTCATGCGCTATCGGCCGGCATGGAGGCAGGGTGTAGACTGAGCGTCGGGACGCCACCAGTCGGCGCGTCTCCGAAGGGGAAGGATGCGCGAGAAGGACGAGCTGAGCGATGAGGACTTGGTCGGATACGCGGAGGAGTTCAAGGTGGAGCCTGGCGCGGGCCCCACTCAGAGCTCAGGTCCTGGGGGAGCAAACGGTCTGCTGGCCATGCTCGTCGAGCGGCCCATGCGCAATGGCGGCCTGGCCCTGCTCATCGGTCTGGCCCTCGCTGGGCTGAGCGTGGCCTCGGCGTTGAACGGTGGTTTCTACATCCCGATCGTGCTCTACATCTCCTGCGCTGCAGCCGCTGCGGGCCTGTGCGTCGCTGTCATCCCCCCACCAGAGAGAGCCCACGAGATGCTCATGGAAGGCGAGCACGGCGGCGACCGCTTTCAGTTCTGGAAGCTCACCGTCTTGTGCTTCACCGTCGTGGGCGGTGGGCTCGGCGTCGCGCTTCGGGTCTGGCTCTCATGATCGGCTACGTCACCCTGGGCACCAACGATTTGCCCCGCGCCATGGCCTTCTACGACGCCCTGATGGCCACCGTCGGAACGCCCCGCCTCTGGCACACCGACACCATGGCGGCCTGGGCCAAGACCCGCACTGATCCTGCTCTTTGCCTGACGCTTCCCTTCGACAAGCAAGAGGCTGGAGTAGGGAACGGAGCCATGGTCGCGCTAAAGATGGAGACCACCGCCCAGGTCGACGCTCTGCACGCCAAAGCCTTGGAGTTGGGTGGCACAAACGAGGGCAGTCCAGGTCCCCGGGGCAGCTCGGGCTTCTACGCCGGCTACTTCCGTGACTTGGATGGCAACAAGCTCAGCGCCTATGTCATGGCGGTTTCCAAGCCTGCGGATGTGCGCTGACGCGAAGACTTCAGTTGATGGTGCACCCACACCAGGGGCGCTTCCCCCAAGCCGACTACTTGTTCGCCCTGCGGCTCATCACATCGTCGATCGCAGAGCCTGCCATGTGGCTCTTGTCACGGGCTCCGTCGACCCGGTCCGCAAAGTCAGCGGCCCCATAGGCAGCGTTCAGCATTCCTGCCCCTTGAACCAGATAGCTCCCGCCGATGAGCCCGGCTTTGATGGGCAGCAGATGTGGCAGAGGCGGAACCATCGCACCGGCCCCACGCATGCCCATCGCCATGGCGGAACCCGTCGCCATCGATGCCCCCACCTCGGTCGCTTTGTTTCGGGCCAAATCTCCACCGGCCGCCCGGAGTTCGTCTCTCCCAGCGCCCGTCATGGTGGCGGCCACCTGCGTTCCCTGAGCCGCTGTTCTCGCCGCTTGGGGCGCACGCTGCATCGCTTCGAGCACGTTGGAGTTCGCCACCGCATCGCGCCCCGCTGCCACGCCTACCTGGGCGACATCGCCAGCGGTCACCCGGTCCGCGCCTCCACCGGCAAAGAAGCTCCCCAAGCCAAAGGCACGCTGAACGCCATCCAGAACCCGCGTCGGCGCGGGGAGCCCATCATTGGCCAAACGCTGCACCGCCGAGACCCGACCCGTCACGGCGCCCTGCATCCCATCGGTGATGGGAGACTCCGACTGCATCCCGCGCAGTCTGGCCGCCTGCTGGCTGGCGAAGCTGTCCCCGGTGCTCATGGGCGCTTCCGCGCCGCCGCCTCCCCAAAGACGGCCCCACAGACCGGGTGCGGGCTGCGCTTGGGCCGCTGGTGGCATGGGCGCAAGGGGCTTCTTGTCTGTGGTGGTTTCGTTTCCAGGCACAGCGACTCCATTCAAGAGGACCAAGCTACTTTGGCCGACCCCATCATCATAGTCCTGCGCCTTTCCAAGTGTGCGTAGTTCCCAATCGATGCCCATTTACTGGGCGCAGGCACACAAGACCTTCGGCCTGCCGCCTCCAGAAACCCACCGGCCCAACCCTTCGGCGTCCGTCCGGCAACCTACTGACGTGGTCCGAACTGTTGATCCTGCTAGCGCGAAGAACCTGGGTCCGCTGGGAAGGCGCGAAACCGAAGGCGTGCGCCAGCCCGTCGAGCGTTGAGCAACGCAGCCAGCGGGTTCAGGGGCGAGTGCGAGTAGGCTCAACAGGAGTGATCACGTCAGTAAGGTCGGCATGGACGTAGGGTGGAGCGAGACGACGACTCGAGAAAAGCACTCCGTCTATGCCCCTGAAGAACCCCAGGGGGGTGTTGTCCTTCGGAAACCCCCTGGGTGTGAGCAAAGCGAACAAGGGGGCGCCGGGCCCCCCCTCCAAAAACGAAAGCCGCCCGACCCAGGCTAATTCCTGAATCGGGCGGCACGACGTCACACAGTTTTGGAGATCCCGCGCTGGTACTTGGAGGTGGTAGCGCGGGGTCGCATCTGGCTCAGAAGAACCAGAAGAGGTTGAAGGGTTGAAAGGGGAAGGGTCGCCCTGGGGGAGAAGTCCAGGGCAACCCTGGAATACTCAGTTCTTTCGGCGGCGCAGTGCCAGCAGTCCGAACATTCCGAGGAGACCGGCGAGCGCTCCGCCTCGGCCCGGTGCGGTGCTACAGCCGCCCATGTTGGCCTCGTCCAGGCCAGGACCGGCATCTGGGATGAGTGGGAACTCGGTCCGGTACGCGTGTCCTTGCTCCGGGTCGGCCTCCGCCAAAGCCCCGTTCGCTTCCTCGGCATCCGCGCCGTCACAGTCCTGGTCGATGCCGTCGTCGTAGATTTCAGGGGTGGAGGGGTTGATGTGCGGGTTCTGATCGTCGCAGTCTTCCCGCAGCGTCCAGCCGTCGCCATCGGCGTCGTAGTCGTTGTTGCCCAAGCAGTCGGAGTCCACGCCATCGTAGGGCGCATCATCGGCCCAAGGGTGGCTCTCGGGGTCACCGTCATCGCAGTCCACACCCTCGGCCCATCCGTCGCCGTCGGCGTCGATGTCGAAGAGCCCATCGCAGTTGCTGTCCCACTGGTCGCCGCTGCTCTCAGCCATCGAAGGGTTGCGCTCGGGGTCGCGGTCATCACAATCCAGCCCACCAAAGGCGGTCGCGCCGTAGCCATCCCCGTCCGCGTCGTAGTCGTCGTTGCCCATGCAGTCGGCGTCTACGCCGTCGTAGTAGTCGTCCAGAGCGTACTCGTGGGTCTGGTCATCGGTGTCGTCACAGTCGCGTCCAGCGGTGAAGCCGTCCCCGTCTGCGTCCGCCAAGGTCCAGGCATCCGGACCACCGTAGGCGCCCATGTCCGCAGGGGTGTTGTCCCTGTCGAAGGTACCGTTGTAGACGTCCAGGGCCGCACTGTAGGGTCCAGGAACCCAGCTACCGGCAACAAAGTTGGGGTCCGTGTCGATGCGCGCTGCCACCAGGTTCACGTTGCCGTAGCTCTCGGCCTGGGTCTCATGGAACATCGAGTTGGAGACGTTGGTGCCGTTGGTGCTCGCGCTGACCACGCTGTCACCGCCACGCTGGTCGACGAAGATCATGCCTTCGAGGTTGGCGCTGCCCTCTGCGATGGCCACAGCGGAGCCCATCTCGGAGCTGTTCTGCGCCAGGACGCCGAAGCGCAGGTCCAGGACACCGTCCTCTTGGAAGTAGGCTCCGCCGACTTCGGTGCCCTCGTTGCCGGTCCAGATGGCGTTGTAGGCCGTAAAGGAGCCGGAGTTCAGGTAGACACCGCCACCGCGGGTGGCCAAGCCTCCGGTCAGCTCGCTCCGAGTCACGGTCATCAGGGCACCGTTGGCCACCCAGATGTGACCGCCCTCTTGGCGCGCCTCATTGCCGTTGGCCTTCAGGTCCGCGACGTTCATGGAGCCACGGTTCAGGGCGATTCCACCGCCCTGGCCGGCTTGGTTGTTGTTCAGGGACAGCTCGGAGGCGACGACGCTCGACCCCTCCAGGTGCATCGCGCCGCCGGTCGTGCGGGCCCTGCTGTCGGAGATGCGAACCGAGCCAAGCTCGAGCACGCTGTTGTTGACGGCAAAGATGCTGCCACCAGCGTCGGCGAGTCCCCGGCGAAGGACCACGTCTTCACAGTAGATTCCAGCGCTGTCCAAGTACAGGGCGCCGCCGCCCTCCTCGGCCTTGGTGTCGGCGATGCTGACGCTGTAGAGCGCCAAGGTGCCGCCCTGAGCGGAGATGGCGCCGCCGCGTCGGCCAGAGGTGTCGGCAAAGACGGTGTCCCTGAGCTCGACAGCGCTCTCGGTGAGCTGGAAGGGTGCGCCTGCGGGGGCGGACCAATTCTTTACGCTCAAGCGGTTGGCGGTCACAGTGCTGTTGTCCGCACGCAGCGCCGGGCCACTGGCCTCTGCGCCTTCAAAGCTCACGCCCTCAAGGGTCAGGGTGCTGTTTGAAACGCTGATGCCTGCGCCTTCGCCTCGGAGCGTACCGCCGGTCACGCTGACCGTTGCATCGTCGATGAAGACGCGGCCCAAGGTGGATTCACGGGCGCCGAACTCGATGCTCAGGTCCTTTCCACCCACCGATACGCTGCCCCATTCTCCACCGTCCACAGCGATATGGTCACCGTCCTCCGCCGCGTCGACAGCCTCTTGGAGCAGCGAATAGTCGGCTCCGCCATCGGGATTTACGGTGAGGGTCGCGGCCAGAACGGGGCTCGCTCCGAGTAGTGTCAAAAGGGTCATGGGGGCACCTCCAAGTGGTTTCAACCCAGTGATCGGCGACTTGGGACTGGGGGATGACCCCCCACGGGTTAAAAGGGGGGCACGCACTGCAAGGAGCTCGATCTCATGCGCATGATCTTCATTGGCCCCCCCGGCGCGGGCAAGGGCACACAGGCCGCTCGCCTCGTCCAGCGCTACGGAATTCCCCACATCTCCACCGGGGACATGTTCCGCGCAGCCATCAAGGGTGGCACTCCGATGGGCTTGGCCGCCAAGACCGTGATGGACGGCGGCGGCCTGGTCGGCGACGACATCGTCATCGGCATGGTCAAGGAGCGCCTGGAACAGGACGACGCCAAGGGCGGCTTCCTTCTGGACGGCTTCCCCCGCACTGTGGTGCAGGCCCAGGCCCTGCAAGAGCTCTTGGCTGACAAGGGCCAAGCCCTCGACGCCGTGGCCCTGCTCGAAGTGCCCGAGGAGCTCATCGTCGAGCGCATCATCCACCGCCGCAGCGACCCCAGCACCGGCGCGATCTACCACCTCAAGTTCAACCCGCCCCCCGCGGAGATCGCCGAGCGCTTGGTACACCGCAAGGATGACACCGAGGTCGCCTGTCGCACCCGCTTGGGCGCCTACCGCGAGCAGACCGCTCCACTGGTTCCCTTCTACGAGGACTTGGGCCTGCTCAAGCGCGTAGACGGCGTGGGCAGCCCCGACCAGATCACCGAGCGCCTGACTTCGGTACTGGGCTAGTCCGTGCAGCCGCTGCCGAGCCCACTGTCCTCGTTGGCGGTGGCCGTGCAGCTTGGCGGGGTCCACGCTGGGCCCGAGCAGACGCTCACCCATGTCGCGGGCCTGGATCAAGACCACCCCGGTCGCTTGGTGTTCTCCACCAAGTCCCAGGGCGGCCAGGGCTGTGTGTTGGTCTCCCAGACCGTACCGGGTACCCACATCGTGGTTCCGGACCCAAAGGGCGCCTTCATCCAGCTCTTGGAGCAGGTCTTTGGGGATGGGAGGCCCCCTGCCGGCAGACACCCCTCGGCCATTGCTCCAGACGGGATCCCCGCCTCGGTACACCTAGGCCCCCATGCCGTCGTCGAGGCCAGTGCGGTCCTGCACGAAGGCGTGGTCATCGGCGCTGGCGCCATCATTGGTGCGGGCTGCCAGATTGGAGCCGGCACGTGGATCCACCCCAAGGTGGTGCTCTACCCAGGCGTAGTCGTGGGCAAGGACTGCCAGATCCACGCCGGCAGCGTTCTGGGCGGTCCTGGCTTTGGACTTCATCCCGGCCCCAATGGACTCTCGCCCATTCCCCATATTGGCCGACTGGTTTTGGGGAATGGCGTACACGTCGGCGCCAACTGTACTGTAGACCGCGCATTCATCAGCGAGACCACCCTGGGCGACGGCGTGATGCTCGACAACCAAGTGCACGTCGGCCACAACTGCCGCATCGGCGACGGCTCCATCATTGCCGCACAGACCGGCCTCTCGGGCTCCGTGACCCTGGACAAGGGCGTGATTCTGGCTGGCCAAGTCGGGGTTGTAGACCACGTACACATCGGCGCACAGGCGCAGGTTGGCGCGGGCTCCGGCGTGATGCGCGATGTGCCTGCAGGACGGGCGGTGTTGGGCAGTCCGGCGGATCTGCGCGTGCGAACCCTGCGGCGTTGGGCGGGGTGGCTCAAGGGCTGAGTCCCTTCGCTCCAAAGCAAGGATTGCCCCAAAAGCTTGCACCGGGTGCCTCACCGTGCTCCTAGAAGAGCATGCTCACCCTGCTCGCCTTGCTCGCCACCCCCATCACCTCCGCCCAGGCGCTGCCCACGCAGCCCGAGAGCCAGCAGACACCCCAGGACTGGAAGACCACTCTGGAAGGCGCCGTGCCCGCGGTGGTCAGCATCAAGGTGGTCGGCACCCGCTCCTTCGACACCGAATCGGCCGGCAGCAGCGTCGGGACCGGGTTTGTCGTCGACGCCGAGCGGGGCATTCTGCTGACGAACCGGCACATGGTGCACGCCGGTCCTGTCGTGGCCGAGGCGGTCTTCCTGAACAACGAGGAGGTGGCCCTGCAGGCTCTGTACCGCGACCCGGTGCATGACTTTGGCTTCTACAAGTTCGACCCCGAAGATCTGAAGTTCATGGACCTGGTGGAGCTCCCTCTGCACCCAGAGGGCGCCGCAGTGGGCACGGACATCCGCGTGGTGGGCAACGATGCGGGCGAGAAGATCGTGATCCTGGACGGCACCCTGGCCCGTCTGGACAGAGGAGCTCCCCGCTACGGCGGCAACACCTACAACGACTTCAACACCTTCTACCTGCAGGCCGGCTCCTCGACATCGGGCGGCAGCTCCGGCTCTCCTGTGCTCAACAGCGAGGGCCAAGTCATCGGCCTAAACGCTGGGGGAAGCCGACGGGCGGCCAGCAGCTACTACCTGCCCTTGGACCGGGTCGTGCGCGCTCTGGAGCTGCTCCAGAATGAGGAGCCCGTCGCCCGGGGCACCTTGCAGGCCGTCTTCACCTACACCCCCTACGACGAGCTGCGTCGCCTGGGCTTGGCTGAAGAGGACGAGGCCAGCCTACGGGAGACCTTCCCAAAGGGAGAGGGCGCTCTGGTCGTCAAAGAGACCGTGCCCGATGGTCCGGCTTGGGACAAGCTGCAACCCGGCGACATCCTGCTCGCAATCGAGGGCAAAGCGCTCAATGCCTTCGTGCCCTTGGAGTCTGCTTTGGATGACTGGGTGGGTGGCAAGATCCACCTGACCATCAGCCGCGATGGCGTGGTGCAGCAGGTTCTCATCACCGTTCAGGACCTACACAGCATCACCCCCAACGCCTACCTCAGCTTCGGCGGCGGCATCCTCCATCCCCTGAGCTACCAGCAGGCTAGAAACCACGCCCTGCCCGTCGAGGGACTGTACGTGGCCAGCCCCGGCTACTCCCTGGGAATGGCCGGCGTGCCCGACAGCTCCGTGATCGTCGCCATCGGCGGCGTCCCGGTCCCCACCTTGCAAGCCGCTCAGACACAGCTGGCCCGCTACGCAGACGGAGAGCGCGTCCCCGTGCGCTTCTTCTCCATCGGTGACCCCCGCGCCACCCAGACTGCCGTCATGCGGGTGGACCGCACCTGGAGCACGATGCAGGTCTGCGTGCGCGACGACACCACGGGACTGTGGCCCTGTACTCCAGGACCGGCAGCACCAGAGCCCACACCCCAAGCTCCCCAGAGCGTGGATTTGGCCGTGACAGGTCCCAAGCCCCTGCGCAAGCTGGCCCCCTCTCTGGTCAAGGTCAACGCGGACCTGCCGCTGCGCGTCGAAGGCGCCGGAGGCTCCAGCTTCTACGGCGCCGGCCTGGTGGTAGATGCCGAGCGCGGCTGGGTGCTCTGCGACCGAGACACCGTGCCCGTGCTGCTGGGAGACGTGAGCATCACATTCGCCAGCACCTTGCGCGTTCCCGCCAAGGTGGTCTTCGTACACCCCGTACAAAACATCGCAATCATCCAGTACGACCCTTCACTTTTGGGCGATACACCCGTCGAGTCCGCCGTACTACGCCCCACAGAGCTCCAGACCGGCGACGAGGTCTGGCAGGTGGGCGTGACGGCCGCTGGCAAGATCGTCGGCCTGCCCACCACAGTCGGCCGAGTGGATGCCCTGCGACCTGAGAGCGCCGGGGTTCCGCAGTTCCGGGCCTCCAACGTCGAGACCGTAGACGTCACAGACGCCATCTCTACTGTGGGCGGCGTTCTGTGTGACAAGAAGGGCCGGGTACTGACCACCTGGAGCAGCTTCACCTCGGCCAGCAGCGGCGATGTGGGCAGCTACCTCTCTGGCATCCCCGTCTCCGAGGTCCAGCGCACTCTGGATGCCCTGCGCTCCGGCCAGGCTCCTCGGGCCTTGGGCGCACAACTCACCACCATCTCCGTCTCCGACGCCACCGAGCGGGGACTGCCCGCCGGAATGGCCACCGACCTGGCCGCCTTGGACCCTGAGCGCCGCCAGGTGCTCTACGTCGCGCGCGTCGTCGCCGGCACCCCAGCGGCCAGAGTCTTGGAGTCCGGAGACCTGCTCGTGGCGGTAGACGGAGAGCTGGTGACCCGTTTTGGCCAAGTCGAGGAGGCCGTACAGCGCGCTCAGGTGGACATCACCGTCGTGCGCGATGGACAGGTCAAGGATGTGGCCGTGCCCACCGTGGACCTGGGCAACTACTCGGTCGACGACGTCTTGGTGTGGAACGGTCTGGTGCTTCACGCCCCCCACTGGGAGCTGATGGCACAGCGCGGACTGGAGCAAGAAGGGGTCTACGTCGGTCTGTACTACTACGGCTCTCCTGCGCAGCGCTACAGCATCCGAGCCACCAACCGCATCGTGGCCGTCAACGGCCAGCCCACCCCAGACCTGGATGCCTTTCTGGCGGTGGTCGACGGCTTAGAGCACGGCGAGAGCATCAAGATCACGATGAAGGACCTGGAGGACCAAATCGTGGTGCGCACCATGAAGGTCGACAAGGTGTACTGGGGCTCAGCCCGCTTTCAGTTCGAGGATGGAGATTGGATTCGGGGTTGAGCGCGAGCAGTTCGGTCTTGATCAGTCCTAGATCAGGACTGGATTCGACCCTATTCGGGCTCCTGAGATCCGTCCCCGCACTCAACGCTGTGTCGAATCTCTCCGGTCACTCCGCTGACCAGATCTTCCCAGCTCATAGCGAAGAAGTTGCCAAGCTCGTCTAGCTCATAGGTGGACCTGTAGGCCTGCTCTTCGTCTGATAGGGATCCAGCTTCGGTCAGGAAGCCCCCAGGCAGGTCGCTGTACTCAAGCGCTAGCTCGTAGGCGACCCCCTCGGGGGTGTCGTAGCCCATTTTTTCGATGCGGCCGGAGTCGTGGTAGCCCAACAGCCAGTCGCTGAGTTCCCCTTCGCCCGTAGCGCCGACCAAGACACCATCCTGAACTTGGAAGCTGCGCGTGTCGCCCAGAGCAGAGGTGTAGGTGGCGGGGTCATCGCCATCCCACGTCCAGGAACGGGTAATCGTGTCTTCTTCTATTGAGAGGAGGTGGCCCTGACTGTCATAGGTACTGCGCTCCCACAGGGTATCCGGTGGATCATTGCCGCAGGTCACCCCGGCGTACGCAGTCTTCGTGTTCAAGGTGTCGTCGTATCCGGTGACCCACTCCGCGCAGTCAAATTCGCTGCCCTCTCGGCGCAGCAGAATCTCACGATCGCGCTCATCGTAGAACCACTCAGAATCTTGGGTTCGCTGGGAGATGGTGTCGGCGTAGGAGTGCGTGCTGACTTGACCGTGGTCGTGGTAGGTCCAGCTCTGCTCGTAGTCGAGCACCGTCTCGCCATCGACTGTGCGGGTCCCGACGTCCCAGACCTTGAGATCCCCTTCATAGGCCGCGCTCTGCAAGCTCACAGTCTCCTGTCCGTCGCTTTCGATGTGGGTGAACTCTACCGAGATGGCACGTCCCTCACCGTCAAACTCCACCCAGGAGCTCCAGGTCTCCCCTTCGCTTGTCTCAGCCTCGTAGCTCCGACCGAACATCCCCATGGGAATCCTTAGACTACGGCTGATTCCCTGCTCGATGTTGGGCACACCAGCCTCGTCGAAGACCAGCTCGGTATCGTAGCCGAAGAGACCCTCGTCGATCTGGCCATCGCGGTCATCGTCCAGACCGTCGCAGATCTGTTCGGAGTCCAGGGGTTCGACGCGGTTGCACGCAAAGAGGATGGAGAACAATACGATCATTGGGCTGCTCCTTCGCAGTCAAAATTCCAGGTGTAGTCCACTTCACCGATCAGGCCGTCCGAGTACTGCGCCGAGGTCAGGTTCCCCGACATGTCCACTTCCATCTCTGTGGTCCACCACAGATCCACATCGCCTTCCATCCAGTCCGAGTCCCGGAGGAGCACCTGGAAGCTCTCGATGACATCGCTGCCCTCTCGCTCCCGAAGCGCCATGTCCAGGCGCACAAGCTCCTCTCCATAGGCCAGGTCGACCTGCTCAACGACTCCGGCGGAGTTGTACGCGATGGTCCACTCCTGATCCGATGCCTCATCCACGGCCGATACGACCCGTCCATCGACCATGTCGAAGCGCCGCTCTGCCACGCTGCTACCGTTGTCCGTTTCACGGCTCAGCAGCGTGTCGTCTTCCCACCACCACTTCTGGCTCGTCACGATGTTGGAGGTGTAGTCCACCAACGATACCAGCCGCCTCTGGCTGTCCCAGGTGTAGCTCAGAGCCCCCCGGGCAGCGCCCTCCTCCGGACTAAAGCCACACAGCTTGTTCCCCGCGCGGCGCTCCGACCATTCGTCAGGGTAGGTGCGATACTCCGCCACACAGTCATCGTCGCTCTGCACCTCTGTGGCGACTAGACGATCTTGCGCGTCGTAGTAGAGCTCCGTCAGGGTCTGTTTGCTGGGATCCATGCGATCGGTGGCCACCTGCTCCACGATGAATCCGTGGGACCCCAAGCTGGCGATGGTCTCCGTCCCCTCCACCAGCACCCCGGCTTGGGTAAACTCCTCCAGGGCGTAGACCACCTGACCCTGCTCATACTCGAACTCATAGAGCGCCGTGGTGGCGGGACCGTCGATCGGAAAGTCCTCCGCAAACTCGTAGAGCAGGCGTCCGTTTGTGCCGAAGCGCCGCGCCTTGGTTCCATAGGATCCGTCAGGCTGTGTATAGGTCTGCTCGACCAAGGTCACGCCTGGGAGCGGGTCCAATGGGAAGCGAAAGTAGCGGCTCAGCTCCGGCGCGCCGCCCAAGTCCAAGGGCATCTGGAAGCGATAGGCCAGGACCTCTTCGTCCACGACCCCGTCCTGGTCATCGTCCAGACCGTCGCAGCGCAGCTCGCTGCTCGCGGGCTCAACACGGTTGCACGCCAAGCCCACCAATATCCAGAGCATCTCCCCTCCCTTCCTGCCCGCACTCTACTCCTTCTTCCGGCGCTTGTCCCGCTTCTCCAAGCGCTCCTGCTTGCGGTCCTGGCGCTCATCTCGGCGCTCCTGGCGCTCATCCCCCCACATCTCCATGCGGTCCATCAGGTTGGGGTCAGCCAGCTCGGCCTCCACCAGCGCGGTGGGGTCGACGATCTCCTCGCCCTCTTCGACAAGCGCCTCGCCCTCGTCCACCAGGTGGAAGTCCAAGCGCACAGGCTCGCCGCGACGCTCAACTTGAACCCACAGCACCTTGCGGTTGCGCAGGCCCATAAAGGCCGTGACGGCCTCGCTGTAGGACTGGATCTCGCGACCGTTGACGGCCTCGATGATGTCGCCGCTCTTGAATCCGACCTGGTCCAGGATGGATCCACACTTGATGCGACCCAACTTAAAGCCGCGGCGCTCGCCCTCATCGTCCTTGGCCCACCAGGTGGCGGCCAGCTTCTCCGCCTCTTTTGGGTGCTCGGCGTAGTAGGCGATGGCCTGGTCTTCGATACGGTAAGCGGTCTCGCTCACCATGAAGATGTCGGCGCGCTCCGGCTCACACTCACGAGAAGTGGTCTTGGGCGCCTTGCGTGGGGCCCGGGTTCGCCGAACGTGCTCGGTGTTGTCGCCGCTGCCATCGGCGCTGCCAACGCGGCTGCCGGGGACCAAGCTTCCTGGCCCGCGCACCATGCCCGGGAAGGGCACAGAGTCGACGCCGAGCGCAGGGTTCAGGGAATCGCCAGCGTCCGCCAGCGCATCCTGGGGATCGGAGTCAACGGGCAGCTCCGGCTCGGCCGAGGGCTCGGGAGCCTCAGCGATCTCGGGAACCTCAGGCTCCGGCTCGGGAGGGGCCGCTTCAATGGCCTCGTCCATGGGGGCCAGCTCCAGAGGCTCCGCCTGCTGGGGCAGCATCACGGTCACGATGCGCTCGGGCGCCGTGCTCACGCTGACCTGGGGCAGGTCCACCTCTGGGGTCAGCATGCCCAGCTGCCAAGGCGCCACAAAGCCCACGGCGACGACGCCAAGGCTGAACAGTGCTTGCAGGGGATGCTTTACAGACATGAGGGGGTTGACTCTCGGGGCAGTGGGTCGCTGGGTTCGACGCCACACCCTTTCCCATTATTCGTCACGGGGGCCGGGTGGGTAAGAGAGAAATCAGTTCTAGACACGCTCAGGGCGCATTCTCATCCGGCATAGGCGCCCCAGGTGGGGCTGGCTCCGGGTCCTCGGGCTGCACCGGAGACGGCTCCCCAGGCAAGGCCATGGGGGGCTTTGCTGCCAAACCAACGCGTCCCTGGGCGATCTCAAGGGCCTGGGGGAGCGCGGGCTCCAACAGCACCAGGTAGATCAGCAGCTCTCGGCGCAGATCGGCGAACCAAGGCCTGCCGGGCTCACGATCCTCGGACTCCACCCACAAGCCGGCCAGATCCCACTGGTCCTGCTCCGCGTCGAAGCTGCCTCGGGTCAGGGTGGCGTAGTCCCCTGGGGTGAACAGGGTGCCCACCAGGGCGTTGAAGTCCCCCGGGTTGGCGTAGGGGTCCAGGCGGTGCCGCAGGAAGATCAGGGCATCGGAGAGGTGCGCTTCCTGCTCGACGGTCAAGCTGCGCAGCAGGGGTTGCTCGGCCGCGATGACCTCTTGAACGGCCTGCAGCCGCAAGGCCAGCAGCTCGCGCTCCAGCTCCTTGTGCTGACGCTGCCCCACCAAGGCATCGCCCGCTTCCAGCATCGCCGGGTCGTTCAGGTCGGTTCCTGCACGCAGTTGGGCCTCGATCGCGGCATAGGCCGCTGTGATCTCCGGCTCCCGTAGGGCCACAGCAGCGGCCATCTCCTGATCCACGCGCAGACGCTGCGCTTCGGCCTGAGCCCGCGCCTCGTCCATCATCGTCAGCTGGGTGGCGTCGAAGGCCATCCAGTCCAACCAGATGGCGATGCGCACGGCCTGCTGTGCCTGCTGCTGGGCAGGCAAGAAGCTGTAGTCGTAGAGCAGCTGCACCATGGGCGGATGCACCGCCTGCTCCAGCTCCGCGTTGGCCTGGGCGACCGCAACCTGGGTGGGCAGCGCTTGGGGTTCGGTGGCACACGCCAGGGTCAGCCAAAGCAGCATGCGCACATGCTACCGCAGGGCTGAAACCAAGCAGCGCGAGCCGCGGGGTAGACTTGCGACCCCATGTCACAACTCGGCCCATTTATGCTGCAAGAGCGGCTCGCCGACGGCGGGATGTCCCAGCTCTGGCGGGGCACCGCCACGCAGAGCGGCACAGCGGTGGCCATCAAGGTGCTCTCGGCCAGCACCACAAAGCGAGAGCGCACCGCCTTGGCCCGTGAGGTGCGGGCGGTTGCAGGCCTGGACCACCCCAACATCGTCACCGTCCTAGACACCGGACGCGTGCCCGCTGGGCATCCACTCTTGCCCAGCGGGGCCACCTACCTGGCCATGGAGCTGGCCAAAGGCGGCAGCCTGGCGCAGCGGGTTGGGCAGATTCCTTGGCCGCGCATGCAGGGCATGTTGGCCGACATCTTGAGCGCCCTGGCCCACGCCCACGCCCGTGGGGTGGTGCACCTGGACATCAAGCCAGGCAACGTGCTGCTCAGCGAGACCGCCGAGGCCATCCTGGCGGACTTTGGCCTGGCACACGCCCTCGGCAGCGCAGAGGGTCGCCACGCCATCGAGGGGACGCCCGCCTACATGGCCCCCGAGCAGCTGATGGGGAACTGGCGCGCTTACGGCCCATGGACCGACCTGTACGCCGTGGGCGCACTGACCTGGGAACTCTGCACCAGCAAACCGCCATTCGTCTCCAGCGACCCCAACATGCTGCGCCAAGCTCACCTCAACCAGGATCCTCCAAACTTCCGGG
This sequence comes from uncultured Pseudomonadota bacterium, assembly GCA_913060515.1. Classification (GTDB taxonomy): domain Bacteria; phylum Myxococcota_A; class UBA796; order UBA796; family CAJQPC01; genus CAJQPC01. The sequence continues at coordinate 9,235 of CAJXRZ010000070.1, read as the reverse complement.
CGATCCTGGATGTTCCCCGTGGCCTGGAACCCTGGCTGCGGCGCATGCTGATCAAGAGCCCGGCCGAGCGCTTCTCCTTCGCCGCAGACGCCTTGGACTCCCTGCTTCGCCTGGGTCCACCCCGCCAACCACAGGTGTGGGCGGCGGCACCCGAGACCTGGGCACCGGGCATGCCGGCCCTCTCTCATGTGGCGGCGGCGCCGCTGACACCGGCGCCCTTCCCGGAAGGTCCAATGGCCTCGCATGGGCCAGGACTGGTACGCGGCTTGGGCCTGGGTCTCTTCGCCCAGCGTCGGGTGCCGATGGTAGGCCGGGAAGATCAGCAGAAGCTGCTCTGGGATGGCCTGCGGCGGGTACACCTGCACCGCAAGGTCCACGGGGTGTTGTTGGAAGGCCCCGCTGGGGTGGGCAAGTCTCACCTGGCGACTTGGATCCAGGAACAAGCCCACGCAGCGGGCGCAGCGGTGGTGCTTCGGGCCAGCCACAGCCCCATTGGCGCACTGGACGAGGGAATCCCCGGCGCCTTGGCCCGACACTTCTCCGTTGTGGGACTCGATGAGCCCGAACACCACATCGCCCAAGCCCTGGCGACCCTGGGCACCAACCCCTACGAGTCCAAGGCCTTGGCCCAATGGATTCAGCCCGAGCAAGCCCTACAGCTCCCCCTCAAGATTCGGGTGGGCATCTTGGCCCGACTCTTGGCCCTGCAGGATCGACCTGTTCTCCTGGTGCTCGAGGACATTCAATGGAGCGAGGAGGCCTTGCCCGTGGCTCTGGGCCTGATCGAGCGGGTGGAAGACCTGCCTGTCTTCCTGGTGATGACCCTGCGTCAAGACGAGATGTCCCCCCTGCGAGAGGCCCAGCTGGACCGCTTGCTGGACTCCAATCGCTTTCGAGCCCAAGAGATCGCGCCACTGGACGCGTACCAGACCGAAGATCTGATCGACGGCATGCTGCTCTTGGACCCCGAGCTTCGCCAGGATCTGGCCATGCGCTGCCAGGGCAATCCGCTGATGGCGGTGCAGACCCTGGGCAGCCTGGTGGAGCAGCACAAGCTGGTCCAAGGGCCGCAGGGTTTCGCCCTCCGCGACCAAGGGATGGAGATCCCCCACGACCTGCCCAGCCTGTGGGAACAGCGCCTACCCGTCTTGGGGGAGTATGAGCGGCTCGCACTGGAGCTGGCGGCCACCCTCGGTCACCAGGTCTCCGAGGCCGAATGGGAAGCTGTCGCCCCGCCCCAGGCCAAGCTTGCCGAGCTCAGAGACGCGCTCCTGGAGCGGGAGCTGGCCCTGCCTTGGCCCGGAGGCTGGCAGTTCGTACACAGCCTGCTGCCCGAGTCTCTGCTCAAAGAGGCAGCCGAGGCCGGGCGCGCTGCGGACCACCACCGCCGATGCGCGGCCTACCTGGGCGCCCAGAGCGAAGACTTGCGCCGCGCCAAACACCTGCTGGCAGCAGGCGACCTGTCCCTGGCCGCCCAGACCTTGGCGTTGGCCGGTGGGCTCGCCCGATTCGGAACCGACCCCTCCCGCAGCTTGGCCATCCTGACCCTGCTGGAGCAGACCTTGGAGCAACTGCCTCCAGAGCTGCACCAGTCGGAGCGCATCCAGGCCTGCTTGTACAGGGCCTCCTTCATGCGCCACCTCGGCAACTTCGAGGACGCCATCACCCTGCTCAACAGCGCACTGACCCAGTCACGGGACCTGGGCATCGCAGCCCTGGCGGCCAGCACCCTGACACGGAAAGGCGAGTGCTACCGCCAGCAGGGCCAGATCAAGATGGCCCGCCGGATCTTTGAGCAAGCCCGCAGCCTGTGTGCCGCGGAAGGCCTGGAGGCCTTGGAGATGGAGAGCATCTTCGGGCTCTCGGACGTGGCCAGGCAGCAGAGAAACTGGGACCAAGCGGTGCAGCTCCTGGAGCGCGCGGTCGGCATGTGGGCCGCCTACGACAACAACGCCCAAGGCCGGTCCACCCGAGACCGGGCCAGCATCTTGCGCAGTCTGGCCGCCGTCCACCGGGCGCGCGGCGATCTGAATCAAGCCCAACAGGTGCTCTCCGAGGCCTTGAATGAGGCCCGTGAGGGCGGCTTGGGCATCTCCCTGGCCAACGTGCTCAACGACATGGGGGAACAGGCACGCCTCTCCGGTCGCCTGGCAGACGCCCGGCTGCTCTACGAGGAGGCGGCGGAGATGACCGACGCCATCGGCTCCTACGGCGGGGTCTACCCACGGTTGAACCTGGGACTCTTGGGCATCCGACTGGGCGACTTGGGCTTGGCCCGCCAGTCTTGCGCCGTCGCCCTGGCGGACTGCGAGCGCTACGCACTGCCCCAGCTCACCCCCGGCATCCTGGTTTGTATGGCTTGGTGCGCCGCCAAGGACCAAGACTGGTACCTGGTGGAGGAGCGCCTGGGCCTGGCCGCCGACGGTTTTGCCCAGCACGGCGATCTGGATCCGGACAACGCCTGGCCAGCCTTGCGCTGCGCTGCACTGTGCAAAGAGGCGGGACGGGCACGCTTGGCAAGATTGGCCGCTGAGCTGGCCTTGGCCCAATACACTGGCCTGGAAGACGCACCCGGTATGGCCCGGGCCAACAACCTTCTGGCGGCTCTGTGAAAGGACTCGGGCGCCGACTGGGTCCCCATGTGGCCATCGCTCTGGCCTTGGCCTTGCTCCTGACATGGCCTGCTGTGCTGGATCTACGCGGCAGCATGTTGGGACACCCCGGAAACGACACCTGGAACCACGCCTGGGGCTTCTGGTGGGTCGCTGACTCCCTGGGTCAGGGTCAACTCCCGCTTCGCACGGCCCTCCTGGACCACCCACAGGGCGGCGCCCTCTTCTTCATCGACAGCTTCAACGCGCTCTGGACCTGGCCCATTCAAGCCCTGGCCGGGGTGCCCGCTGCCCTGAACCTCGCCGTGATCTTCGCCTTCTTCTGCAACGGCATCGGCGCCTGGGCCCTGGGCAGACGGGTGCTGGACGACGAATGGTTGGCGTGGGTGCCCGGCGTGATCTTCGCGGCCTCGGCCCACCTCTTGGGACAGGCCTACAACGGGATCACCGAGACCCTAAACGCCGGCTTTCTACCGCTGTATCTGCTGCTGCTCCTGCGCATGTTGGACCGGCCCAGCTTGGGACGCGCTCTGGCGATGGGTGCGGCCCTGGCCCTCTGCTCTGTGGCCAACTTCTACTACGGCCTCTTCGGCATCGTGCTTTCGGTGGTTGTGGTGCTTCACCGTGCCATCTCGGAGCCACTACGCACCGGCTGGAAGGGCTTTGGTCTGGCCCTTGGCGGCAGCGTGGCCTTGTACGCGCTGCTCGTGCTGCCCGTGCTCTTCGTCCTCAGCCAGTCCATGGATGCGCCCGATGCTCTGGTGGACCGAGATCCCGAGTTCGTCTGGGCCAGCCTGGTCAACCACAACATCACCGACGTGGTCTCGATGTTCCGGCCGGGCAAGCACTACAGCCCGGATCTGAAGGCCCAGTACGGCGAGGACCTGCTCATCGTCACCTACCTGGGCTGGGTCAGTCTGGCCTTGGCGGCGGTGGGCTTGCTCGCCTCCCGTCCGAAACGCAGCTTGGGCTTGTGGGTGGCCTTGGCGGTGGTCTTCCTGCTCTTCGCCCTGGGCCCCTACCTGCACGTGGGGGGCGAGTACGCCACCTGGAACGGCCACCGGATTCCGCTGCCTTTCTTGGCCTTCTTCCAAGCCTTCCCCCTCTTCTCACGCATCTCCCATCCCTTCCGATTCGTGGTCCCCGCGACCTTGGGGTTGGGCATGATGGCGGGTCTTGGCGCCCAAGCATTGTCACGTCGCTGGCCCACCTTGCCGCGGCCGGCCATCGCCGGGATCCTGGGCCTGATGGTCCTCAGCGAGGTCACCCTGGCCTCGCCTGCGGTCTGGCCCTTGCCCCGCTGCGATGCCCAAATTCCAAGCGCCTACGCCGGGCTCTCCCAAGGGGCCGTACTCGACCTCCCCATCACCGTTCCCAACCTGGAGCGCGCGGTCTACACCTGGTACCAAACGGGCCATGGCCAGCCGGTGCCCTACGGCCTCAATGAGCCGGTGCCGGCGACCCTTGCGGGCAACCCTTTGACGGATCTGATGGTGCGCATCGAGTCGGCCTATGTGCTGAGCCTGCCGCGCCAGCTGCCCGAGCTGGAGTTGGTGAGCGGCGCACGGCGTCTGCAGGCCGAAGGATACGGCACCGTGGTGGTGCACGAGCAGCTCTACCTGACGCCCAAGCTGGAGATGGTCAGCGCGGTCCTGGAGGGCCTTTTCGGTGTCCCCCACCGGGAGAATGGGGTGGCGGTCTACCAGGTGCAGGTCCCCCAGACTGGCAGCCTCGAAGCCGCTGGCGACGCTGGGCCTCGCTGAGCAGAGGCGTGGCACAGCTGAACTCGGCGGACTGTCCGGCCTTGGTGTAGAGGGGACCGCCAGGCAGGGCCTTCTCGCTGCAGGGCTTAGGTGCGTCGCTGCGCAAGGCGTAGACCGCTGTGGGCCCTTGTTGATGGAGCTGCTCCCACTCCCCCGGCATCACGCCGGCTGGAGCCAACCAGAGGGTGCGCCAGAGCGGCCCGGGATCCTCGACCAAACACTCGCTGCGCTCCAGAGCGACCCGGGGCCAAGCCAAGAAGAGGTTGGGCTCATTGTCCAAGCCCCCCAGCATCCACTCCCCAGGGTACTCCGCCAGCCATCCAGCCAAGGTCTGCACCTGGCGGGCGTGATGGGCCGCGCCGACGAGTCGCTTGGCCACCGGACCGGCATCGCGCACGGACCAGCCACCGGCCACCAGAGAGAGGCCGATGAAGACCGCCCCAGCGGGAGGCGCCCAAGCCCGGAGCGCACGCACACCACAGGCGATTCCCAGCAGTCCCACGGGCAAGAGCACGGCGCTGTGACGCTGGTTGGACCAGAGCAAGAGGATGACCACGGCGGGCAGCAGGGTGAACAGGCCCGCGGCACCCACACCTTCACGGCGCGCCAGCGTCCCAAAGCCCACCGCCCCCAGCAAGACAATGGCCAGGTTGTCCACGTGGCGGCTCAACAGGTGCTTGAGGTTGAAGGCCAGCACCGGAAGGACGCGACCTTGGGTCCAGAGCTGCTGCCCCTCCCGTCTGGCGCTGTTGAGCTCGGAGTAGAAGTGGGGTGCCGATCCTTGCCCCGCACCAAGGGGACTCTCCAGCAGAGGCTGAGCGATGCGCTCCGGCAACACATGCAGCGCGCCCCCTCGAACGAGGACAGCGAGCAGAAGCAAACAGACGAGCACAAAACCAAGGGCCCAGAGGGGCTTGTTCCGGGCAAGGAAGTAGACCGGCAGACCGGCCAAGAGCACCTGACCATGCTCACGGGTCAGCCCCAAGAGCAGCAAACAGACCAGCCACTGAATCAGGGTCTTTCGGCTCTGGGCCCGCTCCCAGCGCACACCCAGCCAGGCACTGGTGACCAAGAGCAGCGCGGCCAGAGCGTCGGGCTGTAGTTGAAAGGCAAAGACCGCGACATCGGGCAGCAGAAGAGAGAGAGCCCCCGCAGCCAGAGCAGGCCAGCGCCCCGCACCCAGGTCTCGACTGGCCACAAAGACCAGCACCGGCAGCCCCGCCGCAGCGAGCGCTGAGACCAGAGACCCGACACGCCACACCGGCAAGCCGCTGAGCCCTGAGCTGAAGGCCACCAAGGCCGGAAAGACAGGGGCGACCTGGGGCAGCTCGCCCTCCAGCAGTCCCATGGCCGACAAGCCCCACATGGCGGCATCCGAGCCCAAAGGCAGGACCAACTCAAGCTTGGATCGCAGGCCCAAGATCAGCCCCAGGAGCACGATGCAGGCGAGCACAGGGCGCCACCGCTTCAGCGGAGACACCGCTCCAGCGCTCTCTTCATTCGGCTTGCCCACGTCGCGTCACATCCAGGGCGCCAAGCGTACACCGGTTGACCAGAGCGGTGCCCATGCGCTTGGATCCGCTCTTGCAAGTCCCCCCACAAGTCCAGCGCATCGCCACCCTCGCAGCCGAGGTCCTGGCCGCAACTCTGCTCTATCTGCTGGCCGCCAGCGCCATGACCTGGCCGGCGGTGATGCACATGGACGAGGTCATCATCGGCGGCGGGGAGCTGGGCGGCTGGCTCTGGCGCTATGGCTGGCACTTCACAGAAGCCCAAGCGGTCCTGGACGACACCCAGATGGGCTTGGGCGAGAAGACGCTGACCTTCTTGTCTTTGGGCCGCTATCCAGAGACCGGAAACATCCTGGATGTGCTGCTGATCTCTTGGCCTCTGTCCAAGCTGGTCGCGCTGCCTGCCCACTACAACCTGAAGGTCTTCGCCATCCTGATCGGCAACGGCCTGTGCGGCTATGCCTTGGCCCGCAGCCTGACCTGGTCGCGCTCTGCAGCCCTGGTGGGCGGTCTGGTGGCGGTGATCAACCCCTTGAGCCTGCAGGACATCCACGGCTCGGGCCTTCGCCAAGTGCTGATCTGGTGGGTGCTGCTCTTTCCCATCGCTCTGGACCGCGCCGAGCGCAGCACAAAGGTCTCTCACGGCGTGATCGCCGGCCTACTTCTCGGACTCTGCGGCGCCTGGTACTGGTTCTACGGGCTCTTCGCCGGCATGGCCTTTGGCCTCTATGGCCTGGATCTGCTCTGGCGTCACCGCGGCCGCATGGCCCAGATGCGGCGGCACCTGCCTTGGCTCGGTACCTTGATCCTCAGCGCCTTTGTAGTCGGCGGCTTCTTCTTCCTGCCCTACGCGCTGGGCGAAGCTGGGGCCAGCGCAGGCGGGGCACAAAAACTCCCTGAACTGAGCTTCTTCCTTCGCTTTCCAAGCTACGACACCATCGCCAGCGTTCCCCTGCGGCCCAGCACCTACGAGGAGAATGTGCTGTCCTCGCTGAACCGAACGATCGCCAGCTCCTGGTCCATGGACGGCTTGTTCAACCCCAGCCATCCCCGCTCCTGGCCATTGGTCCTCTTCTTGGGCGGCCTCATCCCCGCTCTGGCGCTCAAGCCCGGCCTCTACCCCCGCAGCCGCTTCTGGGCCGTGGTCTTTCTGGTCTTCTGGGTGGGCACCCTGGGACCCTTCCTGAAGTGGGGCGGCACCCTGGACAGCGCCCAGGTGGTGACCCTGGCAGATCGGTTCGTCCTGCGCCTACCCTGGACCGGCATGTTCCGCTGGATTCCAGGTATGAGCCGCATGTTCGCGCCCTACCGCATGGGCTCTCTGGCCGTGGTAGCCGCCGTCCCCTTGGTCGCGATGGGCCTCTCCCGGGTCCCCATCCGAGGCCTGCGGATCAGCGTCTGTGCCTTGGCCATTGTCGCGACCTTTGCCCAGGTGCTCTACCGCTTCGAGGTGGGTCCTGTGCCCGAAGATGCTCTGGCCCCCAGCATGTGGCGCGCCCCCATCTCGGTCTCCGCGCTCTCCACGCCCGATTGGTACCAGGAGCTGCCCCCTGAGCGGGCCGGCATCATCGAGCTGCCCCTCGAGCAGCAACAGGACTTGCTCTACTACTACCAGCTCGAGCACGGCCGAAAGGTCTACAAGAGCTGGGCGACCACCCCTGCGATTCCACCGGTCTTTAGGGAAGAGGGAGGAGGAGAAGCCGGGGAGTGGATGCGCTACCTGGCTCGGCCGGATCCGGACGGCACGCTCCAGACCCAGCTGATCGAGATCTCCCGCAAGCCCGAGGTCATCTCGGTGCTGGACATCGACCCAGCGGAGCTCCAGAAGCTGGCCGTGACCGGAAACTACCGGCACCTGGTGGTGCACGAACGTGGCTACTACCTGTTGGATCCCCAGCGCGGCGCTCTGCTCTACCGAGACGTGGTCCGTCAGCTCGCGCTGCTGCTGGAGCAAGAGCCCGAGGAGCACGTCGAGCTGCAGTGGTTCGACTATCCAGGCAACGCGTACACGGTCCCCGACGGCCCGGTCTACGTGCCTTGGTCCAGCCAGGAGGTGAACCTGCCAGATCGGGAGATGCCCGAGCGCTACTTCATGGCGGTCTTCGACCTGAGCCCCTTGATCGAGTCCTGGGAAGGGCCGAGCGCCGAGGAGCTGCTGGAGGAGAACGCCGCGTCATCGGGCGGCCCTGTGCACCGAGAGATGCCGCCGGGCGCCCCCTGACTTGACTTGGAGCCTAGAGCGCGGTCTGATCGTCCTTAGGTCCATTCTTTGGGAGGACTCTGCCCTTGTTGCTCGCGCTGATTCTTGGCTCCAGTCTGACCGGCTGCATCGCCATCAAGCCCACCGTCGCCCTGGTTCAAACCAACCAAGCCGTAAAGGCCGCTGAGTTGGCCGGCGCCGCCGAGAAGGCGCCTTACGAGTGGACCATGGCCACCGAGCACCAGCGCAAAGCGCGCGAGGAGTGGGGCGGCTCCGAGTTCGAGGAGTGCGAGACCCTGGCCAAGGCGGCGTACCAGTACGCGCTCCAAGCGGAAGAGATCGCCAAGTACGGCGAGAGCGACGTAGACGTGGAGCGGCGCGACATGCTCGACGAAGTGGACAAGGATCTGGACGGGGTCGAAGACCAATGAGCCTGCTCATCTTCCTGGCCGGCTGCGTGAACGTAGACGTACTCCAGAAGGACTTTCGCGAGACCGAAAAGGTCATCCAAGCCGCTGGCAACTTGGGGGCGCGCGAGTGCACTCCAGTCGAGATGGCCATGGCCGAGTCGAACCTGAGCTTCACCTTGGTGGAGTTCGACGAGGGCGACGTGCGCCGGGCCCGTGAGCACCTGGACGTGGCCATGTCCAACGGCAAGATCGCTCTGGACACCGCCCCCTCCTGCATTCCCGTGGACAGCGACGGAGACGGCATCCTGGACACCCAGGACCTCTGCGTGGATGAGCCCGAGGACTTTGACGGGAACGAGGACACCGACGGCTGCCCCGACATCACCGGTGACAGCGACGGCGACGGACTGGACGACGACAACGACCAGTGCCCAGCAGAGGCGGAAGACCAGGACGGGTTCCAGGACCAGGACGGCTGCCCCGATCCCGACAACGACCAGGACGGCGTCCTGGACGCCTCCGATCAGTGCGCTGCACAGGCAGAGGATCTGGACGGATTCGAGGACAAAGACGGCTGCCCCGATCGAGACAACGACCAAGACGGCGTGCCCGATACCACCGACCCATGCCCGATGGTGGCCGGACCCAACAACGGCTGCCCAGTGGCCGACAAGGACGGGGACACCTTCGAGGACCTGTCTCTTATACACATCTGACGCTGCCGACGAAGAGGATAGTG
>CAJXRZ010000069.1 GCA_913060515.1 uncultured Pseudomonadota bacterium | reverse complement strand
ATCTACACTATCCTCTTCGTCGGCAGCGTCAGATGTGTATAAGAGACAGCCCCAGCTTTGTGCCCAAGGAGGCCATCGCCGAGTGGGTTGAGGCGCAGCTCCCCACCCCATGAGTTCCGGGGATGGGTGATGCGTGGATTGCCCGGGCTCAGAGCGCCGTGCTCGCCGTCCCTTCTGCGGTGTCCCCGGAAGGGCAGAACCTCTTGCTCAATCCGCGGTATCCGGATCTGGCAGGTCTTGTGATTCCGCCTCCGCAGCGCCTTGTGCTGGATCCACGTCTGTTGGACGGAGCGTCGGTGGACTGAGCTCCTGCACCCCGTAGAGCGTGAAGGTGCCGCTGCCGCTGAGCTGCGCGCCAGGAGCGAGGTTCAGGTGCCACCACATCCCTGCGGGCAGGTCTTGAGGGGCACCATCGATGTTCAAGGTGCCATGGCCGTGCAGCCAGAGACTGACCTCGTTCTCGGAGATGGCTCTGGCCTGTGGGCTGAGGACCAGCTCTTGGGCTGGGAGCGCTGTCCAGGTGCCCAGATCCCGCTCCTCGACCCGCTCAGGGATGCCGTAGGCGACGGTGTCGCCGGCGTTGATGAGGGGCTCAAGGCCGTCCAGAAGCGACCACATCGGCTCCAAGAGCAGGTCGTCGCGCTGACCGTCCCGTTTGCCGAGGTGGGCCGGGTCCACGGGCACGCCGGGATGGGCCACGATGTAGCGGAAGCCTTCTTGGTGCAGGTCCTGCCAGTCCTGGCTGCCGATCTCCAAGGGGTCCGTGCGTCGGGGACGTCCCAGGACCTGCGCAAGCCAAGCATGCTCGGCCACATAGCTGCGGAAGCGCCACAGATCGGTGCGCCGAATGAGCTGATTGCAGTTCAGCAGGGGCTGAGCATGGGTGAGCTGGGCGAACTGCTGTCGGGCGACCAAGGTGGAGAGGGGCTGGTGGTGCAGGGGAAGCTCAACCACGGCCCCTGCAGGAAGCGCCGCGAGCTCCAGATAGGCACTGGAGACCGCCGTCGAGGCCAGCGCGCCCCCGCTCTCCCCCCGCCAGTGGGGTTGGGTGCAGGCCAAGAGTGCGAGCACGGGGGCCAGCACCCAAGACTTGGGCCGACGTCCAATGCCCGTGGCCGCCAGGGCACCCATGCAGAGCACCGCCACCAGGCCCAGGCGGTAGGGCCGGTAGACCTTGGAGAAGAAGGGCAGCTCGTTGTAGAGCGCCAGGTAGGGCAGGGCCCAAGTCTGGGACCACTCTGCCATAGGCAAGTCGGCGTTCCACCGAAGGTATGGACCCAAGGTGAGCAGACTGAATGCCAGGGCCAGGAGGGCCCAAGGCCGACCGCGACGGCCCGCGGCCCACAGCCCCCAGAGTCCCAGGGCCACGGCCAAGAGCCCGGGGGTGGACTCCAGGGGATTGCTGGGAAAGCCGAGCTCGGACCAACTCTTTAGGGTGGTGCTGTTGACCAGGACCTGCATGCTGTCGGCCAAGAGCAGCGCCGGCTCATCCAGCTCCATCAGAGGGCGGGTGCCGTCCGTCACGGCTTGGGCGTCCAGGGCCGCCTGTGCGCTGAGCACGCTCTGGTCCAGGGGCGGTCGGCTCGGGGTCTCTTGGCGTGCCTGGAGAATCAGTGGGCTGAGCACAGCCAGTGCCAGCGCGCAGGCCGCGATCATCCACCCCAGACCGGTCCAGCGGCTCTGGCCACCCTGGCTCAGGCGCCAGAGGCCCAGTCCCACCAGGAACAAGGCAGAGAAAGCCAGGTAGTACCAGTTTAGGGGTCCAGCGAGCACCAGGGCGCCGCTGAGCCACGCTGCGCGCTGCCAGGTGGGCTTGTCCAGCAAGCGCAGGGCCGCCAAGGCCACCAGGGGCAGCGTGAAGGCCGCCACCAGCTCCAGACAGCCGGCCCGCATCTCCCCATAGAGCATGGGGCAGAAGGCGAAGATCGCGCCGGCCACCACACCGCCCCAGTGGCTCTTGCTCAGGTGATGGCCCAAGGCATGGGCAGCCAACGCGCTCCCCGCCAGCGAGGCCAGCAGGAGCAGGTTGTAGGTGGTGGTGACGCTCAGACCCAGGGCCAGCAGGGGCAGCCCCATGGCCTGGACCCCGACATGGCCGAAGGACCACATCTCGTAGCCGATGGGGAAGAGGATCTCGGTGCTCTGGCCCATGCCGCCGCCCTGACCCAGGTGACCCATCAACCAGAGGGTGGTCCACGCATCGAAGCGGTCGCCCCACACCGCCTCATTCAGGTGTGCGGGCAAGGGCCAAGCGAACACCCCTGCCATGAGCAGGTAGGCGGCGGCCGCGAGCAGCCACGGGAGAGCGCGGTGCTTCACTCTTGAGGAGCGGGCGCCATGGCCTCGCAGGCGGACTGGGTGCTGGGGTGCAGCAAGACCATCGCCAGCAGGATCTGGTGGTCGTTGGTGCTCAGTGCCGAGATCGGGTTGCCATCCTCCAGCTCAAAGAGGGCCGAGATGCTGGGGTCTGCTGAGGGCGTGCTGCGGCGCAGGGTGGAGAAGTCGCCGTCGCTCCAGGGCTCCGGCAAGGCCGGAGGGGTGCTCCGCGTGCCGGGGTCCAAATCCCGCAGCAAGAAGAGCGCGCTGCCCATGGCCCCTTGCTGCGCGCCGCTCAGGGTGGGCCAGAGGGACTCGGCCAAGGCCACGCTGGCCCGAACCGTGTCGCCGCGCAGGGTCAAGGGATCGGGCAGCGCCAGGGCATCGAGGGCTTGGGCATGGATCCTGGCCTCCTCTGGCGTGATCGAGCCGGTGAGCAGCTGATGCTCCAGCGGCGCCAACACAGGCTCAAGGGCTGCAGCGTTCTGGTCCTTCAGGCTCTGGAGCTGGGCGTCGTGGCGCTCCCAGAGGGCCTGGCTCTGGGCGCTGTGGTCACAGAGGGCCTGCACTTGGGCGGGCTCCAGCTGCATCTCGCGGATCCAGAGCAGGCTGCGGGTCCGTCCTGCTTGGGGCGCCACTTCAGGGCCCAGGGCGTAGAGGCTGCGGGCCAAGTGGCTCTGCTTCTGCGCCACAGGCTGGGCTTCCTGGCTGGGTGCAGGAGCGGACTCTGGGGCGGGGGTGGCGCAGGCGAGCAGGAGCAGGAGCATGGGGCATCTTCCCACGTGCGATGCTGCGGCCATGTGGAGCCCCCTTCTGATTCTCGCGAGCGCAGCCTTGGCCGGACCCAGGGTCCTGATTGAGGTTGACCTGGGTCCCTTGGATCCTGCGCCGGTGGCCGAGGTGGCCTCGGCTGCAGAGCGGGTCGAGCTGAGCTGTAGAGACGACGGACAAGGGGCAGATGCCCAAGCCAATGACGCCGTACACACCTGCGCTGGAGAGGCCCCTGAGGGAGCCCAGCGCTTGACCGTGCGTTGGGGCGCTGGGCAGAAGACCCTGGAGCAGGACATCCGCGAGGATCTGTCTTTGCGCTTGGGGCCCAGTGGATTCGGCCCTGTGCCAGTTCGAGCGCCCAAGGCGGAGCGGACCCACGAGGCGCCGGGCGCACTCCCTGAGCCGAGCGGGGCTCAGGGCTGGTGGGGACTGGTGCTCGGGCTCCTCGCGGCGCTCGGGGTGGGGTTCTGGCTCTGGCCCAAGGGCGTGCGCGGCGCGGCGTGGACCGGCTCGAGGGTAGAGCGGCGCAGCGGGGATCTGGGGGCCTTGCTTGGCGGGCTGAATGGGCCTGTGTTGGTCGCGGGAGACGCCGAGCTGCCCGGGCCTGCGCTGGTGAGTGAGCGCCTGGACGTAGACCACCTGCTCGCGAGCTTGCGGGACATGCGCAAGGCCCACCCGGCCCTGCCTTTGACTTTGCTGATCTTGGACAGCGAGAAGCTGACAGCCCCCGGTGAGATCGGGCTCTCTGTGCAGGAGCGCTTGGAGCGCGACGCCCCACCGGGCACCACCCTTGTTTACTGGGAGCCTTGATGTGGATGGTCTTGCTGGCGTCAGCCGGCGCACAAGAGTGGCAGGGCGGAGATGCCCCCAATGTCCTGATGATGGGCAACAGCTACACCTTCTCCTCGGGGGGCATTGACTCGCGCCTTCGGCCGATGCTGGAGGAGGGCTTGGCGGTGGACGCCGTGGAGCTGCGCGCTCTGGCAGAGCCCGGAAAGACTCTGGCGGATCACTACGGCTGGGCCGCATCGGAGGACCACCCTTGGGCGGATGCTCTGGGACAGGGCGGCTGGGACTTTCTCATCGCCCAGGACCAAAGCCAGATCCCCGGCTTTCCACAGAACGAGTCCTACTGGATGAACAGCGCGGCAGGTGCAGAAGGACTGGGTGCGTTGATCCGAGAGCAGGACGGCGAGCTGGTCCTGCTGATGACCTGGGGACGTCGGGACGGGGACGAGACCAACGCCGCCCGCTACCCGGACTTCAGCACCATGCAAGGCCTGCTGCAGGAGGGCTACCTGGCCTACGCTGAGCAAGCTGGCGGCACCATCGCGCCCGTGGGGTCGGCGTGGGCCGTGATTCACGATGACCTGCTCGCGCAAGGCCTGGATCCCACCGATGAGCAGGCCTTCATCGAGCTCTACAGCGGGGATGGCAGCCACCCCTCTGGTGTGGGCTCAACCCTGGCCGCAGCGGTGATCTACGCCAGCCTGACCGGCCGCAGCCCCATTGGCCTGGAGATGGGCTTTGATGGGGTGGACGACGAGCAGCGCGAGCGCATCCAGGACGCCGCACACCGGGCGGTCTTTGACGATGTCTTTGGGGTGATTCCGCTGCCCTTCGTCTGGACTCAGGAACAGGTCGAGGACGCCTCTGGCGTGGTCGACCACAGCGCCATGTGGGTGCAGGCTGAGTTGCTGGACTACAGCGGTCCTTTGGAGATCGGCCCCAACGCCATCGTGCAGGTCGGAGGGAGCTTCTCTGGCCAGGACGTGCTCGGATCCGGGCTGCTGGTTGTGGAGGGGGACTGGCAGATCTCGGCCCTTCCCGCCTCGGTGGCCGGCGCACTGGAAGGGACCGGCACCCTCACGCTCAGCGAGAGCCCTGCCCCCGGCGAGGTCATTGTGTCCGCCGCTGCGTGTGGCGATCTGGACGCCTTGGAGGTGCTCGGCCCAGATGGCCCCGTGGCCTTCCAGGTCGACGGCTGCACACTGACCGCAGCCGACAACATCGATGGCCCCAAGACGGACCCCGAGGGCTGCGCCTGCAGCGGTGGTCCCGGTGCCGGCGGGCTGATTTGGCTGGGTCTGTTGGCCTTGGGATGGCGGCGCCGGCGGGACTAGAAGAAGGTCTTGAGGTCTATCGTAAACTCTTCGGGCCGTTGTTCCAGGTTGGCTCTACTGCAGGCCGCGACCGCCTCGTCCTCCGCCTTCCAGAGAATTGCGCCCACACAGGTGTTGACCGAGGCGTTGTAGGGGGTGCCAAGGTGGGAGGTGTACTGCTCCTCGGGCACGATGAAGGAGTGGTCCTTGGGGGCGACCTGCTGAGCCTTCCCGCCCTTCGTGACGCGGTAGAAGCTGGAGAAGAGGTCCACGACCAAGTCATTGGCCCGCATGTCGTAGATCTTTTTGGTGGCTACGTCTGGAGGCTCGGGCCTGTAGTTGCTCGCGATGACCCATGTCGACGCCGTATGCTCGGCGCTTGGAGGATGGGCATGGAGCTCCGTTAGCAGCCTTGACCCCGGCCGCTGTCCTAGCGCTCCGGCCATCGGCTTTTTCCACTTTTCGACCGTTTCGGGTTCTTCGGGGGGAGCGGGCCGTATTTGTTCGGCGTTTGCGTAGGTACACCCCAGTCTCTTGGCTGCAAAGGGATGAAGTCTCGCCAGACTGCTGCCGCTGTTCGGTGTAGCCAAGAGGATGGTCTTGTGGATCTCCAGTCTGTGGGGAGCCAGCCAGTCCTGGCCGTGTTCAGCAATGAGCTCCGGGCAATGCGCTTGAACCGCAGCGGGCTGACTGAGGAACTGGGCGAGCAGGCCGCCGCGTGACATGGCCAGGATGTCTACGCTGATGTGGATTGGCTCTCCGGTGAGCGCCTCCCAGGCGTCCAACTTCGCTTTGAAGGACTGCAGGTTGGTACACATGCCCTTGGTTGAGGCGCGGTGATCGAAGGCCAGCACGATGGGCTGGGTCTGTTGGCCTTCGGCGTCTGGCTTTGGGAAGATCGTAGAGGCCAATCCGACAAAGCCGGGCCAGGTCTGCAGCTTGGTTCCGTGAAGCAGAAGAAGGACCTTGTTTCCTTCGGAGTTGGCTTGCTTGACGCGGCCGTAGAGCAGCGCACCTGGCTCCATTGCCGTTGCATCGGGATCCAGCCAGGCCGGTATGGAGAGCAGGTCCAGATCACCCTTCTGAACCTCGAACACACCGGCGTTTTTGCAGACGTCTTGGATCTCGGTTGGCGTGGGCGGCCCTCGGAACTTGCCCTCCCGAAACGGGGGCTGAGGCGGGCCGCTCAGCTTCTGGAGCTTCCTCAGCTCCTCGTCGCTGTACTCCACCGCCGTGTCCGCCTGCGGGGCCGGCTCGACGGTGCTTCCCTCGGTGCTCGATGAATCACAGCCCAGAGCCAACAAACAGAAGGAAAGCAGCACTCTCTGACCCCAGTGGAGAAGTGGAGAGCCATACTACATGTCACCTTGACGGCAGAGAGCCCAGAGGCGCGCCTTGGCTGACACATTGTCCTCGTTTGGCGCCGGATTTACGGCATTTACCCTGGCATGACCCTTGCTAAGTCCCCCGGGACACACGACAGGACGGAAACCCATGCTGCTGATGCTCCTCACCTCCCTCGCTCAAGCCGGCGACCTGAAGCTCACCCTAGACGCACCCGAGATGGGGCCGGTCACCATCGAGCTTCAGGATGTGGCCTCCTGTGCGGTGAGCACCGCGAGCTTCACGACGGAGAAGGGGGCTGTCTGGCACCTCCGGGCCACCCCCTCCTCACCTGAGAAGGGCCAGACGATGGTCTCGATGGAGTTGACCTACGCCTTCGAAGGGAGCGTGCAGACCAGCCGTCCCGCCATGTTGCTGCGGGATGGAGAGCCCGGCGAGATCTCCATGGGCCTGCCGGATCGCACGGTCTACACGATCAAGGTGCTCGCCTACGACTTCACCGCATGCGGAGGCAGCTCCCCCCTCTAGTTTTCGACCTGCATCGCGCACCACTGGCCCGGCCTGTCCCGTGCTTGGCCGTAGCCCTTGGGGCAGGCAACGGCGTTTCCGGCGAAGGGCTGGCCCTGGTCGGCGATGCTGCAGTCCAGCTCCTGCTGCATACAAGCCTGTGCCACGCCCACCCAGAAGCCCACCAGGTCTGGGCGCTTGTTGGGTCGCTCATTGAGCGCGCCTTGGGCCTGCGGGCTGGGCTTGCCGGAGACCCACCGTCGGCCGGCGTGGTTGATGCAGTCGTTGGCGAAGGGGCCGGCGCGCTCGGCGCAGGCATCGGCGTGGGCCGCCAAGTTCTCCCGGGGGTAGGCATCGAGCACCATCAAGGCGCAGTCCTGAGCCGGGCCGCACTCCTTCAGCAGCAGCTCAGGGGTCATCTTTGGATTGCGCAGACGGGCGCTGACCCAGTCCAAGTGACAGGCCCGCTCTTGGGCGCCGGCGGCCGCGCAGACCTGGGTGCTCTGCAAGCTGTGGGCGCTGCGGGCCACGCAGTAGGAGAAGGTGTCCTCGTCTTGGCGGTAGGCCCCGCACTTGGGCAGGTGGTCCATGGCCAAGTCCAGGCGCTCGGCCTCGATCACGCTCTCTGGCGCGGGAGCCTGGGTCGGGTCCGCGGAGAAGCACGCCAGCAGTGAGACCAGCAGCGAGAACAGCATCATCGGTTCAGGTGGGCGGACTGGACGCGTCGGTGGCAGGCGCCTCGGTCGCGGCCTTCCAGTTGGTCGCAGAGGGGCAGCACCTGCTGCGGGTTCCAGGCCTTGTTGTGGGTCTCCACCCAGCGCATCACCGCCGCGCCGCGCACCACCGGGTCAGCGATGAGGGCGGCATCCAGGCTGGCCTGCTCGGGTGTGGTGTGGGTCTCCAGGCGCTTGCTCAGGCAGATGTCGCGGTCCAATCCGGGCGCCATGTCCTCGCATGGGAGAGGCTGAGATGGGGACGTGCAGGCAAGCCAGATCAGGAGCATGGCCAGAGTCTACATGGCCAAGATCACCTCTCCCTCGGGCTGCAGCACCGAAGGGGCCTTGTTCCGCACCGAGCCGATGCCCGCCGCCAGAGGCTGGACCTCGATCTCGCCGGGGCCAGGGCTGCGCAACAGGGCTTGGGGATCGACCGTGTCCGGGTTCAGGTAGGCGCCCCACGCGCTCTGGGGGAGCACCACCGGGCTGCGGTCATGCCAACGGGACAAAGCGGGGCTGGCGGCCACCGTGATCAGCGCGGCGCTGTCCCGTCCGGGGTCTCCCGGCGGATCCCAGGGGTTCCAGAACCCGGCCAAGGCGAGCAGCTCGCCTTTGGCTGGGCGGAACCACCAGGCCTGCCGTTTGGGCTCCGGCGGTCGGCTCGCTGCAAAGAGCGTGGTCTGGGCCTGAGAGCTGGCGTCGCCTGGGGTCTCCATGGTCCACTCGATCCAGCCGCTGGTGATCACAAGGCAGCGGCGCTGTTGGAAGGGGGTGGTCCAGTCTCTCCACGTCGCCAGCTTGTCCTGACGCGCGTTGATGAGAGGCCGCCGCAGGACCTGCTTTGGGGCGCTGCGCTGGCCCGAGGTCACCAGACCCCAGCGCATGCTGGTCAGCTCCGGTCCCTGAGCGCTCATGCGCAGCACCGCGATGTCATCCGTCGGGGCCAAGTTGTGGCTGCTCAGAGTGCTCTCTTTCAGGCCCTCAGAGAAGATCTCCGGCGCCAGCGAGGAGACGAAGAAGTGCAGCTTGACGCGTTTGGTGATGAGTAGGGTGCGGGCACACATGGAGGCCTCGAGTAGCGGACATGCAGCATGCCCCAGATCTTGGACAGCGGGGTACACTCATTGCATGAGCACTCCCTTGACTACCAGCCCCTTCTTGGTCCCCTCCGACGGCAGCTTTCGCCTGGCGGACCGGTCCACGTCACTCCCCAAAGACCACCCTGCGTGCAAGAACCGCAAGCGGCAGCTCTCCCAGGCCAAAGAGGAGCTGGACGAGCTCCAGCACCGCTTCTTTGCGGACGGCTCCCAGGCCCTGCTTCTGGTCTTTCAAGCGATGGACGCCGCCGGCAAGGACAGCACCATTCGCCGGGTGCTCTCGGGGATCAACCCCGCAGGCTTTCGCGTGCACAGCTTCGGTGCGCCCAGCAGCCTGGAGCGCGGCCATGACTTTCTCTGGCGCCTGAACACCCGCTTGCCCGAGCGGGGTCGCATCGGTGTGTTCAACCGCTCCCACTACGAGGAGGTCCTGGTTGTACGGGTCAACCCAGGCTTCTTGGCTGGGCAGGGCATCGACCCCAGCGGTGACTTGGACGCGCTCTTCGACCAGCGCTTTCAGGCCATTCGCTCCTGGGAGTCCCACCTCAAGAGCAGCAAGACCACCGTGGTGAAGTTCTTCTTGAATGTCTCCAGGGAGGAGCAGCGCAAGCGCCTGCTGGCTCGCTTGGATGAGCCCTCCAAGAACTGGAAGTTCAACGGCTCGGATCTGGACACCCGCGCGAAGTGGGAGCAGTACATGGCGGCCTACCAGGACGCGCTCAACGAGACCTCGACTGCGGACTCCCCTTGGTTCTGCATCCCCGCCGACGACAAGAAGTCCATGCGCGTGGTGGTCGCCCAAGAGCTGGTCAAGATCCTCAGCGCCCTAAACCCAGAGTACCCGGTCATGCCGGAGGATGAGCGCGCGAAAATGGGGGAATACCGTAGGATTTTGGAGGCTGACCAATGAACCAGCCCAAGATCTCGGACCTGAGCTCCAAGGAGCTTTACGTCAACCGGGAGCTCTCTTTCCTGGAGTTCAACCGGCGCGTCAAGGCCCAGGCCGGAGATGAGCGCGTTCCGCTTCTGGAGCGCCTGCGTTTCCTGACCATCGTCAGCTCAAACCTGGACGAGTTCTTCGAGGTGCGCGTGGGGCTGCTCAAGCAGCGCATCGCACTGGCCCTGCCGCACCAGGGGGCGGACTCTACGCCTGCGGCCCTACTGCACCGACAGATCCGCGAGACGGTCAGCGCACTGGTCAAGAACCAGTATGAGTTGCTCAACAACACCGTGTTGCCGGCCCTGGAAGAGCACGGGGTTCGTTTGCTGCGTCGCAGCCGGTGGACCCAGGCCCAGAAGGCTTGGATCGCCAACTACTTCACCGAGCAGGCGCTCCCGGTGCTCACCCCCGTGGGCTTGGACCCCGCGCATCCCTTCCCGGTGGTGCAGAACAAGGGCTTGAACTTCCTGATCACTCTGGAGGGGGACGACGCCTTTGAGCGGGACTCTGGGGTGGCCATTCTCCAGGTTCCCCGCTGTCTGCCTCGGGTGATTCGCCTGCCGCAGGAGATCTCGGATGGGCTGGAGTTCACTCTGATCTCCAGCGTGATTCACGCCAACATCCACGCGCTCTTTCCGGGCATGCAGGTCACAGGCTGCCACCAGTTCCGCCTGACCCGTGACTCGAACATGTGGGTGGACGAGGAGGAGATCGACGATCTGCTCGATGCACTCAAGGGCGAGCTCCACGGGCGCAACTACGGCAGCTCCACCCGCTTGGAGGTCGCCGCTGGGACCCCCGACTACCTCATCGACTTCCTGCTCTCCCACCACGGGCTTGGGCAGGAGGACCTCTATGTGGTCAACGGGCCGGTGAACCTCCACCGCCTGGGTGCCCTGGTCAATCAGGCTGAGCTCGACGAGCTCAAACACCCCGCATTCACGCCGGGGCTGCCCCATCATTTGGGGCCCAAGCAGGACTTGTTGGCCACCTTGCGTGCCCACGATGTGCTGCTCTACCACCCCTATCAGTCCTACAACCCGGTGGTGGATCTGCTCTGGCGGGCCTCCACGGACCCCAAGGTCCTGGCCATCAAAATGACCCTGTACCGGGTCGGGGGCGGCTCTCGCATCGTCGAGGCCTTGCTTCAGGCAGCGCGGGCTGGAAAGGACGTCACGGTCGTTGTGGAGCTGCGCGCCCGCTTCGATGAGGCCGAGAACATCTCCCTGGCCACCCGCTTGGCAGAGGCTGGCGCCAACGTGGTGTACGGGGTCGTGGGCTTTAAGTGTCACGCCAAGACCATGCTGGTGGTGCGACGCGAGGGGGGCAAGCTGCGCCGCTACGTGCACGTGGGGACCGGCAACTACCACATCAACAACGCCCGCTTGTACACCGACTACAGCCTGCTCAGCGCCAACCCTGAGCTGGGCGAAGACGTGCACCGCATCTTCATGGAGTTGACGGGTTTGGGGAAGGTCCGCGAGATGAACCGTCTCCTGCACTCCCCCTTCACGCTCCGTGAGGAGCTCGTGAAGCTCATCGACGACGAGGCCAAAGCGGCCAAGGCGGGCAAGCCCGCTTGGATCCGGGCCAAGATGAACTCGCTGACCGAGCCCACGGTGATCAAGGCGCTCTACAAGGCCAGTCAGGCAGGGGTTCGCATCGATCTGGTCGTGCGCGGGATCTGCTCCCTTCGACCGGGTCTGCCCGGGGTCTCGGACAACATCCAGGTGCGCAGCATCGTGGGCCGCTTTCTGGAGCATGACCGCGTCTATGCCTTCCACGCCGGTGGCAAGGATCTGGTCTACATCGCCAGCGCCGACTGGATGGACCGGAACCTCTGGCGCAGGGTGGAGGTCGCTTGCCCGGTGCGCTCACCTGAGCTGAAGGCGCGTATCTTGGACAACCTGTCTCTCTTCCTCAAGGATGACGCTCTGGCGTGGGTCATGGACCACACGGGGGCCTACACCCGGGTCGCCGACAATGGGAAGTTCTCGGCCCAACAGACCCTGCTTCAGGCCAATCAGACCGGTTCAAGCACCCTGTCCTGAGAGCGCCCGTTCGCGCTCAACGCACCGTCAGGGGCAGGCCCACAGCGTCCTGGCGCTTGCTCTCATGGAGCAGGCCATCGCGGGTCATTGCCCGGTGGCTCAGGTAGTCAGTGGGGTAGCTCAGGGTCAGGCGCAGGCCGCTGATTCCCAGGGTGGGCAGCGCCAGCTCTTTGGGGCTGCGGCGTCGGTGCACGCTGACAGCGATGCGAAGCAGGCGCATGCAGGCCAAGAGCCGGGGGCGCTCCTCTTGGAGCTGCTTGACCTCGTCTGCGTTGAGCTTGCCACGCTGTGCTCGAACCAAGAAGGCCAAGGCCCGCTTGTCTTGGAGGGAGAAACCGGGCATCTCTCCATTCTCGAGGATGTACGCCCCGTGCCGCTGGTAGCCGGAGAAGGAGATGAAGCGGCCGACCTCGTGCAGCTGGGCAGCCCAACGCAGCTGAATGCGTTGGCGGGGCCGGAGGTCCCAGGGCTCTTGGGCCGCGTCGAAGAGAGCCATCGCAAAGTCTTGGACGCGGGTGGCCTGGGCGCGATCTACCTGAAGGCGCTCCATGAGCCTGTCGACGCTTCCATCGCGCAGATCGCCGGAGTACAGGCGCCCGACCAGGTCACGCAGCAGCCCTTCACGCATGGCGCTGGGGCTGGCCACCATGGACTCGATGGGCAGCTCGGCAAAGACGCTGGAGAGCACCGCCAGGCCGCCGGGCAGGACCTGAGCGCGCTCGTGACTCAAGCCCTTGAGCTGCAGCTTCTCTACGGAGCCGGCGGTGATCAGCTCTTCGCGCAGGCGCTTGAGGCCCTTGCGGCTGATGCCCTCGGGGCTCAGCCCGTTCTCAAGCAGCACGCGCTCAATGGCCTTGATGGTGCCGGAGCTTCCTAGGGCGTGGTCCCAGCCGACACCGCGGAACTCTCGGGAGACGCGGCCGAGGAGCTGTCCGCCGGTGCTCATCGCGCGTACGAAGGCTGCCCGGGTGATGCGGCCCTCTGGGAAGTACTTCTGAGAGAAGCTGACGCAGCCCATGTGCAGACTGCGGCCCATTCCAGGGATGGAGCCGGTCCCTGTGATGACCTCGGTCGAGCCACCGCCGATGTCTACCACCAGGCGGCGGTCCTGGGGAGGTGGGTCGACGGACTGGTCCACGCCTTGGTAGACCAAGCGCGCTTCCTCCTGACCGGAGACGATCTCGATGGGGTGGCCCAAGGCTTCCTGGGCCCGCTCCAGGAAGGACTCGCCGTTCCGAGCGCGCCTAAAGGTGTCCGTTCCCACAGCGCGAACATGGGTGTGCGGGAGGTCGGCGATGCGCTCACCGAAGCGCGCCAGGCAGGCCAGAGCGCGGCCGGCCGCCTCGTCCGTGATGCGCTTGTTCTGAAGGCCACCCGCGATGCGGACCCGCTCCTTCATGCGGTCCAGGACCACCAAGCGCGGTCCAGGCTCGACGCGCCCGACCACCATGTGGAAGCTGTTTGAGCCCAGGTCTACGGCAGCGACCGGAGCACCCGTCGCTCCGAAACTCATGGAGCGCGTAGCGCCTTGGGACGCACCACTTGTTCCAGGGTCCAGCGGCCGCGCAGTGCGGTCTTCCAGTCGCTCGCGGTGCTGGTTAGCAGCGCGGCGTTGCAGGTCGTAAGACGCTCACTCTGGCCGCTGAGGTCAAAGACCAGCTGCTCCAAGCCTGGGTTGTGACCCAGCAAGAGCACGGTGCTCTCGTCGTCGGCGTGCATCTCCAGCTCTTCGACGGCGTGCTGTGCAGAGGACAGGTACAGGCCGGGGATGAAGTCAGCCGGAAGGTGGCCCAGGACATCGGCCATCTTGGCCCAGGTCTGGCGAGTGCGTTCGGCGTTTGAGCTGAGGACTTGCTGCGGTACCCAGCCCATTTCAAGCAGAGTCTGGGCGACCATGGGGGCATCGGACTCACCCCTAGCATTCAGCGGACGATCATGATCTGAGAGACCAGGGTCGCTTCGAGAAGACTTGGCATGGCGGAGTATGATCAGTCGCACATGACTCTCTATCCAAGCGGGCCTAGACTGTCGCCACCGAAGATTCCCTAGCTCCAGCCTGGGGCTGGATTTGGTTGGCACGTTAGTCCCCGGGACAACAGGAGATCCCCATGTCTGAGAACCCCACTGAGAACACTGAGAGCATCGAGACCGCCAAGGAAGAAGGCGAGAGCTCCACCGCGGAAAAGGGGCCTGAAACCTTCCCCAGCCCGATCCCTGCTCTGGTCAAGGCCTCCGATCGTGCTGAGCGTCCTGGCTTTCGCTCCCCAGCGAACAAGGGTACCAAGGCGATGAAGAAGAAGGCTCGCAAGGGCAAGAAGCGCCGCTGAAGTTGGGCGCTTGATCTGAGCCGGAGCCCCTCAGTCGCAGAAGGGGCCCAACTCGACAACGCGGTTGTTGTCCTCGCTGCACTCCGCCAGGGCGCCGGCGCCGCTTCCGTCGTCGTCCACCACCAAGAAGAGACGCTCGGCACGCATCAGGTCGTCCCGGGTGATCTCCGTCACCTGAGCCTCTCCAGTCCAACCGGCTGGGATCTCAGCATTGGTCTGTACCGTGATGATGTTCATCTCCGAGATGCCGTCATCGGCGTACAGGGTCAGGTCGACGCCCGCAGCCAAGGGCTCCTCGGCGTAGTTCAGGACACGCCAGGTCACGAAGACCTTGTTGACCGCGCACTCGTCCTCACAGACCTGCAGGATCTCAACGCTCAGGTCGACGCCGTCGGCGAAGCTGGAGAGGGACATACCCGCGTGCCAGGTGTTGGTGTCTGACCACGAGGGCGTGGGACTCGTCGGCACGGTGCCATCGTCGTTGATGTTCGTGATGCTGTAGGCGTGCTGGTTCCAGATCTCTCGGGCATCGGCCCAGGTCGCGTCTGCGTCGCCATAGACGCTCATCACGCTGTCCAGGCCAGGGGTGTTGTGGCACACCAGGATCTCTGCATGGTCGTCGGCGTCCACATCAGCAACCACCGGGTAGTCGAACATCGTGGGCGAGCCATGGTCGCTGTTGTAGAACTTGATGCCGCCGGTCATGCCGTCGTAGACCACCATCTGCAGCTCGTCGATGTAGGCGATCTCGGGTTGGCCATCGCCCTCAAAGTCGAAGATGCTCGCGCCGGTCGCGCCGG
The DNA here is from genome assembly GCA_913060515.1 of uncultured Pseudomonadota bacterium. Lineage (GTDB taxonomy): Bacteria > Myxococcota_A > UBA796 > UBA796 > CAJQPC01 > CAJQPC01. The sequence continues at coordinate 19,100 of CAJXRZ010000069.1, read as the reverse complement.
ACTCGTCCGTGACCCGAGCGGTCCACAGAACTGTGCCGTCGTGGTTGATCACCCAGAGCTCGTTGCCGCCGGCGACCACAATCTCGGGGTAGCCGTCCAGATCCACATCCGCGATGGCTGGAGTGCTCAGGATGTTGGCCGAAGGCAAGGTGAGGGGGCCCCAGAGGGTGGTGCCGTCGCTGTCCATCGCCCGTACGGTGGCCCCTTCGATGGCGATGATCTCACCCTGAGGATCGGAGTCCAGGTCGGCCACAGCCACCATGCCGTCGCTGTAGTCGGCGTTGTGCCAGATGGTGCTTCCATCCTTGTTGTAGGCCGCGTTGCCCACGATGACCTCGGCTGTGCCATCCAGGTCCAAGTCAGCGACCAGGGAGACGCTGCTCTCGCTGATGGTGAAACCCCCAAGGGAGGTGATCCCGTAGGACCCATGACCGTGCTCCCCAACGCCATGAAAGCTGCCGTCCGTGGAGTTGATGATCACGCGGCCAATGACGATCTCCGCTTCCCCGTCGCCGTCCATGTCCGCGATGGAGGGAGCGGAGGCGTAGTCGAACTCTTGCCCGGTGACGTGTTCGCTCTCCCAGAGGAGGGTGCCGTTGTGGTCCAGAAGCAGCGCGGTGAAGTCCCCTTCTTGGAACAGGGAGCTCTGGTACTGCCGCACAACGACAATCTCCATGTCCCCGTCCCCGTCAAAGTCCGCAACGGCAGGCACGGAGCCGTAGCCAATCTCGAAGTCCTTGTTCCAGACCAGGTCACCCTCACCGGTGCTGTTGTAGAGCTGTGCAGTTCCTGCCACGCCGCCCCCCACGACCGTGAGCACGTTGGGCATGCCGTCTCCGTCCAAGTCGGCCACAATGGGCAGGCTCATACAGCCGCCACTTACGTCTAAGTCCCACTCGATCTCAGGCGTAAAGCCTGGTGGGAGAGCTTCCGGGCACAGATCGCTGGTGCCGATCTCCATGGGGTCCCAGTTCTTGATCTTGCACTCGGCTGGGACGTCTTCCCCTCCAGCCGTGTCATCGGAGGTCTCGCCGGTGTCGTCTCCGCCGCCTGCGTCTGTTCCTCCGTTGAGGTTGTAGTCTTGGCAGGCCAGGGCCATCAGAACGAGCAACATCGGGGCATCCAGTGCATGGGCAGAGCGGGAGCCCTGCCAGATTCGGCGGGCAGGGTAACCCAGGAATGCACACGGTGTATACCGCTAGTTTTCCGCGCTCAGCCGTGCATCTCTACTGCATGGCCTTGGGTGCCCAACTGCAGAGTAACGGGGTGTTTCTCACCCTCTGCCGGCAGTCTCAGGGCGCCGAGCTGTGCCTGGAAAGGGCTCAGGCCATGGAGCCGCTCGGCGTAACGGCGGCCCACGCTGTAGTCCACACAGAAGGCATGTCCGGCACCCATGGGAGCGAAGGGGTGCTCGTGCTCGAAGATTCCGCGCTCTTGACTGGGAGGGGGCGGGCCCATCGCCGGTGTTCTACGCCAATAATGGCCCATGACGACCAAGGGGCCCTCGTAGTGATCCCACCAAGGGACGCGCCGCAGCATGCGCCAGCGACCGGCCGCGAAGAAGGGCTGATTGGCCAGCTTCTCCGTGCCCGAAGTTAGGACTCGGACGGGGTTGCCAGACTGCCGCATCAGCTCTTCCTTGCCGACGTTCTTGAGCAGTGGGGGTGTGTATTGGGGGTCGCGCAGATCGTAGGGAGCCGACTCCAGGTGGGCCTTGTGCGAGAGACCGGCGGCTCGGATCTGTTGGTCGGTCTGGCGGTCCCAGTGCTCGACCACCGCGCAGATGTCTCCATCTGGAGGATGTCGGAGGCGCTCTACGCTGCTGGGGTCCCAGCACGCATGAGCGATGCGCAGATCACTGCGCTCCAAACCCAGGGGCAGGGTCTTGAAGAAGTCCAGGATGCGGCTTCGCTCCGTCGACGAGGCCAAGCGGCTGTCGAAGAGCTGCCCTTCGCGTGTCTGCTCCTCCAGCCCAAAGAACCAGTGGTTGCCGGACTTCTGTTCTTGTCGGAGCAGGTTGAGCTCATGGTTGCCCAGAGTGACCTGGGCCAAGCCCTGTTCCACCAATCCCGCGATGCGGTCGACCACGCGGACACTGTCGGGACCACGGTCCACCAAGTCTCCAACAAAGACCAGGCGTCGGCCTTGAGCCTGTGCGCTGCCGTCGGTCCACCCCAAGGCGCCGAGCAGCTCCTCAAGGGCTTGGATCTCGCCGTGTACGTCTCCAATGACGTCCAGAGGGTTCGAGGGCAGTGGGCGGATCCAATTCACCAGGAAAGCATTTCCCGATTTCCCTCCTTGTGCCTTGTTTTTGGGCTTTCGTTTCTCTGTCAGATGGGTGCATTTTTCAGGTTGAAACAGGCTTATTCTTGCTGCACTTCAGCCACTGTTGATCTTGCCTAGAAGCGCCAGCCCAAAGCCGTACTGAAGACCATGCCACGGGGGGCTTCACGGCTGCCGGAGCCCTGCTTGTCGATGACGGAGAAGCCGACCGCGCTCAAGCTCACGTCACTCTCTGCCTCGGCCTGCACGCCCTCGCTCCACCCAAGCTCGCCGTTGAGCACAAAGCCGCGGCCCAAGACGATGTCCATCCCGAGGCTTGGGGTGAAAGACCAGCTCATCTGTGACCAGCTCGCCCGCCCATCCACCACGTTGCCGTCCCTGGAGGCCTCGACCATCAGCCAGCGTGGGCCAAAGGCCGAGACGAAGTAGGGGTGCACGTAGGCGTCTTTCTTGCGGGAGACGTGCAGGGCTCCTCGGGCGTCCACGCCGACACTGCGTGCCTTCACCCGTGTCGTGCCTTCTGGGATGAAGTAGGCCAGAGCGCCATTGGTGGCCGTGCGAAGCACCACGGGCGTGCCGTAGTTGAGCTGCGCTCCGCCGCTCAAGGCGAAGGGACCCAGACGCACCAAGCCCAAGTCTGCGGCGCCCTCAAAGCCCCACCAGGACAGGGCCCAGAGGGCCCAGCCGGCGTCTCCCCGCACCCTGGGGTTGGTGCCGGTGCCGAAGCGCAGCTCCAAGTCGCCAGGTTCAAGCCAGCGGACATGGGCGGGAGGAGGAGGGGGAAGTTCTATTGCTGCCATAGGTGCCATCCTGACACCTCAAGCAACGATCCACATCCCCCATCTACTCACCCAAGGTGAGAGTGAGGTCAGGGAGGGCTCAGCTGACCACGCGTCGCAAGCGGTTGGACATGCGGTCGATTCCGCCGCCTACCCAGCGCTTGACCGGCTCGCCGTTCACGTAGAGCACGTTGGTGGGCAAGTCGTGTACTTCGGAGAGCCAGGGGCTGGCCTTCTTGAACTTGCCCAGTCCGCCCTTGTCCAGGAGGATCTTGCCAAAGGCCACGGAGGCGAACTCCTCGTCGCTCTCCAGAAAGCCCTTGAGCTCGGTGGTCCACTCGTTGCAGGCCGCGCAGTCGGTCTTGCCGAGCATGACCATTGCCACAGGGGCGTTGAGGGTCTCCTCCCAGGTGTCGCGTTCGAGAATCTTTAGATCAGACATGGTCTCTCCACTCAATGTGTCAGATGGGATGGCTCAGAGACAGAACGCCCCCGAGGAAGGTCCCCGGAGGCGCTCTGTTGGGGACCAGCGGCAATCAGCCAGCGAAGTCAGCGCCCTTCTCCCAGTCGGCGCCACACAGGCCACCGGACTGCAGAGCCTGCACAGTGCGCAGGGTCTCGGCTGGGCTACGGCCAGCGTCCAAGTCGTTGATGGCTTCGGAGCGCACGATGCCCTTGTCGTCCACAATCACGGTGGCGCGGTAGGCGATGCCGGCTGCCTTGAGCAGGTAGCCAAACTTCTTGGTGACGCTGTGGTTGGTGTCGGCGATCACGGGGTGGGTGATCTTGTCAGCGAAGGTCTTGCCGTCGTTGAACCAAGCGTTGTGGGAGTGCCAGGAGTCGGTGCTGGCACCGATGATGGCCACGCCGTCGTCTGCGAAGTCTTCGGCCAGCTTCTCAAAGCCGCGGATCTCGGTTGGGCACACGAAGGTGAAGTCCAGTGGGTACCAGTACATGACGTACCACTTGCCCTTGTAGTCGCTGGAGGAGATCATCTTCTCCTCACCGTTCACGTACGCGACAGACTTCCACTTGGGGGCGGGCTTTCCAACGTTGCTCATTGCATCTCCGGGGGCTTTGTTTGGAATGAATCCAAATATTGGATGCAAGAGCTAAGGACCCTCTCTGCCCGCGTCAAGCGGGCAGGATCAGGGGATCAGCCGCCGGAGTTGGTGGCCCCAGGCGAGGCCAAGATCTCACGGGCATAGTCAGGGTTCACCGCCCCTACGCCCTCTTCTCCATCATAGGTGTACCAGTTGCTGCGCTCGCGCCCATCGCCAGGCGTTGCGGCGCGTTCCATGGAATACACTTTGCCGCCGTCGGGCCCTCCGGCGAAGGCGCCGCCGCCGTTGCCAGCGTGGTCGACGATGGTGGCGTTGGGGTCCATCAGGAAGAGCTCCATCGAGCCATCCTTGAGGTACAGGCGGGACTGGCGGTTGTCATTGAAGGCGTTGACGACCATGTCTCCGTACAGGTAGGCGGAGTTCTCGTCCTGTGGGGCGCCGTCCTGGTAGGCCTCGAGCACGTGGTCCACAATCAGAAAGGTCTCGCCAGCCTTGATGGTCATGCCTGGAGGCAGTCCGACGACGAAGTCGTCCACGCCGGCGATCTGCCACATGTCGAGCTTCAGGTCCCGGTCGGTCATGTTGCGGAGCTCGATGAACTCGTCGAAGCCCTCGTCGTCGCCGCTGTGCGCGCCGTACCACATGACCTCGTTGATCACGACGTCTCCGGGCTGGATGTAGCGCTTGTCCCCGTCGTCTGGCAGCGTCCCAGACTCATCGACGAAGGTGTAGCCCATCTCCGTGCCGTTGTTCCACAGGCCGTCGTAGTAGTCGGCGAAGGCCTCTGCCACGCGACCACCCTTGAGCACCAACAGGTACTCATCGTTGGAGACGGTGGCGGAACTGGACCAGTTGAAGGAGCCGGTGATGACGATGGGCTCCTCGCCGTCCGCGTCGATCAGCATGGTCTTGGAGTGCAAGCGTCCACCGCCAGCCTGGTAGTCGCCGGGCAGCTTGGAGGAGTCGATGCCGTCCAGACGGATGGGCAGGCCTGCGCCAGTGAGGCGGTAGACCTCGTGGTACTGGCCGTTGGAGTGAAGCTGGGACTTGTCGACCACGCCGGCGATGCCGTAGCGGTCGTCCATCTCGCTGCTCCCGTCCCAGAGATTCTCTGCGCCATAAATCTCCGCGAGCTCTTCTTGCTTGCGGATAAAGGCTGAGCCAACCTGGTCTTTGGTGAATGCGAAGATGGTGAAGCGAACGCTCTCCTGGGCGCCGTCGACCAGCTCCAGGATGCGGCCCATGGCGTCCTCGTTCGGGGAGAACCACACCTCGACTTCCGTGTCGCCCAGCATGTAGGTGCGACCGTTGTCCAGCTCGGTCTTGGTGTGACCGAAGGCCCCCTCGAACATCTGGGTGAACTCCTCCGTGAAGTCCGCGGCGACGGCCGGGGAGTCCATGTAGACGAAGTTGTTCGAGTTGCGAACCAGGTCGGTGGAGGTCCAGTTTGCGGTGCCGCAGAACACAAAGCGGCTGTCCACGACCATGAACTTGTCGTGCATGATGTGGGCCATGTTGCCCGTCACCATGGGGATCTCACGGTCCAGGAAGGTCTGGTAGCCGCTGTTGTAGAGGTGACCGGCATCGCCGACCATGCGCACCTTGACGCCCCGGTCGTGTGCCCGCACGAAGGCGTCGACCACGGAGGGGTAGTAGAAGCCCATCACGGCGAAGTCGATGGTGGCATCAGCGGAGTCGATCAGGTCGATCATGACGTTGATGACGTCTGGTTGCCAGATGTTGCCGTTGCGGGTGCCGGGCTCGTTGAAGAAGGTCTCCAACTGGTTGCCGCGGGTGCCGTCCAGGTCCGCGTCCGAAGGGGGAGCGCAGGACAGAAGGGAGATCAACGGGAGCATTAGAGGCCTCCGGAGCGGGACAAGGCGTCTTCCCACATGGCAATGAGGGCGCCCATCTGGGCGGTGTCTACCGAGTTGGGCTCGTCATAGTCGTCCAGCACCCACATGCTGCCGTCCATGAGCTGGTCGCTCAGCACAGGCTCGGCTCGGTACAAGCGGGAGGCCGAGACGATGTCGTGGGACAGACACATGGCCCTGGCGGTGTTCCACTTGCCTCTGCGGTCCGGGGTGGTGTCGATGAGCACCAGCGTTGGGACGACCGTTCCTTCCGGCAGCTGCGTGATGGGCACGTCGGCCGCCTCCAGGGTGTTGGAGAGGCTGCGGGAGTTTTCCTTGAAGTTGGGGCCCACGATGACGCGCACGTCAAAGCCGTCGGCGTACTTGGCACCCAGTGCGGTCGCCAAGCCCTCGTCCATGAAGTCGTCGGTGAGCACGTAGATGCTGGAGCGTGCGCCGTAGGTGGCGTCCACGATGCGCTTGATCAGGCGCTCCTGTGGGCCCAGCCACACCTCAAGGTGCTCGTCGGACTGCATGCCGTAGATCCAGCGGTTGTCCGCGACGGACTTGGCCAGGGAGTCGTAGGCTGTCAGGGAGGAGGCATCCGAGCCGCCAAAGATCTGGTTGTGCTCAATGTCCCAGTCGTAGCTCAGGTCTCGGCTGGTGGTATCGAACATCCAACGAAAGCCATCTCCCTCTGCCAGGGAGCTGGCGTTGAGCACGTGGGTGCGGTCCACCACCATCGCGTTGTGTGTCATGCGCACTTGGTCGCTGGACCAGGAGACGTCCGCGTTCAAGGCGAACTCGAAGTAGGCGACGGAGCCGTCTCCCAGGGAAACCGGTACGCCGGCGTCCAGGAGTGCCACGATTCCAGGGTCTTCACTGGAGTCCACATCCGAGGCCACAGCGACCGGAACGCCAGACTCGTGCACCTGAATCAGAGCGTCGGCCAGCTCCATGCTTTCCAAACCGGGAAGCAGGACTGCCAGGTCGTTCTCGGCGCTCAGCGCCGCATCGACGAAGGTCTGAATGACCTGCTCGCTGCCGTCAGCGGCAGTGAAGCTCTGGACCTGCACGTTGTTGAACACCTCGTTGGTGTCCGGGGCCGCGCAGCCTGCGAGCAGAAGTGTGATGGAGATCATTCGAAGGACCCCGTGCTGTAGGCACCCGAATAGTCGGGCGAGTTGGGCCGGCCTGGACTGGCCAGGGTGTTGCGCTTGCACTCCTCGGCCATGCGGTCGTTGTTGGGAACGTCCACTTCGGCGTTGGTGTAGTAGTGCCAGGAGCTGGGTTCCGAGCCGCGTCCGCCGAACATGAGCTCCACCTTCTCCATCGAGCGGCTGCGCACGTAGTCGTAGCCACCAGCGAAGGGCGGTGCGGTCTTGGAGCCAGCTGGCTCGATGAGACGCTCGTCGATGTCTCGGAGGGTCAGCCGGAAGGGGCCACCGTCCGGTAGCTGCAGGTCTTCCAGGATGCCGTCGGGCTCAGGGAAGCAGCCCGTGGTCTTCTTGGCCAAGAAGACGTGCTCACCGACCTCGACCCAGAGGGTCTCCGGGATGACATAGGTCTGCTCAATGGTGCCGTCTTGGATGATGAACCAACCCTGGAGGTTGGCGCTGCGTGCGCCCTCGTTGCGGATCTCAATGAAGACATCCTCGATGTCGCGCACACCGTCGGCGTTCACCGAGCCGGACCACAAGACCTCAGAGATCTTGATGTTTCCGCGCTCACCGTTGGTGGAGCCGCCGTCTGCGCCGTCGCGGTAGCCGACCTGTTCCAGTCGGCCCTCGGGGGCGCCACATGCCAAGAGCAGCAGGAGCATCTTTAGAACCTCACGCTGGTGCCGAGGCTGACGGACCAAGGAGTGGCCTCGCCATCCCAACCCAGCTGGCTGCCGGCGATGCGAGAGATTGGAATCTCGTAGAAGGCACCTGGCAAGAACACCGCGCCGTTGGCCCGGAGCTGAACGTTGTCGGTCAGGGAGTAGTACAGGTCCAAGTCGGCCTCGTGGCCGAGCACCTCACCCATCCGCTCCTGGGCGGCGAACTCCTCTCGGCTGTAGCCGAAGGGGGTCTCCACGGTGTCTAGGTTGGCCAAGTCGGTGTAGGTCACGCCCATGTCCTGGAAGGTCCACCAGCGGGCCATGACCGTCAGCTTGCCCAGGTCGTATCCGGCGTTTGCGTGCAGTACACGGGTGCCTGACTTGCGCGAGATCGAGTGGGGGGAGTCGGAGACACCGAACATGCCCACGTAGGCGCTGGGGTGCCAGCCCATCAGGCGGTCGGCGAAGGTGCCGCCAGTCTGGCGGGCCTTCATGCCCACGTAACCGTGGGAGTATTGGAGACCCGAGTCACCGGAGCTGGTGCCGTACTTGGCGCCGCTGGCCTGGAAGAAGCTGGCCTCGCCGCGGAAGCCCGTGTCGTCGTCGCCGGTCTTTGCGCGAACACCCAAGGTGATGGCGGTGCCGTTGGTGTCCACGTCGCGTGCGACGAGCTCCTTGCGGTCAACGCCGTTGGACATGTCCAAGCTGAAGTAGGGCGTGATGCTCTCGTTGAGCACCATGTGGCCGCGAAGACCGGCGTTGATGACGTAGTCATTGTCGGCGAAGTTGCCGAGCAGGCCGTTCTCGGAGATGTCGGAGCCCGTTCCCAATGCACCCACGTCGGTGTAGAAGCCGTAGGCCCGCACGTTGATGTTGTCATTTGGAGTGACCACCATGGCGCCACCGGTGCGCTTGGTCATGTGGTCGCCACGAAAGCCAAAGGTCTGGCTGGTGGACTGACCGACAAAGCTCACAAAGTTGGCGTTGTCGTTGGAGCTGGACATGCCCACGACGGTGATGGGGGTCAGCTCAAAGCGAATGACCTCGCTCGGGGACCAGTCCACCCGCACCATGTCGAGCACGTCAGCGAGCACGTAGTCGCGCCCGCCGCCCAGTCCGCCCAGCTCGTAGTACTGACGGCCCACGCGGACCTGCAGCTGCTCGTTGGGGGTGATGAACTCGCCGTACATCGAGGTGAAGTAGACAAATCCACCGTACTGGTTGATCTGGCCGATCTGGTCGTTGCCCCACAAGCCACGGTGCGAGGCACCGATGACCAGGCGCGTGACGCCCTGCTCTTGGTCCAAGGTGTGGGCCAAGTTCAAGTAGGCGCCGGAGAAGGCGAAGGCGTTGCGGTCATCCGAGTCGAAGATGGCCTGGTCGCTGGACTCGTTCAGCGCCCGCAGGTCCAGGTTGTCGTACTCGAACCACTGGGCCTCAAAGCCGGCGCTCACCTGGGTGGTGCCGGTGCCTTCCACCTCGGTCTCGCGGTACTCCAGGTCTCGGTCGTCTTGGGCAAATGCAGCGGTAGTCAGGGCAAAGAGCAGGGTCACGGGGCGTCCTTAGTCGTCAAGCTCAGAGAGCTGTCCGACATTCATGATCACGATGGTGTAGGCGCTGTAGCTGTAGAGGACGGGGCCGGTTGCTTGGACGCGGGTACCCACGTCAAAGCCCACGCCTCGTCGGTTGATCTCGGCGTCCAGGGAGACGGTGTGAACCGTGCCTGAGTCGTCCGTGATCTTGAACTCGCCGAAGTTGTCTGCGGCTTGGGTGATCTCACCGGTGACCCGGCGGACCAGACCTATGTCGTCATCGCCCAGGGTCTCGCCCTCAGCAATCTCGTAGTAGATCGGGCTGGCATTGCGCTCCACGAGCACGATGTCGTGGGCGTAGATCATGTCCAAGTCGAAGTTGGTCTTGATGCCGCGAACCCGCATCTCCACCCGGTCGCCCACGTCGAAGTGGGCCACCTTGGAGTCACCCAGGACAAAGAGTCCGCCGGTGCCGTCCTGGATGAAGTAGGAGCCGTAGTACTTCTCGTCCGAGGCGCGATCGCAGCCGTTGGTCTTGAAGTAAAAACGTGGATGCAGGGTCACAATGCCCTGAACGGTCATGGGGAGATCATTGCTGATGTCCACACCGCAGTCTGAGTCCGAGCTCAGCTCATCTCCGCTTCCGTAGACGATCTCGTCTGCCCCACCAGGGAAGACGGCGTCTTGAAGATCAGCGATGTCCCGGACGCCATCTACCGGCGCCAGGGCATAGTTCTGATCGGTCCACTCGATGGGCTCGGTGACGTCGAGGTCAGAGCCCTCGTCGTACCAGCCCGCCCAGTCTTCTCCCGTCTCCCGCAAATCGCAGGCCAGGAGGGACAGCCCGAGCAGTACAAGCATTAGTCGATCCAGTCGAACCAGTCTAGGTCGTCGACGTTGAGCTGCTCGCCGTCGAAGTAGCCGACAGGCACAGCAACTTGAACGCAGTCACCCTTGATGAGGCCCTTGGAGCTCAGGATGCGCAGGTTGTTGCTGTTGGCGCCGTACTCGAAGGTGTAGCAGCTCGCGGAGCCGCCGCACTCGCCGTCCTCGCTGGTGATCTCGCCCCAGGCGTAGACCACGTTCTGCTCGTGCTCGGCGTAGTTGATGGTGGTTGCGTTGCCGTCGAGCATCCAGATCTTGTCGGTGCCGGTGACGACCACGTCGCTGATGCCGGTGATCTCGAGGGTGTCGAAGTACTGGGTGAGCTTGGTCACCTTGAGGCTGACCACGTCGCCAGCCTTGAGCACCATTCCGGGGTCGGTGCGGTAGGTACGCGCGACGCCGTTGGAGTCAGCGAGCCAGATGTTGTCTGGGTTGCTGCCCTCGGGGGCGTAGCCAACGGCCACGACGGTGGCAGCGGTGACGACCCACTCGCCTTCGACGTCTTCGCCCTGCTCAGGAGCAGCTGCGATGACAGCGCCCAATCCGCCGTCGGCGTAGGGGTTGGCACCCAAGACGGTGTTTCCAGCGCCGTAGAGGTCGTCGTAGATGGGGGTGGCGCCGGTGATGTCACAGTCCGCGTCGGCATCGCCGTCCGCATCGGTGTCAGTGTCGGTATCGCTGTCCGCGTCGGTGTCAGCGTCGCCGGAGACGTCTGGGCCGGTGTCCTCGGGAGGACCGTTCTCACAAGCGATTGTGAGTGCGAGGGGCAGGCTCAGGGCCAGTGCGAGACGAAAAGTGCTCATGGTTCGCTCCATCGAGGGGGTGACTGGCGCCCTTCTACCCGGTTCAGGGCGGCGGTGTGTTTCGGGAAAGCAACAGAAAGGATCTGGACGCTCTCCTCACAGACGGGCGGCGAGCGCTCAGGTACCCTGCACGCTCCTCGGAGAACCCCATGTTGGCGCTGCTCTTGCTCCCCCTCGCACTGGCTGCGGATCCCGTCCCACTGGACGTTGGCATCCCGCTGTCTCTTGGCGCAGACGGGCAGTACTACCAGGAAGATCTTCCGGTCTGGCGCACGGGCAGCTTGATCGTCAGCCTGAAAACGGAAGATGCGGACTGGGTCAGGGATCTTGACGGAGTGGATCAGATCAGGCGCCTGAACGGCGGACCGGCCACCTTTCGTGTCCAGATGCGCCCCGGACATGACGAGCTAGCCCTCTCCGCCTTCCTGCAAGGCGATCCCCGGCTGCGCTACGCCCATCCGAACATGGCGGTAGAGCTGCATCCCCACGCGCTGCCCAATGATCCCTTCTTTGAAGACCAGTGGCACCTGCGCAATGTGGGCCAAGCCAGCGACTCCAGCCTGCCAGGCTCCGACATCAACGTGCTCCCAGCCTGGGAGATTACCCAGGGTGAAGGGCTGATCATCGCGATTCTGGACTCGGGTGTGGACACCAGCCACCCAGACTTGGACATCGTGTCTGGCTTTACCTCGGACTCGGTGGGCGATGAGAACCCGGACCTGAGCTACAGCGGCCACGGCCATGGCACTGCTTGTGCTGGATTGGCAGCGGGAAAGGGCGACAACGGCCTGGGCGTGACCGGGGTTGCGCCTCAAGCGCAGATCATGGGCGTTCGCATCTTGGGGGCCATCAACGAGTGGTCCGACATCCATGACGCCATCGTCTACGCGGTCGACAACGGCGCCGGAGTGCTCTCCAACTCCTGGGGCAACTCGGAGACATGCGCCTCCTTTACCTTGCCCGAGGTGGTCTTCGACGGGCTGTACCACGCAGAGGAGGTCGGCCGGAACGGCTACGGCAGCGCGTGGGTCATGTCCATGGGCAACGACGACTGCGACAACAGCAACGATGGCTACATGCGGGTGAGCTCCACCATCGGCGTGGGCTCGCTCAACGATCAGGACCGCCTGGCGGCCTACTCGAACTACGGCAAGAACATGGACATCGTGGCCTCCAGCGGGGACTGGGGCCGACCGATGATGGTGACCACCGACATCACCGGAGAGGAGGGCTACGGTGCCCACAAGGGGGACGACAACTACACCGGAGGCTTCTCCGGGACCTCGGCTGCGGCGCCTGTGGTCAGCGGTGTGGTTGCGCTGATGTTCGCGTCCAACCCGCGCCTGGACATCTGGACTGCGGTCGATGTGATCTGTCAGACCGCCGTGCGCGTGAACCCCGAGGAGGCCGAGTACGACGAGGACGGGGAGAGCGTGCTCTACGGCTGCGGCCGCATCGACGCCGGCGCCGCCGTCCAGGCCATCGCCAACCAGCCGCCCGGCGTGCCTCAGGATCTGAGCCCCGGTGAGGACGTCTACCTGGACCAGGCCACCCTGCGCTGGAGCCCTGCAGTCGATGCCGATGGCGAGCCCCTGCTCTACGAAGTGCGCATGTGGCTGGCCGAGGATCCCGACGCAGCCTGGGACATCACAGATTTGGACCAGCCTCAGCTCGATATGCGACCGGACGTGGACTACGGCAACTACTACGGCGCAAAGGTGCGCGCGGTGGATGCTTGGGGCCCCGGTGCGTGGTCTGAGGCGGTGGAGTTCAAGGTCAAGCGCACTCCAGGGCCCCCTGAGCCAGAGGGTTGCAGCACCGGGGGACGCTCTAGCAGCGCAGCCTGGCTCTTGGCCATGGGCGGCTTGCTCCTGATGCGGCGTCGCCGGTGATCTGGAGCGCGGTGTTTCTCTCGCTGGTGGGCTGCTCTGGCGGCCTGGAATTCAAAGACGCTCAGGTGGCCTCGCAGGCCTTCTGTTTGGCGCCTCAGTCGGCCGAGCACAGCCTGATTCGTTGGGTGGGCGAGAGCCAGACTACGCTCAGCGTTGCCCTCCGGGATGGAAAGCAGGAGCTGGCTTTAGAGAGCTACGAGGTGGACATCTACGCCGGGGGCTTGCTCCCAGAGAGCCGGGTGACGGTGCAAACCGACGCGGCGGGACGCCTGCAGCTGGACACCAGCGCGCTGCCCCAGACCCCAGAGCTCTGGGCCCTGGTCTTCTTTGAGCCAGGCCAAGAGGACGCCATTGCGGAGCTGTGGCTGGAGGCCCTGCCAGAAGGGGAGCCCGCCATCCTCTGCGCCGGACATCTGACCGAGGGCGGTGGCTTGGGCGTGGCCCAGCTTCCTACAGAGGATCTGGAGGTTCGCGCCTTCACCTATGGCGCCGCAAATCTGGAGATATTTTGGGGTCTTTATGCCTTTGAACAAGGCTTTATCGGTGGCACGAGCACGCTGATCCAGCAGACCTCTGCCATCGTCTCCCCCCTCGAGGACGCCCGAGGCCTGATCGCTGCTCCTGGCACACCGCCGGCCGGCGTGGACCTCTACGGCGAGGCCTGGCTGGTGGATCAGAGCAGCGGCAGCAACGTGGGCCGCAGCTTGTCTTTCACCCCCAACTGGGACAGTGAAGGTACGATCTAAGGGCGCTGAGGTGTCTCACTACTCAGAGCCTATAGGAGTCCCATGCTGCTGGCCTTGTTCTCGTCCTTCGCCCTCGCCAATCCCTGTGAGATGTCCCTGAGCGTCGATCTGATGCCCGGAGGGACCCCCATCCAGGGCGCCGACGACATCCTCTACCCCGAGGGTCGACCCGCTCTGGCCCAAACGCCGCTGGTCTGCGAAGGCGGTGGCTGTGATGAGGCGATGGACTACGACTGGAAGGCCCTGAGCGCCTCCTTGCAGCAGATCAAAGAGGCTTGCCCCACCCAGGAGCGCATCAGCATCTCCGCCCGCGAGGACACCACCTACGGGGTGCTCACCGCCGCGGCCCGCAGCGCAGCGGGCGTCTTTGACCAGGTGCTCATCGGCGGCACGGTAGCGCCCGCCAAGGGCACACCAAAGGCCCGCTCCATCACACTGACCAGCGGCGCCACCCTCATCGATGACGTGGCCAACCCCTCCATGGACTTTGGAAGCGGGAGCCAGTCCACGCTGCATGTGGAGGCGCCCGCCACCATGCCCTTCAGCGCCCTGCGGCCTGTGCTGCGTGCCGCCTCAGAGGCCGGCTACTCCAGCTTCGATTTGGCCCGCGCCGACGGTCAGGTCATGGCCAAGGTCCAGGCCAGCGTCTCCGGCGAGATGGCCAAGGTCGTGCTCGGAAAGCTCTCCGCCGCCCAGGTCCAGAACGGGGTCGTGGGCATCCAGGGGCAGCTTGGTGGCTGCTACGATGCGGCCCTTCAGCGCGACCCGACGGCGGGCGGCACAGGGACCGTGAGCTTCCGCATCCAGGCCGACGGCAGCGTCTCCAGCGCCGAGATGCAGAGCGGGGCCTTCAAGGATGAGCGCCTTCAGGCTTGCGTGCTCAAGGCCTTTGAGGGCGCCCAGTTCGACAAGCCCGGAGGGCCACTGACCGGAAGCTTCCCCCTGACGCTGGCGATTCAGTAGCGAAGGAGCGCTCAGCGCCGCTAAGTCACCCAGCGACCCGCCAGGACGGCACCTTGGAGCTCGCAGCGTTCCCAGGGCATTTCCTGCGGAATTGGCCCACATCTCAGCGGCCAGGGGGCCGCGCGCCTTGTCCTGCGGAAACGCGCCGCATCAAGTAGCGCACGGTGTAGCCCTTGGCCTGACCCTCTCCAACAGCCTGGAAACCCAGCTTGGCGTGGAAGTCCAGGCTGCTCTGGTTCAAGGGCACCGTGTTGACCTCGCAGGTGAGGGGATCGGCGCTCTGTTCCAGCAGAGCTTCGTAGAGACCGCGGCCCAGCCCTTTGCCGCGGGCAGAGTCCTTCACTGCCACCCGGTCGATGTACAGGAAGCGCGCATAGCGTTTGGTGAAGAAGAGGAAGTTGGGGCTGCTGTAGGTGGAGTCCGGGGCCATGCAGATGACAAAGCCCAGGATCTCACTGCCTTGTTCCACCACGAGGGCAACACGGCTCTGCTCCACAACCCGCCCCAGAGCCTCCAAATCCAGGCTGCCCACCGCGGGGGTGTTGGCCTGGTTGATGGTCCAGACAGCCTCCAAGTCGGTGGGCTGCATGGCTCGGATGCGCTGGGCTGTGCTCAACGGGCTTCCAGGCTGGCCAAGCGCGCCTCGAGTTTGCGCAGGCGGTCTTCCATCTTCTCCAGGGCCTTGCGGTCGGCGGCGGGGTCTTGCGCGGCCAAGCCTTCGGCCATCTTGCGCACCCGGGGCTTGTCCTGGATGACCACGCGCTGCAGCAGGCCCTTAAGCTCGCCGACACCGCCAGCCTCTCCCAAGGCCTTGATGGCCGCGCCTGCTGCCATGCGGGTGCCGTAGTCGGCGTGACGGGAGACATCGGCCAGGTCGGCCAGAGCGGCCTCACGGATGGGGCGCTCCTGCATGCGAGCGCACTGTGCGTAGGCCGGAATGGCCGCCAGGCGCACGCTGCGGGGGAGATCGGCGTCTAGAATGGCCTGGCGAAGGCGAGGAATCGCTTCCAGTTGACCACTGGCCCCCAGTCCAGCCATCGCGCCGCGCTGGATCCAGCCCCACCAGCTCTCTCCCACGCTCGCCTGGAGCAAGGTGTCCAGAGGGGCGGCCTCGCGCTGCTTGCCCAACGCGGTCAATGCGTGGGCGCTGGCACGGTAGGGACGCTCGCCGACGGCCAGCCAGTCCAAGAGCGCCTGGGCCAGGACGGGATCACGGTGCTTCTCGCAGGAGGCGCAGAGCACGGTCATGACGGGGGGCTCTTGCTCCAAGACCAGGATCTTGGCCAGGGCGTGGGCGGCTGCGGTCGTGGGGCTGGCGCCCAGGTAGCGGGCCCAAGCGCGGCGTACTTGCCAGCCGGACTCGGTGGACCAGGCATCGACGATGGCTTGAATGGCCACTGCGTCGCCGCTCTCGGCCAAGGCCTGTCCAGCGTGAATGCGGGCGCGAACGTGGGGGCTCTGAAGGGCGTTGATCAGCCGGTCACGCCCTGGGTCAAAGTCCAAGCTGTGCAGCAAGCGGGTCTCGGGATCGATGACGATCTGCTTGGCGCCGCCCATCAGCGGCAGGCGCAGCTCAGAGACGCGCTGGGAGATCTGCAGGCTGTGCTGGGTCCACTGGCCGCTCTCGTGCTCAATGGCGACCTGGAGCGGGAAGTCGAAGAGACCAATGTCCTTCTCCTTGTTCTCTTGGGTCTGCTCGATGCGCAGGATGCCGGTGCTCTCCTCCTCGCTCCACTTGGCCTTGAGCTGGGGGTAGCCAGCGCGGCAGAACCACTGGTCGAAGAAGGCGTTGAGGTTGGTGCCGCTGGCCTTCTCCATCTCCTTGCGGAAATCGGCGGTGTCCGCCACCTTCTCGTCGTACAGGGCGACATAGCTGCGCACGCCGGACCAGAAGATCTCGTCACCCAGCTCGCAGCGCAGCATGTGCAGACGCCAGGCGCCGCCGGGGTAGAGGTGGTGGTCGTACATGTCCCAGCCGGACTCAAAGAGGCGGGTCATGATGGGGCGGGCGTAGCGGTTGGCGACCTCGCCCTGGTAGGCGATGGCGTCCTCGTGCAGGTGCATGTGGAAGGCGTCGGTGCCCTGGGTGTCCTCGATGAACACGCCCTCCATGTAGGTGGCCCAGCTCTCCTTGAGCCAGACGTGGGCGAACTCGCGGCAGACCACCCGGTCGCCGAACCAGGTGTGGGCCATCTCGTGCAGGTTGACCGAGTCGACCAACCAGCCCATCTCGGCGTGGTAGCGCTCGTCCATCAGCCAGACGCTGTCCCAGCTCACCAAAGAGACGTTCTCCATGGCGCCACCGATGCCTTCGACCGCGAACTGGAAGTACTTGGGCCAGGGCAGGGGACGGTCCAGCTTGGCCGTCAGGTACTCCAACATCTCACCGGTGCGCCCAAAGGCCAGGCGCAGGCTCTCAGCGGTGGCGGGCTTGGGGGCGTAGTAGGCCAGAGGGGCGCCGTCGAAGGCTCCGTCCTCGTAGGCGACGAGATCACCGACCACCACACAGAGCAGGTAGGCCGGCGTGCGCTGGTCCAGCTGCCACGTCGTGGACTCCGTACCATCCCCATTGCCCACGGTCCCGACAAGCTCGCCGGCGCTCAGGGCGGTCAGGCCAGCTTGGTGGGTGATCTTGATGCGAGCGGTGGGTCGAACCAGGGGGTGGTCCACGCAGGGGAACCAGTAGCGGGCCCGGCTGGTCTCGTGGTCGCTGGCCGCGAAGGTGCCGTTGGGGCCGCCGTTGTTGAAGCGCAAACCCGCCATGGGGTCCCGCACGGTCCACATCAGGGTGAGGGTGGTCTGCTCTCCCTGGGCCAAGGGCTCCCGCAGCGTGACATGCAGTTTGTTGCCGTCGTATCGAGAATCAACCCCCTGCGAGGCCACCACGATCTGCTCGAAGCCCACCGCGTCCAGACTCAGGGTCCGGGCCTGTCGGACGCGGGCGTTCAAGGTCAGGGTCAGGGTGCCTTGAACCGTGCGCTCGGCGATGTCGATGCGCAGCCCCAAGTCCCGGTGGGTGGGCTCCAACTCGGGGATGGGCGCGTAGACCGGATCGGTGCCTGGGCTGGCGAATCCAGCGGCGGGGCCGTGGTCCGAGTGGCCGAGGAGTGCGTCGTGCGCGGTGGAGCTCATGGACATGGAGATTCCTGCAAGATGTGGTCTGTTTTGCCTGCTTATCCCGATCCGAGTCAGCGAGAAGTAAGCGTGTGAAGGGCATGTCAAGGCGTTAATGGGGCCAGCAAAACTCCTGGAGGAGAATCCATGTCTGTCCTGTTGTTCCTTTCGCTACTGATGCCCTCTGCTTTTGCCGGCCCTTCCCTTAGCGCCGAGCAGGTCGCAGCCATCCCCGCCACCAAGTCCGCCGAGCTGGATCCAATCAAGGCCCGCATCGCCGACTTGAACTCCCAGATCGAAGACGCCGAGCTCGCTCTGGCGCTGCTCGAGGGCGACAAGAAGGCGGAGAAGTCCGAGCTGAGCCAGGACAAGGACAAGGTCAGCGATGAGAAGGCCGAGATGCGCGCCGTCAAGACGGAGGCCAGCGGTGAGGTCGACGGTGCCAAGGCTGACCTGAAGGAAGCCAAGGGCGAGAAGAAGGACGCCAAGGGACAGATGAAGGACGCCGAGTCCGAGTTGGCCCTGGCCAAGGCCGAGGTCAAGCGCCTCAAGAACCTGCGCAAGGCCGAGAAGAAGGCTGCCAAGGCTGTCGCCAAGGCTGCCAAGGCGGAGCTGGACTCCACCAAGGATTCCGTCAAGGCCGTCAAGGAAGAGGGCGCCGCCAAGGTGGCCGCCGTCGAAGCGGACCTGGAGCGCGCCAAGGCTGAGCAGGACCGTGCTGCTGCCGCTGCCAAGGACGCCAAGGGTGCCTTTAAGCAGGCCAAGGCCGACAAGAAGCGCGCCAAGCAGGATGTGGACGACGCCAAGGATGTCGCCGACGAGAAGGTCGACGCTGCCGCCGACCAGGTGGAAGTGGCCAAGGCCGAGAAGGAGCTGACCGCTGAGCAGCTCAAGATCAACAAGGAGGCTGTCGCAGCCCAGAAGGCCACCGTGGCCTCCCTGACCGCACAGCGTGACATGGCCCAGGCCCAGCTCAACTTGGCACAGGCACAGATCCTCAGCGAGATGGGCAAGGAGGTCGACCTGGCCAGCTTCGCCACCGAGCTTGAGAACGCTGCTGCCAAGGCCGAGCGCAAGCAGTAGAGCGCGTTGGGCTTCGGCCCCCGCTGAGCAACAAGACCGCCCCTGATCTCACGCCCCTGAGCGTGGCTTCAGGGGCGTTCTTTGTAAGGGCGTGTAATCGGCGTGAAAGAAGGATCTGGTGGGCCTCTGCGTCTCAGGGGAAAGATAGGGCTGGCCGAGAGATCTTCCATCTGTCAGTGTGCTCAGGTCTTGACAAGACAATCCCTTCCGAAGGAGCCCTCCCCATGGCCCCTGTCTCTTATACACATCTGACGCTGCCGACGAAGAGGATAGTGTAGATC
>CAJXRZ010000068.1 GCA_913060515.1 uncultured Pseudomonadota bacterium | reverse complement strand
TCTACACTATCCTCTTCGTCGGCAGCGTCAGATGTGTATAAGAGACAGCCTCTGGGCTACCCCAGCTGCGTGCTCCGCTTGTGGTTTGACGCGCCCAAGTCCGGACCGACTCCCCCGGTGGCCAGCAGCGGCCTGCTGGCGGATGGACCCGCCGACGCCTTCTTCTGGTTGCACCGCTTGCAGGCGCCTTTTGTGGCGTGGAATCGCAGCACCGGAGGGAGCGTCCTGGAGCTCCATCGCTACTCCCGTCGGGCACAACAATGGGCAGATCTCTCCACCGACGAGGTCATGGCGTCCATCCTGCCGACCCTGCGGAAGATCTGGCCGGAGGTCGGCCCCCTGGTGCACGCCGATCTACAGCGCAATCCCTGGCATGTGGCCTTTGGTCCCGGGATGCTAGAGCAGGCCCCCACCGTGCACACCGCGCACCCTCGGGTGGCACGGGCTGGGGACTGGATCCGCACGCCGAATCCGGGGGTCTTCCACTTGGAGCGGGCCACCTTGACGGCGCTGCTGGCCGCCCGTCATCTGGCCCCTCAACTCGGCATCGCCCCCGAGGTGCTGCCCACGCCCAAGCTGCACCTACAGGACGGCTGGAGTGTGCGCGGAACGCGGCGGGCAGTGCGGGCGATGCGGGCCGGCGGACGCTGGGCGGCTCGGCCATGAGCGCAGCGCTACAGGGACCTCGATCGGCGCTGATCAGCACCGCCCAGCTGGTGCGGGAACCCAGCTCCAGCCTGCTGAAGTGGCGTGCACAGTACGGGGACCCCTTCCTGCTCCCCACCCTCAACGGACCGGTGGTGTTCACCGGGCGACCCGAGCTGGTGCGGCAGATCTTCAACGCGCCGGCCCACTTCTTTGCGCCCTTTGAACCCGACGCGATGGCGCCGGTGGTGGGCACCGGCTCTCTTCTCAGCGCCACAGGCACTGCACATCGACAGCAGAGGCGGGCCATCGCCCCTGGCCTGGTAGGGAACGCTATGCCCTTCTGGACCCGGCAAATCCGAGCGCTGACCCAGGCCCAGATCGCGCAGGCTGGCGCTCAGATAGACCCCCGGGCCACCTTCATGGACGCCGCCCTGGAGGTCGTCGAGCGCCTGATCTTTGGGGCACCGGATCCCGAGTTCTCCCGGCTGTTGCGCGCGATGCTCTCCCGCATCCACCCCAGCTTTCTCTTCTCCACCAAGCGGCGACTGAATCCGCTCTACCTGCACTATGCACGGGCCTCCAAAGCCCTGGATGCCGCCCTCTTCGCGCGCATCAAGGCGGCGAAGGCGCGGGCTCAGGAACCCGCCATGCTCTCGGCGATGGTCCACGCCAAAGACCCGGATGGACAAGACTTCTTCGAAGCTCAGCAGATCCGAGATCAGCTGCGCCTGCTGCTGATCGCAGGCCACGAGACCACAGCCACAGCGCAGGCCTGGGTCGCCATCCACCTGGCGGCTCATCCTCAGGTGCAAGATCAGCTGCGCGCGGAGCTTCAAGCGGCGCCCAAGCCGGCGTCCAAGGGCTTGCTGGCCGCCGTGGTGGACGAGACCCTACGCCGAAGCCCTGTGGTCCGAGAGGTCCTCAGAGAGGTGGCCCAGCCTCTGGTCCTGGGCGCGCACACCTTGCCCGTGGGGACTGGGGTGGCGGCCAGCGTGTGGCTGGCCCACAACGCGGCCTGCTGGGGGGACCCACGGGCTTGGCGACCTGAGCGCTTCCTGAAGGGCACGCTCACCCCCGGGTCCTACTTCCCCTTTGGAGGAGGGGCCCGGCGCTGCATCGGCGCTGCATTGGCCCTCACCCAGCTGCGCGTGACCACCGCAGAGTGGCTGAAGCAGGGACGCTTCGTAGCTCTGGAGCCACTGCCCGTGGACGCCGAGCGACACGGCGTGATCTTTGGACCTCCAGCCTGTGCTCTGGGTTTTGAGCGAGACAGACTGGGCTAGACCGTGGAGATGCGACAAAACGCGGGGAACGCCGCGCTAGGGGAGCGCGGCCTAGTCAAAAGTCCACGACGATGCTCTTCTCGGCGTTGGCCTTGATGTAGGCCACCACTTCCAGGTGCACGGGGTGAACCGCGTAGGCCGCCAGACCCGCCTGGTCGTCAAAGCGCGTGATCAGAGCCACATCGAAGGAGCGGGCAGACTTGGAGACGTCCAGTCCGACCTCGATGCCGCGCAGAGTCTCGATGCGTCCCTCCATGGCAGCCAGCTTGGCGGCGGCCGTCTTGGCGGCGGCGGGATCGGCGAACTTGAACAACACAACGTGGGTCAGCATCAGTACTTTCCGTCCTTCTTCATCTGCTTGAGCTTGTCCAAGCGGCGCTTGGCGGGCTTGTAGCCGTCGGTCTTGACCGCGGTCTTGTACCAGCTCTCGGCGGTGCTGTAGTCCTTGCGCTTGTAGGCGATGTCGGCCTTGCGGGACTGGGCCTGGGCCCGGTGGTAGTCGTCGATCCCATCAAAGGCCAAGTAGGTGTCGATGTGGGTCTCGGCAATCTTCAGCTCACCCTTTCGCAGGTAGGTGGTCGCGAAGTAGTAGTGAGCGCGCTCGTTGTCCGGGTCATCGGCGACGACCTGCTTGAGGGTACGCAGGGTGTCGTCGTAGCGGCGCAGGTACAAGAAGTTCCGGGCATGCACCATGTTGTTGATGACGTTGTGCGGGTAGGCCCTGTTGTTTCGGCCGGTCTCGGCCAGAGCGGACTCGAAGTCCTTCTCCTCGATGTAGGTGTAGGCCAGGGACAGGCTGGCGCCGGGCCCCATGAAGGTGGCCTCGCGCTCGGCTTGCTTCATCAGCTTGATGCCGCGCACCCGGTTGTCCTCGTCGGGGATGGCCTTGGAGGACAGAGAGATGCTGCTCTTCCAGTAGTCCCACAGGCCGTCAAAGAGCAGGATGTCTTTGAAGTCGGGGGCCTGGACGCGCACCTGATCGATGTGCCCGATGGCGGTCAGGCCCTTGTTGATGGCCGGCAGATAGTCGCCCCGGCGCATCACATGGATGGCGGAGATGCCGTGCATGGCGCCGAGCAGAAAGTTCTCCCAGGCCTGCTGGCCGGGACGGGTCAGGGCCAGCTCCAGCTCTTCGATCGCTGCGGCGCTGTGCTTCTTGTAGTTGGCCTCGCCGGCGAAGTCGGAGTTCTCCATCATGTTGGCCTGGAGCACCATGACCAGGCCCACGTGACCAACCCCGCGGTTGGGGTATCCCTTCTCCACCTTCCCAAACTTGGTGCGGGCAGCGCTGTAGTCGCGCTTGTAGAGGAACTGGGCCGCCTCGTAGCAGCCGCCCACAAAGTCCTCTTCCAGATCCAGAGCCTTGGCGCCAGCCGCCACGGTGCTGGGCCACTTGCCGCTGGCCGCGCTCACGGAGATGGGCGGCGGCGCGGCGCTGGGACCCAAACGCAGAGCCGGCGTGCTCTCGGAGATTCTCTCACCGTCCAAAGACTCGTCGTCCTGGGCAAAAACCAAGCTGGAGAGCAGGATCAGGGCAGTCATCGGGTCTAGCTCCTCTTCACGGCCACCATGGCCTCTACTTTGTCTGTGATCAACTTTTCCAGCCGAACCCCCGTGAGCTGACGCACTTCGTGCAAGCCCGTGGGAGAGGTGACGTTGATCTCGGTGAGGAAGGTGCCAATCACGTCGATACCGACGAAGAGCAGCCCCTCTTCCTTCAAGCGCGGTGCGATGGCCGCGCAGATCCGCTCGTCCGCCTCGCTCATCTCACAGGCCTGAACGGTGGCCCCAACGTGCATGTTGCCGCGGTGATCATCGGCGCCGGGCACCCGCAAAAAGGCGCCCACAGGCTCCCCATCAACCAGGATGATGCGCTTGTCCCCGGTGGTGATTTGGGGCAGGTATTGCTGTGCGATGCAGTACGCGCGGCCCTCGTCGGTGAGCAGGTCACCCAGAGAGCCCAGGTTCTTGTCGCCGGCGTGGGTGACGACCACACCGCGGCCACCGTTCCCGTCCCAGGGCTTGAGCACGATGCGGTCATAGCGGGTGGCGAATTCTTTGATCTGCGCCAGGCTGTTGGTGACCATCGTGCCCGGGGAGAGCTCGGGGTACTGCAGGGCGACCATCTTCTCATTCGAGTTCTTGATGCTGCGTGGGTCGTTGAGCACAACGGTGGTCGGCAGCACCAAATCCAAGATGTAGGTGGAGAAGATGTAGTCCATGTCGAAGGGGGGATCTTTGCGCATCCACACCGCATCAAAGGTCTTCAGCTCGGTGTGGTGTGGCTCGCAGCGAGGCCGGAAATAGGGCGCCTCTCGGTGCACCGAGACCGGGTGGATGTGCGCCATGGGGATCTGCCGATCCACGTAGAGCTCGCTGGCCTCGCACCAAGCGACCTGCTGGCCACGGTCGTGGGCCTCCTGCATGAGCAGGTAGGTAGAGTCGCCCGCAGGGTCGATGCTGTCGACGGGGTCCATGACGAAGAGGATGCGAAGGGGCTCAGACAAGGGGTCTCCAGATGGGGAACGCTAGGATGCGGGCTGGGCTTTCAGGAAGGGACGATTAGGCCGCGATGGACTCGGTCGGGGGCGGACCATCCAGCTCAGGATCGGCCGGAGTAAAGCGGTTCAAAATCACCGCTCCCGTAGCATCTCCGGCCACATTGACGCTGGTGCGCACCATGTCCAAGAGGCGGTCCACCGCCAAGATAAGTCCGATGCCCTCGATGGGGAGACCCACCGCACCGAGCACCAGGGTCATGGTGATCAAGCCCGCGCCAGGAATGCCAGCGGCGCCTACAGCGGCGGTGGTCGCGGTCAGAAAGACCACCACCTGCTCCCCAAAGGTGAGCTCTACGCCCATGACCTGGGCGATGAAGAGCACGGCCACAGACTCGTAGAGTGCGGTGCCGTCCATGTTGACCGTGGCGCCCAGAGGCAACACAAAGCCGGCGACCCGAGGCTTGACCCCCAGATCCTCGACGACAGCGTCCATGGTGACGGGCAGGGTGGCTGCAGAGGAGGCGGTGGAGAAGGCCACAGCCAAGGGCCGACGCAAGCCTGCAAAGAGCTTGAGGGGACTGACCCCGCCCAGGATCCAACCCAGCAGCGGCAGCACCACAAAACCGTGAAGCCCCAGCCCCAAGAGCACCACAAAGACGTAGTCCTTGAGGGCGTAGACGGCCTCGAAGCCCTGGAGCGCGACGACCTCGGCCAGCAGCGCGAACACCCCAATGGGGGCCAGCCACATCACCCAGTCCGTCAGGCGCATCATGGCTTGGTTTAGACCCTCAAAGAAGCGCGCGACGGGCTTGCCAGCGTCCCCCAGAGTGGAGGTCACTGCGCCCAGCAACAGGCCGAAGCTGAGGATGGCGAGCACGTCCCCTTGGGCCAGAGACTTGAAGGGGTTCTTGAAGGTGTTCTTGAGCATCTCCAGGAAGAAGGGGCCAAACTCGTGCGCGACCAAGTCCTCTGGGGGCTGACCAAGGTCCAGGTTGACGCCCTCGCCCGGGTTGAAGACGTTGACCAGGATCAAGCCCAGAGCCACAGCCAGAGCCGTGGTGGTCATGAAGTAGAGCAGGCCCTTTCCGGCCAGGCCACCGACCTTGCGGATGTCGCCCAGGTTCACCACGCCCACCACCATGCTGGCCAAGACCAGGGGGTAGATGATGACCATCAGGAGCTGCTTAAAGAGCACCCCCATCCAAGAGAACCAGGGCAAGGCGCTGAGCAGGAGGGGGCTGCGTTGGGCCCCCCAGCCATACAGCAGGGCCAACACCATTCCGGCGAAGATCAGCAGGGTCAGGACAAGGTCGCGCTTGCGCTCGGGAGACATGGACATGGCCGCATCATGCCCTACTTGCCGATGCAAAACCTGCTGAAGAGCGCGTCGAGCACCACTTCGCGGGTGTCTCGGCCCGAGAGCTTGTCCAGGCGCTCCAGGGCGCCGTAGAGCACCTGAGCGGAGACCGCGACGCCCAGGGGGCCCAGCAGAGCCTCGTGAGACTCCCGGCACGCCTCGGCCACCCCAAGGAGCAGATCCCGCTGTCGCTGGCTGGCGATGATCAGCGAGGCGCTCCCCGGCTCCTCTTGAACCAGAGCATCCGCGATGGCTTGACCCAGCTCGGGCACCCCTTGCCCAGTGGCTGCAACGGTGGGAATGAGAGGAATCCCATCCACCTGAGACTGGGCCCCCGGGCGATCCATGTGGTTGCCGACCAACAAGCGCCTGCGCCCTTCGGTTCGCTCGAGGACAGCACGGGCCTGCTCCGGATCGTGTGCAGGAACCACCACAAGCACCAGCTCGGCGCTGGCGCCCAGGCGCTCAGCCAGGGCCATGCCCGCCGCCTCGATCTCTCCAGGGTTCTCCCGTTGACCGGCCGTATCCAACAGGGTGACAGCCACCGGCCCCAAGCGAACCCGGCGCTCCAAGACGTCTCGTGTGGTGCCCGGGATCTCGCTGACCAGAGCCCGCTCTGAGCCCCCCAAGGCGTTGAACAAGCTGGACTTGCCTGCATTGACCGGCCCCACCAAGGCCACGGTGGCACCCTCGACCAAGATGCGGCCGCTGGCGTAGGTGTCGGCTGCGGCCTGCGCCTTGGCTGCGATGGCCAACAGACCCTCTGCCAGCACCGCATCTTCCTGCAGCGTCAGGTCCTCGGCCGGGTAGTCCAGGCGCGCTTCCAGCTCTGCCAGGGCCTGGGTCAGAGCGTTGGCCAGGGTCTCCGCCAGGGAGAGAACCCCGCCTCCCAGACCTTGCTGTGCGATGGCCAGACCGGCGCTGGACTGGGCATCGATGGCCTGAAGGACGGCCTCGGCACGGGTCAGATCCATGCGCCCGTTCAGAAAGGCCCGCCGGGTGAACTCCCCAGGCTCCGCCATGCGGGCACCCGCCGTGATCGCCGCGGCCAACAAGCGCTCGACGATCAAGGGATTGCCGTGGCAGGACAGCTCGACCAACTCCTCGCCGGTGTAGCTGCGGGGGCCAGGGAAGTGGGTCAGCAGACCGGTGTCAATGGCACCAGAGGCGTCCACAAAGTGAGCCAACCGGGCTCTGCGGGCGGGCGGCCACCCTCCGGGAATCTTGGAGAGGGCCGCTGCCACAGCCTGGGCCTGGGGCCCAGAGAGGCGAAGGAGGGCTACGCCGCCACGACCCCAAGGGGTCGCGCAGGCGACGAGGGTGCCCTCCCGTGCGCTCACTCCTCGCCGTCGCCCTTGACCGAAGCTCCGCTTGGGAAGAACTCGATCTGCTTGTAGGAGCCATCACCGATGGAGCGGGTGTCCACGCCGTCGTGCTCGCGGGCTTCCAGGTGGATGATGCGGCGGTCGTAGCCGTTGAGCTCCTTGCGCACGCGCTCAGCCTGTCCGGTCTCCTTGACGCGGGCGATGATCTTCTGGGCCATGCGGCGCAGCTTCTCACCGTCACGGTCGTTGCCGCGGCCACCACGGCCACCACGGTCGTCGCGGTCACGCCCACGGCCGCCACGGTCGTCGCGGTCACGTCCACGGCCACCGCGGTCATCACGGTCACGTCCACCACGGCCGCCTCGGTCATCACGGTCACGGCCGCCACGCTCACGGCCACCACGGTCGTCACGGCCGCCGCGCTCACGGCGCTCGCCGCGGTCCTCGTCACGATCTTCACGCTCGCGCTTGTCGGCGATGTCGATCTTGAAGGTGAAGTCCTCGTGGTCGGGACCCACTGCCATGTTCAGCATGTGCTCGATGCCCTGAACGGTGCGGCCGCGACGGCCGACCAGACGGCCGGCATCGCTCACCTTGGAGAGCACCACGCGGCAGGTCTTGCCCTGGAGGCGTGCGGTGGTCTCCGCCTCGATCTCCAGGTGGCCCAGCAGGGTCTTGACCCAACCGGTCGCGTCGGTCATGACCTCGACCTCGCCCATGTCGCGGGCCCAAGCGATGATGCGAACATCATCCCGGGGAACCATGCCGCCACCGTCGTTGCGGAAGTAGCTCACGTCCACTTCGTAGCGAATCGCGTCCGTGGGGACACCCAGCTCGGCTGCGGCACCTGCGACGGCCTTCTGCACGTCCTCGCCGATGGTGGTGACGGTCTGCGCGCCCTCCGGGGCGGCCTCGTTGTACTGCATCATGTTCAGCTCCGTTTCTACTTGGCGGCTAGCGTCGCTGGGGCACCCGGTGGGGGCTTGGCCAGGCGGCGTCGAATCACCCACATCTGCAAGAGAGAGAGGGTGATGTTGGTGGTCGAATAAATCGCGAGACCAGCAGGGAAGGTGAAGTAAAAGAACACGAAGATCAGCGGCATGAGCTTCATCATGCGCGCCTGGTTCGGGTCCATCCCTGGGCTGGTTGGGGTCATGCGCTGCTGGAGCAGCATCATGGTGCCGACGATGGCCGGCAAGATTGCGAAGGGGTCTACAACGCTCAGGTCCTTCCAGATGAGGAAGTCAGCGTGGAAGAGCTCCGCGGTGTACAGAAGCACGGTGAAGAGAGCAAACCAGACGGGCATCTGGATGAGCATGGGCAAGCAACCCGACATGGGGTTGACGCCCTCCTTCTGGAAGAGCTTCATCTGCTCTTGGCCGGCCCGCTGGGGGTCGTTCTCGTACTTGGCCTTGAGCTCCTGAACCTGCGGCTGGAGCGCCTGCATCTTCTGGCTGCTCTCAAAGCTCTTCTTGGTCAGGGGCAAGAACAGCACCTTGACCGAGACGGTGAGCAGCACGATGGCCAAGCCCCAGTTGCCGACCAGGGAATGAATCCAGATCAGGTACTTGAGCAACCAACGGGCAAAGAAGCCAAAGAAGCCAAGGTTGACCGCTTGGTCCAAGTCCGAACCCAGGTCTGCCAAGGTCTGGATGTTGCGTTGGCCGGCGTAGATCTGAAAGTTCAGCTCTTCGGTTTGGCCAGGCTGGATGGTCTTGGTGCTGGAGACAAAGGCACCGTGGGTCTCGTCCTCTGCGCCGGCGAAGGCGAAGGTGCCCCAGGCGGGCTGGTCCATCACGGCGACGGAGAGGAAGTAGCGGTCGCCCACGCCGAACCAATCCACTTCGCCTTCGAAGGCCTCGGGTCCATCCTCGTCGATGTCGGTGATGTTCTCCAGGGTCTCCAGGTCGCCGTCGATGTGGCCAAAGGCCTGTCGCAGGCTCTCGTAGCGGCTCATCATGCCGCCAGGCTCGGAGAGTTGGTCGTAGCTGCCGACCCAAAGCTCAGCAGCCACGGGGGTGGGGCTGATGTTCTCCCAGACGACCTGAACCGAGAGAACGTTGGGGTTCTCAGTCGCGGCCCAGGTCTTGGTCAGGCGAAGGCCTTCTGGGGTGGTGCGGGTCGCGACCCAGGGACCGGAGCCCTCCAGGAAGTACTCGCCCTCGGCGCGCACAGCGCCGGTACCAGCAGCCAAGACCACAGCCTTCTCAGAGGTGATCTTCTCGGTACCGGGGTCCTCACCGTAGGGGGCTGCGAACCACTCACCGAAGTTGCGCTCCCCTTGAATGGCTTCCCAAGCGGCCAACCAGATCGGGGTCACCTGAAGGGGACCGGGCACGTTGGGCAGCTCAAGCTGACGGGGTGAGCCACCATGGGAGGACAGGGGCGCGTGGATCTCAGGCGTGGTCAGATCCAGGGTGCGCTCAGGCACAGCCTCCATTGAGGCGACCGCAGGCGTGCTCGGCACGACCGTGGGCACGATGGGCTGCAAGGGATCGACCACCGGGGTCTCAGCGACCGGCTCCACAACGGGAGCAGGGGGCGCAAAGAAGCTCTGGTAGGCAAAGAAGATGCCCATGACCAGTGCCATGGCGATCAGCATGCGCGTAGATTCGCCGCTGTTCTTCTTGCTGATGGCCATTTAGTCCTCGACCGGGGGAACGGGGTCAATGCCCCCGGGATGGAAGGGGTGGCAGCTCGCGATGCGCTTCACCGCAAGCCACGATCCTCTCGCCGGACCATGCACCCCAAGCGCTTCCATCGCGTACGCGGAGCAGGTGGGGTAAAAGCGGCAGGAGGGGGGCAAGAGCGGGGAGATCCATGCACGGTAGAAACGGATGGGAGCCTGCAGTACGGTGGTGAGCAACTTGCTCATGCACGACTTCCAGGTTTTTTCCCACGGTTCTTTGGAGCCTGGCCCAAACGGCCGATGGCGTAGCAGAGGTCCTGGGTAAGCACGTCAAGACCAGCGTCTACTGCACGAGGCGAGGCAATCACAGCCACGTCCCAGCGCCCTTGGACGCTGTGCCGGTTGTGCCGGATCGCTTCGCGAAGCCAGCGCTTGACCCGGTTCCGTGCCACCGCATTGCCTACCTTCTTGCTGACAACCAGGCCGAATCGGCTCTGGCTCTCACGTCCTCTGCTGTACAAGACAAGCAGATTTCGAGTGCGGACCTTGCGGCCGCGCCCCTGAACCCTCCGAAAATCAGAGGAGACGCGAAGTCGAGCGTTCTTGGGCAGTCCAAAAGCCTTGGGCTGCCCCATAGGGATCAGCTGCGCTTGGTGCCGACGGTCACGGCCAGACGGGTGCGGCCCTTCGCGCGGCGACGCTTGAGAACCTTGCGACCGCCTGCGGTGGCCATGCGAGCCCGGAAACCGTGGCTGCGCTTACGCTTGATGTTGCTGGGCTGGTAGGTGCGCTTCATGGGGACTCCCGTGTGGCCTGAAGGTTGGGTTCAGGCGCTGGAGTTGGAGAAGTTGGGGCCACTGCAGGTTGCAGGCTGGACCGAAGATGGGATCTAACGGATGGCTAAAAGCCGGAGAGCCGCTAGACAAGCCCGCCCTCCTATCCCATCACATGGCCCTGGGCAAGGGAGGCACGCCCCGGCGATCGCCGATCCCAGCGCAAGCGGGATCCACGAGCGGGGCCCCAGGGAGCGAGGCACCAGAGATGAGCTTGTCCCGCCCCGGTACAAGCTGATAGCTTCCGCTCCCCCAGCGGCTCTCATTGGCACGAGCCGCGCTGCACGCTCACTGCGCAAAACCCTCATGGGAGCCCCGTGTCGATCCAGGATCTCTGGCAGGACGTTCAACCCCGTATCGAGGAGCGCATCGGTTCACAGAACCATGAGATCTGGGTTCGCCCGATCCGAGCTCTGGGCATGGACGGTGATGAGCTCGAGCTCGAAGTCCCCAACCGCTACTACTCAGATTGGGTTCGGGACAACTACCAGGAGATCTTCATCGAAGAGCTGGCCCGTGCCTTTGGGCGGCCACTGCGGCTGCGCTTCACGGTGGAATCGGAGCGACAGGCCAGCCCCAAAGCGGCCTCGCCGCCGGCACAAGCCCACAGGGTCCCGGCTGCACAGAGCTCAAGAACGCCTGTGCGCAGCCGCCTGCCGCGGGACAAAACCTTCGACAACTATGTCGTGGGAGCCTGCAACAAGTTCGCCAACGCCGCAGCCCTTGCCGTCGCGGATTTCCCTGGTCAAAACTACAATCCGCTCTTCGTCTTTGGCGGAACCGGCCTGGGCAAGACCCACTTGATGCAGGCCATCGGCAACCGGATGCTGCAAGCGCGCTCGGACTCTGGGGTGATCTACACCACCGCAGAAGACTTCGTGAACGACATGATCCGGGCCCTGCGCTTCAAGAAGATGGACGAGTTCCGCAACCGCTACCGCGACAGCGCCGACATGCTGCTGATCGACGACATCCAGTTCCTCTCCGGCAAGGTGCGTAGCCAGGAGGAGTTCTTCCACACCTTTGAGTCGCTCAAGCTGGCCGGCAAACAGGTGGTGTTGACCTCGGATGTGTTGCCCCGAGAGATCGAAGGTCTGGAGCCCAGACTGCGCACCCGCTTTGAGGGCGGGCTGCTGGCAGACGTTCAGGCGCCGGATCTGGAGACCATGGTGGCCATCCTTCAAGCCAAGGCCGAGGCCATGCGCCTTCCCATTGGCCATGACTGCGCCCTGTGGATTGCCTCCCGGGTCAGCGGCAACGTGCGAGAGCTGGAGGGCGCCATCAACCGTCTGGCGGCCCTGGGCAGCTTCTATGGGGACGCCATCACGGTGGACTTCGCCAAGCAGCACCTGAGCAACCTCTTGGTGCAGACCCCAGAGGCGGTGAGCCCCGAGCGCATCATCCAAGTGGTGGCCCGCTACTTCAACATCAAAATCAGCGATTTGAAGGGCCAGCGAAAGCTCAAGGGAATCGTACAGCCTCGCCAGATCGCCATGTTCTTGGCTCGGCGACACACCGACCTGTCCTTCCCAGACTTGGGTCGGGCTTTCGGTGGCCGAGACCACAGCACTGTGCAGCACGCCTGCAAGAAGATTGGCGGCCTGGCCAAGAGCGACCCGGACATGCAGAACCACCTGCAGACCCTCGAGCGCAGCCTAGGTTTGTCCCGATGATGAAGGCCCAATGGAGCCCCAATCCCCCCTCCTCAGCGAGCAACAGCTTGGGGAAAAGGCTGCGGACAGCTAGGGCACAGCTCTGTGGGCTCGGGTATGGAAGAACTGCGGACAGCTTCAGCTTCTGCAGGTCGGGCAGTTTTCCACTGCTTGCCAACAGGAATCCCCTCGGGATCCATCCCCAGGTTCAGTTTGACTTTCCACTGTGGAATCGGTGCTTTAGCAGCATTTCCCCAGTATCAATAGACAACGATCGATCTACTACTTGATCGATCCTGATCAGATCATAAAAGCCATCTAAGCGGAGCTGCCTGGCCATGGAGCTGTACATCGATCGCGACGCCTTCCTGGGAGGGCTCTCTCGCGTGCAAGGCATTGTTGAGCGTCGCAACACGCCCAACCCCATCCTCTCCCACGTGCTGCTGCAGGCCTCTGAAGGACGCTTGCGCTTGACCGCAACGGACACGGAGATGGCCTTCATTGGCGACTTCCCAGCCAATGTGGTGACGCCAGGTGAGATTGCCATCGACGCCTCCAGCGTCTTCCAGATCGCCAAGGTCTTGCCGGATCAGACCGCGCACCTGAGCTTGGGTGGTCAGAACCGGGTCGAGGTCACCTCTGGCAGCGCTTGGTACAAGGTCAAGGGTCTCCCGGGAGAGGACTTCCCACCGCTGCCCGACTTTGACGGCCGCAGCACCCTGAAGCTGCCTGCTGGCAAGCTCAAGTGGCTGATCGACCAGACCGGCTTCGTGGTGTGCACCGACGACAACCGCTACGGGATCAACGGGGCCCACCTGGAGATCGTAGACGGAGCCGATGGCTCGCCAATGCTGCGCATGGTGGCCACCGATGGTCACCGGCTCTCCTACGCCCAGATCCCCTTTGACGGTGAGCTCGGCATGCCCTCGCGCATGCTCATTCCCCGCAAGGCCTTGGGTGAGATGAAGAAGCTCTGCCGCAAGGATGACCAGATCCTGGAGCTGAGCTTCGGTGAGTCTGCAGCCTTGATCACCAGCGAGAGCGAGCGCTTCTACTTCCGCCTGATCGACGGAGAGTTCCCCGACTACCGTCAGGTGGTGCCCACCTCTTGGCAGCGTCGTGCCGTCGTCATGCGCGAGGTGCTCAACAGCGCCCTGAAGCGCGTGGCGGTGTTGGCCCAGGACAAGGCCCGTCCAGTGAGCTTCTCCTTCGAGCCCACTGCGGTGACCATCAGCTCCAGCCACGTCGACCTGGGAGACGCCCGCGAGGTCGTGCCCATGGAGCTGGAAGGCGATGCCCTGGCCATCGGATTCAACATTCGCTACTTCCAGGAAGTGCTCGGCACTCTGACCGCGGAGCGCATCGTGCTGGAGCTGGGCGATGCTCTGAGTCCGGCCCTGGTCCGTGAGCCCGAGAGCGAGAACGCCCTGCTGATCGTCATGCCGATGCGCTTGGACTGAGTCCGGGTGCGCCTACAAGAGCTGGGGCTCAGTGACTTTCGGAACCTGGCTCAGGTGCAGATCGACACGGATGCGCCCTTCGTGGTCTTCCATGGGCCCAACGCCCAGGGGAAGACCAACCTCTTGGAGGCCATCTACGGCCTGGCGACCCTCAAGAGCTTTCGCACCACCCGGGTGCGGGAGCTGATTCGCTGGGGCTGCACACACGCCCAGGTCCGGGGGCGGGTGGACGACGGCCAGCTCACCCGCCACTTCAAGCTGCACCTGGATCCCAAGGGACGCCGGGGCGAGGTGGACGGCAAGACCCCAAAGGCTCTGGGCTCCTACTTTGAGGGCATCCGAGCGGTGCTCTTTTGCCCGCAGGATGTGGCCATTGTGCGGGAGGGACCGGACATCCGAAGGCGCTTCATCGACCGGGCGGCCTTCACCGCCTCATCGAGCTTTCTGGACGTGGCGATGGGTTTCAAGCGCCTGCTCAGCCAGAAGGGTGCGCTGCTTCGAGAGGATGTCCCAGACCCCATTCAGCTCGATGTTTTTGATGCCCAACTGGCCGTCGCCGGTGCCCGCTTGGTCGAGCGCAGGCGGGCTGTGATCGAGGAGCTTCGAGAGCCCTTTGTGACGCTGCATCAGCGTATCTCAGGTCATGGGGACGCCACTCTGCGCTACCGCACCGCACTGGGAGAGGGCTCACGTGAGGACTTGGTGGGCCGCTACAGCGAGCTGCTGGCGAAAAGCCGGAAGGACGAAGTGCGCCGTGGGATGAACATGGTTGGGCCCCAGCGCGATGAGCTGGTGCTCCGAATCGATGACCGACCGGCTCGGGCCTACGCCTCCCAGGGACAGACCCGCTCGGTGGTGTTGGCCCTCAAGCTTGCTGAACTGCTCGCTGCACGGGCCAGGGGGGCGCGTCCGCTCTTCTTGCTCGACGATCTGTCCTCGGAGCTGGACCGCTTTCGACGGGGCAACCTGGTGGGGCTGTTGGAGGAGCTCGAGGTCCAGGTCTTCGTCACCACGACCGACCCCTCCCTCGTGCTGGCTGGGGCCCAAGGAGAAGTGCGCAGCTATGCGGTGAAAGACGGTGCGGTTGGGGGTGCAGAGGTGGCCTCGACGCATTAGTTTCGAAGGGTTGAAGCGCGCGTTGCCGTGACTGGATCTTGGGATCCAGCCTGCTTCGCCATCCCCCCGCCGCGGAGCCCCTCCAGATGAGCACTGACGAGACCACCACCCCCGCCGAGTACGGCGCTGGAAACATCACGGTACTCGAAGGCTTGGAGGCCGTGCGCATGCGCCCGGGCATGTACATCGGCGACACCCACGTTCGCGGATTGCATCACCTGGTCTACGAGGTGGTCGACAACTCCATCGACGAGGCTCTGGCCGGCTACTGCTCCAAGATCACGGTCACCCTGCACACCGACGGCAGCTGCTCGGTTCAGGACGACGGTCGTGGCATTCCCGTGGGCATGCATCCCAAGTTGGGTCGCCCAGCCGCCGAGGTGGTGCTCACCGTGCTGCACGCAGGCGGCAAGTTTGACTCGGACTCCTACAAGGTCTCCGGCGGTCTGCACGGCGTGGGCGTGAGCTGCGTCAACGCGCTCTCCGACAGCCTGATTTTGGATGTCTGGCGCGATGGTGGGCACTTCCACCAGACCTACTCCTGCGGCGTGCCCCAGATGGAGCTCAAGCGCATGGGGGACTCCGAGCAGCGCGGAACCCGCATTCGCTTCCACCCCGACAGCACCATCTTCGAGGTGAACTCCTTCCAGATGGAGATCCTTGCCAAGCGCATGCGGGAGATGGCTTTCCTGAACCCCGGCGTGCGCATCAACCTGGTCGATGAGCGCAACGACAAGTCCGAGGAGTTCCACTACGAGGGCGGTCTGAGCGCTTTTGTGGAGTACCTGGCGGCCAACAAGACCGTCATCCACGACGAGCCCATCCGCATCCAGGGCGAGAAAGACGGCATCGAGGTGGATCTGGCCCTGCAGTGGACCACCTCCTACCAGGAGCAGTTGTTGGGTTTCGCCAACAACATCAACACCATCGAGGGTGGTACCCACGTCTCCGGCTTCAAGGCCGCCCTGACCCGGTCCATCAACGTCTACGCCCAAGCGGAGAACCTGCTCAAGTCCAAGGACGCGAACATCACCGGCGATGACTCCCGAGAAGGAATCATCGTGGTGCTCTCCATCAAGCATCCTGACCCCCAGTTCGAGGGACAGACCAAGGGCAAGCTCGGAAACTCCGAGGTCAAGGGTCTGGTCGAGAGCGTGGTCAACGAGAAGCTCGGCGAGTTCTTCACGGAGAACCCACGGGTCGCCAAGGAGATCATCCGAAAGGCGCTCGAGGCCAGCCGTGCCCGTGAGGCAGCGCGCAAGGCGCGCGATCTGACCCGACGCAAGAGCGTGCTGGACGGCGGCGATCTGCCTGGAAAGCTGGCCGACTGCCAGGAAAAGAACCCCGCACTCTGCGAGCTGTACATCGTCGAGGGTGACTCCGCAGGTGGATCGGCCAAGCAAGGTCGAGACCGCAAGTACCAGGCCATTTTGCCGCTTCGAGGCAAGATCCTGAACGTGGAGAAGGCCCGCTTCGACAAGATGCTGGCCAACAACGAGGTGAAGAACATCATCTCGGCTCTGGGGACCAGCATCGGCGAGGAGTACAGCTTGGACAAGCTGCGCTACGGCCGAATCATCATCATGACGGACGCAGACGTGGACGGCTCCCACATCCGCACCTTGCTGCTGACCTTCTTCTACCGGCAGATGCGTCCACTGGTGGAGCGCGGTCACCTGTACATCGCCCAGCCTCCGCTCTACAAAGCCAAGCGTGGCAAGAAGGAGCAGTACCTCAAGGACAACGGGGCTCTGCAAGAGTTCTTGTTGGACCAGGGTGCACGCAACCTGGTGATCAGCGACGGCGAGACCGAGACCACCGGCGATGATCTGCTCACCTTGGTGCGCATGATCGGCCGCTACGAGGAGCACCTGCAGCACCACGCCCGTGAATCCGACAAGGCCGTGATGGACGCTTGGCTCTACGTCGATGGCTTCACCGCCGGCGCCGACAAGGATGCTCTGGAAGCCCGCGTTCCAGACCTGCGCGCTCGCCTCAAGGTGGCCAACCCTGACCTGTACCTGGAGAAGGTGGAGGTTGTGCACAACGTGCAGTCTGGTGGCTACGCGCTGCTGGTGGACAGCTTCCAGGCCGGACGCCCGCGCTCGACGCGACTTGGCGCTGGTCTGAACGAAGGCAGCGACACCGCATCGATGCGCACCCTGGCTGGGCAACTTCGTGAGAAGACCGGTCTGCCCGTGACCCTGGGCGAAGAAGTGCTGAGCACCTGGGCCCAGGTCCTGGACCGCGTTCTGGCCGTCGCCCAGAAGGGCTACGACATCCAGCGCTACAAGGGCTTGGGTGAGATGAACCCTGGCCAGCTCTGGGAGACCACCATGGACCCCGAGAGCCGCACCCTGCTCCAGGTCAACATCGGCGATGCCATCGAGGCCGATGCGATGTTCACGGTGTTGATGGGCGACGAGGTCGCACCACGGCGCCGCTTCATCGAAGACAACGCCCTGAACGTACGCAACCTGGACGTCTAAGGGCGCAGGCTCCTGCGGCCTTTAGACACACGCGCCAGGGCACTGCGCTCTGGAGCCGTTATAGCGGGTGCTGTGACGCAGCAGGCTTTCGACATCGCCGATCTGATCTTTGGCAAGGTCGTTCTCGTCACCGGAAAGGGCGGGGTCGGCAAGTCATCGGTCACCGCAGCGCTTGGGCGCTTGGCTGCTGCACAGGGCCGCCGGGTCTGCCTGATCGAAGCAGACTCGCAGCAGAGCGTGCTCTCCGGCATCTTCGGCACCCAGGTCGGCTACGAGCCCAAGCGGATCGCGGAGAACCTCTACGCCTGCAACGTGACCTGGTACGAGGCCCTTCACGACTGGGTGGAGCGCGTTGTGCCCTCCAAGCGCATCGTCGACATGATGTTGGACAACCGCCTTGTGCGGCTCTTCTTGGACGCCGTTCCCGGCAACCGCGAAGTGGTCACCCTGTCCAAGATCACCTGGTTGAGCGAAGAGTTCGATTTGGTCATCGTGGATCTGCCGGCCAGTGGTCACGCCACCGCGCTGATGCAGTCCCCCCAGCGCACCATGCGTCTGTTCAACGTGGGCCCACTCTTCACGCGCAGCCAGGAGAGCCAGCAGCTCCTGGAGGACCCCAAGACCCATCTGGTGTTGGTGGCCTTGCCCGAGGAGATGGTGGTCAACGAGACCATCGAGACCTGGGAGACCCTGAACAAGGGCGTGCCTGGACTCAGCGTGCCTCTGGTGATCCTGAACCGGGCCAGCCGTCCGACTCTGGGCGCCGACGAGATTGCGCTGCTCGAGCGCATGAGCGCGGCAGACCCCGAGGGTCCCCAAGCCGAGCTGCTCTTGGCCGGACGCTGGGAAGCGCGCCTGGAAGAGGCGACCGGACGGGCCATCGAGCGCATCGCTGAGCAGATCGGCGTCAAGCTCATCGACGTGCCCCGCCTCTCCCAAGCCGAGGGCAGCGATGCCCTGGTGCGGGCTTTGGCCTCGGCCCTGGCCAGAACCAGTGAGCGCGGCTTGAAGGGGCGCACATGACCCCCCGTGAGGTTGTCCTGGGTGGTCGACGCCTGGTGGTGTGCGTCGGAAGCGGCGGCGTGGGCAAGACGACCTCGGCTGCGAGCATCGGTCTGTGGGCTGCCATGCAGGGCAAGAAGGTCCTGGTGCTCACCATCGATCCCGCACGTCGACTGGCCAACTCCTTGGGCCTGACCGAGTTCGGAAATGACGAGCGGCGCATCGAGTTGAGCTCGGTGGAAGTACAGGATGGCGGTGAGCTCTGGGCCATGATGTTGGACACCCAGACCACCTTCAACGAGCTGATCGAAGAGATGGCGCCGAACCGGGAGACCGCTCAGCGAATCCTGGACAACCCCATCTACCAGACCATGTCGGACACCTTCGCGGGCAGCCAGGAGTACATGGCCGCTGAGAAGCTGCACGATGTGGTCACCACTGGGCGCTACGACTTGGTCGTGCTCGATACGCCCCCGGTCAAGAACGCCTTGGACTTCTTTGAGGCCCCTGGGCGGCTCTCTCGCTTCTTCGACCGACAGGTCATCAGCTGGTTCTTGAACCCGCCCAAGCGCACCGGATTTTTGGGCAGCCTCAAGCAGGGCACCTCGACGGTGATCTGGAAGATGCTGGGCTACGTCTTTGGCCACGAGTTCTTGGACGATCTCTCCGACTTCCTGCTGCTCTTCCAAGACATGTACGAAGGCTTCCGCGAGCGTCACCAGACCGTGCTGAACCTCTTCCGCTCAGAGGAATGCAGCTTTGTCACCGTGTGTGCTCCCACAGAGCCCTCGGTGGAGGTGGCCGGCTTCTTCTCCGAGCAGCTCTCCGAGCGCGGCTACCCCCGCGGCGGCACCGTGGTCAACCAAGTGCACCTCTGTGGGGATGTGGCCCTGGACCCGCAAGCGCTCTTGGGCAGCCAAGCCAAGGAACTCTCCGAGGATCTGGAAGACTGGACGGCGGCCAGCCTGGTCGCACGCCTGGGCGCAGCCCATCGTCGGCTTCGTGCCCTGGCCGCTGGTGAGCGTGCCTTGATCGAAAAAGTTCAGGTCTTCTCCTCCGGCTTTCTGCTGGAGATTCCACGCCTTGAAGGCGAGGTTCATGACCTGCAGGGCTTGGCCCGCATCGCCAGCTTCCTCTTTGAGACCCCAGTCTCCACAGAGTCTTGAAGCGCACCCTGTGGCCGCTGCTAGGCTAAGCGGCTAGGCCACTGGCCTGTATCGGAGTCCTTGTGCGTGCCCTGTTGGCCACCTCTCTGCTTGCTATCTCCTCGCTTCTCTTCAGCGCGACGGCTCTGGCGGCCCGCCCGCCTTCGGACCCCCAGGTGCGTGTGCACGGCGGATTGTCCCTGGTTCAGGGTCCCTTGCCTTTGGGTGTGAGCCTGGGCGTTGACTCTCGCGTCGGTCGAAACCTGGCGTTGGATGCTGGTATTTTCGCATCCATGCCTGGAGAGCTGGACACCACGGATCTGCGCGCCACCACCCGAGATCATGTTCGCGTGCGTCACGGGCTCTACACGATGCCGGGCTTGCGCATCCCTCATCCTCAGCCTCGTGGCTTTCGCTGGGATGTGTATGTGCGGGCTGGACCCGGCGTGGTCTGGACCGAGGACATCTGGGATCGTGCGCCGGACAACACCAGCGGTCAGATGGATCCTGCAGGTTTCGCAGGCGTAGATGGGGTGGTCGTGAAGAACTCCCTGGGTTTGCGCCTGGGTGTTCGCACGGTGTTCACCAGCATCTACGATGCACAGCTGCAGTCGGACCAGTTCTTCTGGGCTCCCCAGTACAACGCCGAGCTGGTCTACCAGTTTGGCGTCAAGGGCACCGTCAACTGAGTTGATGGACTCAGGGGATTGCGCGGCGCACCAAGCTCATGCGCATGCGCTCCTGTCCGGAGACGGTCTGGACCATCTGAATCGGTGGTCCGGCCATGTTCTGGGCAAAGTCATAGACGCTGACCTCGCCGCCTTGCTCGCGCACGGTGTAGCGGGTGCACTGAAAGGTCCCTGCGGGCACGGTCACCGACACGCTGTCCTCGCGCTTGGTCATCTGCGCTGGGAACTGGGAGTGGGTGGCCAGTTCTGACCACGTATGGGTGCGCTCGTTGGGATCGCCCTCTCTCTCCAACATGGCGTAGCGAATGGTGACCTGGGCTGCGTCGGCAGCGAGCACCTCCCACTGCATGTCCTGGGTCTCCATGCCCATGATTCCCGAGCCGTCGGCCAGGGTGTCGATCTTCGAGGTGCGGAAGACCAGGGTGGTGCCCACCGGCATGGCCTCCCGGATCTGATCGGCGCTGAAGTGGGGGGAGAGCAGCTCAGTGCTGGTCACGGGTTCCTCCGTCTTGGGCACGTCGGCCGCGGCCGCGACCGGAACGGGTTCCGAGACCGCGGCCTCCGCCCGGTCCGCTTGGGGTTCAGCGCCGCTTGGCGCATCCGAGGACAGGGTGGCGCAGGCCAGCAGAAGCAAGATCATGCCGCCACTCTACACCCTCGCTTCGGCCGCGAGGGTGTGTGGCTTGGCTCACTCCGAGAGCTGCTCACCGCTGGCGTCCAGCACCTCGCCCTCGATCACGACGGGCGCATCAGTCGCCTCTGGGGCAGCAGCGGGCTCGTCCGTGGGCTCGGGATGCGGGGCCGACTGAGCGTTGACGCCCAGGGCTTGGGCGGCCAGAGTGCTCAGGGTCTGCAGGCGCTCTACCAGACCGACTGGATCGCGCACTTCGCCTTCCAACAAGCGGGCCTGATCCAGGAGCAACCAAGCCAAGGGCTGGGCCTCGTCCTTGCGGCCGTCCTTGTGCAGCTGGTCCAGGGTGCGCACCAGGGCGTGTCCTGGGTTGATCTCCAGGATGCGTTGGGCGGCGGGCAAGGCCTGGTTGAGCTGGCGCATGATGCGCTGCATGTTGTTGGAGACGCCGAACTGGTCGTCCACCAGCACCGAGGCGGAGTTCGTCAGGCGGTTGGAGGTACGCACCGAGCTGACCTCGCCGGCGAGAACCGTCCCGATCCAGCCGGCCAGATCCTCGCTGACGGTGGGGGATGGGGTGTCATCTTCGCCCAGATCCACCTCACCCCTCGAGATGCTCACCAGCTTCTTGTCCTGGAAGGTCTCCATGGAGGGGAAGGCCCACTCATCCACGGTGTCCCAGCTCAAGAGCACCTCGATGCCCTTGCGCTTGAAGGCCTCCAGGTGGGGGCTGCGGGAGACCGAGGCGTAGTCGGAGCCCACCAGGTAGTAGATGCTGTCCTGGTCCTCGGGCATGGCCTCGACGTACTGGGCCAGGCTGACTTGGCCCTTGTCGTCGTCCGAGCGGGTGGAGTTGAAGCGCACCAGAGAGGTCAGGCGCTCCTTGTCCTTGGAGGAGCTCACGTTGTGCAGGCCTTCCTTGATCACGCCGCCGAAGGCTTCCCAGATCCCGGTGTAGGTCTCGGTGTCCTTCTTGGCGACGCTCTGCAGGTGGCGCAGCACCTTGGAGGTGAGCTGGCTGCGCAGCTTGTCGACGGTTGCGGTCTGCTGAACCAACTCGCGGGAGACGTTGAGCTGCAGATCCTCGGTGTCCACCACGCCGCGCACGAAGCGCAGGTAGTCGGGCATGAGGAAGGAGGCTGCGTCGTCGATGAGCACCCGGCGCGCGTAGAGCTTGATGTCGCGGCGGCCGTCGGGGTGGTTCATGTCGTGGGGTGCGGCGCTGGGCACGTAGAGCAGGGCCTTGTACTGGATGGGCGCATCGGCGCTCCAGTGCAGGTGGGTGGCCGGAGGCATGAAGTCGCCGGAGATCTGCCCGTAGAAGGTGTTGTACTCCTCCTCTTCGATCTCCGAGGGGGTGCGTGTCCAGAGGGCCTGTGGCTCGTTGGCCTGCTCCTCGCCTACGAAGATGGGGTAGCCCACAAACTCGCTGTAGCGCTTGACGATGTCCTTGAGGCGGGCCTCGTCCAGGAACTCCTCGGCGTCCTCGCGCAGGTGCAGGATCACGTCGGTGCCGCGATCTGAGCGCTCGCCCTCGGCGATGGTGTACTCGGTGGTGCCATCGCAGGTCCAGATCACGCCAGCGTTGTCTGGGCGCCCCGATTGGCTGCGCACTTCCACGCGCTCAGCGACCATGAATGCGGCGTAGAAACCCACACCGAACTGGCCGATCAGGTTGTGGCTCTGGTCCTTGATGGCCTCGGCGAAGGCCTTGGTGCCCGAGCGGGCGATGGTGCCCAGGGCATCGATGGCCTCCTCCTGGGTCAGGCCCACGCCGTTGTCGGAGAGCGTGATGGTGCGGTTGACGCTGTCCACGCGAATGTCGATGCGCGGCTCACCGGCGGCGGCGGCGAAGTCCTGCTCTTGCAGACCGACCACCCGGGCCTTGTCCAAGGCATCGCTGGCGTTGGAGATCAGCTCCCGAAGGAAGACCTCGCGCTCGGAGTAGAGGCTGTGAATGACCAAGTCCAGGAGCTGGCGGACTTCGGCGTTGAAGGGAAGGGTCTTGGACTCGGACATGGCATCCTCTCGCTATGGCCGCTCAAGTAGATCCCAGAGTCGCGGCGTCAAGTCATTGCTTGGAGGTCAGGCATGCACACCGGAGCGCTCGATGAGCTCTGTGCCCAGATGCAACGCGAGATTCCGGGCTTCTCGGTGGGCTTCAAGGATCAGAGCTGGCACCAGCGCGCTCTGGGCACCCTGCTCTGGCCCCTGAACCGCAGCTACGTCAACGGCTACGTCACCGTCTTGGGCCGCACGGCGTGGTGGCCCAATGAGCAGCGCTTCCGCAATGATCCCAAGGTCTTGGGGACTCTGCTACACGAGCGCGTTCACCTCTGGGACTGGCGGGACAATCCCCTCTGGTTTCCCGCCTCCTATGTGCTCTTTGGGCCGGTGGTGTGGACCAAGCGCGCCCACTGGGAGCGCCGTGGCTATGTGATTGACTTGGTGCTTCAACAGCGGCAGGGCACCCCGATTGAGTGGCAGAAGAAGTGGATGAAGCAGGTCTTTTGCGGCTCAGACTATGGCTGGATGTGGCCGAACCCCAGCGCGATTGAGGCTTGGGTGGATCAGGTGCGCGAGCGAGGTCTGGCCACCGAGCTTGATGGGGCCTTGCTGGCGAGCACCCAGGCTTGGGTGGACCGCATCGCTCCGCCTCGTCCCTAAACCTCGCCCCTAAAGATCTGCTTGAGGGGGGCTGCAGAGGGCCTCGGGCGCCCAGACACTCTCCGGCTCGGGGTAGGGCAGCACGGGCACCACCTCGAAGCTCTCTCGGCACACCCGCAAGTTGTTCAGCGCGCCGCTGGCGGCCAAGCTGCTGTGGTCCTGGCTGAGCACGCTCAGATCCCAGTCGACCACCTCTCCACTGCGGTCCATGCTGCGCACCTTCTCGCCCTCGATGGCCACATCGACGATCCAGTCGCTGCTGTGTCGTACGGAGCGCAGCTGACCTTGGCGGTCAATCACCAACAGGTGGCCGCTGCGGGTGCTCACCACGGCCAGAGCACCCTCTTCGGACCACACTAGGTCCGTCGCAGCGCCCGGCAGTAGGTGGGTGGCGAGCAGCGCGCCGCTCTGGGTGTCCCAGAGCTTGACGGCGCTGTCGTTTCCATAGCTGAGCAGGCGCTCGGGACTCAGCGCGATGAGCTGGGTACCCTCTACATGTCCGGGCAGAATCCTCGTCTCCTCGCTGGCCATGTCCCAGCCAAGAATCTGACCTTGCCAGGACCCCGCCCACACCCAGCTGCCATGGCTGGAGAGCGAGGCGATGCCGCGCAGATCCTCAAGGCTGTGGGAGAGGGTGCGCCGCAGCTCGCCGCCCAGGTCCAACAGGCTCACCGTCCCGCCGCTTCCG
Organism: uncultured Pseudomonadota bacterium; assembly: GCA_913060515.1. Taxonomy (GTDB): domain Bacteria; phylum Myxococcota_A; class UBA796; order UBA796; family CAJQPC01; genus CAJQPC01. Next base: position 10,085 of record CAJXRZ010000068.1, on the reverse strand, counting down.
TGTGCGATGGCCACCAGGTCCCCCACAAGGGCCACATGGTCAATGTCTTTCAGGCGTAGGGTGGCCTGTTGTAAGGCCAGATCTGTGCTTTGGATCCAGACCTGATCTCCGTAGCGTTCGACCAGCACCAGGGCTTGGTCACTGCTGACGATCTGCCAGATGCTGGGTCGGGTGCCGTACCAAGGGAACTCAAGGAGCCGCTCGCCAGCTTGGTTGACCACGCCATTGGGGTCAACCGCCAGGAGCTCGGTCTCGGTGCGCACTACCCGGCTTGTGGCCTCCGGCAGAGGGCCGAGGACCTGGCCGGTGTCCCAGTTCTCAAGGGTGCTGCCGGTCAGGCAGAGGTGCTCTCCCTGTACCAGCCACCCCTTCGGACATCCTCGGCTCACGCGCGTGCGGCCCTGGGCGCCGTCCCGCTCAGGAGAGACGGAGATCCAGCCCCCGAGGTCTGCCACCGCCACCCGGCCGCCCATCTCGCTCGCCTCGGAGATGCGGGAGAGATTGCGCTGCTGTGTGCGTGGGCCGGTGGCGCTCTCCCAGGTGCTCAGCTCTCCGCTGCGGCCCCCCAGCAGAAAGCCATGGGGACTCTCGCTGTTGACCACCACGCTGTGATCGACGTGCAGCGTGGACCAGGTCCATCGTTCCAAGTCGAAGAGGCGGTTCTGCTCTCCAATGACCAAGAGGGAGGTGCTGTCCCCGGAGAAGATGGCGCCTGCGGAGCGCTGCTCGGGGTTGATTCTCAGAGTCTGGCGCTCTTCAGAGACAAGCTCCAGAGCACCCTCCGTGCTGGATTGGAGCCAACTCTGACCGCCGGATGCGATGGCGTTGATGGTGTGGGGCCCCTCTGCCATCAAGGCGCGGTCCCTGATGCCCCAGACCTCGGAGGCGTCGGGACGGTTGATGCTCAGGCAGCAGCCGTCCTTGCTCAGCACCGGGTTGTCCTGGCTTGTCAGTGTCCAGATGGCCTCGCCACTGCCGACATCCCAGACCACCCAGTCGGCGTCCTGGCCCTTCAGTTGGGCCAAGAGGGTCTCTCCCTGGGTGTCCAGCTGTCCAAAGCGCAGCGGTCCATGTAGGCGCAGGCGAACGCTGCCGTCTTTGAGGTTCCAGGCCACCGTGTCGGTCTCGGAGCCCAGGCTTGGGTGCGGCATCAAGACGAACCACTCCTCCCCTGGACTGAGCACCATGCCTCTGGGCTGATGTACGCGGGTCTGTGTGGACCGTAGGGGCTCACCGGTGGCCAACTCCCAGATCCACACCACGCCGTCGCGGTCTGCTGCCAAGAGGTGCTCAAGGCCTAGGGCGACGCTGACCGCGGGAAGGCCGCCGGTATGGGCCCAGATCCCCTCTGCATCTCTGGACAATAAGTCGGCCATAAGCCAAGGATCCAACTGGCTTTCACCAGACTCGAAGGCCGCTGCGCGCTCTAGGGCCAAGGCCTCGCCACCCAGCGTGGCGTCTCGGGCAGCCAGCTTGAGCTTGAGGGGCAGCACTTGGTCCACTTCGGGCAGCGGGTCAGGCGCCTGGGGTCCTGGGGGCAGCCAGACCGCAGCGATCACAACCGCCAGCGAGGCCACCGCGAGCTGCACCAAGCTTCCGGCTTGGGGACCCGACTGGGGTTTCGAGATCGGCGTGCCTGGAGCTTGCCTCGCGCCGTTGAGCTCAGCGAGGAGGGCCGCAGCGCTGGGGCGCGCATCTGGGTCCGAGACCAGCGTGGCCTCGAGGGCGGAGAGCAGCTCTGGAGCTGTCTTTGGGCGGGTCCAGGTACCCGCTTCCATCGCCTTGACCCGGGCGATGGGATCCCCCTCTTCAAAGGCGTCTGTTCCGGTCACCATCCGGTATAGGGTCAAGCCCAGGGCGTAGACGTCGCTGCTGGTTGTGGCGTTCTCCCCGCGCAGCTGCTCGGGGGACATGGCGTTCAGGGTGCCGATCCACGCGCGGTCCTGGGTCAGGGAGGAGTCCATCTGACGGGCCACGCCGAAGTCCATCAGGCGAGGTCGGGGAGGCCGATGTCGGGTGTCCATGAGCACGTTGTCGGCCTTGATGTCCCGGTGCACCACGTCGTGTGCGTGTGCGTGGGCCAGGCCTGCGAGCACCTGAAGCAGGATGCGTTGGAGCTCAGCGGGATCCAGGCGCGCTTGCTTGAGGAGCTGCGCCAAGGTGGGTCCCGGCACGTACTCCATGAGCAGAGCCAGCTGCCCTTCCTGCTCCAGAACGTCGGTGACGGGCACCAAGTTCGGGTGAGAGAGCGAGGCCTGGATCTGCCCTTCCCGCAACAGGCGGGCCCGCTCCTCTGGGTGTGGGGTGCCCAGAACCTTCAGGGCGTGCTCGGTTCCCAGAGTGGTGTGGCGCACCCGATACACCGCGCTTCCGCCGCCTTGGCCCAGCTTGTTCAACACGGAGTAGCGCTCGAATGTGTCCCCTAGCTGCATGGGGTCATCCGCGAATCTCGATGGTGTCGCTGGACTGGAGCACCAGCTCGACCTGGCCGCCCTGGGTCTGAACCAGGTCGGTGGGCAGCTCCATGCGGGCGAGCATCTGGCGCAGCGACCAGAGGCCGCGATCCCAGCGGCTCCTCAGCCTCTCCCGGTCCTCTACCCGCGGCCAGATCTCTTTGGCGACCAGCTCCCAGTGGGCTGGGCCCTCCAGCTCAGCGAGCAGGGTGACCAGACGGGCGGCGTTGCCCACCAGGCGACCGCCCTTGCGGCCCACCTGCTCCAGAATCACCGAGTCGAAGTGGGCTTTGATGTGCAGCGCTGGGCGGGTACTGCGTCCCAGAGTCTGTTCTACCTGGGCTGGACCCTGCTCCAGGTCCGCGAGGACCACCGTGTGCCCGGCCGCTTGGAGGGGCAGCTCGTCCAGGATTTGCGGGGCTTGGCCGGGGACCTGCAAGTGCCAGCGTTGGCCGTCGTTCCAGACCCACAGGGCCGCGCCCTTCTGCGTCCCTGGGATGAGCGCCTCGCCCACCAGAGAGCAGCGTCCGCCAGGGAGAGGGTGCACCAGGCCGTCGATGCTTAGGGCTGGGGCATGCTTGGGCAGGTGCAGCTCCAAGACCCGCAAGATTAGTCCCGGTGCCAGCTCGATCTCTGCGCCGGGCTCCAGAGCGACGCTGGCCACGGCCATGCCGTAGAGGCTCAGAGAGCCGCGCAGCTTGAGGAGGTGCAGGGCCCCCTCCCGCAGGCTCAAGTAGGCGTGCATCTCCGAGATCCGGGGGTCCGGGATGCACATCTGCGCGCTGTGCAGACGCCCAATCACATCGCCGGAGAAGAGCAGCGCTCTCTCGCCGCCGCTCAGCTCAAGGAGCGCGCTGCTGGGGGTGATGGGGGACACCGCCTCAGTATATGCGGCGGCCTACTCTCACCTCTCCAACATCTCCCATACACCCGGCTGCGTCTCAACTACCAGCCGAACCCGCTCCCCATCGCTGCGCCAGTCCGCCACGCGACCGCCCAAGTCCTCGCAGCCGCTGGGGTTGCAGATCTCAGTTCCCTGAATCCAGGTGGGCTCTCCGGCCACCCACTGCGGCGGCAGATCCAAGCTGATGAGCGCCGACGAGGCCACCACGCTGGCTCTGGACCACACCTGCCCGCCGTCCGTGGAGTCGGTCTGGATCAGATCCACGCCGCCCTCTCGGTGGGCCAAGACCAGCAGCTTCAGAGTGCCTTGCTCCTCCAGCAGAGTGGGCCAAGCGTGTCGCCAGGTGCCGGTGAGGGGCTGGGCGGCGCTCAGATCCAGGGCGAAGTTGTCCTCCATGGTCCATCCCTGGGCGCCCCAGGCGCTGAGCTGGATGTAGACGCGCCGCTGGTTGCGGGCGTCGTTGTTGGGAGGGCTGGCCACCAGGGGCAGAACCACCTGGCCATTGTCCAGGATCGCGGCGGTGTGGAGCTCGGGGTAGCGCAGCTGGGGCTGGGTGTTGACGCCCACCACCCAGGTGCTGCCGTTCCAGCAGCTGTGGTGGATGGCCACCGAGTCGTTCAAGCCGGCCGAGGCCACATCGTCGGGGTTGTAGGGCGCGCTCAGACAGAGGCGCTCTTGGGCGTCGATGTGCAGGGCTGGACGCCAGAAAGGGCTGACCTCGGTGCTGGGACCCAGGATCTGATCGATGACTTGCTCGCCCTGCAGGAGCGCGCAGTGGGGGGTCCAGGGCACCCGCTCCCCTTCATCCCGTAGCTCTCTCCAGCAGGCCCAAGTGCGCTGTCCCAGGTCCACGGTGGTGGGGGCCTCGGCGGCCAGGGCGCTGGGATCGGAGAGCACGGTCTCGCCGACTTGGATCTGAGAGCGTCGCTCGGGCTCTTGCAACCAAACTTGGCGCAGGGCGCTCTGGCTGGCGCTCACGGCACCTACGCCCTCGCGCTGTGTTCCGACCGAGATCTCCAGAGCCTCGGCGATGGGCAGGCCGGTGGCCCAGGGCATCTCCACCCCGGTCAGGGCCGCGATCGTGGGCGCGATGTCCTGCAAGGCGTAGGCGCCCTCCAGCTCCAGGCCGGCCTGTACGCCTGGACCCAGCATGATCAGGGGGATCTCCCGGTTTCCGGCGTTCGCGTTGCCGTGGTTGCGCCAGTACTCGGTGGTGCCATCGCCCTGGCCTTCCCGGTCACGCCCGTGATCGGAGGTGATGATGAGCACCGTGTTGTTGGCGTAGAAGGGGTCCGTCTGTAGGCTCTCCCACAGCTGCACGATGGGCTGATCTACGGAGCGGATGGCGTTGAGGTAGCCCTCTGGATTGACGGCGTAGTGGCCGGTTCGGTCCACGGCTTTGAGGTTGACCATTACCCATCGGGGATGCTCGCTGGCCAGAGTGCGCGCGAGCTGGGCAAAGACCGGGGCATCGTTGCCCGCAGGTTGGTTGGAGCCAGGCTCTTCAGGCACAAAGATGAAGGTCGCCCCCAGATCGGGCCCGCCTTCCGGGTGGATCGACCAGGACATGGGCTCGATCAGGCTCTGGTTGGCCATGACCATCGCCTCCTCCCCATACTGCGCGCGCAGGGCCTCGATCCAGGTGGGGCGGGTCGGCCGGTAGCTGCCAGCGCCGGTGTCGTTGGCGAAGTTGGCCAGGCGGCTCTTGTGGCCGGACATCAGGATGCTGTGGGCAGGCGCCGTGGTGGTGGTGCCGTTGTTCCGTACGCCGCGGATCAAGGTGCCCTGGGGCACCAAATAGTTGTGGATGGAGCGCAGACCTTCGGTGCCAGGCTCTCCACTGAGCTCGGAGATCTCTGGGGTGTAGCTGTCGTCGGTGCGCACCCCGTCGATGACCACCACCACGACGTTGAGGGGTGGCGGCTCCGTGGTACGGCACGAGAGCAAGGGAGCCAGAATCCAGGGGAGCACGAGCATCTGTGGCAGGGTAGCCGCCAGCGGAGGAGCTGGCATGTCTTTGGGTGGAAACGGCAGCGCGTGGGCAGTGGTCGGTGGCGTGATCGTTTTGGGCCTCTGCGCAGGTCTGGGTACCGCCGGCTTTATGGTCAGCGCATTGGACTTCTCGGCCTTCGAGGACGTTGACCTCTTTGATAGGCCCTCCGCCGAGGCCTATGACACAGAGGCGGCTACGCCAGCGGTCATTCAAGAAGCGAAGCCCGTCGCAGAGGGGGCTCCCTGGACGCTGCCCGAGGGCGCCCGGCCCGATGTGCGCCTGCGCTACTTGGACTCTGCGCTGAACCAAGGAACGATGGAGAGCCGGGAGATGCTGAACTTTCAGCTCTCGGCGATCTGCGAGAGCGGCCTGTCGTGGACCTGCAGCTCCCCCCAGCATCTTGGCAAACTCGACCGTGATCAGCTGGAGCGAAGCTGCGAGTCCGAGGAGGCGCTCTCCTGCTTGGCCTTGGGCTGGCTGCTGACCCAGAGAGACGAGCGCGCCATGCCAGCTGCGGGTCGCGCAGACATGCACTGGATGGGAGTGGGCACCGATCTGGTGGACACCACGCGGGATGTGAAGGGCGCCGATGCCTTTGAGCAGGCGTGCGCTCTTGGAGAGCCCCGTGGCTGTGGGGAGCTGGGCCGGGCCTATGGTTGGGGGGTGGGGCGGGCCTTTGAGCCTGGCGATGCCCAGACCCTCTTTGAGTTGGCCTGCAATGCAGGTGATGCGCGAAGCTGCGTCTGGCTTGGGGACGCCCATGAGGTCCAGGGCGAGATTGACAAGGCCAAGGCCCTGTACATGAAGGCCTGTGAGGCGGGTACTGGCGAGGGCTGCCGGGCCCGCTCTGCCTATGAGGAGGAGCCCTCGGTGCTCTTGATGAAGGGCTGCGATGAGCTGGCCGATGGCCGCGCCTGCATCTGGCAGGCCCAAGCCCAAGCCCAAGCGGGCGATGCCGAAGGGGTGCTGCGCTTGGAGGGCTACTGTGCGCTCCCCAACCTGACTCTGCCCTTCGCCTGCGATCTGGCGGCGGGCTTTTACCTGAACCCAGAGAACCCGGTCCCCCAAGACGAGGGCCACGCTGTGAGCTTGAACCGGGCCGGCTGTGCCGGTGGCGATGCGGCCTCTTGTACCCACTTGGGCTTCCGCTTCCAGGACGGCCGTGGGGTGGTGGCGGATCCCGAGCAAGCCAAGCTCTTCTTGGAGATGGCCTGCGCGCAAAACCATGCCGAGGGCTGCAGGGAGCTGGCGGAGATGCACTTCGGTGTAGAGGAGGGCGCCACGTCCCCGATGCGCAGCTCCGTGGCCTTGGACGCCATGAAGAAGGGCTGCGAGCTGGAGGACGGAGAGTCCTGCAACCGCTTGGGCATCGTGTTCTCCAAGGGCGAAGGTGGCGTGGCCAAGGACACCACCCAGGTGGAGGGTCTGTACCGTCAGGCCTGCGAGCTGGGCTTTGCCTGGGGCTGCTTCAATGAGGCCTGGTGGAGTGATGCTGGCGGATCGGGCGAGGCCCCGTGGGCCGCCAAGAAGCTCAAGCTGAGCTGTGAGATGGGCCTGGCCAAGGGCTGCGATGCCTACGCGGACCGGCTGCTTACGGGACGCGGGGTGGCCTACGATCCGAGCGCCGGAAATGACTACAAGGTCCAGGCCTGTACGTTGGGGGAGACGGAGGCCTGCATCTAGAGCGTTGTGAGCCAGCCCCCTGCTGGGGTGTTGAGCTGACAGGAGTTGGGGAAAAGCTGTCGCACTTGGCCGCAAGCGAGGCCAGCTCGCCCCTGGGATCCGCTCGTGCTGCGCATCTTCAGCGTGCTGAGGCGCTGGAGTGCTCTGGCACGGCCCATGCACTGCAAAGCAGCAATCCCAAGGATCTCCCATGCTGCTCCTGCTCACCCTGGCCTGTTCTGACTACGAGCTCTCCCTCCCCAACGATGCTGGCGGGGAGCGGGACTTGCCGCCTGACCTGACCTCGAGCGAGGACAGCGGTGACTTAGATACCGGCGACTGGGATCCGGAGGATCCCAACTTGGAGAACCCGCCCACCGGTGGTCCGCCGGAGGTCTTCCTCGACGACTGCCCCGAGGGCATTGAGGTGGGCTTCACCCCCGGCGAGATCTACGTCAAAGCCAATGACAGCACGATCGCCACGGCCACCCTGAACAGCACCCAGACCGGCTGGTTCCACGTCTACGACACGACCATCGCGGAGTCCGGCTCCAGCCAGCAGAACGAGACGGGTTTTGTGCGCATCGCCAACTCCGATGTGCCAGACGGTGCGCCGGTCTGGGGCTCTTGTGGCGATGACTGGATCGTCAGAGACGCCGACAACAGCGGGACCCCCAAGGCCGAGAAGATCTACCTGGGCACCTTCTGGCTGCAAGCTGGAGACAACGCCCTGACCCTGGAGCACGTCTGCAACCTGGTGGCCCTCGGGGAGTGTGCCGGCAGCCTGAACCAGGTCAGCGGCCACATGTGCGAGGACAGCGGGAACCCCAACTCGGTGCACGTGTTGGCCGAGGGGCTCTGCGTGATTCAGGCTGAGCGCTGAGGGCCTCAGGCCCAACGACTTCGTAAGAGCGCTGGCGACTGTGGACCGACTGGGCAAGGAAAGGCGCCGCACAGGCAGGTGGCCGTCAAGGCCGCGGGCTAGTCCTCCAAGCAGAGGACGTTGCCGTCGGAAGTGAGCCCTACTGGGGAGAAACCTGCTGGGCAGCACTCTCCCGGCTCCTCGCTGGTGTAGCAAATCTCCCCCTCTAAGTCGTAGAAGACCTCTAGAGTCGCCCCGCCTGAACGGCTCCCTGGACGCCCTGCGCGCCTGTCGGGCCAACCTCCCCTTGTGGACCTGTCGGGCCGGGCTCAGGCGTTGAACAGGCAAAGTAGCTGAGAAGAAGACTCGTTAGAAGTACGCTCATTCAGTCCTCCAGGCAGAGGACATGTGCTCCAGAGTCGCGGTAGCCGATCCCCGTGAATCCTTCGGGGCAGCAAGCCCAAGGCTCATCCATTTCGTAGCATATCGCCCCATCGCTGCCGCGCAGGACCGTAGCGACTGCCCGGCCGCTGGCCTCCTGCTCCAAGCAGACTGTCTTGTCCCGACCGATAAGGCTTGTCAGCCCAATGGCCTCGAAGCCTCCCGGACAGCAAGCGTCGACTGGCCGAGTCGTCTGCTCATCGACGCTCTCATAGCACCGGGTCCCGTCGAACAACTCACCAACTTCAAGGATTGTCCGGGCCGCGGCGCTGCTCCCGCTTGGTCCGCGTTCGCCGTCTGCGCCGTCAGTTCCACGCTCGCCGGCGGCTCCCTGGACGCCCTGCGCGCCTGTCGGGCCAACCTCCCCTTGTGGACCTGCTGGGCCGGGTACCGGGGTGGTGCAAGCGATCACAACCAAGAGGCTGAGCATCAGAACTCCGCCACGGCTTTGCCGCCGGATCCCACCGTCGGCTTCGTCGTGCCTGGGTCCGTCTGTGTCGCCCACAACGTGTACGCCCCGCCCCCTTCACTCCAGAACGACAGAAACACGGAGGAGCCGTCGTCTGCACGCAGCTCCAGTACGCCTGGGGCGCCGTTGTCCCCGTCGTACTGCATGGTCAGCCGGCCTCGCTTGTCGGTGCCGGAGCCGTGGCGTCCGATTTGGACACGCGCGTCTCGTCCAGAGTATCCATTGGATTCGTCCGGAAAATGGACGATTGTTGCGTTCTCGGAGGGATCGAGGAGCGCCCAGCTGGCGTCGCCGCTCGTGTAGTCAATCTTCGCTACGGACCGGCCCTCCCACCCTAGGTGCAGGCCACGCCCAGCCACGGCCGCACCCGCGATGCGTAGCTTCTTGCCTGAGTCGAAGACCTGGATGCTGCCAGACTTGGTCTTGATCAACTCTGAATTGAAGGTGATCAGGTCAGAGCCCGCGGGCGCGCTTGCGATTGGCCGGTAGACTTGGACCAAGTCGCTGGTCATGCGAAGGGCCTCGTAGCCGGTTCCGCCGTCGGTGTTGAACTCCAACTCCCCATCGCTCGCGGTCCGCAAGGTAACTTGGCCGCTGCTGCTGTCCCGTTGGACGTGGAGGGCATCTGTCGCCCCATCCCGGACAGTGAGGATTGTCTCGTTGGCTCCCGTGTTGTTGGTCGCCAGCACCAAGTTTCGGCTCCCACCGTTCAGGACCGCCCTTCCGGTTTCCGCGGCCATGCTGGCGAGCGCTGCGCCGGCGTCCCTGAACAGGACTGCGCCGGTCCCTCCACCTGGACTTGTGCCGTCCAAGATCAAGGATTCCCCTCGCAGAACGAGCGCTGTTCCAACGCCCTCGCTGCTCAGGACGGCGTCGCCGCTCTCCTGAGCGATCGACGCCTTCAAGACGCCGCCGCGGTAGAGCTCGACCATGTCGCCGTCGCCATCTTGACCGCTGGTGTCCAGGCGGAGCAGGTCTGGTCGGACGCGGTAGGCGTAGCCGGAGTAGAGCTCGATTTCGTCGGAGCTGTACCGCATCTCTTGAGTGTGAACGCCGTCTGAGAAGACCAGGAAGGTGTTGTCTACGTTCAGCGCTCCGGTCAACTCCATCGGCCCGCCGGGGGTCTTGAGCTGTCGGCTGTTGGTGAACTCGTAGACGATGGTGCTCCCATCCTTGATCAAGACGCGTCCGCCCGATCCCGAGGCGTTGGTGTTCAGCTCCACCGTTGGTAGGCCGTTGACTGGGCTAGTTGCTGTCTCTTATACACATCTCCGAGCCCACGAGACAGGCAGAAATCTCGT